>NC_016631.1:5518788-6237577 GCF_000178955.2 Granulicella mallensis MP5ACTX8 | reverse complement strand
AAAGTGCTGCAGAACTGCAAAAAGCAAAAAAGAATCGTGCGCCTCCGCAGTCGAAAGCTGTGGAAGAGGGGGCGTCCTATGATTGCTTTGAAGACTTCGCCGCCACAAGCGGCGAAGGAGTGAAACAGAAGATTTAGCCCGGTAAAACTTACCGTGACACCCTTCGGGTAATCACGGAACGGAGTTGATAGTAGCACGCGAACATGGCACTGCTGACAGGAGATGAGATGCAATTTTTGCAAGATAAGTTGAGTTGCACCAAACCTTGTGAAGAATCGACGCTCTCACCCGGCAGGACTCCTTGCGGTTCATCCTTGAAGGATCTTTTTCGTCGTCTGCAGAGAATCCGCCACGAATTTCGTTGCCTGTTTTCCTCAGCTCCGGTATACTCAGAACTTGCTGCCGCACGTGGCTTTATCAAGCACGCAGGCTCGCGCAATGAACAAACAAGCGCAGCCTCACGCAGCAGACATTCATCAAGATTCGCAGACCTCTCGATAGGTCACAGAATAGGATAACGACGATGCCCAAGCGCACCTTTCAACCCAACCGCCGCCGCCGCTCCAAGGTTCACGGCTTTCTCGTCCGCATGGCCACCAAGGCTGGACAGGCCGTTCTGAACCGCCGCCGCGCCAAGGGCCGTCACAAGATCGCGGTCTCGGCCGGCTTCCGCGACTAGTCTTTCTTTTACCCCACGTTGCACATTCGCGCGCTCATGGGAGTACTCCCTGAGCGCCTTTGTGCGTTTGGACAAGAGTCTCTTGCGATAGCCTCTTGGCTTTTGCCTTTGCTTTTCTGGTTGTCATTCCGAGCGCAGTGAGGAACCTGCTTCCCGCCCGCGCCGGCACGAGCTTTGCCATGCCCACTCCCTTTCCCCACCGCCTGCGCAAACACGCCGACTACCAGATCGTCTACAAGGCCGCGCGCAAGCAGTTCGGGAAGCAGATCGCTTACTTCCACGCGCCCAGGCCTGCCGAGCGGCGCAGCGACACCCCTGGCCCTCGCATCGGCCTCACCGTGCCGAAGGCGCTCGGCAAAGCCGTCGACCGTAACCGCATCAAGCGGCGCCTGCGCGAGGCCGTGCGCCATGCGCTGCCGTTGCTGACCGCACCGGTCGATGTCATCCTGCATCCGAAGCGCAGCGTCATCGATGCGGACTTCGCGGTTCTCGAACGCGAGGTCTCGGTGATCTTTCGCTCAGTGCAGGCTGCTGCCGAACGGGCCTCCGCAAAGAAGACCAACGAGGCAAAGCCGCAGTGAGCGCCGGAGCCGGGCGGCCTTCCAGCCGCGAGCGTATCGCCGCGGTGCTGCTGGCGTTCTACAAGCGCATCCTCTCTCCGATGCTGCACACCTTCAGTGTGGGCCAATGCAAGTATCTGCCGACCTGCAGCGAGTACGCCTACGTTGCCGTGGTGCGCCACGGCTGGCTGCGCGGAGGCTGGCTGGCCCTGCGCCGGCTCGCACGCTGCCATCCCTTCAGCAAAGGCGGATTGGATCCCGTGCCATAGGCGTTGTTGCCTGTTTCCTCCTTCCTGTTTCCTGTTCTTAGTAGAATCGCCCTGTGATCGCCTATCTACGCGGACGTATTCTCAGCAAAGCCTCTAACGCCGTTATCGTCGACTGCAACGGCGTGGGCTACGAGCTCGCTATCTCCATCACCACCTTCACCGAGCTTGGTGCGGAGGGCGCGGAGGCGAAGCTGCATGTTCACACGCATGTTCGCGAAGATGCGCTGGCGCTCTTCGGATTCGCGGAGCTGACCGAGAAACGGCTCTTCGAGAAGCTGCTGACGATCTCCGGAATTGGGCCTAAGTTAGCGATAACTGTACTGAGCGGCATCAGCGCCGAGCGGCTGGTCGGCGCGATTCGCGCGGGCGATCACGCTACGCTGACGAAGATCCCCGGCATCGGCAAGAAGACCGCCGAACGCGTGGTGCTGGAGCTGAAGGACAAGCTCGACGACATGGTCGGCTCTACGCCCGAGACCGGCGCGAGGTTCTCCCTGGGCACGGTTGCCGACGACGTACTGAGCGCGCTGGTCAACCTCGGCTATGCGCGGCCCGTTGCGCAAAAGGCCGTGGAGACGGCAGCGAAAGATGCAGCCGTTGCAGGCGACTTTGAGCAGTTGTTCCGCGCGGCCATGTCGGCCGTGCGATAGGGCAAAACATCGGTGACAAACCGATGACACCCTTCAGACATTTCCCGGACACACTGATACTGGCCGATTCTGTAGCTTGAAATCACGATGAGCTACCGAACGCACCTCAAACATTGCAGACTCTCGCGAAGCATTGCCATCACGCTGCTTTCGCTGGGCGCGCTCTGCCTCGCACCGGCCCTGACCGCCCAGGATGTTCCTTTGATCTCCGGCGCAGCCGGCTTTCTAACCAACACGACAGGCGGAAACACGAGTTATTTCCCCGTCATCACTCCGGTACTGGTGGCTCCGGTTGGCCAGCACCTGCTGTTCGAATCGCGCGCTTCCATCGAGGGAACCGTTGAGCCCCAGCAGGGCGCGGGATACGACGGGAGATTCCACATCAATGTGGCCTACGCGCAGGCGAATTATTTTCTGAACTCGCACGTGACCCTGGTTGGCGGCTACTCCATTATTCCCTTCGGCACGTACAACGAGCGGCTTACCCCCATCTGGATCAGCGCCCTGCAAGATGCCCCCTTGATCTACGGCATCGGCAACCCGGGCACCGGCACAGGTACCGGCGGCCAGATCCGCGGCAACATCGTCTCGAACGAGAACTACTCGATCAGCTATACGGCGTACATCTCGGCCGGCAGCACGGACTTCCAGATCAACTCGTCCCGCGATGTGGGCGGACGGGTGAGTGTTTACCTGCCGAAACAGCGGCTTGAGGTTGGAACCTCCTACGGCCGCCTGCTCGAGACCGACAAGATGAATGCCATCGGAACCCATGTCTGGTGGGAGCCCGCCAGGATTCCGCTGAAGGTCCGCTCCGAGTATGCGCATGGCCCGCACGCCCAGGGCTATTGGGTCGAGACCGACTACCGCCTCTCGCAGTTCCACGGAGCGAACAGCTTCGTCGGCAGAATGGAACCGATCTTCCGCCTGCAGCAGACGTTCCGCAACAGCCCGGACGCCAACGACGAGCTGCCCGCCCAGAACACGCAACGGGTGGACTTCGGCCTGGACTACCACCTGCCGCATGAGGTGCGCATCAATACCAGCTACGCGCGACAGTTCTCTTCCGCATCCTCGGGCGGCAATGTCAACATCTGGGAGACGGCCCTCATCTATCGCTTCCTCTTTCCCACCTGGAAAGGAAAAAAATAATGACGAACTTATTGAGAAAAACAGTGAGGACTCTCTCAGCAATCTCACTTAGCCTTTTACTGCTGGCTGCGGTACCCATGTCTTCCCAGACTGCCGACACCCCTCCCCCGGCGGCCCAGAAGCCTGCAAAGGCCAAGGCCGTACACACAACGCAGCCACGCGACGGCCAACAGGTCTTCGACGAGAACTGCGAACGCTGCCACAATGCGCCGCAGAGCTTCTCCCCGAGCATCTCCGGAACGGTAGTGAAACACATGCGCGTACGGGCCAACCTGAGCAAGGAAGACGAACAGGCGCTGATGCGCTTCTTCAATCCATAGGCACCGAGACTTTTATCGATTTATCCCAGCCAGGGTATGCCGCTTTCCTTCGTGGAAAGCGGCATCTTTTTTGAAATTACATTTTCATGAGTGAAATTTAAGGATGGCCACAGGATTCTGGGCTTTAGGCCTGAAGAGTAGCTAGTGTCTGAGGAATCGAACAACGAATCACATATCCCCCCAGAAACGTCATCCTGAGCGGAGCGCCTCGCGCTTTTGCGAGGGGCGCCCGTTCGGCTACGCTCAGGGCCGAAGGACCCCGAAGGACTTGATCTCGCCCTTACTGTTAGTACCTTTTCCAGCATGAACGTCCAGGCTCGAGCGCTTGAGGTAGAAAAGAGGCAAAGGGGTATGGGCAGGTTTGCAACTCTCGGTGTCCTTCGACTCCGCGTCCCCAAAAGCTGGGACGCTATGCTCAGGATGACGATTCTGCGGGGGAACACAAAACAAAAGCTATGCATACAGCGAGCTTGGTTTCGCTCTAACATCAGGATCTTCGATTCAGCAGACACTCCATAGAGTCGCTTCTTATCTGCCCCTGATTCCATGGCCCCGCAACGCTAAAGCGTAAGGGAATGCGCTTCGCGCCTGGCCGACATTGATTCCTCAGCGAGACGTATCGTCTTCCACTACCATCGAATCAGAAGCCATGAAACCGCGCATCGCCATCCCCGTCCCGACCAGTACCGATATCTCCTACAACCAGCGCTCCTGGCCGGCCTATGCCGATGCCGTAACGCGGTCCGGCGGCGAGCCGGTACAGATCGATATCAGCCTCCCGGCCGCTCAGATCAAACAGCTTGCGGCCACCTGCCAGGGCGTGGTGCTGCCCGGCAGCCCCGCCGACGTCGATCCGGTACGCTACGGTGCCGAACGCGATCCAGCGACCTCCCCGGCCGACCCGGCACGAGAGGCCACGGACACGCTGCTGCTCGAAGACGCCGCCGCCCACACCAAGCCGGTGCTCGGCATCTGCTTCGGCGTGCAGTCGCTGAACGTCTGGCGTGGCGGCTCGCTGGTGCAGGACCTTAGCCCCTTGCCGGTCAACCATTCGGCCGGGAAAAACGTGGCCGTCGCTCATGCGGCCCTGGTTGCCGGGAACAGCCTGCTAGGCTCGCTGCTTGAGGCCTCCGAAGCACCCGAGGCGGAGGGCTATCGGCGTCTCCCCATGAATACCAGCCATCACCAGTCGGTTTCCATCCCGGGCGAAGGCCTGCGGGTCGTCGCGCGCTGCCCGGATGACGGCGTCGTCGAAGCCGTGGAGAATGATCCCGCCTTCAGCTCCCAGTTTCTGATCGGCGTGCAGTGGCACCCGGAACGCAGCTATGACATCAGCGCCGCCTCGCGCGCGCTCTTTCAGCGGCTGGTCGTGGAAGCCGAAAAGAGCGTACCCAGTAAGTAAACAGGGGTCAGCATAGTGGGGCTCGTTCAAGATAGCTGTCCCATATTGTGTCTTCATCCCCCCAGAATCGTCATCCTGAGCGTAGCGTCCCGGCCTTTGGGGACGCGAAGTCGAAGGACCCCGAGAATTACCCATCTTGCCCATGCCCTTCGTACCTTCTCTACCTCAAACGTCGAGCTCGGGTCTTCGTGGTGGAAAAGGTCTGGACATCCTGGTGAGATCAAGCCCCTCGGGGTCCTTCGACTCCGCACCTCGCAAAAGCGCGAGGCGCTACGCTCAGGATGACGTTTCTGGGGCGAATTGAACAAAGAGCGTAAGTGACATGACATCAAATGCCAGGGGTGTCCTTCCTCTCCGCACTCCACTACACTCAAAAGCGCATGCCCACCCTTACTGAAGCCCGTATCGCCGACCTGCTTGCCCCCTATACAGAATCACTTTCAATGGAATCAGCTCTTTACGGAAGACTGAGCCAGTATCTGGACCTGCTTCTCCGTTGGAACGCCAAAACCAACCTCACAGCCATACGAGAGCCGGAGGAGATTGTCCGCCGCCACTTCGGGGAAAGCCTCTTTGCGGCACGGCATCTCGCCAGCCGTTTGGCTCCTGAGGCTGCGCTGCTGGATTTCGGCTCCGGTGCGGGATTTCCGGGACTTCCTATCCAACTCCTGCTACCGGAGCTACGGGTAACGCTGGCGGAGTCGCAGGGGAAGAAGGCCTCGTTTCTGCGTGAAGCGGTGCGGACGCTGGGGCTGGCTACGGAGGTCTGGTCGGCGCGGGTGGAATCCATGCCTGCGGAACGCCGGTTCGACGCGGTAACGCTGCGGGCCGTCGATCATATGCAGGAAGCCCTGGCGGCAGCCCGGCCACGAGTGGTACCGGGAGGTTGGCTGGTTACGCTCTCGGCGAGCCGCTCCTTAATAAAGGATACGGAGCAGATTGCTGTTCCCGGCTCAGGTGAAGGCTGGCTGACGATGGAGCGTATTTCGGAGTAGGGGAATGTTCCACGTGGAACATTCGGGTTCTTCCTGGGGTAGACCCAAAGTGTTCCACGTGGAACATTCTCTCGGTTGTTCTGTTGGCTTGGGGTCCGTGCAGGGGGATTTGCGGGTAATTAGGCTAACGCAGGGGTGCAAACGTTCTTCCGTGGCACGAAACGGGAGGGTACGGCTTCACAGGCGATCGAAAACCCTACGAAAGCCCGTATTAATCTTTAGGGCCAACGGCCCGTTTCATACCAGCCTGGGGTGGAGCAAACCAGAGTCAGCACGCGATAGCGTGGTGGCTCGGGGAGCGTAGCCCCAGGTCAGGTGTAGGAGAAGAAGTTGAGGGCTGTAAGCCCGACTCATCGCCTGTGCAGGCAGGATGAATCGGGCTTACAGCCCTCTGCTCTCGGGGATGCCTGTACCTGGGGCTACGCTTGCAGCGAGCTAAAAACCGCTCGCTGCGGCGCTCCACCCCAGGCTGGTATGAAACGGGCCGTTGGCCCTAAAGAATAAGACTTTCTACTTATCCGGATTTTCCGTAGCTTGCGCAGCCTCCCTAACGAAACGGAGCCTTTTTTGCGTCCTTTAGATGTTTATCTCTTCTTCTGTTCTTCTCACACCCTTTCGAGCCATTAGAGAGAACATTATTAGCTGCCTCCCCTGAATCATGCAGGTTCGAGCTAAATCTCGGCCCACTCGCATGGTGGTAAACCGTCTTGTCCGCACTCCAGCAACCAACGGGCATGCCTGGCCAAAAGCATCCGTATCCCGGTGGGATGACAGAGGGCGCTGCAGGAATGATTTTCCCCCTGGCAGCGATAAAGCAGATTCCCTCCGGGAATGACAAGCAAGAAAGGCAAAAGCACTTGTATGGCGGCAGGTGCGGCGGTGGACTGTGACTGGGACTAGAACGCTGGGTAGCGGTTAGCCTAACTTGCTCATCTGCTCACTTGCTAATTGTTCCACGTGGAACAATCTGTCTACTTCATATGTTCCACGTGGAACATTCACCCCTTTCATCTGCTACGCTGAAACTCGTCCCATCATGCCGACAGAAACCGAAAACCCGAAAGAAGCGACCGAGAAGAAGCTCACCAAGGTCATCGCCATCGTCAATCAGAAGGGCGGAGTCGGCAAGACGACCACCGCTATCAACCTGGCTGCCTCGTTCGCTCTCGAAGGCGTGCGTACCTTGCTGATCGATTGCGACCCCCAGGCCAACACCACCGGCGGTCTCGGACTCCCACGCGATGACGAGCGAGCCTCCATCTATGACGTTCTCGTCGGGGAAACCGAAGCCAAAGACGCGATCCTCCCCACCGAACTCGAGAACCTGAGCCTCATTCCGGGCACCAAGAACATGATTGGCGCCAACCTGGAGCTCGTAAGCGCGGAACGCCGGGAGTTCCGGCTGCGCGATGCCCTGGAGCCGATTCGCAGCGACTATACCTTTATCCTGCTGGATTGCCCGCCGGCCCTCGATCTTCTGACGCTGAATGCCCTCGTTGCCTCTGACGGACTGCTCGTCCCCATGCAGGCGGAGTACTTCGCACTCGAAGGCATCTCGGAGCTGATGTCCACACTCGACCGGGTCGCCGATGCCTTCAACTCCGGGCTGGCGCTCGAAGGCGTCCTGCTGACCATGTTCGACGACCGCACCAACCTCTCCCAGCAGGTGCACAACAACCTCAAAGAGTTCTTTACCGATAAGCTCTACACTACGTTCATCCCGCGCAACATTCGCCTGGCCGAAGCGCCCAGCCACGGTAAGCCGGCGGTGACCTACGACCCGCGTTCGCGTGGCGCGGAGGCCTACCGCGAACTCGCTCTCGAAGTGCTCAAGCGGAACGGCATCAAGCTCACCAAGAAACAGCGTCCAGTCCCCAGCTTCAGCACACTTGAAAGCATCGGCGAATCCAAAGGCTACTGGCCGTTTAGAAAATAGGAATCAAGAATGTCAACAACCCACGACCCCAAGCGACGCGCTCTCGGCAAAGGCCTTGAATCTCTCCTCCCCTCACGGCCAGCAGCTACCCCTCCACCGGTCAAGGTAGAGGCCAGCCCTGCGACTCCGAGCGGCACACCGTTGGAGATCCCTGTCGAGCTGATCGATCGCAATCCCTTCCAGACGCGCACCCACTTCGACGAAGCCAAGCTCGTCGAGCTGGCTGGCTCCATCGCCTCCTCCGGCGTGGTTCAGCCGATCGTTGTACGGCAGGGTAAGGATGGCCGCTACACCCTCATCATGGGCGAGCGCCGTCTGCTGGCCAGCAAGAAGGCGGGCAAGGCGACGATCCCCGCAATCGTGCGTGAGGTCTCAAACGTTCAGGCGATGGAGATGACCATCGTCGAAAACCTGCAGCGCGCCGACCTGAATCCGATGGAGCAGGCCCGCGCCTATGAGCGCCTGAGCCGCGACTTCCAGATGACCCAGGAACAGATGGCGACGCGCACCGGCAAAGATCGCACATCAATCTCTAACTTCCTTCGTTTGTTGAAGTTACCGGAATCTGTCCAGAAAAGTGTGGAGGCTGGCGAGCTTAGTTTCGGGCATGCACGCGTGCTGCTGGCTCTGGATTCGCCGGAAGCCATTGCGGCAGCGGCCCAAAAGGTACTGGCGCTGCATCTCTCGGTGCGCATGACCGAGAACTACGTGCAGGGGATCATGAATCCCGAGTCGAAGGTGAAGGCTGATAAGCCGGTGGTGCCCGTCGACCCCAATGTGAAGGAAGCCCAGGAGCAACTGCGCCGGTCGTTGGGATTGAAGGTCAGCATTGAAGATAAGAAGGGCCGTGGCCGGGTCATCATTGAATACAGTGGCGTGGAAGACTTCGATGCGATCCTGACAGCACTGGGAGATCGGCGGTAGTTGTTCGGGCTAGGGCCTGTCATCAAATTGCTTCTGCATCGAAATCGAACTGTGCAAACAGTCTGCCGTGGCACTGTTTCGTTAAGGGCATGGCTTCAGCCATGCCGTAAATAGCAGGCCAAAGGCCGTACCGCTCTGCCGAAGGCCCGAGTGAAGCCCGCAGGGCGCAACGACTGAATTGCTTTCTTTGGCCGTGGTGAAACAGGCCGCCCCAACCACGAATATCTTTGGTGGACCCTGTACAGGCTTGGCGGCAGCAAGGAAAGCAATTCAGTCGCTCCGGCTACGCCTTTGCTCCTGGCCCTTCGACTACGCTCAGGGCAGAGCGGAAGGGATCTGTGCCTCACTTCTACGGCCTGGCTGAAGCCAGGCCCTTCCGATTCTTGCCACAAGAAGTTATTTGCGCCGCTCGAATAGCAATTTGAGGACACGCCATAGCGGTGTTGCTGGCGCGGGCCGGAAGCAGATTCCCTCCGGGAATGACAACCAGAAAAGCAAGAACAACTGCAACGGCAATGACACCGCAACGACGATAAAGACAACAGTAAAGACGCAGCAACAGCCTGAAGATGAACGATTTCTACACAGCATTCACATTGTCTTAAGCATTCTGTAATAGAGGCACCGGTATCGTCCCTCTATATGTCCAAGAAAATTCTGTCTTCAGCTTGCCGGATAGCATTGGCTTTTCTGTTTGCCTTTATCTGCGCATCGGGCCACGCTCAATATGAAAACGGCAGCCTCGTCGGAACGATTCGCGACGCTACCGGCGCGCCCATTCCCGGCGCGGCCATCACCATTACGAATACGGCTACGGCCATCGCCACACAGACCAAGACCAATGGCGAGGGCGACTACGAGGCCCCGTCGCTGCGTGTAGGCGTTTATACGGTGACAGCTACGGCCTCTGGGTTCTCCGATGCCGTGGCACAGAATGTTACGGTGTCGGTCGGCGGCCGTCAGCGTATCGACCTGGCATTGAAGGTAGGCTCGGCACAGACCTCGATCGAAGTCAGCGATGTAACGCTGCAGATTGAGACCGAGACCAGCGAACGCGGACAGACGATCACCAACTACCAGAGTGAGGCCTTTCCTCTGGTAAGCAGAAACTACTCCGACCTGCTGGGCCTGGTAGCCGGCTCACGCCAGGCTCCGACCGCCGCGACGACCAGCTCCATCAACAGCCTGGTGCGCGCAGGCGCTTACAACATCAACGGCCAGCGCAGCATGTTCAACAACTTCCTGCTGGACGGCATGGACAACAACGCCTACGGTGAGAGCAACCAGGGCTTCGACAACCAGATCATCGCCATCCCGCCGGACTCTGTCTCCCAGTTCCAGGTGGTGACCAATAACGAGAGCGCTGAGTTTGGCCGCTCCTCGGGTGCGACCATCAACGTGGCTTCGCAGAGCGGAACCAACAAGTACCACGCGACGGTCTATGAGTTCCTCCGCAACACCGACCTGAATGCAGCCGGCTTCTTCAAGCCGACGGTCGTTGGCGGAACCGGCAACATCGTTCCCTTCCAAAAGCCGACTTTCAATCGCAATCAGTTCGGCATGAATTTTGGTGGTCCGATCCTTAAGGACCACCTTTTTTTCTTCCTCGACTACGAAGGCTTCCGCCAGGTCCTCAAGCCTCTCAGCGTGCTTACGCTGCCGACGCAGAATGAGTTGAACGGCGTGCTTTCGGTCGACGTGCAAAATCCCATCACCGGGCAAAGCTATGCCAAAGGCACGGCCATCCCGACCTCGGCCATCAACCCCATCTCGCAACAGGTGCTCGGATTCTTCAAGGAGCTCAACTCGGCTCTGCCGGTTGTAGGTGCTGCCGGAACCGGCGTTGCCACCAACGACTACGCCGTCCAGGTGCCCTTTACCGACAACTCGGACAAGGGCGACCTGCGCTTGGATTATCAGCAGAGCCCGAGCAGCTCGTGGTTTCTGCGCGTAAGCGACCGCAAGGAGACAGGCGTCAACTACCCGCCGATTCCGCTGCCCCTGGATGGTCAGAGCAACGGCACCATCCGGGTTCTGGATCAGCAGGTAGCCCTGGGCTATACGCATTCGTTCGGATCGAACAAGTTCCTCGATGCGCGTATCGGTCTCTCCCGCACCAAGGCGGGTAAGTTCACGCTCTCGATCGGCGATGACGCCATCACCATTCCCGGTCTGCCCTCCAACCCGATCGTAGCCGGCGGTCTGCCTTCCATCGGCATCGGCGGCGGCTTTACGGCCTTTGGACGCCAGAGCACGAACCCGCAGTGGCAGAACCCCTCGCTGCTCGACCCCAAGGTGAACTACACCTGGGTGAAGGGGCAGCACTCGCTGAAATTCGGCTTTGAGTACGAGCACATCTGGATGGCGGTCAACGACAACAATCCGCTCTATGGCTCGTTCAGCTTCGCCACCGGATACAGCGCCTGCCCGACCGTGACCCAGGGCGGGACCAAGGTTGCCGCCTCGGCGAACTGCCAGAGCATCGGCTCGGTCGTCGCGGACAACTATTGGGCAGACTTCCTGTTCGGCAACAGCAATAACTACTCGCTGGCTAACTACTACGTTACCCACCTGCGGCAGACCATGGACAGCGCCTATGTTCAGGATGACTGGAAGGCCACTCCCCAGTTGACGCTGAACCTCGGCCTGCGCTGGGAGTATGGCTCGCCCTACTCGGAGCAGCACAACAATATCTCCAACTTCGATCCCGTCTCGCAGACCGTGTTGACGATCACCCCTGGTGCTGTCGCGGGCAATGGCATCACGCCCTACTCCGGTAGCGGAGTCTACGGCAAGACCCTCATCAATCCTGACCTGACCGACTTCGCGCCGCGCGTGGGCTTTGCCTATGCGGTCGATCCGAAGACGGCGATTCGCGGTGGATTCGGCATGAGCTATGTCCACTACACGCGCGCCGGTTCGGGCGACATCCTGGGAATCAATGCACCGCAGGCGCAGTTCGCGTCCGTAACCCAGCCCACCCCCACGTCTCCCGCGAGCCACTGCAACCCGTTGCCGTCGCAGATCATCGCTGTCGGCGCGACGACTCCAAAATGCTTCGCGACGATCGATCAGGGTTTCCCCTCGCAGCTCGTCAGCACCTTCAACCCGGCCACCGATAACATCACCTGGGTTCCGAAGAACACCAAGGACAGCTACGTCGAGAGCTACTTCCTGAGCGTGCAGCGCACGCTGGGCAAGAATACGCTGCTGGACGTCGCCTATGTCGGCAACCACGGACTGCGCCTCCAGGGCTTCCTGAACGGAAACCAGGAGAACCCGTCCTTAGGCTTCAAGCGTCCCTTCGCCAACTGGCCGAGTGATATCACCGAGGCTCTGAACGAGTTCATCTCGCACTACGACTCGCTGCAGGTGAAGTATGAGCAGCGCTTCGTCGCAGGGCTCACGCTGTTGAACTCCTTTACCTGGTCGCACTCGCTGGACAACGCCAGCGCCTCGCTCGAGGCCAACACGCCTTCGCCGCAGGACGGCAACAACATCGGCGCCGATTACTCGCAGTCGGACTACAACCTGCCGGTCGCCAACGTCACCAGCCTGGTGTACGAACTCCCCGTCGGTCACGGCCACCGGTTCCTGGGCAGCAGCAATGCCATCACGGATACGGTGCTGGGCGGATGGGAGGTCAGCGGCATCAACACCATGCAGGCGGGTACGCCATTCAACATCACGTACTCCCCGAATGGCGCCCAGGCTGTCTCTCCTCAGATCTCGGCAACCTACCGCGGAGCCAATGAGTATCGTCCGGACCGCGTTCCCGGCCAGCCCATTACCCTGGGCCGCGGAAACAGAGCCGCCGGTACGGGTTATATCAACTACATCAACCTGAAAGCCTTCGTTCTGCCCCCAATCAGGGATGCTGCGCCGAACGGGGGGAACCTGCTGAGCCCCTTCGGCAATCTGGGCCGCAATCCCGGACGCACGCCGGCCTTCTATCAGACGGATCTTGCGCTGAACAAGAAGTTCAACACGCCGGTCGAAAGCCTGAAGGTGGAGTTCCGCACGGAGTTCTATAACATCTTCAACCACACCAACCCCTACCTGCCCGGCGGAATCAGCGGCACGCAGGGAACCACGACCGGGGTCTACGGCGTCGGTGGAACGGTGCCGCTGGCCAACATCTCCGGTGGAACTCCGAACGCCAACACCGGCCAGATCAACAGCACCTTTGAGCCTCGCGTCATTCAGTTCGGCGTGAAGATTCTCTACTAACCAGACCCACAACGAAAACGATGCCCCATCCTCGACGCGCTCTCCTGGCGCGGCGGGATGGGGCATCGCCTTTTGTACCGGCACCAAAGAACTGCAGGTTGAGTTCTCTCAACATTGCGACCACATGTTGCTCTATCCTTGAATCATTGTGAGTGACATGATCAAAATCCAGCTTCCTGACGGCTCTGTACGCGAAGTAGCAAAAGGCACTTCGCCGCTCGACATCGCCAATAGCATCTCTCCTCGACTGGCTGCGGCCGTCGTTGTGGCGCGCGTGCGTTCTCTCCAACCCACCACCGACGGTGCGACTACTGAAACGGAGACGACCGCTGCAACGGAGACTCAAAGCGAAGAGGCCATGTATGGTGGCGCAGCGCAGGCCGAACGGCTCGTCGACCTGACTACACCGCTGACCGAAGACGTTGCGCTGGAGCTGCTGAAAGAGACAGATCCCGCCACTTTGCGCGTGGTACGGCACTCGGCGGCACACGTGATGGCGACCGCCATCCTCGAGCTGTTTCCCGAGACCAAGCT
The DNA here is from genome assembly GCF_000178955.2 of Granulicella mallensis MP5ACTX8. Lineage (NCBI taxonomy): Bacteria > Pseudomonadati > Acidobacteriota > Terriglobia > Terriglobales > Acidobacteriaceae > Granulicella > Granulicella mallensis. The sequence goes on along the minus strand of NC_016631.1, from coordinate 6,223,926 downwards.
CGGCCACGGACCGGCCACCGACAACGGCTTCTTCTACGACGTCTATCGCGAGGTGCCGTTCACCGAGGCTGATCTCGCGAGCATCGAGCAGAAGATGGCGGAGGTTGTCGCGCGCGACGAGAAGTTCGTGCGCGTCGAAGAGCCGCGTGAAAAAGGCCTGACCGACTATGCGGCGCAGGGCGAGTTCATGAAGGTCCATTTCATCGAGCGCTTCACCAAGCCCGGCGATGAGATCTCGCTCTACAAGAACGGCAACTTCACCGACTTCTGCCGTGGACCGCATGTGCCTTCGACGAGCCGTGTGAAAGCGTTCAAGGTGATGTCGATTGCGGGCGCGTACTGGCTGGGCGATGAGAAGAACCAGCAGTTGCAGCGCATCTACGGCACGGCGTTCTTCAACCAGAAAGACCTCGACGCTCACTTCAAGCATCTCGAAGAGATCAAGGCGCGCGACCATCGCGTGCTGGGCAAGCAGCTCGACCTGTTCTCCATTCAAGAGGTCGCGGGCGCGGGCCTGATCTTCTGGCATCCGAAGGGCGGCCTGATCCGCAAGACGATGGAAGACTGGATGCGCGCGGAGTGCGTGCGCCGTGGGTACAACCTCGTGGTCACGCCGCACATCATGCGCCGCGAGCTCTGGAAGATCAGCGGTCATGAGGGCTACTACTCGGACAACATGTATCCGCCGATGGAGCTGGACGACGCGGAGTACCGGCTGAAGCCGATGAACTGCCCCGGCCACATCCTGATCTACAAGAACTCGCCGAAGAGCTATCGCGACCTGCCGGTGCGCTACGCCGAGCTGGGCAACGTGTACCGCTATGAACGCAGCGGCACGATGCACGGCCTGTTGCGCGTGCGCGGCTTTACGCAGGACGACGCTCACATCTTCTGCACTCCCGACCAGATTGAAGACGAGGTCGTAGCCTGCATCGAGTTCGCGCAGAGCGTGCTGACCACGTTTGGCTTTGCGGACTTCAAAGTCGAGCTCTCCACCTGGGACCCAAAGAAGCCGCAGGACTACACGGGCTCAGCCGACCACTGGGCGACGGCGATCAATTCGCTGAAGACCGCGCTGGGACGTAAAAACATTCCCTTCGTCGAGATACCCGGCGAGGCAGCGTTCTATGGGCCGAAGATCGATGTCAAACTGGTCGACGTGCTGGGCCGGTTATGGCAGTTATCCACGGTGCAGTTCGACTTCAACCTCCCGGCCCGGTTTGAGCTGGAGTACATCGGCGAAGACGGCGAGCGGCATCGGCCGGTGATGGTGCATCGCGCGCTGTTCGGCTCGGTGGAGCGCTTCTTCGGCGTGCTCATCGAGCACTATGCCGGCGCGTTCCCGATGTGGCTCGCACCGGTGCAGGTAGGGCTGGTGCCGATCTCGAACGAGAAGCACCTGGCCTATGCCGAGAGCGTGAAAGCACGCCTCGAAGCAGCAGGACTGCGCGTGGAACTCGATGGCGGCAACGGCAAGATGAATGCGAAGATCCGCGACTTCGGTCTGCAGAAATTTCCATTCATCCTGGTGCTCGGCGACAAGGAAGCGGCATCGGATTCCGTCAGCGTGCGTGTGCGCGCCAAGGGAGATGAGGGCAGCGTGACCGTCGATGAGTTCATCGCACGGGCAAAGAAGCTGGTCGATGGGCACGCGATGGAGTTGTAGTCGATGCAGGTCATTCAGATCGAAACAAGAATTGCAGCGCCTCCGGAGCGCTGCTTTCTTTTGTCCCTCAGTATCGATCTGCATCTGTCGAGCACGGAGCAAACACGTGAACGTGCGGTTGCTGGAGTTACGCATGGCTTGATCGGCCTGGGCGAAACAGTAACGTGGCGTGGCAGGCACTTCGGTTTCATGCTCGCACACGAGACACAGATAACAAAGTATGACTGCCCGCATTACTTTCAGGACGTAATGGTGAGAGGTGTGTTTCGCAGCTTCGAGCATGATCATTTCTTCGAATCAACAAACGAAGAGCGAACACTGATGCGCGATAAGCTCTATTTTGCCGCACCTCTTGGCCCGCTCGGCTGGCTGGCTGAGACGCTTGTCCTGCGTCGCTATCTCACAGACTTTTTGGTGCAACGCAACGAAACCATCCGCCAAGTAGCGGAAGCACCGGAATCGATTTGGAGGGACTTTCTACCCTAGGACACAGGTCCGTGAAGCTTCGGAGAGCAAATACAGGGATCTCTCCACTCCGCATGACGATAAAGCCATCATGCTCCGGTCGAGATGACAACCGTATGAGGTTGGCGAGATAAAGATTGCGGAAGTGATGACCATGGTCATAGACTATGGTCATGAAAGCGACTGCTGCCAATCCGAAGGTCCTCACTATTGCTGCCGGTGAATTTAAAGCCAAGTGCCTGCAACTGATGGACGATGTCAACGAAAAGAAGCTGACGTTGATCATCACTAAGCGGGGCAAGCCTGTGGCTTCCGTCATTCCTCCCATGGAAGAAGAGAAGCCTTTTGTCTCCATTGTTGGCCGTTCGCCAAACATCAAGATTCTTGGCGACATCATGACGCCACTCGACTGGCCCGACCCGGCGGAGAAGTGGAATCGCGTCCATAAAGAGAGCAAGGACAAAGGGAAGAAACGCAAGTGACCGGCTATCTATTGGACACGCATGTCTGGCTCTGGGTACAGCAGCGGGCTACGAGCGAAGTCTCCACGGGTTTCTTTCCGGAGGTGGAGAAGTGGCAACGGCTCGGACGCGCTTACATCTCTGCTGTCTCCATGTGGGAGATCGCGCGGCTTACCGCCGATGGCCATATAGAACTCAGCATGTCCCTGGAGCGCTTTCTCTCTGACGCCACCCGGGATGGTGGGCTTCAGCTCCTCCCGCTTACGACCCAGATTTTGATCGAGTCCACTCGCCTCCCCGGAGACATCCACCGCGACCCGGCTGACCGGATGCTCGTTGCGACGGCGCGTGAGCATGGACTGACGCTCGTTACGCGAGATAAAGCACTGCTGAAATACGCTCTGCTCGGCCATCTAAACGCGCGCAAACCATAAAAGAGAATTCAAAGGTCTGAATGCGTCCCGGCTTAAGCCATCTGCATCTCATTCCGCAGAGGTGCTGCGATGAAGGCAGTTGTACTGCACGAGTATGGTGGACCATCCAAGCTGAAGTATGAGGACTTTCCCGATCCGCAGGCCGGGAAGGGTGAGGTGCTGGTTCGTGTTGCGGCGGCGGGGCTCAACCCGATCGACTGGAAGATACGCTCCGGCGCAATGAAAGAGTTCATGCCCGTGCAGTTCCCCACCGTGCTCGGCTATGACTTTGCAGGAGTCGTGCGCGAACTCGGTGAGGGCGTTACGGGCTTCGCCGTGGGAGATCGCGTCTTTGGGCGCACCGGTGCGTGCTATGCCGAGCTCTGTGTCGTAAAGGCTGAAGAGCTGGCGAAGGTTCCCGAGGGTGTCGAGACAACGACCGCAGGAGCGCTCTCGGTGGTTGCAACCACCGCCGATCAGTTGATCCGTACTGCGGCGAAGCTCCAGGCAGGACAGACCGTGCTGCTGACCGGAGCCCTGGGCAGCGTAGGCCGCATGGCCCTGTTCTGCGCGTTGGAGCTGGGGGCGAAGGTCATCGCGGGTGTGCGCAAAAAGCAGATCGAAGAAGCGCTTGCGCTGGGCGCGACGGCAGCCATCGACGTCAGCGATAAAGACGAGCTGGCCAAGCTTGGCATGGTGGACGCTGTGGCAGACACCATCGGCGGTGCCCTGGCAGAGAAGCTCATTGCCAAGGTCAAACCGGGGGGTGCGTTTGGCAGCATCGTCGGGCCCGTCGGCAACGCCGCGCTGCACCCGACGGTCGAGGTCAATGCCTTTGGATCGCATGCGGATGCAAAGGTGATCGTGCACTATGCAGAGGCGATTCGCGATGGCAAGCTGGCCCTGCCCATCGACCGCATGCTTCCGTTGTCCGATGCGTCCGAGGCTCATGCGGCGGCGGAAAAGGGCGGCGTAGGGAAGATTGTGCTGCTGGCGTAGCTGGCCCTCTCAGGATCGAGTGCCAAACAAAAGGCCCGAGCTATCGATATCACGATAGTTCGGGCCTTTTGTGATTACTGGAAAGCGTGGCGCTGCGCGCCTGACCTCAGCGGCTAAAGCCGCGTGCCGGTGTGGGCTTTTATTAGCACCCGCTTCAATGCGCAATCTGCCAATCGATTAATATCGGCTGCGGCCACTGTCGCGCCGGGGACCGCGGGATGGTCCTCTGCCGCGATCATGGCCAGAGCTGGGACGCTCCTGCGGGATGCGGTAGCCTTCGGGATAGAGTACGACGAAGCGCCGTGGCCCTTCACCGCTGCTGGCCGTCTGCAGACCGGAGTCGCGCAGGAACAGATGCAGCATGCGGCGTTCGCGCGAACTCATCGGGCCGAACTTGTACGGCTCGTCTGTATCTTCCACCTGGTCGATCGCACGCTCGGCAATCTCGCGCAGATTCTGCGCACGTTCCGCCTTGAAGCCGTCGGCGTCAAACGAGATGCGGTCATGGTCTTCCGGTTCGAGCTGCAGAATCTTCGCGGCGATGTGCTCCAGCGAACGCAGGAGTTCTCCATCTCGTTCGGTGAGCAGATCGGAGTCTGGACCTTTGCACTCAATGTAAATATCGCGGCGTTCCAGTCCATCAGGGTCCGCTGCGCCCGCACCTGCAGTGATGCGAAACTTCAGGCGAAGACCGCCGGTGGTGGTTAATAACCGCATAAGAGAGGCGACTTTCTCGGCTGCCTGCTGCAAATCTTCCATCTGTTTCTTCGTCCTTCAATCCTTGAAAAGGATGCCTCACCGAACAGCGCGATAGCAAGCTACATCTTGCTCACGATATCGTATTGCGCATCGCATCACAAATTGCAGTAGCCGTTATGAACTGCGAGACAAACCTTCTACCCGAGGGAAGCATAAGTGTCGTAATTTCGCTATACACCTGCAGGAGATTTGCTTTAACGCAATTGCGGCCTGGGTAAACCCGTACCCTTAACGAAACAGGGCTTGTTCAGCACTCATGCTGTCCCAAAATTGCATTTTGGCATCTCAAAACTTTCTTTCCCTTCCTTCATTACCAAACAAACGGAAAGAAACCAAAACAAAGGCCTCATCTTGACGACGATGAATTGTCGTCAGGATGAGGCCTTTATCTATTCGTGGTTTTCTATCTAAAGGTTAGCGGCGGCCCTGGATGGTCCTTGCACCGCCAACCTTCGCGGCCCCGGTCTTGCGGGCGGCTCGTTTCGCGGCGATCTCACGCATCTCTCGTCCGAGTGAGGTACGGTTCATCACCTGCTGCTGAATGATCATGACGATGTTGCTGATGTTCCAGTACAGCGCCAGGCCCGAGGCATATTGCCACGTCATGTAGCCGGAGAACAACGGCATCATGAAGGCCATCATCTTCTGCTGCTGAGGATCAACACCCGGCGATGGCGTGTAGTACTGCGCCAGGAACGAGGTGATGACCATCAGGATGGGAAGGATGTGATGCGGGTCGGCCAGTGAGAGATCGTGCAGCCAATACCAGTGCGACTGCCGCAGTTCGACCACGCGCGTCATCATGGTGAAGAAGGCGAAGAGCAGCGGCAACTGAATCAGCGAGGGGACACAGCCGCCGAACATGCTGACGCCGTTATCCTTCTGCGTCTTCATGATCTCGGCGTTCATCTCGGCCATCTTCGGATCGGTGGCCTTGGGGTTCTTGTACTTCGCCTTGATCGCGTCGATCTGCGGCTGAATGCGCTGCATCTTCAGCATCGACCGCATACCCTGCACACGCAGAGGAAGCAGGATCAGGTTGATGAGGATGGTGAAGAAGATGATCGCCCAGCCCCACGAGTAATCGTGGACGGCATCCAGCGCATGCGGCAGCGCGGAGTGGACAGCCTGCAGGCCGAGGAAGAGCACCTTGCCGACCGGACCCCAGAAGCCGAAGTCCAGCAGCGTCTCCAGCGTGTTGTTGTTCGCGGTGCGCACGCTCTTGAGCACCTTGATGGACTTGGGCCCAACGAAGAGACGCGTCTGGTTATGGCCTGACACATTGCCGACAGCCGTACCGAGAACAGGCACCTGCGCCGTGCCCTTGGAGAAGCCCGGCATGCGCGACATCTTGTTCACGTCGATCTGGTTGTGCAGCGTGACCAGCATCGCGTCCTGCGGCTGGTCGGGCATAAAGACCGCGGCGAAGTACTGATCGCTGACACCCGCAAAGTCGAACGGCTGCTTGAGCGTCGCGCCACCGGAGGTGTGCTTGATGTCGAGGTGCTCGTCCTTGCCGTTGGTGCTGGTATCAATCTGGCCGTAGCCATAGGCCAGTTGATTTTCCATGTCACCCAGGGCGGCAGGCCAGGCGAGCAGAGCGCTGATCGGTGCGCCGTCACGCAGAACGACGGTATCGGCGTGGATGACGTAGTCGGCGCCGAAGCTGAAGGTCTTGTGCACAGTGACGTTGCCGGCTGCGTAGTCGAAGCTGAGGCTTGCGGGAGCCTGCAGCGAGCCGGTCGCGGAGGGCACGTACAGCGCCTGCTTGAGCTGCTGCGTCAGGCCGGCGTCATAGGTGTAAAGAGAGAGAGGATAGCCAAACTGCTTCGCCGCATCGTCGAGCACGAGATTAAGCGGGTGGCCGGTGGTGTCGTTGAAACCCTTCAACACCCACGAAGTAACCTGTGCGCCACGATTGGAGAACGTGATGCGATAGAGCTCGTTTTCGACAACGGTCGTGCTCTCGGCTGTGCCCTGCACGGTGGCCACCGAAGAGGCGCTGGATGCTGCGGTAGGAGTGCCCGCTGCGGGCGCGGAAGACTGCGGGGTGGCGCTTTGGGTAATGGCCGGGGACTTCTCCGGCGGGGGCGGTGTGTGCTTGGCGCGCCAATACTGCAGGCCGAAGATTACGCCAAACATGACAAGCAGCATAACCATGAACGAGCGGTTGTCCTGGCTTCCGCCACCGCCCTGATTGGGATTACGAATCTCTGGCAAAGGGATTTCCTATTCTTGGCGGTTGCGAGAAAGGCGCAAAATCCGCAACTCCTATGATAAATGGTGGCGGGCATGGCGCGGTGGGATGATTGCTGGGGTATTACAGGGGCAGGGGTTGTAGAGGGGTAGACGTGCGCCGTTGCCTGTTTTTCGTCGTCATCCTGAGCGGTACGCGAAGGCCCCCCGCATTGGGTGTCACCTCTACAGTTCGCGACTGTCCCGAATTCTGGCGCGGCGACAACTGTTGCACGGAACATCCAGCCAGAACCAATCGTGTCATCCTTAACTATGCCCACGCACCCCGCCTCGCCCGACGTCGACACCATCGTCGCGATTTCGACACCGCCGGGCCGCGGCGGTATCGGCATTGTGCGGCTTGCGGGTCCGCAATCGCTCCCCATCGCCGCACAACTCCTCCAACTGACCCAACCGCTGGAGCACGCCCGCGCCCGCTTCGCCCGCGTACTCGATTCCGCGGACCCCAACGCCAAAACTCTCGACGACGCCATCGTCACCGCCTTCCTCGCCCCGCACTCCTACACCGGCGACGACCTCATCGAGATCGCCGCACACGGCTCGCCGGTAGTGCTGGAGGCGATCGTACGCGCGGCACTGTCGCATGGCGCACGCCTGGCAACCCCGGGCGAGTTCACGCAGCGCGCCTTCCTCTCCGGACGCCTCGACCTTACCCAGGCCGAAGCCGTTCACGACCTCATCGCCGCGCAGACGCTCGACCAGGCCCGCGTAGCCGCGCAGCAGATGGGCGGCGCGATGAGCCGCCGCGTGGCTCCGGCCAAGGAGTCGCTGCTGCACCTGATCGCCCTGCTCGAAGCCGGAATGGACTTCGCCTCAGGAGAGCTGGACGACGTCGACGTCGTCCCCCCCTCCCAGATCGAAGCCGCGATCCTCTCCGTGCAGACCCCGCTCGAAGCCCTGGCCGCAAGCTTTCGTCACGGCCAGATGCTGCGCTCCGGCGCCTCCCTCGCGCTGGTCGGCCGCCCCAACGCGGGTAAGTCGTCGCTCTTTAACCGCCTGCTGGAGCGCGACCGCGCCATCGTCACCCCGCTGCCCGGCACCACCCGCGATACCGTGGAGGAATCACTAGCCCTGGGCGGCATTCCGCTACGCCTTATCGACACTGCCGGCCTGCGTCTGCAGGGCGACCGCCCCGCCGACGAAGCCGAAGCCCTCGGCATCGCCCGCTCCCACGAAGCCCTCGCCGACGCCGACCTAGTACTGCTCATCCACGACGCCACGCAGACGATGACGGAAGAAGAACGAACCCTGGCCGCCTCCCTCGAAGGCCGCCCGCACCTGCTGGTGCTCAACAAGATCGATTTGCAGGGTTCGGACTTCAGCCTGAAGAGCACAGCCTTCATGTCGAAGGGCACGAACTTCAGCTCGCAGGACACAAGTTCTAGCTTGAAGGGTACGGGCTTCAGCCCGTACATTCCCACCAGACAAAGCAAAGGGGCTTTAGCCCCTGAGGGAACGCCAGCGCCAATTCTGACCTCTGCCCTCACCGGCGAAGGACTGGAAGAACTGCGCACAGCCATCCTCCGCGCCCTACAAGCCGAGGGAGCCCTCGCCGACTCCGGCGCCCTGAACAACCTGCGCCAGCAGGAAGCCGTCGCCACAACCCTGCAAGCCCTCGCCACCGCGCAAGCCGCCAACATCAACGGCCTGCCTCACGAGCTTATGTTGCTGGATCTGCACGCAGCCTTGCGCGCACTCGACTCTCTGACCGGCGCAACGACGACGGACGATATCCTGGGACGTATCTTCTCGACCTTCTGTATTGGTAAGTAAAGCCGGCAGAGAAGCGTATCTCGCCAGCTCTCTGTAGCGCTAGTGGGTATCACCCGGATGCGGAACACGCCAGACTCCGACCTCGGGATAAATCGTCTCGAGGTCGGGGTTTATCTCGCGAAAGCGCAGGACAAGATTTGCATCGGTGAGGGTGATCGACCCAGCGCTTTGATGCGTGAGGGGCGCTTCGACGGTCATGACCTGCCCGGTGGGTATGCTTGTCCCCTGCATATGGAGCCTGTCATAGGTCTGTCCGGCATGCAGGTACGGAGCTATGAAGTAGTCGATGTGCTCCTTGCTCATATAGCCGGTCAGGGTTTCGCTGACGACTTCGCGGTTATAGGCATAGTCGGAGATGAGTCCGTCTACGGGAAGGATACCCGCGTGAGAGTAGAACGCTACTCCGCCGGGAGCGTCGAAGATCATGACCCGGCTGCCCGGTGGTAGAGCTTGATCGAGCTTCTCGGCAAGCGCTTTTTTAGGTTCTCGATAAGTTCCATTAAAGGAGAGCTGGCCGGTACGAAGATGGGTGTAGGTGAAGTTTGAAAAGAGCCGAAGGGCTCCCAGCATCAGGAAGGCCAGGAAGAAGAAGCCAGCGAGAGCGGGTTCCAGCCAGGCCAGGGCAGGTATGCGTTGCAGCAGCCACTCTGTGACCCAGATGATGCAGAACGCCACAGCCAGGTAGCCTGTGGTGAGGTACCAGGGCGCCATCTGGCCGAAGCTGATGGTGTACATCATGTGCAGGGCGGCGGCGGCCGACGTCAGGAGACAGAGTTTATCGAAGCTTGTTCGTGCTGGCTTGAACAGAAGTGAGGCATTCAGCAGAATGGCAGCGGCAACGGGGTACATGTAGCCTGCCAGGCCCCAATGCTGCACATGGGGAAAGGAGCTTTTGATCGCTCCGCTGATGGGGAGCAGATGATGAAAGTTCGTCCAGTTCCACGCGAGATAGGGGGCCAGTAGCAGGCCGATGATGATGCTCTGCCCGACGCAATCGATGAGCCGTGAGGTCCAGGTAGAAGATTCATCTCTGCGGAAGAGTTCATAGACCAGCACGGTGAATACAAAAAACATAAGGTCGAGGCGTGCGAGCATGACCAGTCCGAGCAACGCGCCCGTAAGCGGATTTCGCCAACGCCCCAACCGCTTCTGCAGATCGGGAAACACAGGAATAACCAGGATCAGCACTCCCAATTGCAGAGAGAGTGCGAGGTTAGCCTCGAGCAGCCGCCACATTCCCACTACCATTCCGAAGAAGAGAAGTGGTACGCATGCAAGCGCTGCGCCCCGCAGCCTGGCAGCCCTGGCGATGTACGCGATCAATGCAATGGAGCCCACCAGAAGCAGGTCCTGGACGATGCCGAGAATCTGGATCAGCGCATTCGATGAGGGCGTGATCCAGGCAGCGATGACGCAGATCCCCATCCATAGGGGGTGATACCCATTGGTCGGCACGATTCCATTGAAGGTGCTTCCCTGCCCATGCACGATGAAGCGTGCCACCTGCGGGTAGAAGAAACCATCGTCGACGATAAAGTTTTCCGGACGAAGGTGAAAAGGAATCGCTAGCAGCAAGCTCCCAATCACGAGAAGGAAGAGATAGATTCGACGAGGTAAAGGATGCGATGGCATAAGAATTACTGCCATCTTACGATATGGCCGTCAGACTTTTATCAAGGGCCCCCAAGCTTCTACAGCTTGCCTCACTACGTACCCTTGCTGCGCGCTACAAGGCATTCGGCGTCCTTCGTTGAAGAGCCACCCAGCTTTGAGCGAACATGATTCCTGTGGCTGCTGTTTGCCCGTCGCAAAATGATTCGAGGTAAAGGACCTTGCTGAAGTATTCGACCTTAGTAAAACAACTAGCCGTGTCCGCTTTGCTCTGTGCGTCCCTTCAGGCTCAGGTCCCCGCCTACAGAGGCACGCCCGGCAATGGGAGCGAACCGGCCAGGTCTGCCGCAGTGACGCCCACGAACGGTTCGGGGAGCGGAGTCGAAGTTGCTGCAGACAGCGGCACGGATCTGGGGGCCCAGGTTAACGCGGCGATTCTCAAGCTTCCTCTGATGCCTGTCCATACCTCGGGAGAACGCGTGCAACATTGCGGAGTTATCAGGATCCCACCCGGCAAGTATTCATCTTCGACGACGATGATCAAGCCGAATTGCGTAACGATTGAGGGGAATGGAGCGCAGATTGTTTATCTCGGCAAAACCATGGCCATTGCAGAGGCCGGCTTCCTGTCCGACTCTTACGCGAATGTCACCGGTGGAATCAACAATCTCTGGTTGCAAGGGCCAGGAAATCATCTTGGCGCGGGCTTCGGCGATACCACCGGTCTTCTCATTGGCGGCGATCCTTCGGGTGTAGTCGTTCCTTCCGACTATGGCGCATATGCACAGTCGAATCAAAATCTGCATATTGAGGGTTTCCACACGGGCATTATGCTTGGTGGCTTCAGTTCGCTGAACAGTCAAATGGGCGGAGAGATTTCGAATAACTATCAAGGAATTTGGGCGCCGAACAACACCGTAGGCGCTGGGGAACAGTTCGATCTTTATGCTGTAGTAATCAACAACAATTACCAGACCGGCATAGTAAACGATATCGGGTATGAGATTAAGCAATATGGCGGATCGATCGACTATACGGGCGGTGTTCCTGGCCAGCCTTTCTATGCGGGGAATAAGTTCGCACTAAGCGGCACGAACGTAGCCTACGAAGGGCATGGAGTTCACTTCGAACAGGACTCCGGCCCCATCATCAATATGGTGGGAAATTCAAGCATATTGAGTCTCTTCGGCGGCACTGTTTACGAGAGTGCCCGGCCCGGAAGTTCGAAAGCGTTTCTCCAGGTGTTCGGATTGAATAACACGATCATTCTCGAGGGGGTGGATTTTCAGGCTGAGCACCCCATGGCTGAACTCATCGACTGGAATGGCACAGGGACGGCGGGAAGCCTGACAATTCATGGCTCTGCCGGCAACTACGCACATGCAACCCCCGTGGTCGGGAACACAAAGGGCATCTCGGCATGGGATGTCGTAGAAGGGGATACGCACTTCGGAGCCAATGGTGTGATTTCGCAGAGCACAGCAACGGGGATCGTTCAGGGTGGCTTGACCTGGACCAATGGCTCTGGCCCACCTCCTCCGGGTGCTGGGGTTTGCGTTACCGGATCGCTTTATAGCAATCTTTCAAGTGGAGATAGCCTGTATGGGAAGAGCCTGTATGTGTGTGAGAACAAGAAGTGGGTTGCGAAATAGGCAACTGGGGCTCGTGAGCTAGATCAAATTCCTGTAGGTGTATGGCGGAACCGCGACATTTATGGCCGTTTTTCCCCAGAAAAACGGCACTGCACGCCCGATTCAACTTCCCAGTAACAGGAAATTTGCTCTAAGTGGATGGCGTGAGAGTCGCATTCTTCTTGCTTCTGAGCGTGGCGAGTGTGGCAAGCGCGGCGTAGTTTATCCCCGAGAGGGGATGAAACAGCAGGGGGTTGGTCAATCCCGCTGCGACCCAGAAAGCAAGCAACAGCGTGATTCCAATTCGATCCGACCACTTTAATGGGCTCTTCCACCAAAGGTGGTCATAGTAGTAGAAACCCAGGATCAAAAAGAGCGACGTCCCCAGAAGGCCAATCTGGGCGGGAACGGAAAGCAGTTGTACTTCATAGGCAGCGCGCCCTGCCTCGGTCTCGCCGCGTACGTCTTCGTTCGTATAGCTTCCCATGCCATGGCCAAAGAATGGAGCCGAAGTGAAGAAGCGGAGCAAGGGCGGAACTTGCTCCGTGCGTAGCTCATCCGAGCCTCCGGCAACAGCTGTCGAAAAGCGAAGCTGATACACGCTCACGAGAGCAGGCAGGGCCGCGAGGAAGGAGAGGCTGAGTACGACGATCACGCTGAGCTGAAACCTGTCCCTCTTTCCCAGGGCAAGACCCACGATAAAGGCGAAGGCCGTAAAGCCCCAGAAGAAGCGTGAAAAGCTGAAAGTGACCGAGATGAGCAACAGCAGAATCATCAGCGATGCCAAGGCATTGCCGATCTTCAGACGGTCGCGATGACGCAGGAGAATGAAGACGCAAACTGGAATGAGTCCGTCGGAGACAAACTGGACCCGTCCAAACAGGTCTCCCAGATCCATTGTCATCAACTCGGTGTCAAAGATCTTGTCCAGCAATTGCACCATCTGGACCACAGGGATACCGCGTATTACCGCATAAGCGATGACTGCAATCTTTAAAACTGCGGCTGCGAGTACGGCATTCAAGATGAGACGCAGAAATTTTATCCGCCTGGTCTCATCGTTATTACAAAAGATGGTGGCCAGCCAGCAGATCAGCACCGTAATCAGGATGTCCATGTATTGGCGCATTACACCCGATAAGGCGAAGCCATTACTGAGTCCCAGGACCACCCAGCCTGTGAGAATGGCGGGAACCGCGATCGCCAGCGCGATCTCGGTTGGCGTGGCCTGCTTGCGATGGAACAAGCTGTAAACAGACAGGGGAAGCAGGCCCAGAAACATGGGGGACTTGAAGTTGAATCCGTAAAATGAACCACCGGGCAGGGCGATGGTGGCAAAGACGTACACGTAGAAAAACCAGTCGAAGGCGTTGTCGAAAAAGGCCAGAATATCTGGCTGTCGACGGGTCTGCCCGAATTGCTGTCCTGCGGCCTGGATTGAAATGGGACCCTCCATCGGATCGTCTCCCGGAACCGGTAGCCAGCGTCCGGAGGTTACCGGGCCTGCTGTTGCGCAACCCGAAACAGGACCCATACCGTACCTGCCATGAGACCAAGAATGAGGCCGATGAGCATGATGATGCCACGATGAGGGCCTGACTTGGTGTCGGGGACAGTCGCCTTGTCGATGATCTGGAGTGGTGTGTCCTTTGCCTCATCAAGGCGCGCTGCCTCATATTGCTTGGCTATGCTCTCGAAGAGGACCTCGTGGTACTTGACGTCACGAGCCTTGCGAATGTATTCGAGCTGCATCTCTGGTACCTGGGCGGTAGAGAAGCTGCCGAACTGCCCTTTGTTTTGGCCATTTTCAAGTTGAGCGACATGTTCCTTCAGACTGGCAATCTCCTGACGGAGACGCAGGACGTCGGGATTGTCTTCGGACTCATAATACTGGAGGGATGCCAGGCGCACCTCGCGTTCGGACACCTGCGAGCGCAGTTGAGCGAGGGTCTGAAGTTCGGACGCGGTCTGTCCGGCGGGTGCGATCAGGCCGGATTTTTCCTGGTCCTGCTTGAGTTCAACCTCTGCGTTGGCCAGATCGTCGCGCTCCTTGGCCAGGCGCTGCTCGTAGAAGAGTCTGCGCTGGGAGCTTTCAGTGAGCGCCAGGTTAGCCGATGCATCCTGGAGTGCCTCGAGATAACCATTGGCGAGGTCGCTGGCTCGCTGGGGGCTCTTGTCCGTTACCTCAATCTGGATGATGGAGGATTTGCTGTCTGCCTCGAAGTTACTGTGGGCTGTAAGCGCTTTGGCGGCATCACTTTCTTTTTTTACCTTATAGACCTTTTTCAAATCGAAGCGCTGGATCAAGGCGTGAGAGACGGAATGACTCTTCAGAAGTCCTACGAAGAGGTCGGCCTGGCTTTTGCCGCCGAGTAGGCTGCTGGCGCCGCCGCCGCCGCCCAGTGCCGATAACTGCCCCATCATGGCGATTGCACTGGAGCCACCTGTGTTTGTTCCGGGGGGCAGGAATGTGGCGCTGGCCGTATAGGTAAACGGGAGAACAAAGGCCAGAATTGTCGCGAGTACGAAGACACTCGCGCCACTGAGGAGAATGGCCTTCCTGTTCTGCCAGAGAATATCTATAAAGTTGCTAAAGGTCATCGGTGTACTTATTGTCGTTGCACCAGGAATAGAATCTTGGTCAGTTTCGATGGCCTGCTGCCGTGGTCGCGTCGTGTCCATAATGCTGAATTCTTTATACGCGCTTTCAGGGTGCTTCAGCACCCGGCAAAGGGTGAGGGAGTGCTAATGATAGTCCATTCGCCGGGGAAATGCGTACACTGAGCTAAGCATGGAGAAAAAAAACGACTCACCGAATATCCCTCCGGACCCGTCCGATTTCGGTAAGTCTTCCGTACCTGCATCCACCATCCGAACTATATCCAAGAATGCCTCGGCGAACCTGATTCGCCAGGGAAGTGCCTGGGTTCTGGTCTTGGTCCTGCCGCCATTGTTGGTCCGTACGCTGGGTAAGGACAGCTACGCCATCTGGGTTCTGACGCTACAGATGGGCGGCTATATCTTTCTGGTGGACAGCGCGATCCAGGGAGCGGTGGGCCGTTTTGTGGCGCAAGCTGATAGCAGGAATGATCTGCGCTATATGTCGCAGATGGTGAGCAGTGCATTGGTCTTATTGCTGGTCGCCTCTTGTGTGGCTACGGTAGCTCTTCTCGGTTTGGCCTGGAAGCTTCCGGACCTGCTACAGCACAGCTCGCAGACTATGAACGATATAGCCCGGCGAGTCCTCCTGATTATCGGGTTCTCATATATCGTGACGCTTCCCTTCGCCGCCACTGCAGGCATTTTTGTTGGGCTGCAGCGAAATGCTGTCATCACTATCGCAAGCACGACGGGAAAGGTGATCAGCGCGGTGGGAACGGCCTGGGCTGCGCTTCATCATTGGGGCCTGGTCTGGATGGCCAGCCTGAGTTCCATCGGTGTCCTGGTTCAACCTCTTATTTACTGGCTGGCCCTTCGCCGCCTTCCAGCGCGGCCGCAGTTTGGTGTTCGCCTGCTTTCGCGCAGCTCCGTCCGCGTATTCTTTTCATTCTCGGCAGCCATTCTGCTGACCCAATTTACTTCGCTGCTCATCTCGGGTCTCGACATGCCGATCGTGACGGCCTTCGATTTCCAGCATGCGGCCTATTACGCAATCGCGACCACGCTGAGCAACATGCTGATGGTTCCATACAGCGCGATCATCACCCCGGTGATGCCGATTGCTACCGCAATCCATAGCAACAGTACGCCAGAACATCTCGGCCGGGTACTCCTGAAGGTCACACGCTTCTCCACCTGTCTTCTATGTCTTCTTGGTCTGTTTCTCTCTTTGGGACTACACCCGATGCTGAGCTGGTGGATCAGTACGGACTATGCGTCGCACGCGGCCACTTTTGCCGAAATATTGATACTGGCACAGATCGTGCGGCTTACCCTGATGCCTTATGCGCTGGTTGGATTCAGCGCCGGGCAGCAGCGTCAGATGCTCTTGTCCCCGATCGGAGAGGGTGTCGTCAACCTGGCCTGCAGCGTCATCGGTGCAAGCTTGTATGGAGCGGTCGGGGTGGCTCTGGGAACCTTGGTAGGAGCCATAGCTGGTGCTGCCCTCCACTTCTTCGTCAGCATGAAGAAGACGAGCGCGGTTCAGTTTTCCCGGGTGGAACTTCTGCTGCAGATCCTGCGGCCGACTTCACTCATGGTCGTACCGATGGGGTTGTTCCTGGTGATTCATCGGTGGTTGCATGGCAACAGCTCCACGTTTGCGCTTACGGTTCTATGTGAAGCGCTTGCGGCTGGAATGTTATGGCGAATGGTGCTTCGTCCTGACGATCGTCGTCTCCTTACGGACCACTTACAATCAAGACTGCTGCGGCTGCGTTCTGTCCTGGCAACCTAGACGTTGACTTGTCTGCTGGATTAGGGCCTCGCCGAGAGGGACCGGCGTTGTCTCCATTGTTGGCACAGCATATCGCCCCAAGGACATTCCTATCGAAGATCGCCGAATCTCAGAAGGGCGAAAAGCCTGCCGTTAGAGTCGCTTGGCAACCGTCCAGGACACGGCGTTTGACTATAATCGCCAGAGATTAATCGATGATGCCTGAACAAAATCCGTCGTTGCGTATTTCAGTAGTGATGTGTACCTACCGGGGTACCGCGCATCTGGCGGAGCAGCTGGACAGTATTTTGAGGCAGACGAGGCAGCCTGCGGAGTTGATCGTCTGTGACGACAACTCGGGTGACGGCACAGTTGCGATCCTGGAGCAGTTTCGAGAGAAAGCCGGTTTTCCCGTACACGTTATCGTCAATGCAGAAAACCTGGGATCGACGCCGAACTTCGATCAGGCTCTCGAACGGGCGAACGGAGATCTCATCGCATTGTGTGATCAGGATGATTTCTGGTTCCCGGAGAAGTTGAGCCGTATGGGCGCAATTCTCGAACTCGACCCGACACTGGGAGGCGTTTTTTCAGATGCCACTCTGATCGATGATCGCGGAGCACCTGCTAGGGGGAGCGAGCACAATCAGTCTGCGCAGACGCTCTGGCAGCTTCATGGTTTTGATCGTAGCAAGCAGGAACAGTTCAAACGCGGTGGGGCGATCGACCTGTTACTCCAGCGTGACATCGTTACTGGGGCTACGCTGATGGTTCGCGCTGGACTTCGATCCTGCTGGCATCCCATTCCTGCGTCCTGGATTCACGATGGCTGGATTACCTGGATGCTGGTTCTGCAGTCGCGGATCGTGCCCGTGCAAGAGACTTTAATTGGGTATCGTTTGCATGCCCAACAGCAACTGGGTATCGGCGGTAGCTCGCGTGCGGAGCGGTTGAAGCAGATAAGAGACACGGAGCGAAAGCGATATGCACGCGTCTCAAATCAGTTTGAGGATCTGCGTTTGCGAGTACAGGAACTTTCCCCTTCGAATATCAAGCTGTTGAAAGCTCTGAAAGAGAAGGTCTTGTTTCTCCGCCAACGTTCTCTTATGCCGCGTAATCTCGTGCTCAGGGTCTGCTGGATATTGGCTCATCTCAGGCACTATCAGCGCTATGCTCGAGGTTGGCGTTCACTGCGTAAAGATCTTTTCCTCTCATGATGCCTGCCGTCTTGAGCGTGGTCATGTTGTTCTGGTCCGCCCCTCCTGAAGCGTTCTGGTTCTGCTCCAGGAAACACAAACAATCAGAGGCTATTGCATGAAGCGGCGCATCATTGCTGTCATCGTTTTGTACAAGATCGCAGTGGAGGAGTCTGCCAGTTACCGGAGTCTTCTGCGGGCGGCGCAGCACGTTGCTTCCGACCTGCTCGATCTCCTGATCATCCTTCATGACAATACGCCGGGAGCCTCTCCTCCCGCGGGTTTGCCTGCGAACGTTATCTTTGCTGCCGATGCCAGCAATAGCGGCCTGGCAAACGCCTACAACAATGCTCTTAGCATCGCGGTAGAAGACAAATATGACTGGTTGCTGACGCTTGACCAGGACACCGAATTGCCGGTGCATTCCCTCGAAGTATTTCTCGACGTAATTGCCCGGGTTGGCGAACGCCCGGATGTCGGCGCCATCGTGCCGCAGATACTGGCTGGTGGGCGTGTGGTCTCGCCCAACTACTTCGCTGGTGGGGCTTGGCCACGCTGGTTCCCGGCAGGCTTTGATGGGATTCCCGATCAGACTGTCTACGCCTTCAACTCCGGATCTCTGGTCAACGTGGCCGCGCTAGCGCAGATAGGAGGCTACTCGCCATGGTTCTGGCTCGATAACAGCGACTCGTCCTTGTATAAGCAACTCGGCAACTTTGGCAAACGAGTATATGTTGCCGGCTCGCTGGAGCTCGGTCATGACTTCTCCATGCTCAACATGCAGGAGCGCGTCTCGCCAAGGCGATATAAAAACATCCTGATCGCAGAATCCGCATTCTGGGACCTGGAGATGAACGTCCTGGCGGGATTCGAGCGGACGGCACGTCTGCTCGGCAGGGTCCTCAAGCATTGGATCAGGCATGACAGCAAGGAACTGCGCCGGCTTACACTCGAAGCTCTCTGGCTTCGTCTGTTTCGAACCCGTACCCATCGCATCGCGCGTTGGAGGTCTGTTACCCGTGAACAACTGGGGCCAGCCTTGGTCACATGGAAACGGCCTGCGGGGCCAAAGATCTCAGTCTGCATGGCTCCCCATAACGGGGAACATTACATCGAGGCGCAGTTGCGATCCATTGTTCCCCAGCTCGGGTCTAAGGATGAGATCGTAATCGTCGATGACGGTTCTCAGGATGGCACGCTACAAATCGTCCGGCATCTTCAGGAGGAGCTAGCCACTAATTCTCAGACGCCTAAGATTCTGTTCGTTTCGCATGCCGGGAAAAAAGGTCTCGTCTCGGCGTTTGAGGATGCGCTGCGTTGCGCTACAGGTGATCTTCTCTTTCTATGCGACGATCACGACCTGTGGATGCCCGACACGGTGCGCAAGGTGACTGCTGCTTTTAAAGCGCAACCTGCGGTGCAGGTGATCGGTAGTGGCGTGGCGCTGATCGACGACCATGGGAAGCCAGTTACAAATCTGTCGCACAACCCCTCTCGGATACCCCTGTTGGCCTTTCGATCTTCGCTGCTGCGACATGTACTTCCGTTCCCCATCGGGCAGCCTTTTCTGCCCGATGTCTGGATCGGTGCCAGCAACACCATGTCTGGTGGTGACACGTTCTTTATCGACGAACCATTAGTCTTGTGCCACTTGAACAGCAGGAACGCCAACCAGGGCCTTAGCCGCTGGACCCAGGTCAAACTTCGGCTGCAAATCGTCAGAGCTCATATGCGCCGAGCATTCTAGAGATCGAACAACAGCACCAGGACATATTTAAATATGCCGATCACCATAAACGGAGAGCGATTTTTCGCGTTGATCTTTGCGTCGTTGCGCGCTGTCATCAGCCTCGTTTTGCGCGACATTGATTTTCGGCTCTGCCAGCCCCGGCAGTGAAAGCCCTTAAGCGCAGGGTGATGGATATTCAACCAGCCGGCTCGCCGTACCCGCCAGGCAAGGTCGGTATCCTCCTTGTACATAAATAAGCTTTCGTCAAAAAGCTGATCTCCATGTTCAACGACAGCCTCCATCGCTTCGCGCCGTCCCATCGCGACTGCGGCGCAGACCCACGGAACTTCGTTGGGTGCTGTGTACTGTGCCAGCGCTGTTACGGGCAGCCCTTCGTCGCGTTCCACTATCCGTCCAAATCTTCCCCGCACTACGCCGGTCGAATCGATGGCATCGAGGGGCTGATGTGTGTCGATGTCATATCGGATAAGGGAGGGAGTAACCAGCCCGACAGACGGCGACTCCTCCATGTAGGCCAGGGCGCGTTCGAAAAAGTCTGGAGCCAGAAAAGCGTCAGGATTGAGAAACAGCACATAGTCCAGATCGCGGACAAGCCGCCAGCCCAGGTTGTTTCCAACGCTGAATCCCACATTATTCTTTCGAATGATCTCAAGTGGAAGCGATGAGCTCGATGCCATCTCAAGAAACTGTGGCTCAGGAGAGCCTGAATCTACGATGATGATCCGGTCTGGCAATCGTGTCTGAGCTTCCAGCGCTCGCAGGTACTCTTCGAAGAATCGGCCGCTGTTGTAAGTTACCGTGATGACGCCGACCGTCGGAGTGCGTGTTTCATTAGGTTCTGGCATATTCCTGTTACTTATTGTCTCCTATGCCTGCCTGAAACCCCATTCGCGGCTAAGGCGACAATTGATTGCCAAGAATCGCCAAAGATGCGCCATCGTTTTGTGAAATAGATTAGTAATCGACCTCCATTCTCCATTGATCAATGAATTCTTCTATTAGACGAAGAAACCATTGAGACCAGATCCAAGAAGGGCTTCAGTGCTCGCCTTGTTGTGCAACGCTGAGGTTCCTGCTGCAGTTCACCGGGGAGCAAGCAAGGATGTCAGAGGAATAGCGGATGACTGGACGCCGTAGCCTACACCGTTGGGGTGGAAGTTATCGCTGCTGTAGAAGCTCGGCATCATGAAATCCGGGTGGACAGGATAAAGGAGTGCGTTATCGAAGTCCGCAATGGCGACTACGCCCGGAAGCAGGGCTCCTGTGGTTCGGATCCAGTCGTTCAGGGTGCGGCGTTGCGTTGACCCAGGGTTCTCTGGGCCAGGGTAGAGATCGCCCTGATACGGATTGGCCGCGGAGGGCAACAGGTCCGCACTTGAGGTAGTACAGTACTCTGCCGGGGGAAGAGTAGCTAGAATGACGCGTACGCCAACTGCTTGAGCCTGGGAGACCATATTGGATAGCGAGGCTTCGACATTGGTGGCTGGAACGCAATCCTCGCGAAGATCAATTCCCCCGAAATAAATCACAACTGTCTTAACCCCGGCCTGCTGCAGGACGTCATGCTTCATTCGATCGATACCCGCCAGACCTGTGCCGGCCGCGGTACTGGCGTCTTCCCCTGCCGGGTCACCGAGTTCGCCCGCATTCAACACACCGAGCCGGTAGCCTGCGGACATAAGTTGACGCGCCAACCAGTCGGCTGGACGATCGTTATCCTGGCCTGGGATGGCAACATTCAGCACTGGGTAGGAATTGGTATCTCCGTAGTTGGACTCATGGCCATCGATTGAGGAACTGCCAAAGAGTGCGACAGTGCCCTGGTACGAACCATAAGTATCGATGCCGGTCAGTAGATACCACTCGGTCACAGCCTGGGAAAAGGAGGCTCCGGAGGCATCGGTGGTGGTATTGCCAGCCTGGGAGACCGATTCGTAGTTCGTGGTGACCTGAGAGTCATGCTGGGTGAGCGGTGGGAAGGCCCCTTTCATGTAGACAGATACGGCCATCGTTTCGCCAAAAGCATAGGTAATATTCACCGGATCGGAAACGACTTCCTGCCCGGCGGCGAGCGTGATGCTGGAGGCGCCGGCGAAGGTAAGAGGAGTATCTCTCGTGGGATCGATCGCGGCCCCACTTCCCGTGGCTACGGCAAGGCGGGCGGCGCCGATGGTGATCGGGGTTAAGCCGAACAGATTGGAAAAGTGGACCCGTTCCTGGGTGCCGTCGATGGTCGGTAAAAGCAGGAAACGGAAGCTTTGCTCGTCTCCACCCGGATTTTCGGCTGCCGGCAGGGCATTCTCCGGAGAGGCTCCCCAGGCAACTACCCACTGCGGAGAAGAGGGTATGGAAGAGGCCGGTGGGCTGGTGACCGGTGGCTTTACGGATACCACCCCTCCACATCCAGACAGCGTCATTACAGATAAGGGTATGGCTAGAAGACAGCACACAACATGGGAACGCAGAAGAGTAGACACTTTCACAAAAGACTCCAGAAACAGAAAACGGAAGTTCATACAGGAATGGAGCTGGGCATAGCACACACGACAGAGCAACGGCTCGCCCAGCCCGGAAAAACACACAACTTTCATACAAGTGGACGAGATTAAACGGAGTTAGGTTGCGGAGCGGACTCGAGGGCCTTATTGAGAAGCCAACCTTTGGCTGATCGCCAAGAAATAATCGCTACTCCGAAAAGTTGGGATAAAGCCAACAGCATTCGTGGAATACTCATCTGCAAACGGCTATGGAAGACTTTGTCATCGTTGTACTCGTGATCGCGGTGCTGTGGCTCTTCGTAAAGCTCCGTGGGCAAACCGCTAACCGTAAGAAGCTCGAACAGCACAGCGACCTGATCGGTCGTCTGCACCAGCGTGTGACTGCGCTGGAGCAGGCTGCCGCAGCACAACAGAGCCCTGTCGCGCAGCAAGCGGCTGCGCCTGTCGTACGCGGAGGACCCTTTCCTGCATCGTCTGTCCAGCCGAAGGAAGACCTCATTCCTTCCACGCCTCTCGTTACAGACAACAAAGCAGTCCCCGAGCCTGTGCTCCTGGCGAAAGAAGATGCTTCCGGCGAGCAGGCTTCGTTTGCACCACAGTCTTCTTCTGCCACTTTTCTAGAAAAGCCTTCCGACGCCCCCTCGATTGCATCCGCCGGCAACGCCTCACCGGATCTGCCATCTCCCCCACATCTCCCCACAACGCTCCCTCCTGCGCCGCCGAAACGGCGCGTCTCCATCGAAGAGCGGCTGGGCCAGAACTGGCTGAACAAGGCGGGCATCGTCATTCTGGTCATCGGTCTCGCGGGCGGACTCGGCCTTCTGCTGCGTACGATCGGGCCTGCGGGCAAGAGTGCCATCGGGATCGTACTCAGCCTCGCCATCCTGGCTGGAGGGGTACTGCTGGAGCGCAAGCAGCAGTACCGCATCTTCGCGCGCGCACTGATCGGCGGTGGCTGGGCGCTGACCTTCTTCGTTACCTTCGCGCTGTATCACGTGGAGGCGATGCAGGTGTTGTACTCGCAAGGCATCGACCTTGTCCTGATGCTGATCGTTACCGCGGCGATGGTGGCGCACTCGCTCAAGTACAAATCACAGGTCGTCACCAGCCTCGCGTTTCTGTTGGCATTCGTTACCGTGGGCATCAGCCACGTCACGATGTTCAGCCTGGTTGCGGGAGCGCTGCTGGCTCTGGGCCTCGTCTACGTCGCGGCGCGTGAGTACTGGTTCGAGCTCGGTCTCGCCGGTCTCGTCGGTGTCTACCTCAATCATTTCCTGTGGCTGCATCGCGTGCTCCCCGATGGCGGCCAGCCCGGCCATCCGTTTCCTGAGTTCATCTCGAGCGCGGCTCTCCTGCTGTTTTACTGGCTCCTCTTCCGGCTGTTCTACGTGCTGCGTGTGCCGAAGACGCGTACCCAGGAGATGGTCTCGTCATTCACGGCGATCCTCAACTCCGCCGGTCTGCTGTCGCTGTTGAAGTACCAGTCGTCGCATCCGGAGTGGGCGTTTCGAGGATTGCTGATCCTCGGTATCGTCGAGTTCGTGTTCGCCTTCCTGGGGCGGCGCAAGTGGCGCGGCTCCTTCATCGTGCTCTCGACCCTGGCTTCTGCTCTTCTGCTCGCTGCAATTCCCTTCCGCTTCAGCGGATCGCACTGGACGCTGCTCTGGCTGCTCGAAGCCGAAGTTCTCTTTATCGCCGGCGTACGCATGAAGGAGGTCGTCTTCCGTCGGCTAGGTGTTCTCGCAGGCTTTGCGACAGCGTGGCAACTGCTGATCTTCGGCGTCTCCTCCGTCTTTCTCTACCGCCAGGCAAATGTCGATTCAACGCATCATCTGCACCTCGCGATTACTCTCTTCTGCGCTGCCGTCTTGTTCTGGCTCAACGCGGAGTTCTGCACGCGGCGTTGGAGCTACATTGCAGAGAATGAGCTGGACCGCGTTGGCCTGAGAGTTACTTCGTGCCTTGCTTTGATTGCCGCAACTGCTGGGCTGTGGGTGTGCTTCCCAGGTACCTGGACGATCGTGGTGTGGCTGCTCGCAGTAATTGTGCTGGCCTGGTTTGCGGACAGACTCTCCTCACGCGATCTCGCCACGCAGGCCGATGCGCTGGCTGTGTGCGCGATCATTCGTGCGGCCATCCTCAACTTCTCTCTCACGGATCACTGGCATGGGCTCTCGCTACGAGCCATCACCGTAACGCTCAGCGGCATTCTGCTCTACCTGGGCATGCGCCGCAAGACACGCGCCTTCGGGGTGGCTCTCGATTACATCGCTCCGGCTTACTCATGGGCTGCGGCAGCGCTACTCGGCACACTGCTCTGGTATGAGCTCGAGCCCATCGCGGTTGCCGTCGCCTGGGGAGTCTTCGGTCTGTTGCTGTTTGAGATTGGCACGATGCTGCGGCGCAGCTACTTCCGTCACCAGGGCTACGCGTTGCTGGCGGCGAGCTTCGTGCGGATCTGGTTCTCCAACCTCAACGTTGGCGATGCGTCACATACGCTCAGTCCGCGTCTTTATACGGTGCTGCCACTGATCGCTGCCTACTTCTGGGTCTATCAGCGATTGCAGGGAGAACAGTCGAGTGCCGAGACGCGAGTTTCGAGTTTCGAGAAGAATGCAGGGATGATCGCCGCGTGGCTCGGCACGATCGCCGCGACTGCCCTGCTCTACTTTGAGGTGTGGCCGGATTGGGTTGGCATCGCCTGGGCACTCTTCGCGTTGGTGCTGCTTGCTCTCGGTTGGTGGTTGCAGCGTACACTCTTCGTCGCTCAGTCTCTTGTGCTACTGCTGGCAGTGGCGATCCGAGCGTCGATGTTCCATCTCTTCTCACCGGAACCCCTGACGACGGCATTCACAAGCTCGCGCGTCTTCTGTGTCAGCGTTATCTGCGCGCTGATGCTGCTTGCTTTGCCGATAGCCTTCCGTGTCCGTGGCCAGCTCGCATCGCAGGCCGCCGACACAAAATCGGGCTGGCGCCGATACACGTTGTTTCGTCCCGAGCAGCCCTTCTTCTTTGTGCCGCTCGCGTTGATTGCGGTGTTGCTTTTCATCCAGCTGCACGCCGGCATGATCACGACCGGCTGGGTTGTACTCGGCCTGATCGCCTTCCTCTTCGCGCTCACGGTGGGCGAACGCAGCTACCGGCTCGCGGGGCTCGGATTGTTGCTGCTGGGCGTGGGCAAGGTCATCCTCTACGATATCTGGCACGCCTCGACGAACGACCGCATCCTCACACTCATCGTCATGGGCCTCGCGCTGCTGCTAGTCTCGTTCCTCTACTCACGTTACCGGGAGACGATCCTCAAATTCCTATGAGACGCTGGCTTCCTCTTTCCCTCATCGTGATCGCGGGCATCTTCGCCATCGTGGCTGTACAGTGGCAGCGCATCGCTGCGCGGCCTTCGGCGCAGGGCATCCTCTCGGCCGCGGCGGATGCGCAGCATGAGGCGACGCGGGTGCCCACACACTTCGATCCAATGTCCGATGCCGACGAGATCGCTCTAGGCGATGAACTCGCGAGCGAGTATGCAGAACGCTGGCCTTCGTCCCCAGCAGATGCGGCGAAAAATCGCGCCATCGAAGCCTACCTTCAGATCGTTGGCGAACGTGCCGCCGCAGGTGTGCGGCGTAAGTTGCCGTGGAAGTTCCACTACATCCCCGACCCTGCCTTCGTGAACGCCTTCGCGCTTCCCGGCGGACATGTCTTCGTCGGCCAGGGAGTGATCGTGCTCATGAAGAGCGAGGACGCACTCGCCGCGGTGCTCGGCCATGAGGTGGAACACATCGACCTGCGGCACTGCGCGGAGCGCATGCAGACAGAGGCGCACCTGCGCGAGCTTGGAACGCTCGGCGCCGTTGTAGGTCTGCCGGTTGAGGTCTTTCTTGCGGGTTATAGCAAAGAGCAGGAGATGGAGGCCGATCGCGATGGCACGACGCTGGCGGTCAAGGCAGGCTACTCTCCGCAGGGGATTCTGCAGCTCCTGGGGGAGTTCGAGAAGCTGGAGCAGCAGGCAAATGCGTCTGACGATAAGCCGGCCACTCCGGTCGATGAGGCCGCGCAGGTCTCATTGCAGACCGTCGCGGGTTACTTCCGCTCGCATCCTCCGGCAGCCCAGCGCGAACAGCAGGTGCGCGAGTTAATGCGCTCGCAGCGCTGGCCCACGCCGCCTTTGCGGAAGCTGCAAACGTTTTAAGTTTTTGCCTTTCTTGTTGTCATTCCGACCCTGAGCGTAGCCGAAGGGGAGCGAACCTGCTGTCTCCCGCTCTTTGCTCGCGTCACCCGGAAAAGCGTAGGGCAACAACCGAAAAACATGGTCTGCGCCGGCAGTGGTTAAAAACGGGAGACAGCAGGTTCGCTCCCCTTCGGCTACGCTCAGGGTCGGAATGACAACAAGAAAAGCAAAGGCAAAGACGAAAGCAAAACGGACTGCACTTTTGTGCAGTCCGTTTTGCTTTTCAGAAGAAGTTTGCTGAAGGCTATGAACTGCTACGCCCTGCGACGATACCTTACCGCAAACTCATATCCCTGGTTCGGTGGAAACAAATCAGCTACAAGCCGTAGCCGCGCCGCCAGCGCAGCCGGAGCCAGCAGCGGGTACTCGCGCTCACGCAGCTCGCTGTAGTCGAAGTCCAGCGCCAACGACAGCAGGTACAGCGCAACGGCATCCGAGAACGCCGAATCGATATACAAGCCGCGCTCTTTCTCGTTGATGGTGGCCGGTGTTGCCGGGGCATTCGAAGAGGCTCCGCTGAACGAACGCGGTTTCGTGACCAGTCCCGGTCCGCGCCGCGAGAGCGAGGCTAAAGGTTCGGGCTCCGCGTTTGCCGGGCGGCCAAAGGCAAGGTTGCGCGACTCCCAGGCATCGAGGCTGGTTTCGCCGCGTACATTGTCGAGGGCCTGCTTCCACACGAGGTCGGCAAACGAAGCGGGCACACCCGCCTGGTCGACGAACGCATGCGCGACGTTGATAAAGAACTCAAAGCTTAGCGCGAAGCGGTCGCCCAGCAGCCGCGTCGAGATGAACACACCGCGATTGCCGCTGCCCAGCTCTACATTGCGATGGCAGATAGCCGCATCGCTGAAGGCGTCGGTATATTCGCCGGCCACCATCGTCGGCTCGTTGGTAGGGGTGCTGGCTTTGGCATCCGTTTCGGTGCTCTCGCCGGTTTCGGGATTCTCGCGCAGCGCCAGTGGCACAAAGTAATAGGTATTGCTCTTGAGGGCGGCGACGATGGCCGCAGGCACCGTCTCCAGCATGCGGTCGAGGTCGGGGGCGTCAACGCCAGTTTCGCCATAGGTGGCAAAGGCCACACCGTTGGCCGATTGGCGAACTTCCGCCTCGCGCGCAACCTGTGCCGCGCGTACCAGTTGCGGCGTACGTACAGCGCCGCTCTGCAGAGTCTCAGCCATTAGCTTATTCTAGCTGAGTATGGCGACTGCAAACGATGTAGAACGCGCAAGGCGCGACGGTGTGTTGCTGGGAATCCCGCTGGGCGATCTCGGCTGGTTCCAATCGCTGCTCATGGGACTGGCGACAGGTTTCGCCGCGTTCTTCGCGACGACCTTCTGCGCGATCCTAGTATTGCTGGTCTATATGTCCGTGACGCACCATCCGGTGGACTTCGCGATCGCCTATCGCCGCGCTGGTTTTCCGGTGGGTGTCGTGGTCATGGCGCTGGCTCTGAGCTATCTGGGCGTACAGTGGGCCCGGCGCATGGCACGGAAGTCACGGCACAGTTAGCGCGCTTTTGCGCCGCCGCGGCCGTTTGATCCTCTGGGCCCCCTTTGTGTTCATGGGATCGCCCACCACAAGGCGGGCTGGATAGCCACGATAAAGCCAACATGCGCGCACCCCAACAAACAAAAACGCGTTCGCCGCGCCCTGCATTTCGGTCGAGATGACAATTTTGGGGTAATTCAGACCAATCACCCCATCAGCGAAACTATCCTCGCCAGCCAGGCGTATTCTCCACATCTACCACTGGCACCACCCTCCAAGGAGTCTTCATGCCCGCCTTCCTCCGCACCTCTTTGCGCTGTAGCACGACCCTGTTTGCCCTTGCTGCGTTGCTCTCCACGGCAGCCCACGCCACCGAGAAGAAAAAGCCCGCCGAGGCCAGGACGGAATCTAAAAACGTTCCGTCCTACTACGGTCCACAGCCTTCTACCGAAAACCTCGATCTCACGATGTACGCGCGTATTCGTGCGGAGGGCCTGCAGCACGGCAAGGTGATGGATTTTGGCGCGGCACTGGCCGACGGCATCGGTCCGCGACTCACCGGCTCGCCGAACATGGCCAAGGCCAACGCCTGGACACGCGATACCTTGAGCAAGATCGGCCTCGAAAACGCGCACCTCGAAGACTGGGGCGAGTTCGGCATGGGTTGGCAGCAGATCAACACCTGGGCGCGCATGGTCTCGCCCGACCCAGAGCCCCTCTGGATGCAGGCCGCTCCCTGGTCGCCTGCTACGAAAGGTCCCGTGACCGGAGAGATCGTCTATGTGCCGCTGGCCGACGCGGAAGAGCTGGACAAGTTGCACGGCACGCTGGCAGGCAAGATCGTGCTGCTTGGAGCCATGCGCCCGACGCCCGATATCACCGAGCCTCTCTTCCATCGCTACACTGACGAAGAGCTCAAGGACATGGAGAACGCCGAGAGCCGTCGTGCGAACGCCGCCCCGGCGGTCAATATTCAGACCCTGATGGCGGAGCGGCAGCGCCTCGCGGCGCTTCGTCAGCGGGCACTCAAGATGATGATCGAAGAAGGTGTTGCAGCCATCATCACGCCCAGCCGCGATGGCGGCAACGGCGGAGGCACAGGCATCATCTTCGACGACAACGGAGCAAACCTTATCCGTGGTGCGCAGACGATGGAGAATGCGGTCAAGATTCCCAACGCCGTCATGATGATCGAGCACTACAACCGCCTCGCACGCATGGCGCAGGCGCACGTGCCTGTTACGGTTGAGGTCAACATTGAGACGAAGTTTACCGGCGACCACGAGCACGGCTTCGACACGGTTGCCGAGATTCCCGGCTCCGACCTCAAGGATCAGGTCGTCATGGTCGGCGGCCATCTCGATAGCTGGATCTCCGGTACGGGCGCGACGGACAACGGTGCAGGCTCCATCGTCGCGATGGAGGCTGTGCGCATCCTGAAGGCGCTGGATCTGCATCCGCGCCGGACGATCAGGATCGCGCTGTGGTCCGGAGAAGAAGAGGGTCTCTTCGGCTCGCAGGGCTATGTGAAACAGCACTTCGGCACCTTCGCCGCTCCCGCTACGCCTGACCCCGTCGGCACGCCCAGCTACATGAGCCGCAATCGCGGCCCTCTGCAGACGACCAAAGAGTGGGAGACGCTGGACGCCTACTACAACCTCGACAACGGCACCGGCAAGGTACGTGGCGTCTATACGCAGGAGAACTTTGCGATTGCGCCGATCTTCGCGCAGTGGATTGCCCCGCTGCACGATCTTGGCGTAACGACCATCAGCAATCGCAATACGGGAGGTACGGATCACCTGTCGTTCGACGCCGTAGGCCTGCCGGGCTTCCAGTTTATTCAGGACCCGTTGGACTACGAGACGCGCACTCACCACTCGGACATGGATACCTATGACCGCCTGCACCAGGCCGATCTCGAACAGGCTGCCATCGTAGAGGCGATCTTTCTCTGGAACACCAGCCAGCGCGACGAGATGATGCCGCGCAAGCCGTTCCCGCATCCGGAGCTGGAAAAGCAGTTGTCCGCGCCGATTCCGGGGCTGTATCCGAATGCCGTTGAACCGGCGAAATAGGCCGCTTGAGCGACGATGCGACCACAGCGGAGACTTCGGTCTCCGCTGTTTTTCTTGAGTGGAGTTGAAGTCCGATAGCATCAGAGTCGTTATGTCTACGTACTTCACCCCCGAGACCCTCAAATTTCTTCGCGGCCTCGCACGTTATAACGATCGCGAGTGGTTCGAAGCGCGGCGCGACGTCTACGATCGCGCGCTCAAACAGCCGATGCTCGCGTTCATCGACGAGATCAATAAGGCCATGGACGACTTCGCGCCCGAGCACGTGCGTCCGGCCAATAAGACGATGATGCGCATCTATCGCGACACGCGCTTCAGCTCCGACAAGCGTCCGTACAAACGCCAGGTCGCCGCCTGGTGGGCGCGGCGCGGCATGGAGAAGACCTCCGGCGGCGGCTTTTATCTGCACGTCAGCCCCAAGGAGGTGCATATCTCCGCCGGCGTCTACATGCCCGAGCGCGAGCAGTTGCTGGCTATCCGCCGCTGGCTGGCGGAGCACCATGAGGAGTATCGCGCTCTGCAGGCTGCGATCCTCAAGCCGCGCGCCCGCAGCGCGGGAAGCAAGATCCAACCGCCGATGTCGGGGATCGATTCATCGTCCCTGACGCGTATGCCCAAGGGCTTTCCCGCGGACCATCCCGCGGACGAACTGCTGCGCGCGAAGAACTGGGGTGTGCAGGTTTCGTTGCCTTCCGAGATCGCGCTCGAGCCTGCACTCCTGAAGGAAGCGGTGCAGAGATTTCGTCTCGCGGCACCCCTGGTACATGCCCTGAATGGAGCGATTCTTGAGGCGTCGGAGGCGGTTCGCAAACCCTCCAGACCCCTCTTTTGATGGACGATTTTGCCTGTTTTGTACCTGTTTAGGGACAAAAACCGTGAAATATCGGAAAAACCCATAAAAAACTTGTGGAAACACGATATTTCCCGTTGACAAAGAGTTCAGGAAGGTTGAAGGTGATGTTCGGCGCGGTTTTCTCCGCACCCGCATGAACACTGGCGATTAGTGTCCGTATTCAAGCTGCGGGGAATGGGCGAAAGCCCATGCTCAATCATTCGGAAACGAAGGAGTACACAACATGGCAAAGGGAATTACAAAGACACAGCTTGTCCGCCTGCTGGCAGAGAAGCTCGAGCTCACGAACAAGCAGACCGCAGCCTTCCTCGAACTGCTGGCAGAAACTGCCGTCAAGGAGACGAAGAAGAACGGTGAGTTCACCATCCCCGGTATCGGCAAGCTGGTGAAGGCTGAGCGCAAGGCCCGCGTGGGTCGTAACCCCCAGACCGGCGAGGCCATCAAGATCAAGGCTAAGACCGTTGTTAAGTTCCGCGTGGCCAAGGTCGCGAAGGACACCATCGCTCCGCCCAAGAAGTAGTTTCTTTCTTTAGCCAAAGGCGCCCCATCCGCGCGACGGTTTCATCGTCGCAGAATGGGGCGCTTTTGCTTTGTACTTTGCCGCCGTTTTTGTCTTTGCTTTTGTGGTTGTCATTCCGAGCGCAGTGAGGAACCTGCTGTCTGCTCGTAGGGGCACGACTGCCTTCGAGAGCGCTACGCTGCCACGGTCTCCGCCTTCGCTGCCGGCATAAACGCACGCGCCACCAGCCACACACCCAGCGAGATCAGAATGCCCTGGCGCAGCCACTGTGCATTGAAGTTCCATCCCAGGACGGCCAACACGGCAAACACAGCGATGAAGTACAGCTCGCCCAGTACAGCCTGCCCCCAGCGGGGTGAGGCTCCCGCAGCCTCTGCACGGGGAGTGGGATACGGCAAAAACCTTGGCACCGCTGCGGCGTAGTTGAGATAGGGCTGGCCGAACTGCGCCGCGAGAAACGGCTCCTCAGCAAGTGCCAGGCGAATCTGAAAGACCCAGATCAGTATGATCGCAAAGATCGCACCGCTTGGAGGCATCAGGATCGCAATGCCGATGGTGTGAAGCAGCGTGCCCAGGTAGAGCGGATTGCGCGTCCGGCGATAGGGCCCATCGGTCAGCATGGCTGTGCCGTGCATCGCGCGTGAGGCCACAACTCCCACACCCACGTACGCCGCTCCCCAGGTGCGCAGCCACGCTCCGAGGCCGGTAAAGAGCAGCGCGACCACCAGCAGGACAATCGTCGCGACCTGGAAGCTCATCCAGCCATGGAGCGATAGCCAGAACGACGCGACCAGCCAGGTCGTCTTGCGCGTCAGGTCGAGCCCCGGGATCCACTCGACCCACGGCGCCCAGAAGGCCAGCGTGAAGATCAAGGCGTGAATCAGAAAACGGAAGCGGTACTCAAAGCGACTGGCCTTGAACATGGATCTCCTTGAAGCGCGATAAACCTGAAGCGCGATGAACCTCCAGTTTATCCGGCCCCGCCGCTATTTCGTGCAGGGCTGCTGGCCACCGATCTCCACGACGTAGTAAACGGTCTGCGTATTGCCATTATTGTGGATGCCATGGAGCTGGTTGGGGGCGCAGTAGATCGTGCCTCCGGCGGTGATGGTTACGGGCGGAGCGTCGGAGGTGAACTCGAGCGAGCCCTCGCGGATGAGCATCAGTTCGGCGTGCGGATGGCGATGCGGCGGATGAGGGGCCTTGCCGGGATCGAGCTTGGTCTCGTGGACCTCGATGTGCGTGATGCCGGGGATCTGGCCGTGAAGGATTCCATGGCTCGTAATTCCCGGATGAGTGGAGGTGCCAGGGATCGTGGGAATTGCCTCGCAGGTGGTGAGCATTGTGCAGTCGGCGGCGGCCGCTGGTTCGCCTGCGGTTTGCGGGGTCTGGGCATGGGCGCTCAATGTGGGGAGAAGCGCCAGTAGGGGAAGACTCTGACAGAGATCGCGGCGGGAGAGTGTGCTCATGCGGATGATGTTAACGCAGGTTGAGCAGGGTTGGCTTTCGCTCTTTCTTCTGTCATTCCGAGTGCGAAGACCCTCTTGTTCCAGCCCGCGTCCGGCTGGATGAGGCTGCGCGGTGGATGTTTTGAGGGCGGAATGATCATGACTCTAGAGGTTGGAACACTGAAGAGCTGAGCCGTGAATACAAAATTACATAGTTTTGATAAGTAACACTCGTTATAAAGTGTAGTATCCCGCAGTCCGATAACTTTGCAGATCGGAATATCCTCAGT
Source organism: Granulicella mallensis MP5ACTX8 (assembly GCF_000178955.2). Classification (NCBI taxonomy): domain Bacteria; kingdom Pseudomonadati; phylum Acidobacteriota; class Terriglobia; order Terriglobales; family Acidobacteriaceae; genus Granulicella; species Granulicella mallensis. Next base: position 6,191,165 of record NC_016631.1, on the reverse strand, counting down.
ATTCCCCGGTTTTTATGTTTGGTATAAGACGTGCAAGGCTAATCGCAAGTTTCATAAACAGACACTTTGTACGTGGTGTTCGCGATGCCTGCGAATGTCTCCATAGGGGCTGCTTTCTTTGCTGAGGATAAACGGACTTATGAAGAAAATTTTTGCGCTTTTAGTTGTGCTCATGGCGTCACTGACGATTGCTTACGGCCAGGTGACCTCAACCAATGGTGGATCGATTGAGGGGACCATTACGGACCCTAGTGGCGCGGCCATACCGGGTGCGCAGATCAGCGTTCGCAACGTCGATACAGGTTCGGTAAAAGAAGCCAAGACGGACGGCTCCGGCTACTATGCGGTTGGCCCATTGCTTCCAGGCTCCTATAAGGTCACGGTGAGCATGTCCGGATTCGAAACGCTTGCGATCAATACGTCGATCCGCATCGGTACAGCCACCACCGGGACCTACAAGCTCACGGTAGGCAAATCGACTGAAACCGTTGAAGTTAGCGCGGGCGGTGTCCAGGTTAACACCGATCAACCGGGTGTCAGCGATGTGTTGACCTCTCAGCAGATTAGCTCGCTTCCCATCAATGGCCGTAACTTCCTCGATGTGGCCCAGATCGAACCCGGCGTCATTCTGCAGTCTGGCGGTTCCTTCGATCCTACGAAGGCTGGCTACTCGGCCTTGTCCATCGGTGGTATTGCGGGACGCACCACTCGTATCCTTCTCGATGGTCAGGACATCACCGACGAAACCGTCGGTACCACCATCTTCAACGTGTCGCAGGGCTCCATCGGCGAATTTCAGTTAAACCGTTCAACGCAGGACGTCTCCGGCGAGGTCACCTCGACTGGACAGGTTCTGGTTGCTACCAAATCCGGTACCAACGGCTTCCACGGTGAACTGTTCTACAACTTCCAGGATTCCCGTGCGGGCTTTGCCACGGAGTTTGGCACCCAGACCCCCTTCCAGCGGAACCAGTTTGGCGGCTCTCTTGGCGGCCCGATCTTCAAAGACAAACTCTTCTTCTTCGGCAACGCCGAGCGCATCAAGCAGGACGCCTCGCAGGCAGCAGGTGTTTCGTCGATCTTCCCCCAATACCAAAACCTGAATATTCCTTTCTCCTATCGGGAAACCTATTCAACGATTCGTCTGGACTACAACGGTCCTTTCGGCGGTCACTACTTCGCCCGCGTGAACTATAACGTCAACTCGGTTGCCGGCAACTTTGGTGAGCAGTTCGAGACCTATGCGAATCGCGACAATACGCCGGGCATCGCGGGTGGCGCAGACTTCCAACTCGGTCACTTTACGCACTCCTTCCGTGGAAGCTACGAAAAATTCCATAATCTCATCAGCGACACCTCAACCTCATCTCCGCTGGACCTGATCCCCGGCATCGCCTTGCAGAATGTTGCCGGCACATCGCCTCTGCTGGCCACCGGGCCGAACGTCGATGCCCCGCAGGGCACGTTCCAGACGGACGCCCAGGCTCGTTATGACGGTTCCTGGACCAAGGGTGCGCATACCATCCGTTTCGGTTACAGCATCAATCACATCCTCGGCGGCGGTTTTGCTAACTTCTTCGGCCTTGGTCCCCGGCTTCGCGAAAACTCTGCCACCTTGTTTACCGGACCGGTCGATGGGGATCCGACAGCGCCTGGTTGCGGCAATGTCGTAGGCGCGGCTGCCTGTCCCTCCGATCCTCTCAACGGCTACCATGCCAGCACGATTGCCATCGGCAACAATCTCGGCTTCTTCACGGAAAATCCCGGATTCGGCCTGATTGGCGGCGGTACTCACGACTGGCGCGAAGGTGCTTATGTGGCGGACGGCTGGAAGGTAACCCCCAACTTTACCCTCAGCGCCGGTCTGCGCTGGTCTGTCGATACAGACCGCGCGAACCAGGACGTGGCGCCGATCCCGTGCTCGGCCCTCGACCCCGCCGTCTACAACCCAGCTGGCGGTCCGAACCAGGCTCCCTGCTCTGGAAGCACTTCGCTCCTCGGCCAGTTTGGTCCCCAGTTCGCCCCCAGCGTCCATCAGCCGTACGCCAACTTCGGCCCGCAGATCGGTTTTGCCTATGCCCCTGGCAATCACAAAACTGTTATCCGCGCCGGCTTTGGCATCTTCTATGATGGCGACGTCTTCAATAACACCACCAATGCCCGCACCTCTCTGCTGGCCAAAGGCCCGTTCTTCGCGCAGGCTGATGGACAGTCGTTCTGCTCCGGCCAATATGCGAACGCTGACGGCAGTATTACGTCCGGTGCAACGGTCAACGGAACAACGTTGAACATCTCCCAGATCTGCGCCCTTCCTGTTGGCCAGGCAGCCCCGTACGTCCTTGCGCTTTCACAAAGTTTCCAGAGCATCGCAGCGAAAAATCCTCAGGGCACCAATAGCGGCTTCATCGGAGAAACCTTGAGCGCCAGCGGAATCTATGGCGCTCCCTACCGTACGCCTTACTCGGAACAGTGGAATCTCGGCGCGCAGCATGAGCTTTTCAAGGGCGCTGTCCTCTCCGTGGATTACATCCACAACAGCACTCTGAAGGTCGGGCAGCTCTTGGACGTCAACCACCTTGGCGCCGCTCGCTACTTCAACCCCACTGCGGCGCAGAATGCAATTGCGGCCACACTTGCGCCGGATCCGGCGAACAATTACGCCGGTTATCCCATGTGTCCGCAGGGATACACTTCGGCAGCTATTAACTGCGCCATTGCTAACGGAGCGACAATCGACGACTTTGCCGGCAAGGGATTGGACGGGGCCAAGGAGTTCCTTGGAGCCAACTCGCCAGCGAGCAATGGCAAGACGGTTGCAACCGGCGCGGCATTCCCTGGCCAGAACCCGCTTCTGGGTAGCGGCTCTTTTATCCTCCCGGTTGGCCGGTCTGGCTACGATGCGCTTCAGGTCGTCTTCCGCCAACAGTCGTCACATCCTATACGGGGCATCGAGCGCTCCAATCTTCAGGTCTCCTACAATCTGTCCCGCATCCTTTCGACCTCGAACAACACCACGGGAGACCAGTTCTTCAACAACCTCTCCTTCGACAATGACCATCCGACCGCTTACATGGGCCGTTCCGAACTCGACCGTAAACACCAGGTCTCATTCGGAGGCTCCTTCCTGCTGAAGTACGGTCCGGAGGTTGGGATCATCGGTCATTTCTACTCGGCGCTTCCGCAGACGCTGACGCTGGACAATACCGCTTCTGCTGTCGGCAACATCTATCGTTCCGATTTGACCGGCGATGGAACGACGGGTGACCTTGCTCCGGGGACAATGCCTGGCGACTACATGCACCGCATCAAGCCCAGCAATCTATCTCACTACATCAACAACTTCAACTCGACCGTGGCAGGCTCGCTCACACCGGCAGGCAAGGTGCTGGTCGGTAGCGGTCTTCTCACCCAGGCCCAACTCATCGCCCTCGGTGGTACGGTGCAGCCACTGGTCAATTCCATCCAGAATGGTGTGGCTCCTGGCAATGCCGATTACCGGCAGGTCGATCTCACGTTCGCCTACCCGATTCGTTTAGGTCACTACGTGCATACACTCGGCGATGCCGTAACGCTCGAACCGAAGGTCGCTTTCTACAATATTGCTAACTTCTCTAACTTTGGAGATACCTCCGGCAATCCCAGCGCCGCAACCTTCCAGGGCAATCTTGGTTCGCCAGGGCCTGGCAGCGTAAACGGACCAACCTTCAACAATGGGCAGGATGTTCAGAACGCCTATCGCGTATCTCGCCAATCGGGAACCTTCGATCAAGGTGCGCCGCGCACGATAGAGTTTCAACTCCAGTTGAGCTTCTAACTCGTTGATTTTGCAGTAGCGAAAGGCGGAGAGCTTAGGCTCTCCGCCCTTTTTATTTATGGTGAGTGTTTTAGTGCCCGTGATGATACGGATGCCCGGCACGAATGGTCAGGGCGCGATAGATCTGTTCGGAGGCTACGACAGCGGCCAGCTCATGTGGCAGAGTAATTCGCCCGAAAGCCACTGTAAGGCTGGCGCGACGGAGGGCTTCGGGCGACCAGCCGTCGGCCGGGCCAATGGCCATGACCACCTGTTGGACACCGCTATCCTGAACACCCCCAAGTGTGGAGGCAAACTCCTCAGAGGACATCTGTTTTCCCCGGCTGTCGGTCAGGATGAGGTAGGGCGTCGTGCGTCGGGCAGGACGATCGAGGTGGGCGAACAGTGCAGCCTCAGAGGAAAACTCGCGCTGCTCACAGGGAACATATCGGCTGGAGCGCTGGATATAGCGCTGGAGCAGTTGGGCGTCAGGTTCTGAGGCGGCCGAGCGCCGTGGCCGGATGGTTGCGAGGAGGATTTCCATCGTTGATCTACAGAATTGCATAGGCGCCTGCAAATCAAGGACGGAAAACAATATTTTTTTACACAAAACCAAAAGCTGGAAGGCGCAAATATCAATATTTGGCGAATGGCATGATTTGGCATGAAAAATGCAAAGGCTCATCGTAGATTCGCATGCACCGCTGGGCATTCGGCCCGCGTTTGTATGCCACCCGCCCCCCCGGTATTTGAGGAGCAATCGAAGTACATGAAGAAGATTTTCGCGTTTATCGTTTTTCTGACAGTCTCATTCTCCGCATCATCCCTTCTGAAAGCACAAGATGTATCCGCCATGGTGGGTTCCGTGACTGACGCAACGGGGGCTGCTGTACCGGGTACTGTTGTGACCCTAACCAACAAGACCAAGGGATTGAAGTACACCCAAACCACGAGCGATAACGGTTCTTACCGCTTCTCGAACGTTCCTCCGGGGCCTGGGTATGAGGCTAACTTCGTACACGCCGGCTTTGCCGCGCTGGCTGTTAGAGATATCTATCTGGCGGTAGCGACGACCCGCACCCAGGATGCGCAGTTGCTTGCCGGCTCGAATCAGCAGGTTGAGGTAACGGCTTCGAACTCGGAAGTCACAATCAACACGACGGATGCCTCCATCGGCAACAACTTCGACGTAAAACTTCTCAACGATCTTCCTGTACAGCAAAGAGGAGATCCTACGGCGCTCTTTACGCTGCAGCCGGGTGTAACGGATACAGGTTCCACGACGGGTGCGCGTGTCGACCAGAACAACGTCACGCTGGACGGCCTGGATGTTAACGACTTTTCGAATGGCGGCGCTATCCAAAGCAACACCGGCGCTGGAATCACTTCGGGCTTTAGCAGCAGTACCATCGTAGGCCATGCGCCTATCGACTCGGTTCAGGAGTTCCGCGGCACGGTCGGCGGTATCCCGGCAACTGGCGGCCCCTCCAGCGGCGGACAGTTCCAGCTCGTTACGAAGAGCGGTACCAATCAGTTTCACGGCAACATCAACGAGTATCATCGTGATCCGTCGCTTGTGGCCAATAGCTGGTTCAGCAACAATGCAACGCCCGCTATTCCCCGCAACCACCTGATCCAGAATCAGTTCGGCGGCAATATTGGCGGACCGATTATCAAGGACAAGCTGTTCTTCTTCTTCGACTACAACAACTCCCGCATTATTAGAACCTCGCTTGTTCAGAGGACCGTTCCTCTCGATTCGCTCCGCGCTGGCAATATTAACTACAACAGGGCCGATGGATCGGTTGGAACATTGAACGAAGCCCAGATCTTGGGTCTCGATCCTCAGGGTAACGGTGTAAACGGCAACTGGCAGACTCTTACGAATGCGCGCTTCCCCCATTCCAACAACCAGTCCAGTGGAGACGGCCTCAACTCGGGAGGCTTCTCCTTCAACGCCCCCGACAACGACTTCAACACGAACTATGTGGGCAGGGTTGATTACAACCTGAACTCCAAGATGAAGCTGTTCGCGCGCTTTACGATCACCCGCGAGAACGCTGTCAACGCCCCGAATGAATTTCCGGGCGATCCTATTACCGATCCTCTCGTCGACCGTTCGTATGCTTTTGTCATCGGCCATACCTGGGTGATTGGTTCCAACAAGACGAACCAGTTCGTCATCGGTGAAACGGTTCAGAAGATTGATCTCGGCAATAACTTCAATCCGGATGGCCCTAATTTCTTTACCTTCGGAGATGGTACCCAGGCCGCTCTTGCCTCTTCCCTCTATCTGAATCCGGCCACCCAGAGCCGCCGTGTCCCTGTTGAGATGATCGGCGACGATTTTACCTGGACAAAGGGTGGTCACACCTTCCAGTTCGGCGGGACCTTCAAGGACATCAAGCCCAAAAACAATAGCTCCATCGACTACAACACGGTTGAGATCGGTCTGGGCGGCCAGACCCTGAACCTCAATGCTCAACTGCGTCCTACGGACATCAACACGGCGAGTGCTTCTACTGCTCCTTACGATCAGGCCCTTGCCTACATTCTGGGCCGCGTCGGAAGCATCCAGAGTGACTTCAACTACGACAAGAACGGTAATGTGCTGCCGCAACTCACAGGCGATCAGCGTATCTACCAGAACTACCAGACCCAGTTGTATTTTGCTGACACCTGGAAAGCTAATTCCCAATTGACTCTTTCGTACGGTGTGAACTATCAGCTGTTCTCGGTGCCCTATGAAACCCGTGGCCTTGAGAGTCTGGAGCCTCTGACCTTTGACCAGTACTTCAATGCTCGTCTGGCGCAGAGCGCTGCGGGACAAACTGGGCCGAATGCCGTGCCCCTGATCACCTATATCCTGGGTGGAAAGGCCAATAACGGCCCACCGATTTACCAGCCTCAGTACAAGAACTTCGCACCTCGCTTTGCCTTTGCCTACAACCCTGATTTCGACAAGAAGACCGTATTCAACGGTGGTATCGGCGTGGTCTATGACCGCACGATCATCAACGCGGTTCAGAGTTATCAGGACACAGACTCGTATCTCTTCCAACAGACGAAGTCCACTCCCTCGGGCACTCCCGGCGATCCGGTTGCTTCCCTCCGGAACGATCCACGCATCGGTGCAGGTGGAAACATCGGCCAGATTCCCGCAGCCCCTGCCTCACCGAAGGCTCCTTACCAGCCATTTGTGGCGAACGGAATACCTTTCGGTCTCCAGAATGGAACGGCCTTCAACGCAACCATCGACCCTTCTTTGAAGACGCCGTATTCCATCGCCTATAACTTTGGCATGCAGCACGAGTTTGAGGGAGGCTTTGTCTTCAAGCTCAGCTACGCGGGCCGCCTGGGCCGTCGCCTTTTGGCGCAGGCCGATGCAAACCAGATTATCGATTTCAAAGATCCTTCCTCTGGCGAGCTTCTTTCCAATGCCTTTGCGGCAATTACGACTCAACTCAGAGCCGGTGCGAACCCAGCCAGTCTTGCTGCACAGCCCTGGTTTGAGCACCTCGTGACACCTGGGCTTGGAGTTGCAAACCCGGTCAAGGATAGCAACGGTAATATCACTCAAGCCTTCGCCAACAACACGCAATATCTTGCTTATACCTTTAGTGGTCTGGCTCAGAACGGCGACTTCGGAGACTTTGTCCAGGCGCTCTCTAACTTCACCGCACTCAATGTAGGTTCTGCCGCCCAGTTCTCTGAAAACACGTTCTTTACCAATAAAGGATTCTCCACCTACAACGGCATGTTGGTGTCGTTGCAGAAGAACCTTTCACACGGTCTGCAGTTCGATGTGAACTACACCTTCTCGCACTCCATTGATAACGTCTCAGCTTTCGCTAACTCGCAAGGTGATACAGGTATCGGTGGCACGGGTCTGATCTGTGACGTTGTACGTCCTCGCGAGTGCCGTGCCAACTCCGACTTTGATGTGACCCACTACATCACGGCGGACGAAACGTACCAACTGCCCATCGGACGTCATCGCCAGTTCTTCGCCACGATTCCTCTGTGGGCGGAAGAAGCGATCGGCGGCTGGGATATCAGCGGCATCACGACATGGCACACCGGACAGGCATGGGGAACGAACTCCGATGCCTTCGATGCAAGCTACTCGAACGATGCGCCTGGTATCCTTGTCGGACCCAAGTCTGCAGTGGCAACCCATCTGACTAAGGCAGCTGGTGGCGGAGTCAATATCTTCGCAAGCCAATCTGCAGCGCAGTCCGCCTACGTTGGACCGATCGGCTTCCAGATCGGTGCTCGTAACGGCTTGCGTGGGCCACGCTTCGGCAACCAGGATCTGGGCTTGGCTAAGACGTTCCCCGTCTACAAAGACAGCGTCAACCTGAAGTTCCGTGCCGATGCCTTCAACGTATTCAACCACCCGAACTTCGGCTTGCCGTCTGAGAATACCTTCAACGGTCTTGATCAGCAGGACACGGTCAGCAACACTTTCGGTCAGATCAGCAATACAGTTGAACCGGCTGGAAACTTGAACAACGGAGCCCGCGTGTTGCAACTAGCACTGCGTCTGGAGTTCTAACCACAACTACTCAATAAGGAAAGGCGGAGAGCTTCGGCTCTCCGCCTTTCGTTTGTTTCTATCTTTCGTGCAGCTCTGATCCGGGTACAGGGATTTGCCTAACTCACTAGCTGCTACGAGCGCGATTTCGCAGTCTTCTTCGCAGCGCTCTTGGCGGGGGCTTTCTTTGCTGGTTTCACAGGGGCTGCCTTTTTCGCGGGAGCCTTTTTCAAGGCCTTTGCAGGAGCCTTTTTCGCGGCTTTTGCGGGGACGGCTTTCTTTGCTGCTACGGTTTTCTTGACCGTTGCCGACTTCTTTTTAGCTGGGGCGGCTTTCTTCGGAGCCACGGCTGCCGGTGCGGGTTTCTTCTTTCGCGAAGCGTTGATCTGAGACCTGAGTTCCGCGTTCAGATCTTCGATGCTCAACCGCGTTGCCGTCTTGCGCAGACGCTCCAGTCCATAAAACGCACGCTTCTCCGGGGAGAAGATGTGGACGATGAAGTCGACATAATCCATCAGGACCCAGTCGCCCTGGCGGCGGCCTTCGACCGAATTGGGATAGGTGCCGAATTCGCGCTTCAGGCGAATTTCGATCTCATCACTGATCGCGACGTTCTGGCGATCGTTGGTGCCGTTGCAGATGAGGAAGTAGTCGGTCAGGCCGCTCTCCGATGGATCTAGTGCAAGAATGCGGATGTCCTCTGCCTTCTTGTCTTCGCAGGCAGCAGCGGCGGCGGCGAGCATCTGGTTTACTTCGGTACTGGGCATGAAACTCCTTTAGACATTCCATCCTAGTACAGGTGAGGCGCTGTAAGGACGAAAGAGTCGTGAGTAATCAGTATGGCTGAAACTGCGCCCTTCCGGTTTGAGCCGCATTGAAATGTAGGGGTGAGTAACAACAGCAGGTTCCCTCTTGACTTCGTTCAGAGCCGGAGACAGCTCTAGGCGCCGTAAAGATGGTGTTCCCGAATGTAGCTGAGAACGTCGTACGGAACGAGTTCGCTGCAGTCGCGGCCCTCACGCAGACAGGCGCGAACCTCGGTGGCGCTTACAGGTTCCGTAACGCCCTCCAGCAGGTAGACGTGCGCGCGTTGTTCAGGCGTCAAATCGAGTTTGTTGAGTGCTGAAAGAGCAAAGCCTGGACGGCTGACGACGATCCAATTCACAATGTCGAGCAGTAGATCGGGCGAACGCCAGCGGCGCAGGTCCAGGAAAGAGTCTGCACCGACGATGCTGTAGACCTCCGGGTAGTGGGCGAACTCGGCCCGTAGATGTCGAAGGGTATCGATGGTGTAGTTGGGTCCGTTGTGGATTCGTGGGGCATCCAACGCGGAGGGCTCGAATCGAGCCTCTCCCCGGCAGAGGATCTCGACCATGGCGAGGCGGTCCTGGAAGGAAGCAGCAGCGCCGCCTGGCTTGAGTGGCTGCTGTGCGGTGGGGGCCAGCAGGAGACGGTCGAGCCTGAAAGTAGCTGCTACTGTACGAGCCACAGTGAGGTGGCCTCGATGAGGTGGGTCGAAGCTGCCGCCGAAGAAGCCAATGCGCATGGAAAACTCTCAGGTGCGGACACGTTCGAGCAAGGCTCGATAGTCGGCGAGGTGCTGGTCGCGCAGCTGGCTAAAACAGACAGCGGTGCTGTGGTTGTCACCCAGTTCGGTTGCTGCTTCGGCGGCAAGTGCGAGTGTGTCATGCCACTGGCCGCCGGCGACCTGGAGCGCCTCATAGCGCTGTGCCGAACGCGTGGCGGCTGCGGAGTTCGTCGCGAGCTCTGCCTGGTAACGTGCAATGCGCGCAGCCTTGCGAATGGAATGCAGATGCTCGCTCGAAGGGTGGCGGATGATGAGAGCATGCGTGCCGCGAAAGTGTTGATCGACCAGGCGCAGGAGCTCGGCTGCGGGCAGCTGAAGTTCCTGCGCAGGCTCGAGCGCGGTCAGCAGCGCGTCGAAGGCGGAGGCAAGCTTTGCCTGTCGCTTGTTGAGCAGCTTCAGAAGCTTGCGGGCAGCACGCTTGCGGCGCTGCTTGCGGATCTGGCGAAGCTCTCCAAGCTCGGCGAGTTCGTTGAGCTTGGCATCCGTAGGCTGTTCGATCTGCTTTTCGTCTTCAGCGGTGTGAGTCTTTAATAATTTGCGCTGAACATCGAGATCGCGGACGCGTCCGGCAGCCCGGCGAATCTTTTTGAGCAGCCGCAGGGAGCGACTCATCTCAGAGCGGTAGGAGGGCAGCCTCTTGAGCAGGCCCAGTAACTCGAGTTGCGCCTCGATCCGGCGGGCTTCGGTACGAACCTTGTGGACAGCTTTAGGGCGTGGCTTGTCCAGGCAGAGGGCAATCGCGCCCTCGAGCGCGAGGACGTGCTCACGCAGGGTTCGAACCGGAGATGCGGTAGCCGTGGCCATAGTTTATTGGGGTCGTACCGGGCGCATGAAGAATAAGTCTACACGCCGCTTTGTGCTTGTTTGCGTTCGGGGCCGCCCGCTGTAGAGGGATAGATCGGTACTGTTCTACGTGTTCAACGCCAGCTTGCGCCGCTCGGTCTCGAGGTACGTGTAACGGATGCGATGGATGACGGTAATGGTCGAGAGCACGGCGAGCACCCAGAGCGCAGGAGCCATCGCTCCCCAGCGGTTGAAGAGCGCGCCCAGAATCACCAGGACGATCCGCTCAGGCCGCTCCATGAAGCCGACCTTGCAGGAGCCGATGAGAGCTTCGGCACGAGCGCGTGTATAGCTGACCATCAGGCTTGCCGTCATGACGAAGGCCGCGAGAAAGACATAAAAGAAGCGGTTGCCGCGAGCGTAGTAGACCAGCAGGCCGAAGAAGAGCGCGACGTCGGAGTAGCGGTCCAGCACGGAGTCGAAGAAGGCTCCGAAGACGGAGACCTGGTTGGTCTGGCGCGCAACGCGGCCGTCGACCATATCGAACAGCCCCGCGCCGATGATGACCAGGCCGGCGTAGAGGAACATGCGGACATTGTTATCCGCGCGTGCGTAGCCGAAGAAGAAGGCCGCAACGACGTTGATGATGAGTCCGATGAAAGTAAGCGTGTTCGGCGAGATGCGCGAAAGCGCAAGACCGTTGACGATCTTCTGCAGCAGCCAGCCGCTGCCTTTACCGAATGCGCGTGTCCAGGTCATGAGGGTACAGGGATTAGTTTATCGCGATGGCTCGCGAAGTGCGACGTTTATGAATCTCTTACGACCATAAACAAGGTTGACCTCTTGATCGAAGGCTCTCGATAGGACTGCCAGAGCCCGATAAAAGAGGTCAACAGTGGAGGGGTACCAGGATACTCGAAGGATAGACAGCGTTATGCCGCTACGCCGTGAATCGTCGTCAGCTTCAGTACTTCAAGCTCGCGCTTGCCATTGGGCGTAACGACCGTGGCGGTGTCGCCGATCTCTTTACCTAGCAGCGCGCGGCCGATGGGTGAAGTCGTCGAGATGAGGCCTTTGGTTACGTCTGCCTCTTCGCTGGTCACAAGCTTGTAGGTAATCTCTTCGTCCTTAGTGCTGTCGAAGACGACAATCGTAGACCCGAAGCCGACCTTATCCCTCGGGATATTGTCGAGGTTCACCATGGCGAGTTCGCCCATACGCTTCTTGAGCTGGCCGAGACGCGCGTTCACGAACTCCTGACGCTGCTTGGCCGAGTGATACTCGGCGTTCTCGGAGAGGTCTCCGAGCGCGACTGCCTTTTTAATCTCGGCGGGGAGTTCGGTGGTCAGTTCGTATTCGAGTGCCTTGATCTGCTCTTCAAGAGCCTTTTTGATGTCTTCCATGCTTGGGTCTGCTTTGCTGGGCCTTCGGCGGGTGCCGACAGGGCGGTGGAGTGAAAACTCCATTATACGAGACTTGCCCTTCCGCCCCGCGTCCGATGCCCTTGTGCACGGCGCTTGTGGCCAGGGAACACCGGCTGTTTCCTGTAGAGCCACGAGCTGCGAGGGAGAGAGCGATGAGGAGTGCTCATCCGTGCCGGAAGCTTAGGTGTTTCCGTCGGCGTCCGGGTCTGGGAGCAACGCTGGCTTGTCGCCGGAGAGGAAGCTTTCGAGCAGCAGCGTCGCGGCAACCTGGTCGATGAGGTCTTTGCGGTCGATCGTCTTGCCGTGGCTCCGGCCTGCGGTGCGGGCGCTGTGTCCGGCGGCATCCAGCAGGGCGTGGGCCTCAAGCGTGGTCAGCCGCTCGTCGAGCAGATGGTGTGCAAGCGTGGGATGCTCCTCGCGCACGGCGGCGGCAAAGGCCAGGGCCTTGGCGGCCTGGGGGCTGGGAGAGCCGTCGGCGTGGAGCGGATTGCCGACCACGACAGTCGTGACCTTGTGCTGGCGAATGAACCGGGCTACGGACTTCAGGTCGGCCCGGAGCGAGGTGCGATGCAGCGTGAAGAGCGGCTGGGCCGTAAGACCCAGCGGATCAGTTATGGCAAGACCGATGCGGCGGTCGCCGACGTCGAGCGCGAGAATGCGAGGGGAAGTCTCCACGAAGACCAGTGTACGGAACCCGAGCCCTGTCCATGAGACTAAGTTTGAGTGCGGTACGTCTAGGTTCAGCAGGAAGGTCGGGTTGTGGCGAACGTGGCCTACTCAAGCGCGTGAATGCTACACTTCTCTGCGTTTTGAAGCACGGCTGTTTCGTTCCCCAGTCGTTCCCGTCCCCCCCAGCCATCCAAGGAGAAGTTCATGTCTCTGCTGCGTCGTATTGCGCCGGTCGTCCTGGCGGTCTCGTTTTTCAGCGGAATCTGTGTTGCCCAGGCGTTTCAGCATCCCGGGGTGCTGGTGAGCGGGCCCCAGCTCGATTTTGTAAAGGCCCAGGTCAAGGCCAAAGCAGAGCCCTTCTACAGCGAGTACCAGAAGGCCGTGGCGAGCGAGTACGGAGCGCTGGACTACCAGTTGCAGGGACCGCCTTCGACAGGAATTATCGACTGCGGGCCGGTCTCTCATCCTGACCATGGTTGTCATGCCGAGGATGCGGATGCCAGCGCGGCGTACCTGCAGTCCGTGCTCTGGTACATCAGCGGGGACCATCGCTACGCGGACAATGCGATCCGCATCGTCAACGCCTATGGGCATAACCTGCACGGCTATACCAACTCGAACGCCCCGCTGCAGGCCGCCTGGAGCGGCGAGACCTGGCCGCGGTCAGCGGAGATTCTGCGTTACAGCCATGCAGGGTGGAAGCCGGAGGATATTGCGGCCTTTTCGGCGATGCTGACGAAGGTCATCCTGCCGCTCATTCACGACGGTTCCGGTTCGAACGGCAACTGGGAGTTGAGCATGATCGACGCGATGACCGGCATCGCGGTATTTACCGACGACCACGCCCTGCTGAAGCATGCCGAGGACCTGTGGCTGCAGCGCGTGCCGGCCTACTTCTACAACTCGGCGCTGGATGGAGCGCACCCCCGCCGGCTGCCGCGCGCAAGCGGAGAGACGAGCTGGTACGGTACGACGAATCTGAACGCCAGCGTGGACGGCATGGCGCAGGAGACGTGCCGCGACCTCGGTCATACGAGCTACGGCATCTCGTCGACGATGGCCGCCGCCGAGACGGCGCATATCCAGGGCGACAAGCTCTATGAGGCCGAAGAGAAGCGGCTGTTGCCTGCACTGGAGTTCCACGCGCACCTGTTATTGCGCAAGGACCCTGTGCCGACCCTCGTCTGCGGAGGCGCGGTGCACTACGCGCAGGGAGCGACGTTTGTGGTGGGGTATAACGAGTACCACAACCGGCTCGGAGTGCCTCTGCCTGAGACGAAGGAGTGGATCCAGCAGCATGTGGAGCAGTATCCCGTGCCGGTGGATATGCACATGTTCGTCTTCGAGCCGCTGACGCATGGAGCCGATGTGTCCTCGGCAGGGCAAGGAGTCTCGAGCAGTCATTAGAATGCGAAGCAGGGGTGGGGTGCGTGCGACTGCTGAAGTTTCTCCTGGTGCTGATCGTTCTGGCTGCTGCTGCGGCGGGATTTTACGTGTTTCTGCCCTATGGGCCTTCGTCGGAGACCTTTGTCGAGATCACGCCGGGCATTGGGACCGCGGGGGCTGCGGCACAGTTGCAGCAGGCGGGCATCATCCGCAGCAAGCTGGCGTTCGAGCTTTTCAAAACGCTGAAAAACGGTTCGCTCAAGGCTGGCGAGTATCGTTTCGACCACCCGGCTTCGCTCCCCGAGATCTACGCCCGGCTGCATCGCGGCGATGTCTATACCCTGACGCTGGTCATTCCCGAGGGCTATAACCTCTTCGATATCGCGCAGGCGATTGCCGTGGCGGGGCTGGGTTCTCGCGAAGGTTTCCTGAGCGCCGCGCAGCAGCATACGGAGCTGATCGCCCGCTGGAGCCCCAAGGCCGCTTCGCTTGAGGGGTACCTCTTCCCCGATACCTACAAGTTCAGCCGTCACGCGACGCCGTTGCAGATGCTGACCGTGATGACCCGGCGCTTCGGACAGCAGGCGGCGCGGCTGGGGCTGGCTGATGGGAACACGGCACGGGCCGTCACGATGGCTTCGTTGGTCGAAAAAGAGGTCCACATCGACGCGGAACGCCCGGTGGTCGCGGGGGTCTTCGAGAACCGGCTGGAGGCGGGGATGCCCCTGCAGACCGATCCGGCGGTGATCTACGCGTCGCTGCTGCATGGAACGTGGACGGGAGTGATCCACCAGAGTGAGCTGCACTCGGACTCGGCGTACAACACCTACACGCACACGGGCCTGCCTCCCGGGCCGATCTGCAACCCGGGTATGGCGGCGTTGAAGGCGGCGCTGCATCCAGCGCAGACGGACTTTCTTTATTTCGTGGCGGATGCGAATGGGGCGACTCGTTTCGCCCGGACGTTGGCGGAACATGACACGAACGTAGCGGCCTATCGGGCCGGACGTTAAAAGCAAGAAAGTGCAAACTTTTTGGCGGCTCCGGTATCAAATGACTACATACCTCCGAATATCTGAATCCGCACGGGGTCTGCGCTAGTCGATATACTGAAACTTGCACCGAATGAAGAGATCTCAAGCGTTTCCGTTGTTATTTGTGCTGTTGTCTACCGGTCTGACCGGATGCTACAGGACGACGCGTATTGTCCAGAAGACCCAGGCCCCCGAAGTCTACCGCTCCGCAGGCGTCGAGCAGCTGCAGAAGGAAGTCTCCGACCGCGATGCGGCCATCAAAAGCCTCAAAGCCTCTGTGCAGATTACAGCTACTACGGGTGGGGGCAAAGAGGGCAAAGTTGTCCAGTACACCTCGTTTAAGGGCTACATCTTTGTCCGGAAGCCGCATGATCTCCGTGTGATTATGACGCTGCCGCTGCTGGGCTCGGAAGCGCTGGACATGGTCAGCAACGGGGATACGTTCACCCTGAAAAACGCCTCGACACACGGTTACATCTGGCGGCAGGGATCGAATACGGTGACGAAGCGTTCCAAGAATGGGCTGGAGAATCTGCGCCCCCCCGTGTTCTTCGACTCGTTCATGATTCCCGGTGTTGGTGCGGACGAGCTCGTTACGCTGACCGAGTCGACGCGCGTGCTGGAGCTTGATAAGAAGCATCACGAAGCCATCGAAGAGCCCGACTACGAACTCACCATCATGAAGAAGAAGGATGGCAATCCGGCCATCCTGCAGCGCACGCGTACGATCCACATCAACCGCGTAACAATGCTGCCCTTCCAGCAGGATATCTACAACAACGACGGGCAGGTCGAAACGCAGGCGACCTACGATCACTACCAGCCTTATGGCGACCAGCAGTTTCCCGCGCTCATCACGATCAAACGCCCGCTCGACGAGTACTCGCTGAAGGTTGAGATCACTCAGTTGACACTCAATGAGAAGCTGGACGACGACCAGTTCGAGCTGCCGATTCCGCCCGGAGTGACTGTACAGAAGCTTGATTAGCAAAAAGCAGGGATTAGGGAACAGGGATTAGGGATTAGAAAATACAAACGCCACGCTCACAAAGGAGTCGTGGCGTTTGTATTTGTATTGCTGTTCGCTGTTCCCTGTTCCCTGTTCCCTGTTCCCTGTTCCCTAATCCCTAATCCCTGCTTTATCCCTGCTCTTTCTGCGTGTTCCTCAATCTCTCGATTGATCTCCAACGCCAGGGATAACGCTGCTCGTCCTGCCTCGCCCGTGACGCGTGGCGCGGTACGGGTTCGCACGGCGCGAAGGAAGTCTTCGAGCTCCAGCCGTAGCGGCTCGGCTCTCGGCAGGTCGAACTTCTGCAGGTTGAGTCCGGCGGAGGGGTGCTGCAGAATTGCTCCCGCCCCGGTTGCAGGTGTGACGGACAAGTCCTGGGGGCTTGGACGAGACAGGAAGGCGGCTGCCGCAGAGGGATCGACGTCGATCGACAGCAGCTCCTGCCGTGCGAAGTCCAGCGACAGGTACTGGTGCGGCTGAAACAGCCGCAGCTTGCGCACCTGCTCCGTGCTGACGCGGCTGGCGGTAAAGTTCGCGACACAGCCGGAGTCAAACTCCACCCGCACGTTGGCGATATCCACCTTGCGGGAGAGGACGGCCAGTCCCACCGCACGCACCTCGCGGATCGGGGAGTTGGTCAGCGAGAGAACCACATCCAGGTCGTGGATCATCAGGTCGAGCACGACATCCACGTCCAGCGAACGTGGCGTGAAGATGCTGAGCCGGTGGGACTCGAAGAACATGGGGTTGTTGAGCCGCTCGGCGACGGCGGTGACCGCCGGGTTGAAGCGCTCGAGGTGACCGATCTGGACGATGCGGCCTAGCGAGCCGGCCAGCGCGAGGACGCGATCAGCTTCGGCCAGAGAGGCGGCGAAGGGCTTCTCGATGAGGACATCGAGCCCGGCGTTCAGGAGCTGCTCGGCGAGTGCGGCGTGGTGGACCGTGGGCACGCAGACCGAAGCCGCGTCCAGGGAGAGCCCGGCGGCGAATAACTCTTCTACAGAGCTAAAGGCAGGGATGCCGTAGCGCGCGGCAGCCTCTTCGCGGGTTGGGGCGTGGGCCTCGACAAGCGCGGCGAGTTGGACGAGCTCGGGATGTGCGCTCTCCAGCTCGCGATACACGCGCAGGTGATTGTGGCCGAAGGCTCCGGCCCCAACGACGGCAACTTTAAGGGGCTTCACGGTTACTTCTTTGCTGGGGCTGGAGATTCCACGGCCTCACGGCAGCGGCCATAGAGCTCGAGCAGAGCGTTGACCTGGTCTTCGGGCTTTGCGGAGGAGGGCAATCCGAAGCCGGGCGTGGACGAGGCCGCAGGGCGGCCCAGGTTGGCGTGTCCGGCGACAAACTTCAGGAGGTCGAGCGCGATGTCTTCGGTACGGCGTGCGGCAGAGCTGGGACTTTGTTCCATCTCGCGATGGTAGCGGGTGAACGTGTGTGGGGGCAACAGAGACAGAGTGGAAAGTGGCAAGTGATAAGTGACAAGTGAGTCTGCAACTGCCACTTTTCACTATCATGGCTGTGGAGATACCCCTTTGGCCGTCATTGCAACCCAAGCGATTCACCGTCTGCGCGGCGGTGCGCAGAGCCTGTTGATGCTGGGTTCTGACGGCAACCTGTGGGTCGTCAAGTTTCAGAACAACCCGCAGCACCTGCGGGTGCTCGCCAACGAGCTCATCGCCACGCGCCTGGCGGAGGCCGTCGGCCTGAGCGTGCCGAAGACCGACGTGATCGAAGTAAGTCCGTGGCTGATCGCCAACAGCCCGGAGATGGTCGTCGAGCGCAGGCGCAATGTGTCCGAGCCCTGCGCGGCGGGATTGCAGTTCGGCAGCCAGTTTGTGGGTGGACTGAATCCCGGGCAGGTCGTCGACTACCTGCCCGAGTCGCAGATGGCCGAGCTGCGCAACCTCGCGGAGTTCGCGGGGATCTTCTGCCTGGACAAGTGGACGGGCAACTGCAACGGACGGCAGGCAGTCTTCGAGCGCCGCCCGCGCGAACGGCGATACCGCGCGATCTTCATCGACCAGGGCTTCTGCTTCAATGCGGGGGAGTGGACGTTTCCCGATCCTGTGCTACGCGGCGTGTTTCCGCGCAACTATGTGTATGCCGGTGTGACAGGCTGGCAGAGCTTCGAGCCCTGGCTCAGTCGCATCGAAGAGTTTGCAGAGAGTAAACTCTGGCAGATCGCCGAGGCCGTGCCGCCCGAGTGGTACGGAGGCGATACCGCAACGATCGAGCAGCTGATGCAGACGCTTTTGCAGCGGCGCTCAGGTGTGCGAGAGGGTATCACTGCCTTCCGGGAGTCGCAGCGGAATCCATTTCCGAACTGGCTCCCGTCAAAGAGCGTTGCGGTAGCGGCGGGTGTACAACAGTTTGTGATGTAGCGGAGGTTGGTTTTCGATTATGAGAGGCGAGTTGTGAGCTGCGAGTTACGAGAATCTGTTTCGACTCATCGCCGTTTTTCTCATCGCTCGTAGCTGAAGGAAACCCATAAGCTAAGAACAGGAGATTCAACATGTCCGAACGCATGCAGTGCGAGTTCTCGCTGATCCGCTATGTGCCGGATGTGGTGAAGGGCGAGTTCGCGAATATCGGCGTAGTGCTGCGCGAAGCCGGTCACCCGGAGGCGGTCGTCCGGTTTACGCGGGACTGGAGCCGCGTTCGCTGTATGGATGCCGAGGCTGACGTCGCGCTGCTGGAGTCGCTGGAAGCCGAGCTGGGAGCGCGACTGGAAACAGCACCGCAACTCAACGCGAAACCCGTGCTCGAAGTGTTGGAAGATTCGCTCTCCAACAGCGTGCAGATCACAGCTATGCGCGCCACGCTGGCCGAGAACCTGCCTGCGGAGATGGAGCAGTTGATGCGGATGTACGTCGAGCCTCTGAAGGCTCCGGCAACGCGCCGCAAGACGAGCGGACGCGCGGCGATCGTGGGTACGATGCGCGAGGAGTTTGAGAGTGCCGGTGTCTGGCGGTTGATGCACAAACGTATCTCCGCCGCGCAGTACACGCAGGCGGGCGATCCCCTGAAGCTGGACTGTGGGTATCGCAACGGCAAGGTGCGGATGTTCCATGCGGTGTCCCTGGAGAGCGATGCAGAGGGCGCCAAGGGCCTAGCCTACTCGGCTGCGGCGTTGCGTGCCGGCGTGCAGCGGGTAGAAGGCATAGAACTGGAGCTGACTGCAGTGGTGGAACCGTTCGCCCGCATCAGCGATCCCGAGCAGTATGGCTTTGGCATCAGCGTCATGGAGCATGAGGCGATCCGCGTGTTGACGGTTTCCGATCTGGGTCGCGTGGCGGAGACGGCTAAGCGAGAGCTGAGAGCGTAAGAGCAGGGATTAGGGAACAGGGATTAGGAATTAGGGGACAAAACAACAAACGCCACGCTCGCAAAGGAGTCGTGGCGCTTGTTTTCTAATCCCTAATTCCTGTTCCCTAATCCCTGTCTTTACCCAATCTCTTCGGTCCAGTTCTCGAGATAGGACTTGAAGTCCGTCATGAACTTGCCCGCGTCCGAGCCATCGATCGTCCGATGGTCGAAGCCGAGGGTGAAGCGCTGGATCGAGCGGATGGCGATAGTGTCCTGGCCGTCCTTGTCGGTAAGCACGACAGCTTCCTTGTTCAGGCCGCCGATGCCGAGGATGGCCGACTGCGGCTGCGCAATGATCGGCGTACCGAACTGCTCGCCGAAGATGCCCGAGTTGGTCAGCGTGAAGGTGCCGCCAGCCACATCGTCCGGAGCCAGCTTCTTCGAACGGGCGCGGTCGGCGAGATCGACGATGGAACGGGCGATGCCGAGGAAGCTCTTCTCCTCCGACTGCTTGATGACCGGAACGATCAGGCCCCACTCCAGCGCTACCGCGATGCCGATGTTGATGTTCTTGTTGTAGAGGATCGCTTCGCCCTGCGTCGTGGAGTTGACGATGGGGTGCTTGCGTAGCGCCTGCACGGCCGCGCGGGTGATGAACGGCATGTAGGTCAGCTTCACGCCGTTGCGCTGCTCGTACTTGTTCTTTTCCTTCTCGCGCAGCTTCACGATGCGGGTCATGTCCACCTTGAAGACGGTGTGGACGTGCGCGCTGGTGGCCTTGGACTCGACCATGCGCTTGGCGATGATGGCGCGCATCTTTGTCATGGGGACGAGCTCGCCGGGCTGCGGCTGAGGTGCAGCGGGTGCCGCAGGCTTCGAGGCCGGTGTTGGAGCGGCAACAGGTGCTGCAGCTACAGGCTGGGCAGCGGGTGCGCCGCCTTCGAGGTGGCCCAGAATGTCCTGCTTGGTGATGCGGCCGGAAGCTCCGGTGCCCGGGACCTGGGAGAGATTGACATTGTTCTCCGAGGCGATCTTGCGTACCAGCGGCGAGGAGCGCAGACCTTCTCCGGCAGAGGCGGAAGCTGCGACAGGAGCAGGTGTGGCTGCGGGGGCAGAAGCTGCAGCGGGGGTGGGAGCAGCGGCTGCCGGTGCCTTGGCTGCCGGCGCGGCTCCGCCGCCGATGACGGCGACCACGGTGTTGATGGTGACGGTCGCGCCCTCTTCCACCTTGATTGCGGTGAGTATTCCGGCGACGGGCGAAGGGATCTCGGCGTCAACCTTGTCGGTGGAGATCTCGAAGATGGGCTCGTCGCGCTGGACGGTGTCGCCGATCTTCTTGAGCCACTTGGTGATGGTGCCCTCGGTGATGGACTCGCCCATCTGCGGCATCAGAACCTCTGTGCCAGGACCGGCTGCGGCAGGCGCTGCTGCTGCGTGAGCAGTGGCCTCAGCGGCTGCGGCTACGTCCTTCGCTGCGGTAGCAACGGCAGCAGGGGTCACCGTATCTTCCTTCTTCGGAGCCGAAGCGGTGTTTGGAGCAGCGGCTGCGCCGCCCTCTTCGACCGTGCAGACGACCGTGTTGATGCTGACGGTCGCGCCTTCCTGGACCTTAATCTCGCCCAGTGTTCCGGCGACGGGCGAGGGGATCTCGGCATCGACCTTGTCGGTGGAGATCTCAAAGAGCGGTTCATCGCGCGCGACGGTATCGCCGGGCTTTTTGAGCCATTTGGTGAGGGTGCCTTCGGTGATGGATTCGCCCATCTGGGGCATGACTACTTCGGTCGGCATCGCGATCGGTTCTCCGGGTTCATTAGGGTACTGCGCAACATTGGATTATACGAGGATCGTGCGAACGTCCGCTCAGGGCGTGCGTTTAGCGAACTAAGCCTCTTGGGTTGTGGGGGCCAGCAGCTCCTCGAGCGAATCGACCGCCAGCACCTGCCGCTGGAAGACACGGCCAAAGTTGGAGGCTGCGCTGTTTGCGGTCTGCTGGAGAGTCGGCAGCGGTTGTTGGGGCGATTCCAGCTCGAGCGAGGTCACGGTGCGGTCGGTAATGCCGCAGGGGACGATCCAGTCGAAGTCGCGGAGGTCGGTGGTGACGTTGAGCGCGAAGCCGTGCGAGGTGACCGCCTGCGAGACGTGGACGCCGATGGCCGCGATCTTCTTCTCGGCGATCGAACCGCCCGCCAGCGTCCAGACCCCTGTGAGCTTGCAGATGCGCTGCGCGGGAACGCCGAAGTCCTTGCAGGTAAGGATGAGGGCTTCTTCCATGAGGCGGACGAAGTCGACCGGGCCCAGATGCGGTCCGCGCTTGCCCGGAAGGTCGCCGCGCAAGTCGAAGATCGGGTAGCCGACGAGTTGGCCGGGGCCGTGATACGTCACATCGCCGCCACGGTTGATCTCGTGGATCTCAACGCCTTTGCGGGCCAGGGCTTCGTCCGTCGCGAGGATGTTGGCGCGCGTACTGTTGCGGCCCAGCGTCAGGACCGGAGGATGCTCAAGCAGCAGGAGCGTATCGCCGATCTGCTGGGCCTTGCGTGCTGCGACGACCTCGGCCATCAGGCGGAGGCCCTCGGTATAGGAGATACGGCCGGGTTGGAGGAGATGGAGGACGTTAGACATGAATTTCGGTGGTGCAATCTGCCAGGGGCAAGGGTTTCTTGACCCTGGCAGAATCAGCAACCTTATTTACATTTACGCGTTAATCGCCATACCTTCGACGCTCGAGAAGCCGTCCAGCAGGCTCTCCGCGAGGGTGGGGTGGGCGTGGATAGTGAACATCAGCTCTTCGACCGTGGCCTCGAGTTCCATCGCGACGACGCACTCGGCGATCAGCTCGGTGGCGTTCGGTCCGATGATGTGGACGCCCAGCACCTCGCCGTACTTCGCGTCGGAGACGACCTTGACGAAGCCGTCGTGCGAGTCGAGGATGGTCGCCTTCGAGTTGCCGACGAACGGGAACTTGCCGACCTTCACCTGGTAGCCCTTCTCCTTGGCCTGCGCCTCGGTCAGGCCGACGCTGCCGATCTGCGGGTCGCAGTAGGTGCAGCCCGGGACGCGGTCCTTCCGCACAGGGCGGGCGTATTTGCCCGCGACCTTGCTGGCAACGACCACACCGGCCATGGCGCCGACGTGTGCCAGTTGCGGCAGACCCGCGACGATATCGCCGATGGCATAGACGCCCGGCTCGGAGGTCTCCATCCACTCATTGACGGGCACGAAGCCGCGGTCGAGCTGGATTTTGGTCTTGTCGAGACCGGCATCGTAGGTACGCGGGCCGCGGCCTACGGCGACGAGGACCTTTTCGGCCTCCTTGACCTGCGGTTTGCCGGCGGCATCGACGAAGCTGACCTTGACTCCGTCCTTGGTCTTCTCGATCTTCTCGACCTTGCAGCTGACGTTCACATCAATACCGCGCTTCTTGTAGGCGCGGGTCAGTTCCTTCGAGACCTCTTCGTCTTCGACCGGAACGATGCGGGGCAGGGCTTCAATGATCGTGACCTCAGCGCCGAAGCTCTTGAAGATCGACGCGAATTCGACGCCGACTGCGCCCGATCCGATGACGACGAGTGACTTCGGGAAGGCGGGCAGCGAGAGGATCTCGATGTTGGTGAGGATGGCATCGTCGGCCTGGTAGCCGGGCAGCATACGGGCGTCAGAGCCGGTGGCGATGACAACCTTTTTGGTCAGGATCTTGGTCGCAGCCTGCAGTTCGGCACCCTGGCCTTTGCCTTTGTCCTCGGTGGTCACGTCGATGGTGAATACGCCGTCCTTTGCGCCGCCGGTGAGCCGGCCATGGCCGCGCACGACGGTGACCTTGTTCTTCTTCATCAGGAAGTCGAGGCCTTTGGTGTGCTTTACGGTGATGTCGTTCTTGCGCTTGAGCACGTTCTGCCAGTTGAGCTTGGGAGCGCTGACGCCCTCGATGCCGTAGCTTTCGGCGTGTTTCAGGTGGTCCCAGACCTCTGCCGAGAACAGCATGGCCTTGGTGGGAATGCAGCCCACATGCAGGCAGGTGCCGCCGAGCTTGTCGGTCTTTTCAATGAGTGCAACCTTCAATCCGAGTTGTCCGGCGCGGATCGCGCAGGTATAGCCGGCGGGGCCGCCGCCGATTATTGCCAGGTCGTAAGTGGTATCTGCCAAGGGAATGCGCTCCAATCGTGTGTGCAGGTGCTTGCCAAGCCCAAATTAGGCCGGGACAGCTTAGTTTACGCCGCCCGTGTAAGACCACGGTATTCGATGTTCGAGTATCGGCTTTGGATTCGCAGTGGCGATCTGTCGGTGAAGCCGAACAATCGCCATGATCCCTAATGAAGATATCTGCGGGGAGGTGCGAATGAGGTCACTCCTGTAACTAGTCTTTCGAACCAATAGACCTCTGACGTATCAACTCGTCGGCTGTGCGACCATCGACTGTCTTCCATTCCTGCCAGCCATTTGCAGTTCGGCCTGAAAGCGCCATCGCCCCCCTGCTCGGCGATCCAACGAGGTGGTCTTTCATGAAGATGATTCGATCCCCTTCAACACGAACGACTTGATCGGCTATAAGTTTCTCGCGATATTCGTCATCTGTCGTGCCTTTGATGGAAGTGACACTTTCTTTCCTCCCGCTTGATCCATGCAGTACGACAAAGCCGTCTTGTGTAAAGACGCCTCGACCCTCCGCACCGGAGGCTTTGCAGAAGAAGATCTGTTGTTCGTTGGAGGCTTCAGTAGTTACAGGCTGCTTCGTAATGAGCGGTTCAAAGACTGGATGTCCAAGTGTGGCAAGAAGTATTCGCGTCGTTTCATATATTTCCACGCACTCCGCTTCCAGCGGTGCGGGTGTATGGGGCTTTCCGCCAGCGTTCCCGTTGACGAGGCTATACCGACCTACGGACTTCGCTTCGTTGATAGCACGCCATTCCAGAAAGAGTGCATGTGTCTGCGTCAGCCGGTTTGTGAGCGTAACGATTACTACGGCACGATTCCAAAACGCCTTTTCTTTTTCGTGTAGCTTCAACCGATCACGGAGAGTGCCGGTCTGCCCAATATAGAGTTCGGGGTCTGATTCGAGGCTTTGACCAAAGAGAAAGTACAGGCCGACCTGATCGGATTCCTGCATCTGCAGGAACGCTGGCAGCAAAGCTCGCGGTACTTCGATGGCTCGGACTATCCGAGTTGTGATTTCAGCAGAACGTATTCCGCGAGGGTCGCCATTCGGCAAAAAGATCTCGATTGTTTTAGGCGTTGTGTCTGGCATCTTTATCCCAGCACCTTCGCTGCGTCCTTTGCAAAGTACGTCACGATGAAGTCCGCTCCCGCGCGGCGAATGCTCAGCAGGCTCTCCAGCATGGCGCGTTCGGGTTCGAGCCAGCCGCGCTGGAAGGCGGCGTGCAGCATGGAGTACTCGCCTGAGACCTGGTAGGCCCCCATCGGCAGATCGAAGCTGTTGCGGGCCTCGCGGATCACGTCGAGATACGGCATGGCGGGCTTCATCAGCAGCATATCCGCGCCCTCCGCGATGTCCTGTTCGATCTCCCGCATGGCCTCGCGCAGGTTCGCGCCGTCCATCTGATAGGTGCGGCGGTCGCCGAACTGAGGCGTGCTGTCGGCGGCCTCCCGGAACGGTCCATAAAATGCCGAGGCGAACTTGGAGGCGTAGCTCATGATCGGCGTGTTCTGCTGGCCCGCTGCGTCGAGCGCCTCGCGCATGGCCGCGATGCGGCCGTCCATCATGTCGCTGGGAGCGACGATGTCGGCCCCCGCCTCCGCCAGCGAGGCGGCGGCTTTGGCGAGCAGCGCAATGCTCGCATCATTCTCAATCTGATAATGTTCGCCGTCGCGCGCGACAATCCCGCAGTGGCCGTGCGAGGTGTACTCGCAGAGGCAGACATCGGCGATGGTGACGAGCGAGGCTGACGCCTTCGTCGCCTTGATCGCCCGCAGACCGCGCTGGACGATGCCGTCCGCGGCCCATGCTCCACTGCCCTGCTCGTCTTTTTCGTCGGGGATGCCGAAGAGCAGCAGACCCCCGATACCCAGTGCCGCACATTGCTCGGCTTCCTTCACGGCCTCGTCGATCGAGAGGTTGAAGACGCCGGGCATCGAGCTGACCTCGCGGCGGACGCCTTCTCCCTCGCAGAGGAACAGCGGATAGAGGAATGCGCCGGGGTGGAGGTGCGTCTCGCGCACCAGTGAGCGCATGGCGGGGGTGGAGCGTAGACGGCGTAGGCGCGTGGCGGGAAAGTGCATAGACTTAAGTCTACGGCGAGAGGAGCCGGTATGACGGAGTTCGATACGTTCCCCATCGTCCTTCGTGCGAGCCGCCTTCGTCCAGTTCTGAGTAGCGTGTAAATACTGTGCTGAGACACGAACCGGAAGGGCCCGGCTTCAGCCGGGCCACAAAGATCGAGCTGAAAGCTCGTACCGTTCTGCCGAAGGCCAAAGTGAAGGCGAAGCCGGAACGACTGAATTGCCTTCTTCTGAATCGCCTCGAATGCAAAGGGAATGGCAACGGATGCGCCGTCTGGACTTGGCCTTGCTCTGAGGTGAAGGCCAAAGGATTTAGGCCTAGCAGAAGAAAGCAATTCAGTCGTTCCGGCTGAGCCTTCACTTCGGCCTTCGGCAGAGCGGTAAGGGTCTTTCCCCTGCATTTGTGGCAGGGTTGAAACCCTGCCCTTCCGAGTCGTGCCATGGCAGAGTGTTCACACGCTGTCACCATAGCCTTCGCTTCGTTTAGCTTCGCGGTGTCGAACGGGAGATCGCCTCGTACTCCACGCCGCTGGCTCCAGGGGCCAGTACCCATAGCGTGTAGATGCCGAGTGCCGTGCCCAGGAACGGGTGAAACAGCGCCAGAATTCCGAAGATAATGCCGAAGACGCGGCCCCAGGGTTGGCGAGTGATGAGCGCGTAGCCCGTCAGCAGGCAGAGTGCAACCGAAACCATCAACGAGGTGAGCGCAAACGGCCAGAAGGCGGCCATCCAGGCGTTGCTGAAGGGCCCGCTGCCAAACATCCAGCCGGCGTGCGCGTGATGGCCGAACATACCGTGAAGGAAGAGCAGGCCCGCGAGCTTGGTCATGAACCGGACGGCGGCATAGATGAGCCAGAGCGTGCCGAGTGTCTGGATGTGGTTGCCGACGCGACTGTAAGGAAGAGGCGCTCCGTAACCCGAGAAGGGCTGAGTGGGAGAGCCGGGTTGTGACGGAAAGCCTGTCTGGGTGCCGCAGCGGGTGCAAAAACGCGCATCCTGGGCGAGATCGTTTCCACAGGTGGGGCAAAGCATGGGGTGAACCTCCGCGAACCGGCACTTGCGGGCTCGCACAGGATGATCTACGCAATCCACGCGGTTTCAGTTCCGCAAATCACGGCGTCAGCGCTGGGGAACCTCTATCCTAGAGAGGTGGAACTCCTGCCCCAAACTCCGAATCCGTTGTCCGAGATCGGCGCGAAAGCGCTGCAATGGGCCGACCTGCAGCTACAGCTTGCCGAACGCGCCCAGTCGTCGCTGGGGCGGGCCTGCGTTCTGACGCTGCAGCCCTCAGCCGATCTGGCGTGGATCGAACGACAGCAGCAGCGCACCGAAGAGATGCGCCGGTTGGTAGCAGGCGGAGGCGGATTTCAGTTTCGCGGCATCTTCGATCCGTCGGTCACGTTGGACAAGGCTCGCATCGAAGGCTCGGCGCTGGAGCCCGTGGAACTGCTGGCGGCGCTGGAACTGGCGGAACGCGTCGAGGCGTGGCGGCAGGTGCTACTCGCTCCACCGGGCGCGGTACAGGGCAAGTGGCCCGCTATTGAAGAGCTTTCAGCGCCGCTCCTGACGCACGATCTTGGCAACCTTCTGACCTTTTTACGCGGCAAGATCGAGGCCGATGGCAGTTTGAGCGACGACGCCTCGCCGGAGCTGCGGCGCATTCGGCGTGCCATGGAACGACAGCACCGCGCGATTGAAGACAGCCTGCGCCGGGCCCTGTCGAAGCTCTCGGAGAGCGGCAGCACGCAGGACGAACTCATCACCGTGCGTGGCGAGCGCTTCGTGATTCCCGTCAAGGCTGAGTTCAAACGCAAAGTTGGCGGCGTGGTGCATGGGTCGAGTTCGAGCGGGCAGACCGTGTTCGTCGAGCCGATGGAGACCATTGAGCAGAACAACGAGCTGGTACGGCTGCTCGACGAAGAGCAGGCCGAGGTGCACCGGATTCTTGTGGCCATGACTCGCGCGGTAGCGGCACAGGCGCAGGCTCTGCTGCTGGGCGCGGGCGTGCTCGCACAGGCCGATGCCCATCAGGCGGTGGCGCGTTTCGCGGAGTTGCTCGAGTGCGTACGTCCGGCATTCGCTTCCGCAGAGGATGTCAACGCAGAGGACGATGGCTATGAGTTCGAGCTGGCAGCGGCGCGGCATCCTCTGCTGGAGCTGCGGCTGCGTGAGCAGGATGCGGCCATTGTGCCGTTGACGATTGCCCTGCCGCTGGGCATGCGGCAGATGATCGTCAGCGGACCGAATACCGGCGGCAAAACAGTGGCTCTCAAGACGGCGGGACTGCTCGCGCTGATGGCCCAGGCGGGGCTGCCGGTGCCTGCGGCGCGAGCGAAGCTGCCGCTGTTCACGGCGATCTATGCCGACATCGGCGATGCGCAGTCGATCGAGCAGAACCTCTCGACCTTCTCCGCGCACGTGGTGAACGTGAACCGCATCGCTCGCGTGGCTGACGACACTTCGCTGGTCCTGCTCGACGAGCTGGGTTCGGCGACCGATCCCGAGGAGGGCGCGGCACTGGCCGTCGCCGTGGCCGAGCACTTTCTCATGCAGCGCGCGTGGTGCCTCATTACGACGCATCTCACCTCGCTCAAGGTCTATGCGACCAAGCACGAGGGCGTGCTGAATGCGGCGGTAGGTTTTGATGAAGCGCGATTGGCTCCAACCTATGAACTGCGGCTTGGTGTGCCGGGGGCCTCGGCAGGATTAAACATCGCAGCACGGCTGGGGCTCGATCCGGCGATCGTGGCGAATGCCCGTG
Organism: Granulicella mallensis MP5ACTX8; assembly: GCF_000178955.2. NCBI lineage: Bacteria > Pseudomonadati > Acidobacteriota > Terriglobia > Terriglobales > Acidobacteriaceae > Granulicella > Granulicella mallensis. The sequence continues at coordinate 6,162,641 of NC_016631.1, read as the reverse complement.
CTCAGATGACGACGCAGCAGATCGATATCGGTCGCTTTCTCGACGAACTGCACGCACAGCTTGCGGCAGCCAAGGACGAGCGCGAAGGCCTCGCGGAGTTGCAGAAGAAGCTGAATGCGGAGCGTCTGAAGCTTGCCACCGAAGGCCGCGCGGAGCAGCAGGCGCGAACGCGTGAGCTGGAGCGGCAGCTGAAGTCGCTGATCGAGGACTTCGAGTCCCAGCTTCGCGATACGGTGAAGGCCATCGACGACAAGACCGTCGCGCAGAAGATCGCTCGCGACTCGGCGTTGCGGATTGCTCAGTTGCGGCGCGAGTTTTCGGCGCAGTTTCAATCGACGGTGGCCACGCACACCAGCGAGAACGATCCCGCCAGCCAGAAGAAGACGGCGGACCGCCAGCGCGAGCCCGGAGTGGGCGATCTCGTGCGGCTGAAGTCCCTGGGCCGCGAGGGGCGTGTGGCGCGGGTGATTGATGCCAAGACGCTGGAGGTCACGGTCGGCGCGATGAAGATGCGCGTGCCACGCACCGATGTGGCGGAGGTGGTCGCCGTCGCGAAGGAGACTCCGGTGCAGGGTGCGCGCAGACGTGGCGGCGTCACGGTCTCCACCTCGACCGGTTCGGACGACGCGGAGTACATGACATCGGAGATCAACGTGATCGGTCGCACCGCCGACGAGGCCGAGAGCGAGGTCGAGCGGTTTGTGGAGCGTGCCTTCCTGGCCGGACTGCCGAGTATCCGCGTAGTGCACGGCGTCGGCATGGGGATTTTGCGGCGAACGCTGCGGACGTTTCTAAAGAACCATCCGCATGTGGTCTCGGTGACGGAGCCGCCTTATAACGAGGGCGGTCAGGGTGCGACGCTGGTGGAGCTAAGGCAGTGATGGAACAGACACCCTGCCTTAGCCTAGACTCATTGCTTTGAAGGGGCGGGGCTGAAGCCCCGGCCCCTTCAAAGTAAAAACTTTTTAATTCTTAGCCCTCGTTGGACGCATCGCCTCAAAGTACACCCCACAAGCGCTGACAACAATGCGCCCAGGCCCCACCAGTAGTACTGAGTCCCCAGGTACCTCGGTCGAAGCTCCGGTAATGTCGGCATCCTCGTGCTGCAGATCCACCTCCAGCACCTTCGGCGAATGAATGCCGAGCTGTTCGAAGTCCGCACCGGCGTTCTCCTTGCGGAACTCCCTGTCCGTCACCTGGCGCGTGTTGATGTCTTCAAGCGGCACCTGGCCGCCGCGCCAGCGCATGGCATTGGCGCGATATGTCAACGTAGAACCGACGAGGGGACGCGCCTGTTCGTCGCTCCAGCAGGCTGTGTTCTTTGTGGGCAGCACTCGTGTAATTCGCCAGGTGCCAGCCAGTTGCGAAGGCAGCGGTTCGGAGGAAGTTGTAGCGGCCATCGTCGTCGCTACCAGGGCGATGCATGCAGCAGTTCTGGCAGTCGTACCCCAAGGCATGAAAAGCGTCTCTCCCGTAGCTGCGGTTGTTTTGCAGCGTTTTCTGTACAGATTAAGGATTCAGATGCGGGAAGACAATGAGAGCGTTGGTTGCGGAGGCGGCCGGAAACCTGCTGGCTTCACTTCGCAGGTTCCATGTCATTGGCCCAGTACGATTCGCGGTGGCGAACCGTCGCCGAGGGATAGTCGGGAATCTTCACGCTGAGATTGTGCAGGCCCGGTGCTGCTGCACTGCTTCCCGAAGCGTCTGCCGGGAATCTGGGCACAAAGCTCAACAGATAGTAGTTGTGGACGTGATTGGCCAGCGTGTTCAGGCTGCGATCGAAGCCGTGCTGCGTGGTGAAATTGATGTATTCGCCGCCCGAAAGGCCGGCAAACTCCTTCGGAGCGTTCGTGCGCGCGGCCTCGACCGCCATCACCACCAGGGCAAGCCAATTGGTGGTGGCGCCTGGCGGGGGACCATGCTCCCCCTCATCGATCAGTTGTGATTTGGCTGGGGAGAACGACACCGTGTCCACCACGGTATTGGTGCGTCCCAGCGCACGGATCACGTCCATGGGTTTGGTCTCGCTGCCGTGGTCGCGGGTTTCGCTGATGAGCAGGATGACACGGCGGCCGGGTGTCTTGCGACTATCGAGCAGGGTGTTGGCGTAGTCGACGGCATCGAAGATCGTGTCTTCGTCATCGCTGCACGGTGCCAGTCTGTTCAAGGCCCTCTCTCGTGCGGCGGGGTCGCGGGTGAAACCCGAAAGCAGCTCTTCGCCGGTGCCGAACTGCACGACGGCGGTGTCGGTCGGGGCTCCTCCGACCAGCGCCGAGACCATTGTCGCTACCCCGCGCAGCTTCGGGAACTCACGCTCCGCGGAACGCGAGCACTGCACCACGACGACGAGCGAAAGGGGGCGGGCATCGTTCCCTGCATCTTCCAGCCGAACGTCCTGGTGGATGCCGTTATCTTTGGTGAGGAACTGCGAGGCCTTGAGCCCGTAGACCATATCGCCCTTGCCGGTCTCGACGGTGGTCGGCACGAGCACAAGCTGCGACTGCACCTGCAGGGTTGGAGCCGGTAACTGATTCTGGTTTACCGGCTGATTCTGGTCTGCGGTCTGGGCCTGCAGGCCGAGCGAAATACCGAGAGACAGGAGGCTGGCAATCCGGTAGCGCATGGAACCAGTGTAAGGCGGTTGTCCGGCTGGGTCGGAATCGGGCGTTTTTGGGGTATCCGCTGGGGCTGGGGTTGTCCCCGTTCGCTGCAAAATATCGCCATTCGCTGTTTTCCCGAGGACTTCCTTAGGAGCCTTCACTAGGCTGGACGGTACAGGGGAACCGTGTCTTTGATTTCTAAGGCAGGAAACCCGCAAAGTACTTCTCGGATCATGGGTTAGCGGTATAGGCTTAGAGATGACATGGTCGCCGCAAGAATGGCTGTGGCGAACCCTCAGGAGACATTAAAAGTTATGGCAAAGGCAACGAAGCTCTTTGAAAAAGGCGTGGTGCTCACCGCTAAGGCTGGCTGGAGCGTGTTCAACAAGCTGAATTCGATCAGCCCCAACAAGAGCTTTACTCCCAAGTGGAGCGATAAGCCCCTGCTGAAGTCCTACCAGAAGGAAAAGCCGCCCCTCGGCTGGCCCCGTACCACTGATTCCCTCTGCCCCAAGTGCGTTCCCGAGATTCGCCAGCAGATCGTGGACGGCAAGCTGCCCCACGAGATCCTGCTCAACGAGAAGGTCGGCGAGATCAAGGCGCAGATCATCGAGCGCGACGGCAAGATCCTGATGGTCAAGGATTGCCCGATCCACGGCCACTTTGAAGACGTCATGTCGATCGACACGGCCTTCTTCAAGCACCTCGAAGAGGTCTTCCCGGGCCGCGACATCCGCGCCCACAACGATGAGAAGCTGCACAACCACGGCACCTCGACCGTCACCCATGGCCGCGGTTCGGTTCTCACCATCGATCTCACCAACCGCTGCAACATGATGTGCGATCCCTGCTTCATGGACGCCAACCAGGTCGGCTTCGTCCACGAGCTCACATGGGACGAGATCAAGACCATGCTGGACAACGCGGTCACGATCAAGCCCAAGCGCCAGATGTCGGTTCAGTTCTCGGGCGGCGAGCCCACACTGAGCCCCTACTTCCTCGACGCGGTCGCTTATGCCCGCAAGGTCGGCTACACCTCGGTGCAGGCTGCGACCAACGGCATCGAGTTCGCGAAGTCCAAGGAGTTCTCAAAGGCTGCCGCTGAAGCAGGTCTTCGCTATGCGTACCTGCAGTTCGACGGTATCGGCAATGCGGCGAACTCGCACCGCAAGGTCGGCAACTCGTTCGACGTGAAGCTCCAGGCGATCCACAACCTGCACGAGGCCGGTGTGGATATCGTCCCCGTCACCTGCATCATCAACGGCATCAACAACGAGCAGGTTGGCCGCATCATCGAGTTCGCTCTCGACAACCCCAAGAAGATCAACTTCCTCAGCTTCCAGCCGGTCTCGTTCACGGGCCGCGATGAAGAGGTTTCGGACGAGCGCCGTATGGCGCAGCGTTACACGCTCAGCCATCTCGCACACGACGTCAAGAACCAGACCGGTCTCGGCGAGCCTGTTCGCGACTGGTTCCCCATCAGCTTCATGTCGACCTTCAGCGATTGGGCCGATCTGGTGCACGGACCGAACCACGACTGGGGCCAGCTCTCCTGTGGCTGCCACCCGAACTGCGGTATCGGCATGGCGCTGATGATCGATAAGGAAACCAAGGAAGCTGTGCCCGTCACGGCCTTCCTGAACGCCGACCGTCTGGCCAAGGACATCGCGCGCGTCAACGACGCGGCTCGCGGCAAGTACCTGACCATGGTTGGCGCTGCCCTCGCGCTCATCCGTAACTACGAGCCGAAGAACGCTCCCACCCATTTCAGCATCTTCTCGCTGCTGACCAAGTTCGATAAGTGCTTTGGCGCGACCGGCCGCAACTACGGCAAGGTCACCGCCGACCGCACCCAGGCGGACATCGAGAAGCGCCGCGCCGATCGCTGGAACTTCCTCTTCATCGCCGGCATGTGGTTCCAGGACCTCTTCAACTACGACTTCCGCCGCACCGAGCAGTGCATCATCCCGTACGCGACGCAGGAAGGCGAGATCAGCTTCTGCGCGTACAACACGGGTGTGGGCTGGCGCAACATCATCGAGAAGATGCACATGACCTCGTCGCTCACCAAGTGGTATGAGGAGCACGGTCGTCACGAGATCTTCGCGGGCGGCAAGAAGGTTGGCCTCGAGAAGGAATCGAAGTATGACCTCGTCCTCAACCAGGAGCATGTTGATTCGGCTGCGAACGATACCTTCGACAAGAGTGGTATCGCCAAGAACGCGCGCGAAGAAAAGATCCGCGCACGCGACGCGAAGCTGAAGCAGGATGCCGAGAACGCTCGCATGGCCAAGCTGTATCGCAAGGAGATCCTCCAGGAGGCGGAAGCTCCCGCAGGCTTTGTAGCGATCGGCGAGATCGGCGGCTTGGGCGGCATCAAGCCCGCGGCTCCCGTCACCAGCAAGGCTGAGGTCGTCAACAACATCGAAGAGACCGTAGCCGGCGACTAGTTCGCTGGATGCGCTTCGCGCAACAAGCAATGAGAAAGGCCACCCGCAGGGGTGGCCTTTCTCATTGCCGCTGACCTGCTCGAAGCGTTGACGGTTGTACACTGCGGCCATGCTGACTCTGCTGGACCATCCTCTTCTCTTCTGTCCCTTTGTCATTCTCTTTCTGTTCCTCGGGAGCCTGTTGGGTGCCTGGGTTCGCGTTCGGAGAGCGGAGGTTGTTGCGCGGGATGCGGGGTCTTTCAAGGCGCTCGAAGGAGCGGTGCTGGGGCTGTTTGCCCTGTTGCTGGGCTTCAGCTTTGCGATGGCGGTCAACCGCTACGACCTCCGCAGGCAGTTGGAGGTGGAAGAGGCCAATGCCATCGGCACTACCTGGCTGCGCACCGATACGCTGCTGGAACCTGCACGCACGGCCGAGCGACAGCTGCTTCAGCAGTACGTGCCTGTGCGCCTGAACTTTGTTGCTGCCGGAACGGATGCCCAGGCGATACAGCGCAGCCTCACCCAAAGCGGTGAGCTGCAGGCGCAGATTTGGAAGATCGCAGCCGGGGATGCGTCGGCTCGCCGTGATCCCATTAGCGCGCTTTTTGTCTCATCGCTCAACGACATGATCGATGTCACGGAGAAGCGCACCGCCGCGCTGGAGAATCGCATTCCCTTCCTGGCGTGGGCCATTTTGCTGTTCATGGCCTTTGTTTCCAGCGCGCTGATTGGAATCAGCATTACGTCACGGTCGAAGAGGCTGCTCGCGATTTTGCCTATCGTTGTCGGCGTTGTTTTTGCACTCATCCTCGATCTCGACAGTTCGCGCTCGGGGTTCATTCGTGTTCATCAGAACAGCATGATGCGGGTTGCAGCGCAGATCGCTTCTTCGCGGTAGAGGACGCGGGTAAATCCCTGTCGCAGGGTCTTGAACAACCAGGTACCTCTTTGGTTTCCCTGCGCGACTTTTCCTGATTACACCGCGTTAACCTAACATTGGCGTATCTCGCCACGGGGGCCCTGCCATGAGCACTTTCATCACAAAACATTGCCTATGGCTCTGCCTGCTGTGCGTTGCACTGACGTCTGCGGCCGCGAAGGCGCAGCAGTATGGACTTTACGCGATGGGCAGCCTCGGCCATATTGGCGGCGTCGATATCGCCAGCAATCCCAATGGGACGACGACTACCGGAAGCCTGACCGCGGGCGGCGGTACCTTTGGGCTCTATGACAACTTTGCGCGTGTCGGCCCGCTGAACTTTGGCGGCGATGTGCGTTATGAGACGCAGTCGTCCGGCAGCGGCCATCTTCATGAAGGGCTTGTGGGAGTGCGGCTGGCGCTGCGTTCTCCCCTCCTTCAGCCCTATGCGCAGGCTGAGATCGGTGGTGGCGGCACGAACTACGGCTTCAACACGGGCAGCTTCGCCAGCCAGTTTCAGTTTGGAGCCGACTATACCCTGATTCCACATGTCTCGCTGCGCGGCGAGTACGGAATCGGGCGCCTGAGCGCGGTATTTCATTCCAACGCTCAGACGGTGCAGCAGTTCGGCCTTGGCCTGGTGGTGCGGCTGCCTTAAGTAGTGTCTGAAATACCGACGAACCACGTATTTGCTTTTCTTGTTGTCATTCCCGCAGGGAATCTGCTGCTTGTTCGTACCCTGGCTGCTCTTCCCAGGGGGCGAGAGGGACAGGGCATGATTCGAACGGTTTCTCTCTGGCGACGCCTCGCAAGCTATCAGTGCTGGGCCGGCAGACAGCAGATTCCCTGCGGGAATGACAACAAGAAAAACAACAACAAGACAACACAAGCAACTTGCTAAAGAACGACCTTACCGCGGTAACTCCCGCACGCCCTCGACCGTGAACTGAGCCGAAAGATCCTTGCCGGCACTTGGCTGGCCTCCACCGACAGTGACGGAATACACCCCTGCCCGCACGGCGCGTATGCCCTTCTCATCCACCTCGGACAACTGGCGCGGATCGAGCGTAAAGCTCACATGTTTGCTCTGTCCGGGAAGAAGATGGACATGCTCAAAGCCCTCCAGGGACCGCAGAGGATAGACACCATTCTGCGGAGGTGTCAGATATAGCTCTGCGACCTCATCGCCTGCGAGCGTGCTGGTGTTCTTTACATCTGCTTCCACGCGTAGCGTGTCCCCGGCATCGAGACGCTCCTTGCTCAGATGCGCATTGGAGTAGCTGAAGGTCGAGTAGCTCAGGCCATACCCAAACTCATACAACGGCTTGCCCTTGAAGTAACGATAGGTGCGGTTCGCCATTGCGTAATCGGTGAAGGGCGGCAGGTCGTTCACGCTGCGATAAAAGGTAACCGGCAAGCGTCCGCTGGGATTGTTCTTGCCACTCAGTGTCTCTGCAATCGCCTGCGCTCCAGCCTGTCCTGGGTACCATGCTTCAAGGATGGCGTCGGCATGTTCCTGGGCCCAGTTCACGGCCAGCGCCGAGCCATTGAGCAGCACCACGACCAGCGGCTTGCCGCTTGCCTTGGCGGCTTCCAGCAGTTGCTGCTGCGCGGCAGGCAGAACGAGATCGGTGCGGTCGCCGCCGGAGAAGCCTGGGATGTGCACGTCCATCTCCTCGCCTTCCAGCTCAGGAGACAGCCCAACGAAGGCGACGACGGCATCTGCCTGCTTCACCGCTTCCATCGCCTGGGCGCGTAAGGGCTCGACCGGTGGAGTCCATCGCAGCGAAAGCTCTCCGCCGAAGAGCTCTGCCTTATGCGAGTACGTCATTTCAATCGCGTGTGGCCGGGTATCGTCGAAGTGCAGCTTGACCGCTGAAGAGCCCATGTCTTTGCCGTCGAATTTAAGCGTGACCTTCTCCACGGCATCGCCATTCCAAAAGTGCGTGATATGTGGAGCGACGAGGTAGTCGCCGGGTACAGGCACCTGCAACGTGCCGCGCCAGCGCACCGAGAAGGCCTTCATGCTGACCGAGGGGACAGGCGATGATCCATCCCAGTCGAAGTCGATCTGGCGATCTACGCGCGTGAACGCAGGCGTGCCTTGCAGGCTGTCGTTGTTGAAGTACTCGGCCTTCAGGCCTTGCTCCTGCGAGTCCTGCGCGGTACGAAACTGCGTTCTTGGAATCACCAGCGCGACGCCCTCGGCATAGGGAGATCCCTGCGCATACAGCACCTTCGCGTCCCTGAATTCACGGGCGATACCATCGACCTGCATCACGGGGTTCTTCGGGATCGCGTTGTAGTTGCCTTCGAGGGAGATCAGCGAGGAGGCGTTGGGCCCGATCACCGCGATGGTCTTCACACGCGCATCCAGCGGCAGTGTGTGATGCTCGTTCTTCAGCAGCACTACCGCTTCGCGCGCGGCCTGCAGGGCCAGCTCGGTATGCGAGGAGGACATGTTTTCCGTGATGGGCATGGAGGCGTACTTTACCTGAGACGGAGGATCGAAGAGGCCCAGCTTGAATCGCGCGAGAAACAGGCGGCGCAGCGGAACATCGAGCTCGCTCTCCTGGATCATTCCTTTGCGTACGGCGCTGGCGAGGTTCCGATAGGTGCCGCCGCAATTGGTGTCGGTGCCGGCGCGAATGCCGTCGACCGATGCCTGTTCCGCATCCTTGGAGTAGTGATGCCCGTCCTTCTCGAAGAAGTTGTCGATCGCGCCGCAGTCGGAGGTGACAAACCCCTTGAAGGCCCAGTCCTTCCGGAGGACCTCGTCCAGCAGCAGATCACTGGCGCACGCCGGCTTACCTTCGATGGCGTTGTACGCGCACATGATGCTGCCGGCCTTGCCTTCGACGATCGTGGCGCGGAACGCGGGAAGGTACGTGTCCCATAGATCGTGCGGGCTCGGGTCGGCGTTGAAACGATGACGCTCGCTCTCCGGGCCGCTGTGCACGGCGAAGTGCTTTGGCGTGCCGATTGCGCGGTAGTAGTTGGGGTCGTCGCCCTGCAGACCCTCGACGAATGCGGTCCCGAGCCGAGCGGTCAGGAAGGGGTCTTCCCCGTAGGTCTCCTGTCCGCGTCCCCAGCGAGGATCGCGAAAGATGTTGATGTTCGGCGACCAGATCGTCAGCCCATAGAAGATGGAGCGCAGGTCGTGCGCAACAGCATCGTTGTACTTGGCGCGTGCCTCCGTGGAGATGACCTCGCCGATCTGGTGAAGCAGCGGCTCATCGAAGGTGGCCGCCATGCCCACGGCCTGAGGGAACAGCGTCGCATAGCCGGAGCGTGCGATACCGTGAAGGCCTTCGCTCCAGAAGTCATAGGCCGGAACGCCGAGCCGTGGAATCCCCGGCGCACTGGTGACCAATTGCGCGGCCTTCTCATCGAGCGTCAGGCGTCCCACCAGGTCGGCTGCCCGCTGCTCTGCGGGCAATGTTGTGTCCTGGTAAGGCAGTAGAGGAGTCCTGGTTCCGGCAGGCGACGGACTTTGTGCTGAAGCGGAGAAGCCGCCTATCAAGAATGCCAATGCCGCTGCGTGCACAACTTTTCGATTCACTGAAATGTACCGTCCTTACTTCTCTGTCGCAAAGAGCGATTGCGCGATGCTGCCTGGTTTACCACGCAGTCTTCCGGGGCTTTAATCCGAAGATAATTCTTAGCACACAACTAAACGCGCTGTCGTCCCCGCGTAACGGTGCAGAATACGCTTACCGCAAAAATATTAGTAATATGCAAGGGGAAACGAAGAGAAAAGGTCAGTGCTTTTTTTGATAGCTCGAATGGAATATATATATTTCGTGACGCGAATATAAATCTCTCCGCGATGCAGGCGTGATTGTTTCCTTAAAGCTCCGATTTACGGATCTTCATTGCCCCGTTCACAAGGAGAGATTCCGGGGTTGTCCGCGTGGGCTACAGCGGCTTTTGGCCTGGTAGGCCGCTTCGCTGTGTCTTTGCTTTTCTGGTTGTCATTCCGAGCGTAGCGAGGAACCTGCTGTCTCCCGCTCTTTGATTGCACTGCCCATAAAATAACTGGGCATGAACTGGATGGCTGAGTTCGTGCTGCCGCATAAGCTTTGTGGCAACACGAACGAAAAACGGGAGACAGCAGGTTCGCTCGCTACGCTCGGAATGACAACCAGAAAGGCAAGAGCAAGAAGCAACCGACGCCTATCCGATTTCGGAACGGCTCTACTCTGCGCTCAAGCTAAAGATCGGGATTTTCTCCGCATCCAGCCCGTCCCCTCTTTCTGCCAGCGAAATGTGAATCCGAAATCGCTCTACTGAGCGTGGACGACAACATCGCGGCGGTGCAGCGACGTACGGAGTTCAGGCGTGCTGCCGTCGTTCACCCAGACCTCGGTGGGCGGAGCTTCCACCAGGACGCGCGCTGTTGCATCGGCAAATCCCGCCACCCGCACTTGAGAGGTCGTACTGTAGGTCCCGGAGCGGATCGTGACAGGGATTTGGACACCGGCAGCGCCATCGTTATGTATGGTGACAGCCACCAGCCAGCCCGCACTGTGGCCCTGGCCCGCCGGCAGCAGCCGCGGTGTTACGTCGGTGATCGCGAGATCGGGCAGGCCGCGATCGTGCAGCACCCAGTCGTCGAAGAACCAGCGCAGGTCGATCGGGCCTTTCGGGGTCTTCTCCAGCAGCGCTTCGAAGGCGCGCACGTCCTGCTCGGGCGTCGTGTTCCCCGGAGTGCGTGTGCGCCACGCTTGCAGCGCGGCCTGCAGCGGCTTGTCGCCGACGATGCCGCGCAGCATCCACCAGACCGCTGCGGCCTTGCGGCGGAAGTAGAGTTCGGAGGTTGCCGAGACCAACGGCTCGCCAATCGGAGCGGGTTCATTGGGCTCGATGCCCGGTTCGGCGATCGACACCGGCTGCATCAGGGTGGTCAGTTGTGCGATGGCGGCATCGCGACCCTGCTCGTGCTCGATCCACAACAGGCTGAAAAACTGTGCCAGGCCCTCATCCATCCACGGCTGGCCGGTCTGCACCCACGCGTGGGTAAGGCTATGTGCCAGCGCCGGAGAGGCCGTTGAAGCGGCCAGCGCGGAGATGGGAGCGACCAGCAGCGGGCCATCCTCGAACGGCTGCCCGGGGTTATCGAGGATCGTCAGGGACGATAGCGGTTTCGGCCCGAACCACTCTTCCAGCAGCGGAGCGATGTGCTGTGCCGAGGCAGCGAGCGGTGGCAGAGAGCCGTCATCGTTGCTCTCGACCGCGAGCAGCGAGTCGCCTGGGCCGTTGCTCGCAGCAATGGCATTGGAACTTGCCGGGCCAGGAGCCCCGGCGGAATTCGATGATGAGCTCGATGACGAGCTTGAAGAGGAACTGGAGGACGAGCTGGAGTCGGCATCGGGCGTCGTTGCCGGAGCCGATGCTGAGTCGGAGGGCTCTGTCAGCGAAGCCGTCATTGTCTCCGCATGGGCGACCTGGAACAGGCTGGGCATGCGGAAGCCCAGGGGTTCAGCGGCAAAGTCCGCCGTTGCAATGCCCGTGCCTGCAGCAGTGGGAGTGTCGGCGCTGTCGCTCAAGGCATGGAAGGCCTGACGGCGTCCGCAGAAGTAGGCTGCGACGGGCGGCTCGCCGGTGTACTCGACGGACAGCCGCAGATGGATCGTTGCGGCCGATTCCCGCAGCTTCATGCGGCCGACGGCGTTGAAGAGCTGCGCCCCATCGCCGAGAAAGAGCTGGGGCGAGGCGACGGGATACCAGAGCACGTTGCCGAAGCCGCGCAACGCGATGGTCGAGGTGGAGATGGCGTCCCAGTCGGTGGAGAGAGCCTGCTCGTGCGTTGCGCCAATGCGTTCCAGGCGGCCGCCGCTGGCCTCGACCGTTCCGGAATAGACCGTGTTCAAGGTGATCGATTTGCCGGGAGCGAGCGGGGCAGGCAGGGTGATAATCACCTCCTGCGCCTTACCGGTGTGATCGGCGTCGGTATCGATCAGATGCTGGGCCAGTTCGAGCTTCTGGTTGCCGGTATTCGAGATCAACGTAGCGCCGAGCCAGTTGAGAGTCGAGGAGATCTGGAGCGCGAGGCGCGTCAGGGGCTTGTCGCCGTCGTTGCGAAGCGTGAGGCCTGCGCGAACGGTCAGCGACGAGCTCGCCGGAACGAGGCGTGCGTCGAGATCGTAGGCTGTAAAGGTGATGGCCGAGCGTTCGATATCGGTCAGCTCCGGCCCGGCAGGCTTCTCCTCGGGCTTGGCGAGAACGGTGCGCCCGTTGGCCTCGGATTCAGGTGTCGCGTCCGGAGGCGTGCCGTGGCTCTGGAAGAGGACCTCGCCCTTGGGGGGAGGGGGCTGAGCCGGGGCGGTCGTGTCCTGCGTGGCGGGCGGTGGTGCAGGGGTGGTTGTTTGCGCGCAGGTGGTGCCGGCAAGGCCCAGACCAGCCAGCGCAAGCGTCGCCGCCAAAGCGCGTGGCAGTCGTTTCAAACTCAAAGTCAATGACTCCTCACGATCCCAAACCTTTACGAGGCTTCTGTGTTTTGGACGCAGCCGGGGCCTGAACCGCACCGGAGCGGCGCTGACGCATCGCCTCGTACATGACGACCGCGCCGGCTACGGACACGTTCAACGATGAGACGCTGCCCGCCATCGGGATGCGCAGCAGGTGGTCGCAGGTGCGCTTTACCAGCTCGTGCAGGCCGGAGCCCTCGCTGCCCAGAACGAGGCAGCAGTCTTGGCGAAAGTCGAAGTCGGTGTAGTCGGGGGTTCCGCGCTCGTCGAGGCCGACGATCCAGACGTTGTGCTTCTTCATCGTCTCCAGCGCGCGCGTGATGTTGACCACCTGCGCGATGCGCACGTGTTCGGAGGCTCCCGCCGAGCTCTTGGCTACGGTTGCGCTCAAGGGCGCGGACCGCCGCTCCGGCACGATGACGCCGTCGATCCCGGAACCATCCGCCGAACGTAATAGTGCGCCGAGGTTGTGCGGGTCCTCAACGCCGTCGAGCGCGAGGAAGAACCGGAATCCGGTGGGTCCGGGGGGCGCGTTCAGAAGGTCTTCGAGCGCGAGAAACTTGCGCTCCCGAAGGAAGGCGACGATGCCCTGGTGGGCGTCGGTCTTGGCGTGGCGGGTGAGCTGGTCGCGCGACTCGGTGTTGACGCGGATGCCTGCGGCCCGGCAGAGATCGAGGACCGCGTCCAGACGGGCATCGCGGCGGGCCTCTCGCTCGCGGGCGACGCTTACATGGTCAAGTTGCCGCATGCCCGCGCGAATGGCCTCTTCCACCGGGTGCAGGCCGTAGAGAACGTCCATCTGTTTAGTTTACCGGGTGGAGAGAGAAAACTGGAGCGGTACGAAACTGTTACAAAGCGCACACGGAACGATTTCGACTGAAAAGTCGCGTTATCGGCAACCTCGCGCATCAAGGCGAACGAGCCATTCCCCGATCAATCTCGCACACTCTTCCGGCGCCTCCTCAGCCAGCAGATGACCCATCCCCGCCAACGTCACGCGCTCGCCAACTTCAAGATGCTCTTCCAGCTCCGCTGCACTGGCGATTGGGACGACCGGGTCTTCATCTCCCCAGATCAAAAGAGTTGGAATGGCGATTGCAGCCTTTTTCAAGGCTTCACGCAGACCATCCATATCCTCGTCCCACGTCTTCAGTATTTCGAGCACTCGGCGCAGAGTGTTGCGATTGCGCAGCACCCTGAGATGAGGGCGCAAATGCTGCATCCTGATACGGTTCTTCGACCCCGCAGCCTCGTTGTACGCGCGTAGAATCATCCAGCTTGGAGCGAGTGGAATACTCAATGCAAGCATGCGGCCAGGCTGTCGAAGATAGAAGTTCACAACGCGGCTTCTATAGCCACCAAAAGGATGCGCCGGAGACAGCAGTACCAGCCCCTTCAACGCCGTTGCAGCCGTCGCCGCAAGGCGAGCGCTCCGCCATGTGAATGCCCGATAAGAACGGGTTGCACCAGACCAATATTCTTCATGAAATCGTGGATCAGCCCAGTAAGACTTGCCTGATGAACATCCAGCTTTTTCTCCTCATCGGTAGGCTGTGCCGAAAGGAGGTCGATCGCCACAATCCGACGGTCGGGCGGCAGCCCGGCAATTAGCTCCGTCAGCGTTTCCGCGGTAGCCAGCAACGCATGAAGCAACAGGATCGGCGATGCATCTTGTCCTCCGATTGCTTCCCGCTCGATGTAGGCCAGGCGAACGCCTCTGATGACCACGTGGCAGTACTGGTGACGCATCATCGCCCGATTGCCCGTGACAGGTCCTTCATACTCGCAAGCATAGCGAAAAACGGAGCTTCCTCGAAAGTCGTGTTTGCGGCAAGTTCGACGTCGACGTCTCCTGTAACCCCGTTTCCACGAACTTTGCGGGTTCGGGTGAAAAAAGCAAGATAATCACATCTGTGTCCCTACCGACAGTTTCGACTCAGTCTGTGCTCAACGGCTCATCCTACGAAGAAGACTGGCGCCTGTATTATGCCCAACGTCAGAACATCATGCGACGTTTTGCTGAATGCGCTGCCGGAGCCGCTATCTCAGCCCTGATCCTTGTGATCGTTCCAGACTCAACTCAAGAGCGACATCCCATAATGATGAATGTGTTGGGCGCAATTGGAGCGTTTTTCTTGTTGGCTACTGCCTTCCAATGGTTCAGATTCATGTGGACACTTGGAGGCTGGATTTGTCCCCGCTGTCGGGAACCTTTCTTTCATTCAACATTAGTGCGAAACCCGTTTGGCCGTCACTGTCGTCATTGCAATCTTCGGAGATTGAAAAGCTCCGAGATCGTTCACGGGCTGCACAGTTAGACCACTTCCTCGAAGTCACATTTTCGGCAAGTTCGACCATATTGCTTGCCTATGACACCCTGTCTCGGGAGTCTGATATAGCTTGGATAACCCGCAGGGGATATAAGCAGAGGATTATCAAGCGAATGATCGCGTTCGGACCCGTAGCAGAAGCAGCGAAGGGCGGCCACAGTAGCCCCACATTTGATCTTTGCGCTGGCTTTGCGGTTCTAGCTTTGACGTGGGTCGGTTACTGGAGGCAGGGAGCCGACCGCAGAATCAGTATCTGGGTGGCTCTAGGTGTCAGCGCGATCTGTGCTGTCTTCATTTGCTCCGGACTCTATGCACTCTTGCAATAGCGTATTCCCTGCAAAGTCACGTTTTCGGCAACTTCGGTCCGGTTATTTCCGCCAACGCCGCTTTACACTCACAGTCGGGTTTAGATCGGCAAACCATTGTTCTGCGAAACACTGCACTGGGCCGGGAACAGCTTTAGATAGCATGGCGCCGACGCTTCACCTGGTGCCGCGTCGCCGGTTCCATGCAGGTGATCGAGTTACCTCTGCACTGTGCAAGAAAAGGCGGGTTAGCGGCTGTAGTTCTGCGCGTACGTGTCGTGCGGTAGCCCCAGGGAACGAGAGTGGCGGGCAAGGGCGTAGGCGGCGTCCCGGTCCATGCTCTTGCCGATGGAAACCAGGAATGGAGCATGCCCGCTGGGGGTAAAGACCTCCGGCTCCAGTTCAGGATGGCTATGTGCCAAGTCGGAGACCTTCTTTTCCGCGTCTGTCCTGCGGTTGTAGGTGAAGGTGATCACGCGCCAATCGGCGCGGGAGCCAGCTGATTCGGGGAGGCTCGCGGGCGGCAAATCCGCCGTGACTGGCTTGGGAGCAGGGCTGGCTGCGGTCTGTTCCGCTGATTGTGCAGTTGGCTGCGAAACGGCTGGTTGCGAAACGGTAGCAGCCTGCTGGGCTTTGTTCCGATGGTGTGCCAGTCCCCATAAGGAAAGAAGCAGGAGGATAGCAACAATGCCGGCGCCGAGCCAGGGGGAGCGCAGCGAGAAGTTCTTATCGTCGCTCTGAGTAGCTTTGGGGTCCCATGCATCTTTGCGGGTGGTTGCGCGGGCCGATCCAGCGTTCCGGTCCTCCTTGAGGAGAGGGAGAGGAAGCTGTGCCTCTGGCAGCACGGACTGCCTGGCGGCAGCACCCGCGGTACCTGGAGCCTTCTGCTCGGCCACGGCTGTCGCTGCCGGAACCGCATTCTCCGATTTCGGGGCTGTAGGCTGGGCTGCAGGTTGATTCGAACCAAACTGGCGTTCGAGAACGGTCCTTATGTTCTCCAGCCCCCATGTGCCATCGAGTCCGTTGCGGACGATCTGGCCGAACGGCGGAGGCAGGGCGGAATCGGGAATGCCCTCGACCGACTTCCGTTGAGTCAGTGCCTGGAGGAGCACGGTTGCGAGATCGCGCACGTCGCGCTGCTTCGCGACGCGGCCTTCCTCTCCCTCCGGCGCTTCGCGGATGCAGTCGCTGCGTAGTTTGACTGCGTTGCCCAAGGCAAAGATATTGCTCGGCTTGATGTGCTCGTGAATGAAGCCATGGGTGTGCAGCACATCGAGCGCTGCCACCAGACTGGATGCCAGCTGCGCCACATCCTTGACCGTCAGGTGGCCCTGGTCGAGGACCTCGGCAAGATTCGTGTCCACCTTCTCCAAAACGGCATAGACGACCGGGCGGCCATCGAGCTCGGTCTGGCCGAAGCGCTCGAACTTGAGGAAGTTTGGATGGTTCAACGCCTCCACGCAGCGCCAACGGGCAAGAATCTCCTCCTCATCGAAGTGGCACTCGATGAGGCGCAGCACGGTTGGCTCGCCGGTGAGCCCGGCGGTGGTGTAGAACGCGCTGCGGCCCTCGGGCATCAGCAGTTTTTTCAAGGGGAAAACGCCGTCTATCGTGACGCCTTCATAGTCGGTCCATAGCTGCATATATAAGGTCCTGCATGGGGAGTGGGATAAGGCCAAAATGCCGCAAGGGCGAAGTTACACAGGCAGGCGAGGGAGTCGCTGGTGCTTACACAGCAACTCTTATTGTCTTAGTCATTATCGCAAACAAAGGCGTGGATTTGCTGGTAGGCATTCCTGCTTAGATGCAGGAGCAGGCCGTAGGGAAGTCCATTCAGCTAGCTTTATGGGTCGGAAGAGAAAGTCGGGCCGCACGAGACGGTTACGAAGCTCTTGGATGGGCGTCTGCGATGAATCGCTGCAATCATCTGGAAAAACTTTGTAACCGAACCTACTAGTAGGTAGTCATATGAAGTATGAGCGGTAGTATTGCAGAGCGAATGATGGATGTGGCCCATTGACTCCTGGCTGAGCGCGGAGTCAGGGCCGACCGGTTCGCGAGTTCACAAAGCATTTTTTGATTTATAAACCTACCAACTAGAAGGTAGCCAAGGGAAAGGACATCAACATGACGACTCAAACTCCACAGGCGACGCAAGGCTTGCGCAACCTCTACTTCACTCGAACTGCTGTTCAACTTGTATGGGCAGTTTCCGTGATCGCCGTTGCGGTAAAGAATCCAGCGGCTGGCGCAACCCTCCTGATTTTGTATCCCCTTTGGGATGTCGCATGCACCCTCTATGACCTGAAGACCTCTCCGGAATCTGATTCCGCAACGACACGATACGTGAATGCTGTGTTGGGAACCCTCACGGCGATCGGGATCGGCCTCACCGTCTACTCTCATCCCGCATATGCCGTGGCCACCTTTGGCGTGTGGGCGCTTCTCGCCGGGCTTCTGCAGCTTGTCGTAGGCATTCTCCGCAGAAAACTCCTGGGTGGACAATGGGCCATGATCCTGAGCGGCGTTCAATCGACAGCCGCAGGTATCGCCTTTGTGCTCGGTGGACTTAGTGGCAAGTTTCAGATCAAGGATTTAGGCGGGTACGCCATCTTCGGCGCGATCTACTTCCTGGTCGGGGGAATTCTGCTAAGCCGCAAGCGTTGAAACACGCCATCCCGGTGGGGGCTGAAGAGTCCCGCCGGGGGAGACCGCGGCCCCGAGACTGTGAGATTTTTCTTGACACTCCATCCATAACAACTACAAAGTAGTTGTTATGGATCACACCGTCTCCCTTGGCGAATTCGAGCAACTCATTCTTCTCGCCGTCCTCCGCCTCGGAAACGACGCCTATGGCGTTAGTATCCGCAACGAAATCCTCGTTTGCACCCGCCGCGAAGTCTCTCCCGGAGCGCTCTACACCACGCTCGACCGCCTCGAGCGCAAAGGGATGGTCGCCTCGACCACAGGTAAGCCGACCCCCGAACGCGGCGGCCGCGCCAAACGCTTCTACAAGGCCACCCCCTCCGGCACGCGGCAACTCGCTACCGCGCAGCGCGCATTTCAACAGATGCTAAACGGCCTCGAACTCATCGGAGAACATCATGGATAACGCAAGCCCCGTCCTCTCGATCGCGGAATGGACTCTCGCTGCAGTGTCCTCAAAAGAGCGTGCCGCCGAGGTCGTCGGTGACCATCTCGAACAGCATGGAAGCATCTTCTCGCTCTGGCTTTCGATCCTCCGCATCGCCTTCGCCAGGCAGTGGCGCTGGCTCATCGCACTCCCCGCTGCTGGCCTCGCAGGGGCGCCGGCGCTCGCACCCTACACGACGATGTGGGTCGCGAAGGATTTCGCGAAAGGATTCGCAGAGGGCTTTGCCGGCAGTCCGCAAACCCAGGTGTCCAACAGCCTCTCGCAGCCCATGGATATGGCGCTGACGGGCCTGGTCCTCGCCAGTGTGGCGGTGTGCCTCTGGAGCGTATCAGCGCTGGCCCTCTTGCGCTACGGTCTGCGCAGCCCGATCGCCCGCCTCAGCGGAGTGCTGGCCACGCTCTTCACCCTTGGCTCGTGCTGCATGGGGGGGCACCATGTTCTGGCGTTTGTCCTGCCGGTACTGGCCGTCGTTGTCGCTCTCGCGTTAGTCGACTCACAGGGCCGCCGCGTTCTCGGCTGCATCACCTTGGCAGGCACTGCGTTCTGGGGCGCATTTCTGTTGATCGCCACAACGCTCGCGCGCATCGTCCTGATAGGCGGCGCAAGAGAAGCGAATGCTGTTGCGCTCACCGGCTACACCCTCTGCCTTCTCGCCGAGGCTTGCGTCCTTGCCCAATCCCGCCGCTGGCTTCGGCTGGCGTAGCACAGCGAAATAAAGCTCGCGGCAGATTGTTCCGTCATCTCACCCGGCCAGGTTTGTTTTTGCGAGCAAGCGAATGGTGCGGCTATAGGTTTTTCTGAAGGAAGAGGAACGTGGCGTCCATATTCGCCTGGAACCACTGGGGCTGCTTCACATAGGAGTGAGGTCCCTGTTCTGCGATGAAAGTGGTGATAGGTCCATGCGCCTGCTTGTAGGCGGCTACAAAGTTGACGAACTGCGAGTAGGGAACGTCTTTGTCGGCATTTCCATGCCCGATGAATATCGGTGGGAGCTTACCGCTCAAGTTGAACTGCGGAGAAGCCTGCAAGCAAAGAGTGTGCTGTTCCAGGCAGGAGCCGCCGAGGTAAGCGTTGATCGACTCGTCTTTCTCAGAGAATGTCGTAAGGTCCAGGTCCGAGCTGTAGAGGATCGCTGCCTTTACGCTTGAGCTGAACTCCCGGAACTCACCTATTCCCTCGTAGCGCTGGTCGCCTGCTGTTAAGGCAACTAGCGCTGCCAGTTCGCCTCCGGCAGAGACTCCTGCCACGGCAATACGATTTGGATCGACGTGGTACTGCGCTGCATGCGCACGAAGCCACCGCACGGCTGCTTTGCACTCACCAAGTGCAGTGGGGAATCGGGCTCCAGGGCTCAGGTCGTAGTCAATATACATTGCAACATAACCGTGCTCCGGGAAAGGCTTCATGAGCACGTCTGGCCAGTCTCGGGTCCCTCCTATCCAGCCCCCTCCATGGATAAAGATGATGGCCGGAGCTAGGGCAGTGCTCTTCGGAAGGAGGAGGTCGGCAAGCAGAGGGGCGGACTTACCTTGTGCATACTGGACCCCGTCCACACGCGAAAAGCTCCCTATAGAGGGGATCTCGGAATTCTGCTGTGCTTGCATCATTGTCCCGCAGAGAAGAAGAAGAGCAAGAACACACCGCATCACACCACCCCCAACGTCATGCTATGACAAGCAGATCGTTAGCAGTATCTGCCCCAGTCCCTTGTTACGGATTCATAACGTCAAGCCGGCCTCTCATCAGTAAAGCCGTCCGGCAGAATGACGAGAAAAGCAAGTGCAAAAGCCAGGGTAAAGAGGAAAGCCAGGGAGTGCGAACCGAAAAGGCGCATATTTTGTGCAACAACCGAGACTTTTCCTTATAAACTGGCGTCCATACTGAGGTGAGAACATCCGTGGTCTTGACGGTCGAAGCGGCGAAGCAGGTGGAGCGTGAAAACGCCGCCATTGCGCGCGGGCTCAAGCGCCAGGACCCCGAGCTTCTCGACCAGCTCATCGAGACCTACCAGCACCGCCTGATGCGCTACCTGATGTTCCTTACAGGCAAGCGCGAGGTCGCCGAAGACCTCTTCCAGGAGGTCTGGATCCGTGTGCTGAGGCGCGGCGCGCAGTACAACGGCAAGGCCCGCTTCGATACCTGGATCTTCACCATAGCGCGCAATCTGGTCATCGATCTGTCGCGCAAGCGCACCATGGCCAGCCTGGACGAGATGCGGGACGGCGGCGAAGACGAGCGTCCCTTTGAGATCGTGCAGGAAGGGCCATCGCCCCTGGAGCAGTTCCAGTACCGTGAGAATGCAGCCGAACTTGCGACCGTGATGCTGACGCTCGAGCCCAGCTACCGCGAAGTTCTGACACTGCGCTTTCATGAGGAGATGTCTCTCGAAGAGATCGCTACAGTAACGCATGCACCGCTTTCGACGGTGAAGTCGCGTCTGTATCGTGGTTTGGCCTCGCTTAAGCCGCAACTGCTCAGTCTCCGCGCCGAACGCCATGCGGCCGAGGCCAGGGCATTGGAGGTGAAGGCGTGAGCGCTCCTCAAGACTTCAAAGATGTAACGAGGCAGACGGGACCCATGAACTTCACGGCCCGCGCTTCGGTGGTAAACCGCACGCACCGCGTGGTGCGCGAGCAGGCGCTGGTCATGCGGGAGCAAAAGCAGCGTTCGCGCAGCCTGTGGGTTCCGCTGGGCATCTTCTCGATGCTGCTGATGGGGCTCTGCTACGCCGTATGGGCTGTACTCGAGGGTTACGACGAGCTGACTCCGAATGGTGTTCCCGATGCCAGCGATCAGTTGTTCCTGCTACTGTTGTGGTCGCTGCCGGTGACGGCCGTGCTGCTGGGCCTGGTATGGTTTCAGCGTGAACGCAGCCAGTCCAACAGTGAGGTGACGCGATGACCCAGTGGGTGACATCACAACAGGGCGACTCCTCCTCGAGCGGGGACCAGGAATTGATGATGATCCCGCGGTGGTCGATGGTGCTTGCCATCGCCCTGTTTGTGGGAATGCAGTACATCTTCCACGAGGTCATGCCGCACCACAAGCATGAGCTCCTGCCGATGCGCCTGATGGCGGGTTACTGGTGGGGTGCACTGGTCGCCAGCTATGCCCTGCTGCTCGGCTATGTGAGCCGCGACGTCAAGCGCCGCGGCATGTCCGCGGGCCTGTGGATGCTGGTGTGCGTGGTTCTGCCCGGCGGCATCGGTTCGGTGGTGTACTTCATGCTGCGGCAGCCGATCCTGTCGCGCTGCCCGCACTGCGCCACGGCGATGGAGGGCAGCTATCACTTCTGCCCGCAGTGCCAGTTCCAGATGGCCCCGGTGTGCGGGGTGTGCCATCGCGGAGTGAAGATCACCGATGTCTACTGCACGCAGTGCGGACACGACCTGGCCGAGGATTCCGTTCCGGCGCGGTTGAGGTCGTATAGCGACTAGTCAACAACAAAGATCTCTGGTCTAAAGACTAGAATGCCGTAATGGCAAGTCCGCTCACCGCCCTGATCATCGACGACGAACCGCTGGCCCGGCAGGAGCTGCAATATCTGCTGGAGGCCGCGGGCGAGGTCTCGGTGCTGGCCCAGGGAAGCAACGGCATCGAAGCCGTGAGCCTTATCCGGACGCATAAACCTGATGTGATCTTCCTCGATGTCCGCATGCCGGGGCTCGACGGCTTTGCCGTGCTCAAGAAGGTGCTGGCGCTCGACCGCAAGTTCCACATGCCGCAGGTCGTCTTTGCGACAGCGTTCGACCAGTACGCGGTAAAGGCGTTCGAGGTGAACGCGGTCGACTACCTGCTGAAACCCTTCGACGCCAAACGCGTGGTGAAGACGCTGGAGAAGGTGCGCGCGCGCCTGGCATCCGATGGGCCGAGCAGTGAGGCAGTGGCCTCCCAGAGTAGCAATGGCGCTGAGTTCGGCTCGGATGCAGCAGCCAAGCTGGATGCCCTGCTGCGCATGGTGGAGGAGCAGGCGGCACAGGCTTCGGGACTCTCCGCACAGGGAGCGCACAATTTGGCGAAATCGGGCAAGGTGGTGGTGAGGGCACAGAACCGTCTGCTGCTCGCCGATCAGAAGGATGTGTGCTTCGCTGCGATCGAGGACGGCAGGATCTCGGTGGTGACCAAAACGGTGGAGGGCGATTCGAACTGCCGAACGCTCGAAGAGTTGATGGATCAGCTTGACCCGGAACAGTTCTGGCGCGCGCACCGGTCGTTCGTGGTGAACATCCAGCACATCCGCGAGGTCGTGCCGTGGTTCAAGTCGTCGTATCAACTCCGTATGGACGACCGCAAGCAGACCGAGATCCCGGTGAGCCGCTCGCAGACCAAGCGGTTGCGGGAGCTGTTCAACTTGTAGCTTGTGTTGGGCTATGTGCAGCAACAAAGCTGATATCCGTGCTGAGACTTGTGATGAGGGCCTAGCGTCTTTCTACCATCGCCTGCCTGCATAATAGGGCGTGGCTCTCATGAAACGGATTCTGCTTAGAACGCTTGTAGGACTGCTGATCATTGCGGCCTTGTCGTATCCCGTCGACTGGGCGGTCTGGAAGTTGCGCGTCTCCCACGGCAACGGAATGGGCAAGGTTCAGGTGATCAGCGTCGTTGCGGCGGAGATGAAGAACAACAAAGAGGAGTATTACCTGGGAGACGTTAACGTGGTGGATTGCAGCTACTCTCTATTTCCGCAGGCAGGCAGTGGGGCGTGCTGGTGGTTGCAGCGGCATCGCCAGGTGGTAGACCGGTACTAGCTGGCCAGGGCGGTAGATCTTTTAGGGGTAGAGCGAGAAGCTGGTTTCGTAGTTCGTTCCGCTATCTTCTTCAAGCTGCGGAGCGCCTCATTGACGGCTTCGGAGTCTGGAAAAGTTTCAAGGAGATCTGGAGCGATAAGAACAACATTCGTTCCCTGTTGCATGCGGCCATGGTGCTTCCCGCGAACGCCCTTGCTGAAATCCAGAGCCGGTCGAGGAGCGAGGGGATCGAGTTCACGTTTCTTCATACTGTTTTCTCTCCGTTGCAGTGGCAAGACGAGCCCCGATGATACGGATGCTGGAGACAGTGTCAGTGTAAACGACAAAAAGCAGACGTTGCCGCGAAGACATTCCAACCGTGATGAAGCGGAGTTCGTCGTTCGAGCGTTGATCATCTGGAAGTGTGGAGGAGAGCGCATCGTCGAAAACCGTCATTGCTTCTGCAAATGAAACACCATGCTTCTCCAGGTTGCTGGCCGCTTTGGCCGCGTCGAACTCGAATATCTGCCGGGGAGGTTTCATCTTTCAACTCCAGATAGTACGGCAGATTCAGGAACAGTTCTAAGATAGAAACAATTTCGCTGTACCAAAGGAAACGCCGTGAAGCTTTCGTTCGTCCGTTGCGCACTCCTCGTCCTTGTAACAACATTCCTCTCCCAGGCAGTCCACGCACAGGCTGCTCCTGTGCGAGTTGCCATCGTCGGCCTGGTGCATGGTCATGCGCAGGGCTTGTTTGGCCCGCTGTCCAAGGACAAGAACGTTCAACTCGTAGGCATCGCCGAACCCAACACCGCCGTTGCGGCTCAGTACGAAAAAGAGTTTCACCTGGACCACGCCCTCTTCTATACCGATACCGAGGCCATGCTTAACGCCGTGCATCCGCAGGCCGTGCTGGTGTACACAACGATCCTCGACCATCGCAAGGTGATTGAACTGGCCGCGCGCCACGGTGTCAGCTCGATGGTGGAGAAGCCGCTCGCCACCACGGTGGCCGATGCGCTCGCCATTCGCAAGGCTGCGGCCGAGCACCATGTGCAGGTGCTGGTGAACTATGAGACGACCTGGTACGCCAGCAACCAGGAGGCTTACAACGAAGTGGTCTCAGGCAAGCTGGGCGACGTGCGCAAGGTCGTCATCCATGATGGGCACTTTGGGCCGAAGGAGATCGGCGTCGGTCCGGAGTGGCTGCCGTGGCTTACCGATCCGGTCCAGAACGGTGCGGGAGCCCTGTTCGACTTCGGCTGCTACGGCGCGGACCTGATGACGCAGATGATGCACGGCAAGGCCCCGCTCAGCGTCACCGCCGTGGCCCAGACCGACAAGCCTGATATCTATCCGAAGGTCGACGACGATGCGACGATCATTCTGCGTTACCCCCGCGCGCAGGCTGTGCTGATGCCCTCGTGGAATTGGCCCTTCAGCCGCAAGGACATGGAGGTCTATGGAGCGACCGGTTATGCCATCACGGTAGCCTCCGACGAGATGCGCGTCCGCTATGCGCATGAGCAGAAAGAGTCGACGATGACGGCTCCCCCGCTTACGCCGGAGCGGCAGAACTCGATGGACTATCTGGCTGCGGTGTTGCGCGGAGAGATCAAGCCGGATGGAGATCTTTCGGCGCTCGACACCAACATGATCGTGGTGCAGATTCTCGACGCGGCCCGCGAGTCGGCGAAAACCGGACGCACGGTGACGCTGCAGCCGTTGCCGAACTGAGCTGCCTGAAGGAATGTCAGGGGATAGGCTGTAATCGAGGAATGATCTTCGTTCGATAGACCTACCCCAAATTTGTCATCTCGACCGAAGGCGGCGCTTTTGCCGCCGAAGTGGAGAGACCTGCAGTTTGCTCGCACAGGCAATATTGCTAGTGCGAGCAAACTGCAGGTCTCTCCACTTCGCATGACGATAAAGCTATCGCTCGGGTCGAGATGACAAGTTTTGGGTAATGCGTGCAAGAAGCAATCGCAGTTTCCAAATCATTGAGGGTTGAAAGCCCGATATATCTCGTCTGCATTAGCGAGATATATCGAGCTTTCAACCCTCGGTTTCGTTGTGGACCTAGTACCTGGGGCTCGCGCCCCAGGCTGGGATATATCGCCGCTTCGGGGCTGAAACCATGTCGCCTTTGGAGTTTGGGTATGTAATCGCTACTCTTCTTTTTTCTTCTTATTCCTCGCCTTCACTTTGAACCAGATCGGCGACCCGATGAACTTGAAGGTGTCGCGAATCTCGTTGGCGAGGAAGCGCTCGTAGCTGAAGTGCAGCTTCACATCTCGATCGGTGAAGAGCACGAATGTGGGCGGTGCCACCGCGGCCTGCGTCATGTAATAGATCCTGACGCGCTTTGCCATGGGAACCGACGCCCGCTGGAAGTCGATCTTGTCCAGGAAGCGGTTCATCGATCCGGTCGAGACGCGCTTGCGGCGTTCGCGAGCTACCAGTTCTACCTTCTTGAAGACCTGCTCGATGCCCTGGGATTCCGAGGCCGAGACGAACAATAACGGTGCGTAGTCGAGATACTTCAGCGAGTCCCGCACCTGCTGTTCGTAGACCTTCTGGTCCGCGGGTGGTTTGCCGTCGAGCAGCCGCTTGCCGTCGGGGCCGACCTCGGTCATCAGATCCCACTTGTTCACGATGATGATGACGCTGCGTCCGCTCTCATGCGCATAGCCTCCGATGTTCGCGTCGGCAGCGGCAACGCCTTCGGCGGCGTCGATCACCAGCAGCGCCACGTCGGCGGCCTCGAGATGCTTGCGGCTCATGATGACGCTGAGCTTTTCAGCGAGCAGCTTTGTCTTGCCCTTGCGCCGGATGCCTGCGGTGTCGATGAAGCGGAAGTCATGGCCTTCTCGTGTGACTACCTCGTCCACGGCATCGCGCGTCGTTCCGGCGATAGGCGAGACAATGGCGCGGTCCGATCCGGTGAGCGCGTTCAACAGCGTGCTCTTGCCGACGTTCGGGCGACCGATGATGGCTATCTTCGTCTCGCGGGAGATGTGTTCGCCGTGCGAACGCAATCTGCGGCCCGGTTTGGACTCTTCGTCAGGAGCGTCCTGTGCGCCGGGCAGAGGATCGCCGCCGCCGTCCATGTCCTCTTCGAACTCTTCTTCGAAGCCTTCCATCGCCTCTTCGGGCTCTTCCGCGACGAACTCCGGCGGCAGCGCCGCCCATACCTCGTCGAGTAGATCGCCGATGCCTGCGGCATGTTCGGCGGAGATGGGCAGCACGTTCCTGAAGCCCAGGCGGCGAAAGTTCTCCGCGCCGGCCTCCAGTTCTGGGGTATCCATCTTGTTGACGGCCAGGAAGATCGGCTTGCCGCCGCGCAGCAGAAGACGGGCCAGTTCGATGTCGGGCGCGGCCAGTTCCGTGCGTCCGTCGACGACCATGATGATCACGTCCGCTTCTTCGAGGCCGACCTTGGCCTGGCGGAAGATCTCGGCGGGAATGAGCGCTTCGTCGTCGGGGATGACGCCGCCGGTGTCGACGAGGCGCACATCGCGCCCAGCCCACTCGACCTCGCCGTAGATGCGGTCGCGCGTAATGCCCGGCTCGTCGCCGACGATGGAGCGCCGCGTCTGGGTGAGGCGGTTGAAGAGCGTCGACTTGCCGACGTTGGGCCGGCCGCAGATCGCAACCAACGGCAGCCGGGTGGGCTCATGATGCCTGTCGGCAACGAGCGTAAGCTCCGTCGCCAGGGCTTCGGCCTCACGCCATTCGCGCTTTTCCGCGGCATCGGGATCGAGCGGCTTCTTGATCGCACGAACGCGTGGGGGTGCCTGCCTCTCGCTCGCGTGGCCACGCTGCTCGCCACTGGCGTCGCGAGGGCTGATAACGACGTGCCGTTCTTTTTCCGGACTGCGAGTCGGCGTCTTCGCGGCCTTGGTGGCTGCGGCCTTCTTCGCCGCAATCTCCTTGCGCTTCTTCGGCGAAACCGCGCCGGTTGTCGCCGTCGCCCTGGGAGCGGTCTTGCCCAGCTTCGGCCGAGTGCTCGCCTGCCGGTGCTTCTTGCCTAATCTTTTTTTCTGTTCGCGTTTCGGTGCCATGGTGCCTGTCCTCCGCGCCACAGCGCATCCTTCATTATAAGAACGATACGCATCCTCTGCGTTCATGGCGTTTTTATGGCGGGGATTCAGCGGTCTGTCTTCATGCAGGAGGGGAGTTGTCACCCGTTTTCTAATAACGGACGACGACATCGATGCAATGAAGCGCAGAGTTCCAGACAGTCACGGGTACAAGCCCCGAAGGGGCGGTATATCCCAGCCCAGGGTGGTGACGCAAAGCGCCCCACAAGCATTCGCATCGCGCTCTGCGTCAAGGGTGGAGGCGGCTGGCGAGCGCTTTTGCTCGCCGGGTCGCCGGAGCCCTGGGTTATGGCTCCCAGAAGAAGGTAGAGCCCTGAAGGGGCGACCTATTGTGTTGTGGAGCCACGATAGGTCGCCCCTTCAGGGCTCAACTTCCTTTATGACTTGACCCAGGGTTCCGGCACCGCAGCGAGCAAAAAACGCTCGCTACGGATGCCTCCACCCTGGGCTGGGATATGCCGCCCCTTCGGGGCTTGTACCCGTGGTACTTCACACGCCATAACCCTGAGCGCACTATCCAAACACATAGGTGCGTCAAAAGCTATACCGCACTCCACCTTCAACGCGGCGGCCATTGTCGGCTGCATAGGGCACTCCGAATTGCGGGGAGCCCAGCACTCCACCCACCTGCGTCACGTTGGTATGGTTCAGCAGGTTGGACGATCGGATGTTCACCTGCAGGGTCTGCTGATGTTCTGCCTTCGGGTTGTGCGTCAGTGTAAAGGTGCGCTCCAGGTTCGAATCGAGATAGAACGTCCAGGGCATCGTGCCCTTGTTGCGCGGGAAGACGCCCTTGCCTCCCGAGGCCACCAACAGGCCATAAGGGGTAGAGATGGCACCCGGCGTTCCCGGAGCGGCGTACTGTGGACGGTCGTTGAAGTTGCCGTCGCCGTTGTTGTCGAAGCCGGTGGTGATGTTGTAGGGTGCGTCGCCGGAGGCATTGAAGTTGCCGCTGAGTTGGATCTTCTCCGGCAACGAGAATGTGGCGTTGCCAAAGACGTTCCACAGGCCGTTCCCTGTGGAACGGGCGTACTCTCCGGCGTTGGAGCCAGTGGTCTGCGGGGTGGAAAATTCGCTGTTTCCATTGTTTGAGTTGCCATCGTTGTCGTCGATGATCTGCACGCGGACTGCGCCCATGAAGAGCTGCACATGCTTGAGTGAATGTTGCTCCAGTCCGGCAAACTCGACGTTGCCGTAGCCGCGGCCGGTGCCCTGCATCTGCAGCACATTCAGATTGGCTGCGCCGGGGCGTGGTCCGGTGGGTGAGTTGTTCAGCGGAGAGTTGATGTTCTCCGAGCGCGTAGCGTGCCATATCTGCGCTATGTGATAGTCGCCGGAGAGGTTCCAGCCGTGGGGCAGCGTATGCGTGAAGCCGATGTTCTCAATGCTGTAGAAGGTATTGGGGAAGCTGGGAGCGACGGTGCGGATGGAATGGATGGGCGTGGCGCCATTGAAGGGATTGCACGTCGCCGGGTTGAAGATGCCGGTGCAGGTGGGGTTGTAGATCGTGCTGGTGACGCGCTGGACGCCGTCCATGCGCAGAATCTCGGCATAGGTATGGGCGAAGAAACGGTCGGCGAAGAGACCGGCGTGGCTGTGCAGAGTCCAGGTGGACTTCTTGTCCGGAGACCACGCGACGCCGAGACGCGGCGTGAGGCTATCGACCACCTTAGGGTCGGTCTGGGTGTAGTAGCGTACGCCGTAAGCGATATGCAGGTTGGGGCGGACCTTCCAGTCGTCCTGGAAGAAGGGGGCAAAGCGGGTCTGGACGAGATCGACCTCGGGGTTGCCGGCCACATTGGAGTAGTCGGTGGGCGAGCCGTTGGGCTGACCGCTCAACGCCAGTGAGTATTGCTGGAGGCCGGTGAGCGCTACGGCCTGGCCCGGAACAGTGCCGCCGCCGAAGGTGTAGGTTCCATTGAAGTTCGTGGTGAGGCGCAGATGTTCGTCGAGGATCTCGGCCTGGAAGCCGAACTTCATCAGGTGATTGGTGGTGGTGAGGATGACGTCGTCGTCGCCTTCGATATCCAGTTCGTGATCGCGTACCGGACCGGCGGTTGAGCCTCCTCCGGTGAAGGCGCCGGCTACCTGCACCTGCGGAGCGGTAGAGTTCGGGGCGTCGTTATTGCCATCCCACTCGATACCCAGGCGCGCCTCGTGCATGAGTTTAGGGGAGATGGTGGTGACGTCGGTGAAGCGCAGGGTATGGTCGTACTTCTCCTGGTCATAGCCGGTCTCGGCGAGCGAGGCGCCTCCGACGCCGACGTTCTCGAGATGGTTCAAATAGGAGTTGAAGGTGGCAATGAAGGTGTTTTTGGGCCCAAGCTGCCAGTCCGTGCGCGCGGTGCCGACCCAGAGGCGCTGCGGTGCGGCAACGTTCTGAACGATGCTGGACTGATTGCCTGCGCCATCGATGGTGACGGCATTCACAACGGCGAAGTTGTCGATGCTGCGATGTTCGAGCGTCATGCTGAAGTCGCTACCCTTCCTGAAGATGGGGCCGGTGAACTCGAAGCCATAGCGCTGTTTACCGAGAGAAGCCTTACTGGTAGAAAACGGATCGCGGGCGTTCATCCAGGGGCTTCCGTTGGTGGCGAAGAGCGCCCCGTGATAAGCGCTCAGGCCGGGCTTGGTGTAGACCTCGATGTGGCCGCCGCCAAACGGCGGCGAGCGATACTCGGCGGAGAAGAGGTCGGGGTTGACCTTGATGTAGGCAATGGAACTCTTGGGCGGAAGGGTGGTATTGCCGTCGCCGCCGCCCTGGAAGCCGTCGATGCTGATGGTGGAGTTGCCCGGGCTGCCGCCGCCGGCCGCGGCCATCTGCTGCAACTCGCGCAGAAGATCGTCGGGGTCGTCGGCGAGGGACTGCAGGCGTTTGCCGGAGAGGGTCTGTGAAGGGCCGGCGGACGTAACGCTGACACTGGGCCCGCCGTCTGCGCTTACATCGACCTCGCTCTCAACGGCTTCCGGTTTCAACACGAAATCCACCTGCCCCCCGTGGGGGGTGGTGAGCGTGAGGTCACGCTTCTCAAAGCCTTCAACGTTTACGGATAGACGATGCGAACCATCGCCGATACAGGTAAAGCGAAAGCTGCCGTCGGAGCCGCTCTCAGCATTCTGGTTGCCATCCAGAGTAATCATCGCGCCGGGAATGAGCGCAAGCGTGCTGTCGCGCACGATACCGGTGAGAGTCGTTCCGTGGCAGACCGTTTCCGCAAAGGCGTGCGAGAACGCAAGCGCCGCAAAGCTCGCGGCGAAAAATAATTTTTTCATGTGACCCCATCACCTGCGGCAACGTGCCGTGCGGCGGACGCAGCACGGCCGAAGACCTGCAGTGTATCTGGGTCTCTACGCTGGAAGGCTTCTTAAAGTTCCCTGGGCCGAATGTGAATCCGAAAGGTGACGTTCGATCGCAGGTTCCTGTGGATAATCAATGTTGCCATTGCTGCTGTCGTTGTCTTTGTTCCTGCCTTTCTGGTTGTCATTCCGAGCGTAGCGAGAAACCTGCTGTCTCCCGCTCTTCGTTCGTATCACCTGGAAGTATGTGAGCTAAAACGGTGGATCGGTTTGAACGAACGACGCATAACCCTTGTAGTAGTACTGGCAAAAAACGGGAGACAGCAGGTTTCTCGCTACGCTCGGAATGACAACCAGAAAGGCAACTGCAAAGCAAAGGCAACCCTGCTTGGTCAAGCCTTGTGAAGGCTTTGGAATTCATCTTTTGGGGGTCTCGGAAGCATGGCGAAGAAACGGCGATTATCATCAACGTAGTCGATGCCCTCCGCCACTCCACTTCCCGCGATGCACGAAGCTCTGCCGGAGCAGAAGCTTCCATCGCTGTATGACTTCTTCCATCCCGGCGGATTGCTGGCGAAATCTTCGCTTGCCTTCGAGCATCGCCCCGGCCAGTACCTGATGGCGAAGACCATCGAGCAG
Organism: Granulicella mallensis MP5ACTX8; assembly: GCF_000178955.2. NCBI lineage: Bacteria > Pseudomonadati > Acidobacteriota > Terriglobia > Terriglobales > Acidobacteriaceae > Granulicella > Granulicella mallensis. The sequence continues at coordinate 6,131,668 of NC_016631.1, read as the reverse complement.
TGCTTTGCCGACCGTCGACACCTCATCGCCGAGGCCGGCACGGGTACCGGCAAGACGCTCGCCTACCTGCTGCCCGCGTTGCGGCGGGCCCGCGAGCAGAAGCAGCGCATCATCATCTCGACCGGAACGAAGAACCTCCAGGAACAGCTCTACTTCAAGGACATCCCGTTCCTCGAATCGCTGCTCGGGCCGCTGAAGGTCTGCTACATGAAGGGCCGCGCGAACTACCTCTGCAAGCAGAAGCTCTACGCGTTGCGCGACAATCCCATCCTCAGCGGGCTGGAGGAGATCGACCAGTTCCACCACATCCTGAAGTGGGAGCGCACCACCGAGACCGGTGACCGCTCCGAGATCGACGCGCTGCCCGAGCAGTCGCCACTGTGGCACAAGCTCGACGCGCGTAGCGAGGTCTGCCTCGGGCAGTCGTGCCCCAACTGGGAGCCGTGCTTCGTCACCGGCATGCGGCGCAAGGCGCTGGAGTCGGACATCGTCATCGTCAATCACCATCTCTTCTTCGCCGACCTCAGCATCAAGCAGCAGGCCGCGGGCGCGCCGGACGCGGGGATTCTGCCCGAGGCCGCGGCGGTGATCTTCGACGAGGCGCATGAGCTGGAAGACGTAGCCTCGCAGTACTTTGGCATCGCTCTGTCAAATGCGCGTTTTGACGAGCTGGCTCGCGATACGGAGTCGATGCTGCGCGCCAAGGGCGTGAGTACGAGCGCGATCGAAAGCGCGACACAGACCATCCGCGAACGGTCGAAGCTCTTCTTCGGCTCGCTGCCTGCGGGGCCGTCGCACCTGGGGCGGCTGGAGTTTATCGACCGGGCAGACTTTCTGGAGTCGCGCGGCGATGCCTATCTTGGCGCGTCGAACGCGCTGCAGCGGCTTGAAGGCGAACTGGAACGTTTGCGCGAGGTAGAAGAGGCCGCGGGTCTGCGCAAGCGTGCGGCGGACATCCGCCACCATATGAAATTTCTGCTCGAGTCTGAAGATCCGAACACAGTCTTCTGGATCGAGCGCCGCGCCACCAGCGGCCTGCGTAATGCTGCTCGCAATGCACGCCTCGTCGAGCCCTCGCAGGCACCGCCTCCGCAGGCCTTCAGCACGCATCTCCAGGCCACGCCGATCGACGTCTCCACGCTGCTGGCCGAGACGCTTTTTACGCACTATCCGAGCGTCATTCTTACTTCGGCGACGCTCACGGTTGCCGGGGCAGACGGCGTGCCGAGCTTCGCGCATCTCAAAAAACGCCTCGGCATTCCCTTTCCCAAAGAGCTTGTCGTGCCCTCGCACTTCGACTACGCGAAGCAGGCGCTTCTCTACCTTCCGCCGACGATGCCCGATCCGCGCCATGCGGACTTCATCGCACAGGCCACGGAGAAGACCCGCCGCGTGCTGGAGATCTCGCGCGGCCGCGCCTTCTGCCTCTTCACCAGCTACGCGCAGATGCGCGAGATGCACGAGCGCCTGCTGGCGCAACTGCCCTACCCGCTGCTGATGCAGGGCAGCGCGCCGCGCCACGTGTTGCTGCAGCAGTTTCGCGAGACGCCGAACGCCGTGCTCTTCGGTACGTCGTCGTTCTGGCAGGGCATCGATGTGCAGGGCGAGCAGTTGAGCTGCGTCATCATCGACAAGCTGCCGTTCGCCGTGCCCACCGACCCGATCATGAAGGCTCGCACGGATGCGATCACCGCTGCCGGCGGCAATGCTTTCAACGACCTGCAGGTTCCGCAGGCGGTTATCGCGCTTAAGCAGGGTTTTGGACGGCTGATTCGTTCGCTGTCGGACCGCGGGGTGCTGATGCTGCTTGATCCGCGCATCCGCACGACGCGCTATGGCGCGACCTTTCTCGACTCGCTGCCGCCGTATCGGCGGACGGAGGAGATCGGCGAGGTGGAGAAGTTCTTCGAGGCTTTGTAGCCTTTTTCGTCGTTTGTTTTTCGCAGCAACGACGACATCTGTGCCGAAGCTCGCGCCCCACTTCCTCTAGACTAAAAGCGGAGCCATTCACTTGGGACGCAACCTCTACATTCTCGCAGCCACCCTCGGCGTTCTCGCGCTGGTCTGCGGCATTTTGTCGTTCACCAACATCGCGCAACAGCCCGGTTCGCCCGGCGATATCCGGCTCTGGCGCACCATGGGGCTCGGATTGCTGGTAGTCGCGCTGGCTGTGGCGCTGGGGGGGATTCTGTCGTCGCTCATTGAGCAGGCCGAGCGCCGTGATGCGGAACAGCGCCAGCAAAAGCGCCGCCACCGGTAGAATGGTTGATGGCGCTCAATCGCGCCTCGATTGGAGCTGCACCCATAATGTTTGAAGTTACGGTACAGGCCGGGTTCTCCTCGGGCCACTACCTTCGCAACTATCACGGCAAATGCGAAAACCCACACGGCCACAACTACCGCGTGTTCGTCACCCTCGTCGGCTCGGAGCTCGATGAGGCCGGCATGCTGCTCGACTTCAAGCTGCTGAAGCAGGTCCTGCGCCCGACGGTCGAGTACCTGGACCACCAGATGATCAACGACCTCGAGCCCTTTACGACGCTCAACCCGTCGGCTGAAAATCTTGCGCGGTATTTCTTCGAGCAGACTGCCAGCCAGCTCCTCAACATGGCACAGGGCCGGGTGCGGGTGAAGGATTGCACCGTCTACGAGACGGACACCAGCTTCGCGCGGTACTACGAATAGCGATAGATTTTCGTTGTTGTCTTTAGCTTTTGCTTTTCCTGTTGTCATTCCCGAAGGGAATCTGCTTCCGGCCCGCTGTGGCAAGTGATCCAAGGAACCCCATGCATCTCATCGAACTCTACAAATCGGTCCAGGGCGAGAGCTCTTTCGCGGGCGTTCCGTGTATCTTCGTGCGTCTGGCCGGCTGCAATCTGCGCTGTGCGTGGTGCGACTCCGAGTACACCTTTACCGGCGGCAAGCCCTTCACGACCGACGAGATCGTCGCGCAGATCGAAGCGCTGCAGCCCTGCCCTCTGATCGAGTTCACCGGCGGTGAGCCGATGTTGCAGCAAAAAGAGCTGCTGCCGTTGATGCAGCGGCTGCTCGACGCCAATTACACCTTGATGATGGAGACCAGCGGCGAGCGCCCCCTGGCCGATGTGCCAAAGGCCGTGCACAAGATCGTCGATGTAAAGTGCCCGGGCGCGGGTTCGGCGGCCAACTCGTTCCACATGGCGAATCTCGACGCGCTCACCCCCCACGACGAGGTGAAGTTCGTGCTGAGCAACCGCGCGGACTACGAGTTTGCGCGCGACTTTATCCGTACGCACGCCCTGGAGACGACGTGCGGCAGCATTCTGCTTTCGCCCGCATTCAGCAAGGCTCCGAGCGAGCTGCGTACGACGGATAATGCCACGCTCGATCCGCGTTTTGTGGTGGAGTGGATGCTGGCCGATGGCCTGCCCGCGCGTCTGAGCCTGCAGATTCACAAATACATCTGGGAGCCGCGCAAGAAGGGCGTGTAGCTGCTTCGTTTGTTTTATCGTTTTGACTCATCTATACCTTGTCATCTCGACCGAAGGCGCGCTTTTGCGCCGAAGTGGAGAGACCCGCAGTTTGTTTGCCCAGGCAATATCGTTTGCGCAAACAAACTGCGGGTCTCTCCACTTCGCATGACATGAAGCCGTCATGCTTCGGTCGAGATGACAAGATTTGGGGTGGAGCGAACTAGACCCCGAGCGAGAAACTACGCAGCCTGCTTCTCTGCGACGGCGTCCTCGTCATCGTGCTCGGCGACGGCGTCGTCTTCATCCTCATCTTCGTCGTCAGTGTCCTCGTCTTCGTCCTCATCTTCATCGTCTTCATCTTCATCTTCATCTTCGTCTTCGTCGTCCTCTTCGTCATCCTCATCCTCGGCGACTTCGGTCTCGTCTTCGTCTTCGAAGTCGTCCTCATCTTCCTCGGCGCCTGCGACGTTGAGGTTTTCGCTGGAGGCGAAGGCTGCGGCGTCCGATCCCGCAAAGCGTGGATCGTTTTCGAAGGTTGCGGTTGCATCATCGCCGGTCAGGGGGCGAAGGGTGGTAGCGCTATCTGTAGCAAGGTTGGTGTATGCCATGCGTTTCTCTCCTTGGTGGCAGGAGTCTTTCCCACCTGCCGCCATTAGATACCGAGAGCCTCGTTTCGGTGGCTTCCGCAAGGCACATTTGATGAGCTATTAACGCAGGTCTTTAGGATCAACTGGCGAAGGGCGCCAGTTGCTGTTCGCTGGGCCGTTTTGTCGCCAGGCTTACGGCAAACAGGCAGATTAGCGAGGCCACCAACGCAGGCAGAATGGCATCGCGCGCGGCGATTACCGGCGGCAGATGCGGCGTCAGCGAGTCCCACGCGACAGTGACCACGGTTCCGGCTGCGATGCTGGCCACCGCACCTGCCGCCGTCGCCCGTTTCCAGAAGAAGGCCGCCAGGATCACCGGCGTCAGCGCCGCTGAATAGATGGTGTAGGCATAGAGCGACTTCTTCAGCACCGAGGTCGTGCCCAGCGACTGATAGAGCGCCCAGAGGCCCAGAGCTACGACCATCAAACGGGATACCAGCAGGATCTGCTTGTTCGAGGCGTCGCGCTTGATGTAACGCGCGAACACATCGTTCACGAGATTGGTCGCAGGCGAAAATAGATAGTTGTTCGCCGTCGAAACCACCTTCGCAAAGATCGCTCCGACCAGCAGGGCTCCGAGTACTGCGAGCGCTTTAGAGCCACCGAAGCCATGAATAGCCGTGTAGGCAAGAATCTCGCGCGGACGGTCATGCACCTCGCCTGTGCGATATAGCGCCGAACCCACGACCGCAATCGCTACGATGATCGTCTCCAGAATGACCGTGCCGACGATCCATCCGCTCACCGCGCGGGTTGCGTCCTTCTCGCTCTTGGCGGAGAAGAACTTCTGGTACATCGACTGGTTGCCAAGCATCAGCAGGCAGGTTGGCAAAAACAACTCCAGCGCATTGATCGGGGTGAGATCGCCGAATACCTGGAAGTGCGTCGCAGGCAGCGTTGCGCGAACTCCCTTCCATCCTCCCGCCAAGTGAACCAGCACCGGCAGCGCGGCAAGCATCGTGAACGTCGCCAGCAGTCCGATCACTACGTCCATGTAGGCGACGGAGCCCATGCCCGCAATCGCCGTGAACACGATCACGAAGCCCGCCAGGATGTACTGTCCCTGTACGGCTGTGACGGAGGGAAAGATGAGGTGCACGATATCGCCGCCGCCGATGAACTGGTAGCTGGTGATGGCCGTGTAGGTGAACAGCACGGCGATGACGCCGAGCACGCGTGCCGTCTGGTTGTAGCGCGATTCCAGCAGGTCGGGAATGGTGAACTGCGCGAACTTCCGGGCGCGTGGCGCGATGAAGTAGATCAGCAGCAGCCCGGCCCATCCGCCGCCGCCCTGCCAGAGCGCGGCGAAGCCATGCCTGTAGGCGTTCTCCGCGCCACCGAGCAGAGAGCCGGAGCCGATCCAACTGGAGAGCAGCGTAAATACCAGCACAAACGCCGGCAGGGAGCGCCCCGCGACGAGATAGTCGGCCTTGGTTTTTACTTTGCCCAGACGTGCCAGCGAGACGCTGAGCAGTGTGACCACAATGATGCCGAGAACGATCGCGTAAAGATTCATGTACGTGCGCCAATTCTAACGGAGAGGCGTGGCCGTAGTCTGCGATCGTGCTACACCGAAGGCGCCTAACCCTGCCTTCGTTCTCGAGCTGCCGCTCTTACAGCAGTTTCGGCTTAGGTCTTTAGAGCATTTTCCCTGTTGCGGGGAATCTGGAAGCGGGCGTGCAGTGGCGTTTTCATTGGGGAAAACGCCCATAAAAATCGAGGCACCGCTCTACACCTACAGGGGAAATGCTCTAACGGCGCGAAAGCCGTGTGTGAGGTCCTCCCACGGAGACCTCCCACACGGCTTTCGGCAGAACGAGTCCATTCGAACCGCTCCAGGGTTACGGCACGTTGGTAGCAAGCCAGTTCTTCAGGTTAGCCTCCTGAGAATCGTGCAGTTCGATGCAGTCGTTGATCTGGTCCACGGCACGCTGGAGCGAACGATTGGACGAGGGGACAGGATGCGAAGCAAAGAAGCTTTTCACCTCATCGCGGTGTGTCGCATCGCAGAACGCCCCGGTCGAGCCGACTACATAGGCTCCGGACGCCGTGGTGAACTGGGCCTTCACCTTGTCCCAGTTCTGTTGAACGTACTGCCATGTCTGCACCCGCGACATGCGCTTTTGCAGCTCGATCGCAAGCAGTATCCAGGAATCCTGATTGCGGACCTGGCCGGAGGTAGCATAGTCCAGGGTGCGCGTGACCAGCTCGGGATCCTTGAAGTAGGCGAGCAGGTGGAGCGCCTGTTCGCTCATCTGTGGGTTTTGCGTATTCTTGCTGGCCTGCAGAACGTGTTCATAGAAGGCCGCATCGCCATTTGTCGCAGCAACAGCTGTGGCGGCCTGGAACAGCGTTGGATCGACCGAGGTCGGGTCCTTCATGAACTCGCCGACCAGTTCACGAGATTGAGTGATGATGGCCTCGTCTTTCGCACCGCCAAGCAGGCCGAACAACTGAGCCCGAAGTTGTTTTTTGTCCGGCGAATCGGACGGAGATGGCACGCCGAGGGTTTCATAAAGGGGCAGATAGGTTGTGCGGATCCAGCTTGCCAGCTTGTCGCGGTCTGCATCGTCTGCGATGCGTTCCCGGATGGAGCCCACCGAGCCGAGCGCTGAAGCCTGGACGCCGGAGTCCTGGTCCTTGCCGATCGCTGTAACGAGGTCGAGAAAATCACCGACCTTGACCTTGCCTGCGCGAACGAGAGCCCACTGGTTGTCGAGCATGACAATGCGCTCCGGAGCCGTAAGTCCGGTCTCTGCGTGTGCGACCAGCCTGGCATAGTCTGCCGGAGCATAGACGGTTCGGTAGTAGCCCTTCGCCGCCGCGTTTGCAAACAGATAGGGCGCGGCAGGCACGTTGAGGGTGCTGGTGGACTTTGCGCCAAGAAGTTCGCAGGTGGGAGCGCCTGCGGTCTTGAAGCAGACAGGAAGTGTCCAGGTCTCGCCGGTTGTGTCCTTCATGCTTGAGGAGAGGTAGAAGCGTTGCTGTCTGACCTCCGTTTTGCCTCCGGCTGCGACGGAGAACTCGAGCAAAGGTACGCCGGGCTGGGCGATGAGGCTCTCCATGATCTTGTCCACAGGCTTGTGGCTGTTCGCAGTCTGCGCATTCCAGAAGTCCTCTGCGGTGGCGTTGCCGAACATATGCGCCTGCAGGTAGTTGTGTACACCCTGGCGGAAAGTCTCTTCGCCGATATAGTTCTCAACCATGGCGAGTACACCTCCCGCCTTGCCGTAGCTGAGCTCGTCGCCCTGCTGATTGATCTCGTCGGGTGTGTCTGCCTTGGAACGAATGGTGCGTGTTACGCGGCCCGCATCGTAGTTGAGTGCGCCGTCGAGTTCCTCTGCGGCAGCCTGCGGAATGTTCCACTCGGAGTTCAAGGCATTGACCGGCTTATGCTCCAACCAGGTCGCAAAGCCCTCGTTGAGCCAGAGATTGTCCCACCACTGCATGGTCACCATATCGCCGAACCACTGGTGCGCCATCTCGTGCGCGATGACTGCAGCAACCTGGGCTTTCTGCCCCTCGGTTGCGGTCTGCGGGTCGATGAGAATGGCCGTCTCACGATAAGTGATGGCGCCGAAGTTCTCCATGGCGCCTGCTTCGAAGTCGGGTATGCCGATCATGTCCAGCTTGGGCATCGGATACTTGATGCCGAAGTAGGTGTCGTAATAGTGCAGGACGAACTCGGCCGTTTTGACCGCGAACTGAAGCTGGCCCAATTTGTCCGGCGTGGCACAGGCACGAATTGGAATGCCATCGGCGGAGCCGGTCTGGCACTCGAAGTCTCCGACCAGGAACGCGACGAGATAGGTGGACATCTTCGGCGTACGCGCGAAGGTGATCGTGTGCTTCTCTGCGCCCTGGGGCGTATCGGAGACGACGTTAGTGTTCGAGATGACGTTGTCGCCCTTATCCACGGAGAGTGAGATATCGAAAGTGGCCTTCATGGCCGGTTCATCGAAGCTGGGGAAGGCGCGCCGTGCGTCGGTGGCTTCAAGCTGCGTGACGGCATAGTTGCGCTTGTCGCTCTTGGAAAGATAGAACCCATGAAGCTCGTTGTTCAGAATGCCGTCGTAACTGATCTTAAGATGCGCTTGCCCGGCCGGTACGGTGGACGGAAAAGCTAAGGTCGCCTGTTGGTCCTTCTCGTTGAGGCTGACGGTGCCGGGCAGCGTCTGGCCGCCGGCGATTACGCTGACAGTTCCGAACCTGATCTCGATGGCATTGAGCGTAATCGCTGTCGCAGGTTGCGCCAGCGTGATATCGATCGTCTCTTCGCCGTGAAAGGTAGCTGCATGGAGGTCTGGTGTAAGTGCCAGCGTGTAGTGTGAGGGCAGGACTTTTGTGGAAAGACGCTGAGCTTGTGCGGTGAGGACCGCCATCGAAAGACAGGCGGCGGCAAGAAGTGTTTTCTGTAACAATTGAAGCCCTCATGAAGAACGATTTAATGATGTATCTCCATGAGACGCGGTGTGTCAGTAACCGTCAACTTTACCGGTCGTGCACAGTGCCGGCACCTGTCTCTCCAGCCGCGACTATTCCCATTCCTCGCGCGTATCTTTAATCATCTGCTTGCGCAGCACCTCTTCAGGAGTTCCACAAATGTCCCTGTTCCGCCTTGTTCCCCTAGCCGCTCTCTGCGGCTGTGCTGTCGTTGCCTCGGCCCAGACGGCGCCCATCGCACTCGCTGTCGATCTCACCGACGCCCCTCGCAAGATCCTTCACGCCACCGAGACCATCCCCGTACAGCCCGGCCCGATGACGCTGGTCTATCCGAAGTGGATTCCCGGCGAGCACGCTCCGGATGGCCCCATCGATAACCAGGCGGGCTTTGTCATTACGGCTAATGGTCAGCCCGTGAAGTGGGAGCGCGACAAGGTGGATATGTACGCGTATCACATCACCGTTCCCGCAGGAGCAGCCAGTCTCGACATCAAAATGGATTTTCTTGTGACCGCCGCTGCGTCGGGCTTCTCTGCAGGAGCCAGCACCAGCGCCAACCTCGCGCTACTGAGCTGGAACGAGATGCTGGTTTATCCGGATGGAGCCAAGGCCTCCGACGTGATGATTACGCCGTCCATCAAGGTTCCCAGCGGCTGGAACTTCGGCACTGCGCTGGAGGCTACCTCGAAGCCGCAAGGCAACGACGTCGGCTTCAAGACCGTCTCCCTTGAGCAGCTCATCGATTCTCCCGTCCTTGCGGGCCGCTGGTTCCGTGAGATTCCGCTGGCTCCTGAGGTCAGTCCCAAGCACTTCCTCGATCTCGCCGGAGACGGCCCGGAGGATATCGATCTCTCTCAGGAGCACATCGACCAGTTCTCCAAGCTCGTTCGCGAGACCGGCGCGCTCTACAAGTCGCGCCACTATGCCAGCTATCACTTCCTCGTCACGCTCAGCGATCAGGTTTCTCACTTTGGACTGGAGCATCACCAGTCCTCCGACGATCGCGTTGGAGAAAAGACCTTCGTGGACGACAACCAGTTCATCGCCAACGGACTGCTGCTGCCGCATGAGTTCACGCACTCGTGGAACGGCAAGTATCGCCGTCCTGCAGGCCTGGCCACAGACAACTATCAGAAGCCGATGGAGGGTGATCTGCTCTGGGTCTATGAAGGTCTCACTGAGTATCTTGGCGATATCCTCGCTGCGCGCTGCGGCATCTGGGCACCGTCGGTCTATCGCGACCGCCTGGCCACGGTCGCCGGTTATCTCAACGATGCTCGTCCCGGCCGCACCTGGCGCGATTTGCAGGACACCGCGACCATGGCGCAGGTGCTCTACTATACCGGCGGGCCCTACGATAACTACCGCCGCGATACGGACTATTACGATGAGGGCGAACTGCTCTGGCTCGAAATCGACCTCACCATTCGCGAGAAGACCAACGGAAAGAAAAACATCGACGACTTCACGGCGGCTTTTCACGGCTTCGGCGGCAACACCGGACCGAAGGTCGTTCCCTACACGTTTGAGGATGTGGTGGCAGGCCTGAACGCCGTTGTGCCGAACGACTGGGCGGGCTTCCTGCATCAGCGTCTGGACTCGAACGAGTTCCATGCGCCGGAGGTTGCAGGCATCGCCGCACTGAGCGGCTACAAGCTCACCTACACCGACAAGCAGAACTACTGGGAGCAGTTGATGGAGTCACAGACCGGCATGGTGTACGCTCAGTTCTCGCTGGGCCTGCAGGTGGGTGGCGATGGCCGCGTGGGAGACGTGATCGTCGGCAGCCTTGCGGACAAGGCCGGTTTCGGCCCCGGCATGCATATTCTTGCGGTCAACGGACGTGCCTTCACGGGCGGCCTGCTGCATGCCGCCATCAAGGAAGCCACAGGCAAGGGCCCTTCGATTGAGTTCATCGTAGAAAACACGGGGTACTACAAGGTGATCCGCCTCGACTATCACGATGGCGAGAAGTACCCACAGATGGAGCGCGTCAGCGGTACACCGGCACGGATGGATGACATCCTGCAACCGATGACGAAGTAGTTTGCTCTGCTGTTGTTGCTTGTTTTTCGTCGTCATCCTGAAGCGTAGCTGAAGGACCCCCGCATCTAGGGCTGCCACTTATATCTCCGGAGAGTAAGGAGAGCGCGGCCAGTGGGTGCCTGTATAGGTGGTTAGCTCTAGCTGGCATCGTGCAGAATGCGGGGGTCCTTCGCCGTTGGCTCAGGATGACGGCGAAAAACAAGCAACGGCAACAACAAAGCTAACTCGCGCCAACGGCTGCATTGCCAAAGCTACATTTGAGCTATCACTCAAAGAGCGGGAATAAACAGAGAGAGAAGTTGTTCTTCATACGGCGGGCCTTTGGTTCAAAGTCGAAGTGATTTTTTAGATCCATGTCTAGCGCCGGAACGGTGGAACTCTTTTGCGGCAATCTCTCTCGAAGTTTCAACATTGTGCACTGCTTTTTCTGGCCGTGCTTGCACCCTCTGCGTTTGCCGAACTCCCTGATCATGGCACCACCGAACAAGTTCTGCGTGCCATCCACCAGACAACGGATCTATTGGAGACCAGTCGCAATGCATGGGTTCCGCAGGCCTATTGTTATAGCTGCCATCACGAAGCCATGCAGTTTCGCGTGGACCGTATTGCCGCGGAGCATGGGCTTTCCGTGGATCGAAGCGCGGAGAACGAGCATCTTCGAAGAGCCGTAGGTCAGCCGCAGGCCCGCTTCCATGACATCCCCTTGTTTGGGGTGGATGCGACTGCACGAGGACAGCAGCTGATCGATCCTGCTTTGCTTCCCGGCATCGCGCTTATATCGATGCATGACCTCGGAGTGCCTTCAAGCACCTCTTTTGAGGCGACGGCGCAGATGCTGGTAAAGCTGCAAAGACCAGAGGGATATTGGGCGACGACGGATGCCAGGCCCCCACAGATCGCGAGCCGGTTCACTCAGACTGCCTTTGCGATGGAAGCCATCAACGACTATCTCCCGGAGCAGGCTGCCGCAGAGAAGCGCGCAGTATTGGCCAGGGCAAAGCACTGGCTGCTGACGACTCCGCCACGGGACAACGAAGACAGAGCCATGCAACTCTTCGGGTTGAAGTCAGCGGGAGCCACTAAGAAAGAGATTGAGCCGATTGCAAAGCTCTTGATCAACGAACAGAGGCAGGACGGCGGATGGGCTCAATTGAAGACTCGGGAGAGCGACGCCTACGCGACAGGAAAGATTCTGGTCGCGCTCAATGAGGCGGGCGCCCTGCGCACAAGCGATCCTGTGTACCGCAGAGGAGTCGCCTACCTGCTCAGGACTCAAGCCCCGGACGGAAGCTGGCATGTGAAGACGCGACTCCTGTCACCCGCAGAGCTGAGCCCCCCACCCTTCGATTTCAAACTGCCCTACGATGACGACTACATCATCTCGTACTTCGGCACGGGATGGGCCGACCAGGCACTGATGCTCACACTTCCTCGTATTCCAAGGCCTGAGAAGATCTATGACGCGGCAAAGTTCAAGTATGGTCTGATCGACGAAGTGCAGCAGCCCGCGTGGGTTGAGACGGTACTCTTCGGAACGACAGCCGACCTGCAGCATCTTCTCGACAACGGCTTGAGCGCCAATGCAACAACGCCGGGTGGAGCCTCTCTGCTGCAGGTAGCAGCCACCGATCTCGACAAGACACGGCTTTTGCTTGCGCGTGGAGCGGATGTGAACTATCGCACCAAGAACGGTTTCAGCGCTCTTTCGGCTGCCGCCAGCGCCCGCGGGACGATTGAGGTCGTACGCTACCTGCTCGACCATGGAGCCAAGATCGAACGGCCGGAAAAGACTGACAAAGGAGATGTAGATACATCGGTGCCTACGCCTCTGTTCCTGGCCGTAGGAACAGGTGAGATCGAAACCGCCAGGCTGCTGATCCAGCACGGAGACGCACTCGAAAGCATCGTCAGCAACATCAAAGGAAAAACCTCTCTCACCAATGCCATCGACATGGGAGACGCGCCGATGGTGCGGTTCCTGATTGAATCGGGAGCCAATATCCAGGGAGACAAGCTGCAATCCGAAGCTCTACAGCATGCAGTTCTGGCGGACTATCCGGACGTCCTCTCTGTGTTGATCGAGAAAAACTTCAACGTGAATGCCGCTGATGAGTACGGGATGACTGCCTTACACTATGCTGCCATGACAGACTATGGCGACACGGAGATGATCCGGAAGCTGCTGGCGGCTGGAGCGAAGAGAGACCTTAAAGACAAAGAGGGTGAGACCCCCGAACAGGCTGCGGCACGACTGCACCTCACTCAACTGGCCGATGCCCTGAGGAGTACGCGGTAATGGTGAGTCACTAGGTCATTGAAAGATGATGGCCTGTTCAGCGCAGCGCGAAGCGTTCCGTGACGCTAAAGCGTCACGGTTTGCGCTTCGCGCTATGGGCTAACGCCTTGTCTCCCTGTTTATGCCGAGAAACGATGAATGGTCGTACTCCGCAGCGGCGCATTCGGCTCGATCCGTACGGAGGGGAACTCCGGATGGTTCGGCGAATCCGGAAAGTGCTGGGTTTCGAGGCAGAAACCGGAGCGCCTCTTGTAGATACTGCCGCCTCTACCCTGGAACGATCCATCGAGGAAGTTGCCGGAGTAGAACTGCACGCCGGGCTCCGTTGTGAGCACCTGCATCGTCCTGCCTGAGACTGGCTCGGTTACCTCCGCCGCGAGCCTCAGGGGCTCTTCAGCACTTGCCAGCACGTGGTTATGGTCGTATCCGCCCGCAAGCTGCACCTGTTCGTCCTCGCTGTCCCACTGCAGGCCGATCTCTTTCGGAGTGCGGAAGTCGAGCGGCGTGTTTTCAACCGGGCGAAGCTCGCCGGTGGGAATCAGCGTGCTGTTAATCGGAGTGAAGCTCTCGGAGTTCAGCTTCAACAGATGGTGCGACAGGTCGCCCATGTCTCCGGTCAGGTTCCAGTAGGCATGGTTCGTCAGGTTCACGATGGTCGGCTTGTCGCAGGAAGCTTCGTAGTCCAGGCGGAGGCTGTTGTCCGTCAGCGTATAGCGCACCGTCACATGGAGCGTGCCGGGAAAGCCCATCTCGCCATCGGGGGAGACATAGGACATCTCCACGCCGTCAGGGACTTCCTGCGCCGTCCACACCTTGCGGTCGAAGCCGACAGGCCCGCCGTGCAGCGCATTGGGGCCGTTGTTGAGCGGGATCTGATATCCCGTTCCATCGAGTGTGAACCGGCCGTTCGCAAGGCGGTTGCCGAGCCGGCCGATGGTCGCGCCAATGTAGGACTTATTGGTGAGGTAGGGCGCCAGCTCATCCGCGCCGAGCGAAATCTCGCCCATCGTGCCCTTGCGGTCGTGCGTGCGCACCGAGGTGAGCCGTGCGCCATAGGTGGCGATGCTGGCTTCTACCTGCGCATTACGAAGGGTGAAGAGATGAACGGGCTCTCCCTGGGGCGTCGTGCCCCAGGCGATGGATTGGACCTGTGTGATGGAAGACATATGTAAGCGACCTAAGCAGGGTACAGGTTTTCGTGATGAGTTTCGAGAGACGAGTTTCGAGTTGCGAGAGAAAACAGCCTCACTGTCAGTGTGAGGCTGCTTTGAAAACCCTTACTCGTGGCGATGCATCTTCCATCCGAGATAGTTATTCGCCGCCTCGTACACGGGCCCCGCGACGGAGGCGAAGTTGGCTGCGACGTGGTGTTCGAAGCCGTTCTCGCAGATATAGCGCAGCAGCTTCTGCATGTTGGGGATCTCGACGACACCGGCTCCGCCGAAGGTCTGCAGAGGATCGTCGGTGAAGCGGCCCTGGCCGACGTAGCCGGTGATCTGGCCCTGGAAGTCGTCGGTGGAGAAGCGCGCGAAGCTCATGTCGCCGGCCTTGACGGTACCGTCGAGCGTGCCGTGCGCGTTTTCCTTGCCCACGGTGCCCGCGATGATGAGCTGGTAATCCATCTTCACGCCCTCGCGGAAGAAGTGCTTGGGCAGGTTCGAGCAGTGGAAGCAGACGGCCTTGTCCGGGTTGTCGCCGTAGTTGTTGTTCCAGTCCAACAGCGCCGAGGGCGTCTCGCTGGCCAGCGTGAGCGCGTACATCGAGAGTGTGCCGAGGATGTCGACCTCGCAGGCCGAGGGGATGAGCTGTTCGCTCATCATCGACATCACGGTGCAGGGCACGATGCCCAGATACTCTTCGATCGAGGTCCAGCACTGCACGGCGCTGACGGTGAGTTCTGACGCCGCCATCCAACCGTCGATCACTGCGCCGAGCTTGGCCATCTTCATCAGGGCCGCTTCAGGAGTGTCGCCGATGGGGATGTACTTCTTGATGGCCGCGAGCTTGGCCTGCACGGCATCGTCGTTGTCCTTCGACTTTTCGATGCGGCCCATGACCTCGCTCAGATCGAGTGTCTCAACGGTAATGCCGGATCGTTCGAGCAGTTTCTCCGAGTAGCGCACGGTGTTGAAGGCCGTAGGCCGCGCGCCAATTGCGCCGAAGCGCACGTTTCTCAACCCGCGCACGATGCGGCAGACCGCGGCGAACCACTGCAGGTCGCTCTTGAACTCGGTCGAGTCCGGAGCCTCCGTGTGCAGCGTGGTCAGCGAGTACGGGATACCGTACTGCTTCAGATTGTTGCAGATCGACATCTTGCCGCAGAAGCTGTCGCGACGGAACGCGATGCCCATCTTGCCGGCGTGGTCGGGTGTGGCCTGGATGAGCACTGGCACCTGAAGATTCGCGAGCCGCAGCGCATCGGCCAGGCCGCGCTCTTCGCCGAAGTTCGGCAGCGTGATGATGATGCCGTCGATCTCGGAGGCGTGTTTTTTGAACAGGGCCGCACACTTCTTCGCGTCCTCATAGGTCTCGACGGCGCCGTGTGCCGTCTCTTCCGGCGTCAGCACGATGGCCTTGATGCCCGCCGCTTCCAGCGCGGCGATCATCTCCAATCGTCCGCTTGTTGCCAGGTGGCCCGGAAAGAACCCACGGTTGCCCACCACTACGCCCATCGTCATCTGTCTACCCATCGTATTCTCCAAAAAGTCTTTCAAAACATTGTTAATCTATCGCCCTTACGTTGGTATGCGTTTGTCTCCGGGCGAGCGAGGTGAATCGAAAGAAGCGGCCAAACGCCAATAACGGCGCTCCTCTCAGGTTGTCTGCCGATTACGTCACAGGCTCACCGCATAGAGTTCCGTGAGGCGCAGACGATAGTTTGCCATGGCCTGGCGGTAGGCCTCGCGCAGCTCTTTTCTCGGAGTCGCCGTGCCGCTCTCTTCCAGCCGGACGCAGCGGCTGGTGATCTCGGTGAAGCTCTGGGGGTGGCCGATGGAGTGGCTGTAGGCATGGATCGCCTGCATGGCTGCTCCGAGGCACCCGGCCTCGGCTTCAGCCGGAACACGGATGGTAGCGCCGGTAGCATCGGCCAACAGTTGCCGCCACTCGGCGGACCGTGCCCCTCCTCCGATGACCAGGATGACCTCGGCCTGCTTGCCGTGGAGGATAAGTTCCAGGCCGTTCAGAACTCCAAAGCTGACGCCTTCGATAGCGGCGCGAATGATATTTGCGGGGGTGAAGTTATTGGAGGTGAGTCCAACGACCGAGCCCTGGGCCTGCGGAAGATCGGGGGTTCGCTCTCCGTTCAGGAACGGGAGAAAGCACAGACTCTCGCTGCCGGGTTGCGTCGAAGCCAGTGCAGGCTCGATGTCCGCGACGGTCTTGCCCAGCACGGTCAATGTTTGTGTCACGACGTTCGTAGCGTTCATCGTGCAGACCAGCGGAAGCCAGCCGCCGGAGGAGGAGCAGAACGACGCAACGTTGCCGGTGGGATCGAGCACTGGCTGTTCGGTGTAGGAGTACACCGTCGAGGACGTGCCCAGGCTGAGCGTGACGACGCCCTCGCGGACGTTGCCCGTGCCGATCGCACCCATCATGTTGTCGCCGCCGCCCGTCGAGACGAGGCACGTCTGCGGCAGGCCAAGTTGCGCAGCTACCTCTTCGCGAAGCGTTCCGACTGATTGCTCGGAGGTGAGGAGTTCCGGCAGTGCGCGATAGAGCTGTCCGCTGCCGCCATCGATCTCGTCCAATACTTCCCTGGCCCATTGGCGCGTGCGCCCATCGAAGAAGGCTGTGCCGGAGGCGTCGCCGTACTCCGCACAGAGCCTGCCGGTCAGCCAGAAGTTCAGGTACTCGTGAGGCAGCAGGATATGGCGGACGCGGGCGAAGTTCTCCGGCTCGTGCTCCTTCAGCCAAAGCAGCTTCGACACGGTATAGCCGGTGAGCGGCACAATGCCGAAGCGCTGGAAGCAGGCCTCTTTGCCTCCGAGGCGTTCGATCAGCTCGGCGTTCTGCGGGGCGGTCTCGGTATCGTTCCACAGCTTGGCCGGGCGAATGACCTGGAGGTCTTCATCCAGCACCACCAGGCCGTGTTGCTGGCCGGAGACGCCGAGCGCGAGAACGTCGGCGGTGGGAACTCCGGCCAACGCCTGCTTCACGGAGTCGCACAGGGCATCCACCCACCACTGTGGGTCCTGCTCGCGCGCGCCGTTCGGGCGTTCGATGAGCGCATGCGCGGCATAACCTCTTCCTAGAGGGTTGCCACTCTCGTCCATGAGAAGCGCCTTGGTGCCCTGCGTGCCGCAATCAATTCCGAGATACATCAACTGTCCTTGCCTAATCAATAGCAGATCGTAACTATTTTTCGTGTCTCGAAATTATGTTAGAGGTGCGCCCTTTGTCAAGGCAACCGCCCTGCCATGTATACGTATTCATCGTCATTTCTTCTTCCGGGCAGTTTTGACCGGGCGCTTCCTCGATTGCACGGGATGTGTGGAGCGATGGTAGCTGGCATGCCGATGCAACAGCATGGCGGAGGCGCCGCTGAGCCGGGCGAGATAGCCGTCCCCGGCGATAGCCAGCCGTGGAGCGGGTTTTACCAGCATGGTCGCCTGCAGCTCCTGCTCTACGGTCGGGCCGAACTTGTCCCAGCAGGAGGTGATCTCTCCGGTGATGAGAATGAGCTCCGGCGAGAGCGCGGCGGTAATCAGGCGCAGGCCCTGCCCCAGTGATTTCGCCTGGCGGAAGACGGCCTTCTCGGCAGCGGCCTCGCCCTCTTCTGCCATACGCAGGAGTTCCTGGATATTGCAGCTTGGAGCTTTGGGGGCCAGCTCCTTGTAGATACGGAGCGCCGCGCGCGAGGAGGCAAAGATCTCCCAGCAGCCACGCTGGCCGCAACCGCAGACCGGGCCTGAGGAGTCGACGGGAATGTGGCCGAACTCTCCGGCAAGGCCGTTGAACCCCGATTGAAGCTGCCCTCCGGCAAAGATGGATGTGCCGACGCCTTCGGATATGGCCACGAGAACGGCATTTTTCACGCCTTGAAGCCGGCCGTTCCAGAGTTCGGAGGCGAGGCAGGCGTTGGCGTCGTTGTCGAGTTCTACCTGCAGACCGAGACCCGCCTCGAGCGCCCCTTTCAGGTCGAAGTCATGCCACTTGAGGTTGGGGGCCATCAGGATGCGCTGTGTGACGGGATGAACGCGTCCCGGGACGCTTACGCCCACGCCTTCAAACGACTTGTCGGCGTGCTGCTTGCGTAGTTGCTGCATCCTGTCCACGATGCGGGCGATGGCCGCGGTGGGGTCCGATAACAGCATGACTGTCTCATGCGCCAGGAAGCGCCCGCTGAGGTCGATGATGGCCACGATGGCCCGGTCGGGACGAAGGTCCAGCGCCAGGGTTACGAGATCGGAGTTGACCGAGAGCATGGTCGACGGACGGCCGCGTGCTCCCTGCACCACGGCGCCTTCCTTGATCCACTTTTCCTCGAGCAACTGCTCGACGATGGCGGAGATGGTGCTGGGCTGCAGGCCTGAGAGGCGCGAGAGATCGACGCGTGAGACCGGCTGGCGAAAGCGGATGAACTCGAGAACGATGTCCCGGTTGATGTCGCGCGCTATCTCACTGGAGGCTGATTGCGCGGAGGAGAGATCGATGTTGCGGACCCCATGAGATCTTCCGGATACATATTGCCTGGCCGCCGATTCGGCGATGCGTTTCTTGCTCATGGTGGTCACAATCATACGACACGCGAAAAAATGCTTGCAGCATCCCAAACCGTGTGAAGTGCGTCCTAGTGTTCTGAGTCGTTCGTTCGATGCCGGTTCAACGGCTGATAAACTTTACCCCGGAACACCCCTGTCGTGCTCTCCGGCAACCGAGCTGCATCTCTTATTTTCAGTAGTTTTTTAGCAGGAATGCAGTCTCTCTCTTGAGCCGGATGCCGATACCGAATACCCCAAAGACGACGGAACCCCAGGACCCCGAGAGAGCGCTCACGGCAGCGGGGGAGGCTGCCTTTGTGCAGCCGGATGCCACGCTGCCGCCATCACCACCGGAGGCAACGCCTCCTGAACGGCATCCAGATCCGGAGCCTGCTGGCGCCCCTACTGGTCTGCTACGCCGTCTCCTGCACTTTGTCGGCGTCGACCGCGCCATAGCGTTTACGGTGCTGGCGCGCGGCTGGTCGTCACTGGCCGGCGTCGGTACCCTGGCCCTGATTGCGCGCTTCCTTTCGCCCGCGGACCAGGGTTTTTACTACGCCTTCTACTCGCTCGTTCAGATGCAGATCATCTTCGAGCTGGGATTCTCGGTGGTCATTCTGCAGGCGGCCTCCCATGAGGCTGCGCACCTTAACCTTGCGCCCGACGGAACGATCACGGGCCCGGAACAGAGCCACGCACGCCTGGCCTCGGTGCTGCAGAAGGCCTTTCGCTGGTACACCATCGCCGCCATTCTGATGGCGCTGACGCTGATGCCGGTCGGCATCGCTTTCTTTCGCCACATTGCGAACAAGTCCAACGCCGGCGACGTTCACTTCGTGCTCCCCTGGCTGCTGGTGGTCTTCGCTTCGAGCTGCACCTTTCAGATCGACCCCATCTTCTCCTTCCTCGAAGGTTGTGGATATATTCCCGAGGTCTACCGCACACGGCTCCGTCAATCTCTTTTGAGTACGGTTCTGGGCTGGAGTGCCTTTCTGCTGCATCATGGCCTCTATGCTCCGGGGTTCTTCATCCTGGGGCAGGCGATTGCGGGGGGATGGTTCATCTTTACCAAACGCCATCTGCTACTCCCCTTGCTGCGCCACAGTACGCGGAACTTCCGCATCGACTGGGGCAAGGAGATCTGGCCGTTCCAATGGCGGATCGCTGTTTCGTGGCTCGCTGGATATCTGACGAGCTCGCTCTTTGTCCCGGTACTGATGAACTCGCGCGGGCCGGTAGAAGCGGGACGCCTGGGCATGAGCCTGACTGTATGCGCCACCCTGAGCACGATGGCCGTCTCCTGGATGAACACGAAAGCTTCGCCTTTCGGGCAGATGATCGCGCGCAAAGAGTACCGCAAGCTCGACGGCGTCTTCACGCGAGCGCTGGTGCAATCCACGGGAGCGGCTGTGCTGGCGTGTATCGCCGTCTGGGTCGTCGTGCAGTGGCTGCTGGTGCACCAGGTGAAGATGCACGGCGTCCTTCTGGCGAACCGCCTGCTGTCTCCGATCCCGCTGGCGATGCTCTTCTTCGGTACCGTCGGCAACGTGGTGGTTACTGCCGAGGCCCTCTATATCCGCGCACACAAACAGGAGAAGTTCATGGTGAATTCCATCCTGGGTGCGCTGTATTCGATCCCTGTCGCGCTGGTGATCGGCACCATGCAGTCTCCGCACGGCGGCGCCTGGGGCATCGCCGCCTCGTATGCCCTGGGGACGGCTGTTATCGGGCTGGGCTACGGGACCTACACCTTCCTGAAGTGGAGAAGAATTTGGCATGAGGCCTGAGACGACGTTTTCCGATTCCAATTCCACAGCCCGGCCTCTGCTGACCATCGCGATTCCTACCTTCAATCGAGCGCAGGATCTCATCGCGGCCTTGATGGTGCTCGAGCCGCAGCTCGTCGCCTATCCGCAGGTCGAGGTGCTGGTCTCGGATAACGCCTCCGCGGACGACACGCCCCAGGTCCTGGCAGCCGCGCAGGAGCGCTTTGCGGCCCAGGGAATCAGGCTGGAGATTCAACGCCATGCCGAGAACATCGGCTCCGACGCCAACTTTGTCTCCTGCTATCACCGTGCGCGGGGACGCTTTTTCTGGCTGTGCGGGGATGACGACCTCATCGTCCCCGGAGGTCTGGCACAGCTCATGCCGCATCTGCAGGATGCGGAGGGGAAGCCCTCGGACGTCGACCTGGTCTATGCCACGAGCTATGGCTTCCGCGAAGACTATCAACGTGAGCGGCAGGTGGACCCCTTCGGCCGCCGGTTCCACACCCTGCGCAATCCGCGGGACGTCAGCATGGTGGTGAACATCATGTTCACCTTCATCAGCGGCATGGTGGTGAACAAGGAACGCCTCGAATCGCTGCCGCATGAGGACCCTGCAGCGTTTATCGGAACGAACCTCGTGCAGTTGTCGTGGGCGCTGCCCCTGCTGCTGCATCATCGCCGCTCCATCGTGCTGTGGGAGCGTCCGGTGGCGGCGCGTCAGGGGAATGCGAATGGCTACTCCCTGGGGAGGGTCTTCGGTGAGCACCTGGCGGGCAACGTGACGAGGTTGTTGCCGGGCAGGCCAGACCTCTCGGACCCCATCCTCAACTTCACGCTGCGGCGCTGGTTCCCTTCGATTCTGCTGGATGTGCGCAGCGCCGGCAACGAGACGCTGAAGCTCGACGAAGCACACGCTGCTCTGCAGCAGACGTTCGGGAACAACTCACGATATTGGATCTTTACCTATCCGGCGTTGACGTGGCCGCTTCCGCTGGCGAAGCTCTACACGCGTGTGACGGCGATGCTTAGCAAGCTGATTTACATGGCGCATCTGCCGGGGTTCTGGCGGAAGCAGACGTAGAACTTCTGTTTCTCTTCCTTTTCAATCACCACCGACTCGTCATCCTGAGCGAAGCGTCTCGCGTCCTTTGCGAGACGCGCAGTCGAAGGACCCCAAAGCTGTCCACGTTACCCATGCACCTCACACCTTTTCAACCATAATATTCGTGCGCTGGTGGGTGGCAATCATCTCTGGCCTGGGGTTGGATGATCACCGTGCACGAGAAGATGAACTCGTAGCGTTCAAGATGTTTGGCGCGGGACGAGCCTGTGCACTGGCCCTTGTGGTGGAAAAGGGGTGAGCTGTATCGGTAAGAAGGGATGCTTCGGGGTCCTTCGACTGCGTCACTCGCAAAGTTCGCGAGTGACTTCGCTCAGGATGACGCTTCTGTGGGAATACCTCATCGATGCGAACATCGCACGTGCTACAATGAAATTGCGTTGAAAACTAGACGCAGGGCGCCGCGGGCAGATGACTCCAAATGGATTCGAGTCTGGCCAGAGACCGCGAACGCCAACCACCCTGTACCCCTTCCACCGCTTGCTTTATGTGCGTTGGTTGCTCTGGCTAGAAGGTCGGTCCATCGGGACTTTCCTCGCCGTGCAGCAGCAGTGCTTCGAACCCTCCGAGCTTCGGAAATGGGAATGAAACCAGGCAATGCTGAATCGGAATCCATGACGCCTATCGTGCGCCTATGCCGGTCTGCGTCTCTGCATTTGTTCGCCGCTTCATCCACCTGTTTTTGAAGGAATATCTTGTCTACTCTTACGCTTGAATCAATTTTGAACCCCGAACCCCTGGAACCCACGCGGACCATCATCGCCACCGACGCTGCTACTACCGTCACCTTTGCCGACTTCGACATCTCACAGCCCCTCAAGGACCGCCTCGCCGCCGCCGGTTTCGTTACGCCGACGCCCGTGCAGGCCGGAGCCATTCCTCCCGCGCTTGAAGGCGACGACATCCTTGCTACCGCCTCTACCGGCACCGGCAAGACCCTCAGCTTCCTGATCCCCATGATCGATCGCCTCGAAGAGATCTCGAAGCCCTCGACCCGTGGCGCGAAGAACCCCATCCTGGCCCTGATCCTGCTGCCCACGCGCGAGCTCGCGATGCAGGTACTGGACTCCTACTTCAAGATCTGCCCCACGCTCAAGAGCGATGCCGTGCTGGTTTGCGGTGGTCTCTCGGAGAACACGCAGCTCGAGCAGCTGAGCCGTGGCCCTCGCCTGGTGGTTGCAACCCCCGGCCGCCTGGAAGACTTCCTGCGCCGCCGTTCGGTTTCGCTCAAGGACGTCGACATGCTCGTGCTCGACGAAGTCGACCGCATGCTGGACATGGGCTTTCTCCCTGCCATCAAGCGCATCGTGCAGGCCCTGCCGAAAGATCGCCAGACCATGTGCTACTCGGCCACGCTGGATGCCAGCATCCGCGAGATCGTTCGCGACTACGTGAACAACCCCGTCCGCATCGAGATCGGCACCACCTCGAAGCCGAGCGACCGCGTTGAACTCCGCGTCTACACCGTCATGCAGGACCAGAAGCTCGCGCAACTGGACAAGATGCTGAAGGAAGAAGAGGGCACCTACCTCGTCTTCTCGCGCACCAAGCACGGCGCGGACCGCATCGCCAAGAAGCTCGAGAAGGCCGGCCATCTGACCGAGGTTATTCATGGCGATCGCTCGCAGTCGCAGCGCACCGCAGCCCTCAGAAACTTCACGATGGGCAAGGCCCGCATCCTGGTGGCGACCGACGTAGCCGCTCGCGGCATCGACGTCTCGCACATCGCGCATGTCGTGAACTACGATCTGCCCAACGGCTCGGACGACTTTGTTCACCGTATCGGCCGCACCGGCCGTGCGGGTGCAAAGGGTGTGGCGACGACCTTCGTGACACCGCTCGAAAAGGGCGACGCCCGCAAGCTGGAGCGCGAGCTGAAGATCAAGTTCCAGTGGCACGAGGCCGATAAGAACCTCGAGAAGGAACAGCGCAACCAGCCCATCGACATGAACAACGCTGCAGGCGGCGATCTGCTGCAGATGGAGACGCGTAGCTGGAAGAGCGGCGACGCCGACTCCAGCAGCCAGCCGGCACCGCAGCGTTCGCGCAGCGGCGGCGGGAACTTCGGCCGCTCCAACTCGGGCTCACGTGGCCCTGCCGGTGGTGGCCGCTCGCGTAGCGGTAGCGGCGGACCTCGCAACGGCCGTGGCGCCAGCCGCGGACGCTAACGGATGAAACAAGAAAGCCCCTTTTTGCGGTGATTTACTGCCGCAAAGAGGGGCTTTCTTGTTCTGGAACTAAAACGGACGAGTTAGGTCGACTCTGAACACAGATCCACTCTATAGGGTATTGTTTCCGACGAGATCACCCCCAAAACTGTCATCTCGACCGAAGGCGGCGTTCTTTGCCGCCGTAGTGGAGAGACCTGCAGCTTGTTTGTACTGGCACTATCGCCTGCGCGGGCAACCTGCAGGTCTCTCCACTACGCATGACGATAAAGCCATCATGCTTCGGTCGAGATGACAGTTTTGGTGCGACTGCAGTGGAACGGCCCTAACGCTTATTGGTTTGCCGGGCTTCCTGTCGCAATTCGGCAAAATCCAGAGGCACGGCAGGTCCGCTGGCCTTCCCCTCAGCCCACATCTCCCTGAGCCGTTTGATATCCAACTGACGCTGTTCGTGTTTGAACTGCCAATCGCGAAGGGCCTCACGGACGATCTCGCTGGTCGTTGCATACTCCCCGGTTTCAACAGCGGCTTTCAGAGCTGTAAGTTGTTCGCCTGTTAGCGCAACGCTTACTTTTTGGATATCCGGCATAAAGTCCTCATAGTAGCAAATCTTACTACTTCTTGCTTCTATCGGCTTATAGTATGAGTTTGGCTACAATAAAGCTACTTTGACGCAACCTTTTCGATACCTTATGATCCTATATTGGAGGTGTTCGATGGCTGCTGCTCATGTATTTCAAGTGACGGAACCCGTGCTCTTCAATCCGCAGACCGGTCGCCTGGACGCGGCGCGGATCGCTCGCGAGATGAATGTCCCCGTCGGCACGATTGCGGAGGCCATTGGCCGCAAGGCTCCTGGTGTTCGCAAGCATCCCGATGCCAGCAGCCTGCAGGGCGGACTGCGGCGGCTCTATCGTATCTGGGTGGCGCTCGTGGACCTCTACGCTGGCGATAAAGGCAATGCGCGCATCTTTCTCAATGCGCCCAATCGGCATCTTGAGAACCATGCTCCGATCGAGTTCATCCAGAACGGCGATCTTGCCCCGTTGGAGTTATTCGTCGATGCTATGAATTTCCGGCAACCCGCCTGATCGAGTAGCCATTGCACTCTGTTGAAAGACTCATTCCGGTTTTGGAGAAGGCCCCGCTCGTTTCCCAGGCAGGGTTCAGCTTTCGTGTCATCGCGGACCGGTGGCGGGCATCGCCTCTGTCTGCCATCGGAGCCTTCGAGCGCGGTGGCCGATTCAATGCGCCGCGCATGTTTCCAGTCCTCTATAGCGCGGACAGCCAGTTGACCGCGCTGCTTGAGGTTGAGGCTCTCTTCCTCGACGCCAAGGAGCGATTGCGCGGCGTACCTCGCAATCCAGACCTGATTCTTACGCTCGACTGCACGCTGTTGCGCGTTCTGGATCTTACGGTTGAGAACCTCTACGCCGATCTGGGCACGTCGCATGAGGAGTTGATCAGCAATACTCCTTCACGCTTCATCGCGAATGCACGCAATCAGGAGACGCCCACGCAACAACTTGGGCAGGCCTGTTTTCGCTCCGGAAATATATCCGCCCTGAAGGTCCCAAGCGCCGTGAATCCGCAAGGGTATTGCCTGGATATTCTTGTCGAATCCCTCGTTGTCGGAGAGCGCGTCGCGGTGCTTGACCAGAACGGTCTTCTTCAAGCCGAAGTGACCGGGTTGATTCCCAAGCCAATAGGCTTGCACAGCTCTAAAGCATCGCCTTCAACCTCGGCGAGATGATCAACTTCGCCTCCGTCGCTGCCTGCACCTGTTCCACCGTTACGCCTTCCGCGATCTCTTCCAGAACCAATCCCTCGGGTGTGACTACGATCCACGCCAGCTCTGTCGCAATCGTATGAACGACGCTCACGCCGGTGAGCGGCAGTGTGCAGCGGTGCAGGATCTTGGGCCGGCCTTCGCGTGTCGTGTGCTCCATGGCGACGATCACCCTCCGCGCGCTCGCGACCAGATCCATCGCCCCGCCCATACCTTTGACGACCTTGCCGGGGATCATCCAGTTGGCCAGCGAGCCCTGTTCATCGACCTCCATTGCGCCGAGGATGCTCAGGTCGACGTGGCCGCCGCGGATCATCGCGAAGCTCTCTGCCGAAGAGAAGAAGGACGTTCCCGGCAGCACGGACACCGTCTCCTTGCCTGCGTTGATGAGGTCCGGGTCTTCTTCGCCCTCCAGCGGATAGGGTCCAATGCCGAGCATCCCATTCTCCGACTGCAGCACGACATCCATCCCCGTCGGCACATGGTTAGCGATCAGCGTAGGCATGCCGATGCCGAGGTTCACATAAAAGCCATCGCGCAGCTCCTGCGCCACACGCCGCACAATGCGGTCGCGCTTGGCCGTATCCGCGGTCTTTGCCAATATCTCAGAGCTCATCGGGGTGCCTCCACCTTGCGCACGGTTCTTCGCTCGATCCTCTTCTCGCACGGCGCGCAGTAGATTCGCTGCACGTAGATTCCCGGCGTATGAATCAGGTCCGGATCCAGCTCGCCCGGCTCGACCAGCTCTTCCACCTCGGCGACCGTCACACGCGCGGCTGTGGCCATCATCGGATTGAAGTTCCGGGCCGTCCGCCTATAGACGAGATTTCCCGCACGATCGCCGCGCCAGGCCTTTATCAGGGCAAAGTCCGCATGCAGGGCCCTCTCCAGCAGATACATCTTGCCGTCGAACTCGCGCGTCTCTTTTCCTTCGGCGATCACTGTGCCTACACCCGCCGGGGTGTAGAAGGCGGGAATCCCCGCTCCGCCTGCACGAATCCCCTCCGCCAGCGTGCCCTGCGGGATCAGGTTGACCTTCAGTTTGCCCGCAATCACCTGCTGTTCCAGCAGCTTGTTTTCACCGACATAGCTTCCGGTGTGCGAGGCGATCAGCCCGGCCTCCAGCATCAGGCCCAGGCCGAAGCCGTCGACGCCCATGTTGTTGGAGATGGTGTGCAGCCCACGCACGCCGCGCCGGATCAGGGCCGCGATGGAGTTCTCAGGAATGCCGCACAGCCCAAAACCGCCAAGCATGACGATTGCTCCCTCGGGGAGGTCGTGCAACGCCGCATCCGCACTTTCGAAGACCTTGTTCATCCGTTACACCCGCCGGACGACTGCCCGACGTCATTTCTTCCGGCCTGTAACCGGCGCAGACCGAAAGCCGAGAGTACGCGTCTCACGGAAGCGAGGTCAAACCTGCATCGCCCCCTGCATCGCCAAGACCCCCTCGCACGTCTTATCCTGAACAAGATGACGAACTCACTCCCCATCGCGATCTACTACGAGCAGCCGAACTGGTTCAAACCGCTCTTCGTCGAGCTTGACCGTCGCGGCACGCCTTACGTGAAGCTGTTTGCGCCCGACCACTTCTACTCGCCCGAGGATCATCCCGAGGAGAAGTATTCGCTGGTCTTCAACCGCATGTCGCCCTCGGCGTGGAATCGCGACCATGGCGACCAGATCTTCTACACTCTCGGCTATCTCGAGCACCTCGAGAGCCGCGGCGTGAAGGTGATCAACGGCTTCAAGGCGTTCAGTTCCGAGCTCAGCAAGGCCGGCCAGCTTACGCTGATGGACTCTCTCGGCATCGCCTATCCCAAGGCCCGCGTCATCCACCGGCCCGCACAGGCGGAAGCCGCGAGCGAAGGTCTACGCTGGCCCATCGTCGTCAAGCCAAACATCGGCGGCAGCGGTGCTGGCGTCAAGCGCTTCGACGGCATGTCGCAGCTTCGCGCCGCGATTGCCGCTGAGCCCGGCTCCCCCGATGCGCTTCAGTTCGGTCTCGATTCGACAGCCCTCGTGCAGGAGTTCATCCCCGCACAGGATGCGCACATCGTCCGCGTCGAAGTTCTGAACGGCAAGTTCCTCTACGCGATCAAGGTCCACATCACGGGCGAGACCTTCGACCTGTGCCCCGCAGACATCTGCCGGACGACCACCGGCGTTGATCTGAACCGCGCCGCCTGCGCCATCGATGCCCCCAAGTCCGGCATCACGGTCGAAGGCTACACGCCTCCGGCCGAAGCGATTGCGGACGTTGAGACGATCATGCGCCACTCCGGCATCGACATCGGTGGCGTGGAGTACATCACCGACTCACGCGACGGCCAGCGCTACTACTACGACACCAATGCGCTGAGTAACTTCGTCGCCGATGGGCCGAACGTCATCGGCTTCGATCCCTTTGCGAAGCTGGTGGACTGGCTCGAAGCTGAGGCCGGTGTGTCCGCTCTCAGCGCACAGTAACAGACAACACGCGAACGGAGATCGGACAACACATGCGTTATGGCTTCTGGCTTCCCGTCTTCGGCGGCTGGCTTCGCAACATCGACGACGAACGGATGCCCGCGACGTGGGAGTACACCCGCGCGCTCTGCGAGCAGGCTGAAGAACTCGGCTACGACCTCACTCTCATCGCTGAGCTGAACCTCAACGACATCAAGGGGCCCGAGTCCGACTCGCTCGACGCCTGGTCGACCGCTGCGGCGCTCGCAGCGGTGACGAAGAAGCTCGAACTGATGGTTGCCGTTCGGCCCACGTTCCACAATCCCGCATTGCTTGCCAAGCAGGCTGCAAACATCGATCGCATCAGCGGCGGTCGGCTGACGTTGAATGTCGTCTCGAGTTGGTGGGCGGACGAGGCGAAGAAGTACGGCATCGCCTTTGACGAACACGATGACCGCTACGCCCGTACGAACGAGTGGCTCGACGTCCTCGACAACTGCTGGAGTCAGCAGCACACCTCGCACTCCGGCCGCTTCTACAACGTCGAAGACAATCTCCTCTCGCCCAAACCGTTTCCGCATCGCACCTATTCGGGCGGCGCAAGCTCTGGCCGTCCCACGCTCTATGCCGGGGGCGAATCAGAGACCGCGAAGAACCTCATCGCCGCCAAGTGCGACGCCTACCTGATGCACGGCGACGATCCCAATACCATCGCTGCCAAAGTTACCGACATGAAGCAGCGCCGCGAAAAGACAGGCCTGCCGCCGATGACCTTCGGCGTCACAGGCTACTGCATCCTGCGCGACTCAGAGGCCGAGGCGCAGCAGGAGGTCGATCGCATTACCGCGCAGCCCGACCCCTCGCAATCGCCCGCCGGCTTCGCCAACTTTCAGCAGTGGGTTACCGGCTCGCAGCTTGAAAAGAAGATCAACCTGCGCGATTATTCTGTCTCCAACCGCGGTCTGCACAGCGGCCTGATCGGTACACCCGAACAGGTCAAGCAGCGCCTCGCCGACTTCGAAGGCGCAGGCTGCTCGCTCGTGCTGCTGCAATCCTCGCCGCAGCACACGGAGATGGCACGCTTCGCGAAGCAGGTCATGCAGCACTCGTAACTCGCCTCTCGAAACTCGTAGCTAAAAGCCAAACCACTCTGCTTCCACCCGACCCTCGAAGTTTGTGGGCCGGGCGAGAAGCAGGTTCGTTCGGCTACATCTCAGTTGACGGCAGAAAAGCTATAACACCTAATAAAAGCGCTTTACACTTGCAACTTCTCGTCTGTAACCCATACCCTTCTGTGCATGAAGTTCATGGACCGCCGACGCTTTCTGCTTACGACCGCCGCTACTGCGGCAACGCTTCCCTCTCTCCGCGCTCTTGCCCAATCTCCTGCTGCTGTTGCGAAACTCACGCTGCATCCTGACGCCCCCGGCCCCACGGTTCCGCAGAACTTCATCGGCCTGAGCTACGAGACGCAGCAGCTCTCCGACCCCGCTTTCTTTTCGGCCAACAACGAAGGCCTCGTCGCGCGGTTCCGCGAGCTTTCTCCGAATGGTGTTCTCCGCATCGGCGGTAACACCTCTGACGTCGGCTGGTGGAAGCCCACGCCCACCAGCAAGCAGCCGCCTCTGCCGCCCAGTGTCGTCATCGTCACTCCAGGACCGGACGAGCGCCCTTTTCAGGAGCTTGCTTATTCCGTCACTCCTGAGGCCGTCACGAATCTTCGCTCCTTCCTCGACGCGACCGGCTGGACCTGCCTGTACGGAATCAATCTCGGTACCAGCACGCCCGCACGCGCTGCGGAGGAGGCTGTCTTCGTCGCGAAGACGCTCGGCTCCAAACTCGAATACTTCCAGGTCGGCAATGAGCCCGACGGCTTCACACGCCGCTTCCGCGAGAAGGCCAAGTGGACTGCCGACGCCTATCTCGACGAGTGGCTCGCCGCCGCCAACGCCATCCGCGCCCGCGTTCCCTCCGCGCGCTTCGGATTGCCCGATACCGCCGGCAATCCGGAATGGTCGACCACCATCTCCACCCGTCTCGCTGCCATGCACGAGCACCCGGAGATCGCTGCCATCTCGCACCACTACTACTTCACCGGACCTCCATCGAACCCCAAGGCCAATCTCGACGAACTGCTCAAGTCCAATCCCAAGGTACAGAGCGTAGCCGAGACGACCCGCGCTGCAGCCGCCAGGATCGGCACGAAGTACCGCATGACGGAGGGCAATAGCTGCTACCGTGGCGGCCGTCCGGGTATGTCGGATGTCTTTGGTGCTGCGCTCTGGTCGGCGGACTACCTGCTGACCCTCGCCTCCCTCGGTTACGCAGGAGCGAACCTGCACGGCGGCAGCGGCAAGGCTGTGGCGGACTCTCTTGGCGGCACGCTGCCCGGCGAGTTGCTAATGCCCGACCCCAAGGCTCCGCATCCGCGCCCGTTCTATACGCCCATCGCTGAGGTTGAAGGCCGCTATGTCGCCGAGCCCGTGTCTTACGGCATGCGGTTCGCCGGGCACTTTGCCGGGGCGACGTTTATCCCGGTCGACTTCAACTCCGGCGAGGTGAACGCCACGGCCTTTGCAGCGAAGCTGCCCACCGGCCAGATCGTTGTCGCGATCATCAACAAGGACAAGGCAAAAGCGCTTCACATCGATCTGGCGGGCTACAGCCTGGCGTTCACGTTGAGCGCGCCATCGTTGGCTTCTACCAAGGTAGAACTTACGGAGCCGTCGAAGTTTCGTGAGGCGTCGATTGTTGCGCCTGCCAGTGCCGTTTTGTTGTACGGGTCGCAGGGGTAGGTTTTAGCGCCGTCTTTGTATTTCGTCGTCATCCTGAGCCTACGGCTCAGGATGACGACGAAATACAGATAACACCTTACTTCAACTCGACCCGCAAAAATTCCACCCGCTTCGCACCCGCCTGCACATTGAGTTTCGCCGTATCCCAGCTCTCGCCCGCATGCGCTATCTTCCCCGCACACTGCGCACCTTCAACCTGGATCGCCAGCCACACCACGTGTTTCGCCTCCGAGTGCAGGAGCGCACTCTTTCCTGGCTGTACTCCCTGCCGCACGATGCGGATGTGCGTGTCTTCGAACTCCACCTTCTCCGGCTGCGCTGCATGCCAGAAGGCCTTTCCCGCTGCGGGTGATCGCGAATGCAGCGAGTCGAGATGCAGCGGCAGCGTCTTGAACTCGACACGCAGAAAGTCGCTTGGCGTTTTGCTCAGGCTTTCGACTTTGTGTGTCTCCTCGCGTCCTGCGTTCAGACGCAGTTGCCCGATATGCACCGGCTGGCGGGTGATGGAGAAATCGTCATCGCCGGTATGGATAAACTTCACCGGCCCCGCATCGGAGAGATAGACGTACAGCGTCGGCGTCTTCGGATGGTCGTGCTGCGGTACATGCTCGCCCGCGCCATAGTGCGCGTGGATCACGCGCACCCACGGGTCTTCGAACTCTCCCCAGTAGTTTTTCGGCAGTGTCTTCAGTGGGTCCTGTGCTCGCCCGTAGAGCGCTACGCTCATCACCGCCAACAGCATCATTGCGATTCGCCGCATTCCATGACTCCTCAATGCCAATACCCTGCTCAGAACTTGTAGTTGCCTTTGCTTTTGTTTTTCTAGTTGTCATTCCGAGCGTACCGAGGAACCTGCTGTCTCCCGTTTTTAAGGTGCCGCCAAAACGTGGGGCAAAGCTGCATCCTGCTGATGCATAACGGTGTGGGCAGCAAGGGCGAAGAGCGGGAGACAGCAGGTTCTTCGTTTTACTCGGAATGACAACTAGAAAAGCAAAAAGCCTCACAGCTATTGCGACAGCATTCCCAGAACGCTTCGATGCTACCGCAAGCTCGCTGCCATCCTGTCAAATCCCCCCTGCCCCTCTGCCTGATTATTTTCTGTTTTCTAATTCCTGTTCCCTGTCCTTCACGGTCTACACTGCTAACCATGTGTGGAATCGTCGGTTATATCGGCCCTAAACCCTGCGTCCCCGTCATCATGGAAGGGCTCGCTCGCCTCGAGTACCGCGGTTATGACTCCGCAGGCATCGCCGTCGCCGGTGGAGGCCACGCGCTGCAGCTTCGCCGTGCTCCCGGAAAGCTTCGCAACCTCGACGCCATCCTGCGCGAAGACCCTGTGCACGGAACCTACGGCATCGGCCACACGCGCTGGGCCACGCACGGCCGCCCCACCGAAGAGAACGCCCACCCGCATCGCGACGGCACCGGAACGCTGGTCGTGGTGCATAACGGCATCGTCGAAAACTACCTGCAACTCAAGAACGCGCTCATCGCCAAAGGCCATAAGTTCGCCAGTGAAACCGACACCGAGATCATCGCGCATGTCATCCAGGACGAACTGGAACTAGCGGTTGCCAGTACCCGTACCGACGCCGCTTTGAAGGGGACGGGCTTCAGCCCGTCCATTAACGCTGCCCAGAAAGCAGGGGCTTTAGCCTCGGAGGCAATCGACGGCAGCGACGAATCTCAAACCGTCCTCACTGCCCCGCCCTCTTTATCGCTCGAAGAAGCCGTTCGTCGCGCGGTCAAGCGGCTCACCGGAGCCTTCGCCATCGGTGTGCTCTCCGCGCACGAGCCGGACAAGCTGGTTGCCGCGCGCATGGGCCCGCCCGCGGTGCTGGGCATCGGCGAGGGCGAGTACTTCCTCGCCTCCGACGTTCCCGGCATTCTGCACCATACCCGCACGATCTACTTCCTGCAGGACGGCGAAGTCGCCACGCTCACCACGCAGGGCATCGAGTTGACGGACTTCGCGGGCCAGGCCCGAACGCTCACGCCGCAGCGCATTACGTGGGACCCGATCCAGGCCGAGAAGGCCGGCTACAAGCACTTCATGCTCAAGGAGATCAACGAGCAGCCCCGCGCCGTCCGCGACACCACGCTGGGCCGCGTCTCGCTCGAGACCGGCAAGGTCTTTCTGCCGGACATGAAGATTTCGCCTGCGGAGTTCCGCGCGGCGACGGGCATCACCATTGCAGCCTGCGGAACGAGCTGGCACGCCGGGCTCGCGGGCAAGTTCATGATCGAGCGCCTAGCGCGCCTGCCGGTCGACGTCGACTACGCCAGCGAGTACCGCTACCGCGACCCGATCCCCTCGCCCACGGACATCGGCCTGCTCATCACGCAGTCGGGCGAGACGGCCGACACCATCGCGGCGCAGCACGAACTTATCGCTAAGGGCTCGAAGACGCTGGCCATCTGCAACGTAGTGGGCGCGGCGGTCACGCGTCTTGCGCAGGGCACGATCACCACCAACGCCGGTCCGGAGATCGGCGTCGCCAGCACCAAGGCCTTCACGGCCCAACTCACGGCGCTCTTCACCTTCGCGCTCTATCTCGCGCAGGTGCGCGGCACGGTGGATGACACCACCTCGCTGCATCTGGTGACGGAGTTGTCACGCGTTCCGGGCAAGATAGAAGAGATCCTGCGCTCCGTGGACGACCAATGCCATGAGCTGGCGAAGCACTTCTCCACGGCCCGCGATTTCCTCTTCCTCGGTCGCGGCATCCACTACCCGATCGCTCTCGAAGGTGCGCTGAAGCTGAAGGAGATCAGCTACATCCATGCCGAGGGCTACCCCGCCGGCGAGATGAAGCACGGCCCCAACGCGCTGATCGACGAGACGCTGCCGGTGGTCTGCATCGCAACCAAAGATCCCAGCGACCCCAGCAGCGTCCTGAAGTACGAAAAGACGCTCTCGAACATCCAGGAGGTCACAGCCCGCTCCGGCCGCGTGATCGCCATTGCCATTGAAGGCGACGAGCACATCGGCCAACTGGTGGAACATGTCATCCACATTCCGCAGAGCCATGAGCTGCTATTGCCCATCCTCGAAGTCGTGCCTCTACAACTGCTCGCGTACCACATCGCTGTGCGGCGAGGATGCGATGTGGATCAGCCGAGAAATCTTGCGAAGAGCGTAACGGTGGAGTAGCTGAAGAGCCAGAGAGAGGCCTGTTCGAATTCATCCCTACCGAATGACAGAGATCTGATGTTGCTTCACGGTGTATTTTTACTGTAAGTATCTGGGATACGCTCTAGTTGTTGTGCCGGCAGGTATCTTTCACCGTTTGAGCCGGGGCGAGATCGACGTGAGAGTCATGGCCAGCCGAAACCGAGAGCTTCCTGACGGCATGATGCGGTCCTTTTTCGACAATCTCATAGTCCGCGGGCTTCAGACCTTTAACCCGATAGCTTCCGTCACACTTCACAACGACTCCGATTACTTCTCCGTTGCCCACTTGGGTGACGATGATTTGGGCTCCTGGATCTCCAATGCCGGTGATGGCCCCCGTAGCCTCCTGCGCTGACGCAGATTGGTTAATGCTCACGAACAAGACTGCCAGGGGCAATGCGACGATGCAGAAACGCGATTTGAAGCGAGACATGAGCTCTCCTATTTGTTGATGGTTCTGGATAGATACGAAATAAATACCTCTTATAACTTGTCGAATAAATCGCAGTTCGCAGCCCAGCTACTCTGGAATGACAGCGATATTGGATTGTCGGTTCAGATAAATCGACGCCAGCGCTAAGAATGCCGGCATTCCCATGGCAAAGAGCGCAACTAGCTGAAGTGCCGGGACACGATCAGCAACAATATAGCGAACGGCATATAACGCATACACCATAACAGGTAACACTGAAAATCCTCTGTCTACAGTTGTTTGCTGCTTTCCATTCGAGAGAAGGCTCATCGTCCAGTAGATAAGGAAGGTAGTAAATATCCAGCCGAGATAGTTCTGACGAGGAACGCCAAAATAGATTCCGCCCCGCTCCCATATCCATAGGCCAGCTGCCGTATTTGCCGGATCCATCACCATGTCCCATGCCGTCATCACCATTGCCGCGATGAGCGCTTGCGTCGAACGCCCGAAAAGGGAGTTGCTATTGATTGCACGGGTCAGCACGCCCGCCAATCTCCAGGACGGATAGATCATCATGAACCAGGCCAGCGGGATGATGATGGGCACAGAGCCTAGTTTCGGTCCCAACAGGTTGCTGTAGTGATAGTGCCCATAAATCAAACCTGTGCGGACGCCGATCTCCTCCAGCGCAAAGGAAATGAAAGCAGATACTGCAAAGAAATAAGCTGTTGTTTTTTTACCTTTCAGGACGGCACAGTGAAGCAGAGAAAAAAGTACGAATACCATCGTAAACCCAGCGTGGCCTAGCTTTGGAAGGCGCATCCATGGCTGAACGGCATCTGCCAGTATTAAGTACGAAGTAATAGCGAAGAAAAGCCACGCCATTTTTTTCAACATATCTTTCAACAAGTACTCCTATCTATTTCAGCTATGAACTTCGCGAAGTCGAGGAACCGTAGGATCTTCTATGTAGGTCTGGTGGTCCAGCCATGATGGCTGGCACATCGAGCGCAGTGTGAACCATATTTATTCATTGCTACACGGTCCTCGACAATCTCTCCGAGATCAGGCTCACGACGCTCGCAAACGCCAATTCCCTCATCGGGGGAGGTTAAATGCCTGTTCCAGGATATCTGCCGCCACTTCGAGTCCGTTTGTCTTGGCGATTGCTTCCCGCATCTTGTTGGCGTTCTGTCGATACTCTGGGTTAGTTAAAACTTCGTCGATGAGAGTCGAAAGCTTGGGAGCCGTCAACTCTTGTAACGGCACATAGGAACCCGTCTTCGTATAAGCAATCCGCGCCGCCACGCCAGGCTGGTCGGTCGAAACCGGAATCGCGACCATAGGAACGCCTTGTGCCAGAGATTCAAGCGCGGTGTTGAGTCCCGCGTGCGTGATGCATAGTGCCGCACGCTTGAGAAGTTCTATCTGCGGCGCATTCTTCACGACGATGCAATTGACAGGTAACGAGTTGATCTTTCCGGGATCGAGAGACTCTCCAATGGAGAGGACAAGCTGCATTCCGGGCTTTGTCCCGACCGCCTCCGCGATCGCACTGAAGACAGATTCTAGACCGTTCTGTAGTGTTCCCATCGAAGCGTAAATGAGGGGCTCACCCGTCAAACGGTCCCACGGAAAGTTAGATTCAATCCGGCCAAGCCCGTCGTGAAGCGGGCCTGCGTAGTGAAACTGTGCAGGCCAATGAGAACTTTTAAAGTCGAATTCCTTAGGAGCCTGTGTAATCCAGGCCAGTTTCGAGAGCGAAACGAAAGGATCGCTCCAGTCGACATCCAATCCAACCTGCTTTGCATAATTGTGCGCTATCGACGTAGCTGGTTCATAAATCTGCATGAATGCCTTGAGACCGGCCTGATTTCTGGCCAGTGCTTCCGAGGTAGTCTCATGTTGCCAATCAACGGTACAGACCGGAGTAACCGCGGAGAAGTCAATGTGAAGAGCGTTTGAGACATGGGCATAGGGCATGCCGAGATGCATCGGAACAAGACCGAGTCCGTAGTCCGCCTGATCGAGAACTAATGCATCCACTTCAGCCTCCCGCAGAGTCTGTGGCAAGTTCTTGAACGATGAGCTCAGGCTCTTGGCGACCGACCTAAGGGCGAACTCCAGGGCAGCATGTCCCTGCAGCTTACTCAGTTGATCGATAGTTTTCCGCACGGAGCCTAATGGAAAATCTTGTTCGCAGAACGGGACATAGGGAAGGTTCGCCGCGATTACGAAGGGCTCAGTATCGAGAACAGATATGAATACTACGTCATGGCCACGAGCTTTCAACTTGCGGGCGAGTGTGGTCATTGGGTAGAGGTGCCCGGGCACACGGACTCCCAAAAATGCAATTCTCATCAAGTCTCCTATCTCCTGGTTGAACAAAGTTTTCGGAAATATTCCCCAACACATCTGTTTAAACAAAGTTTTCGGAAAAATATTCCCTAATACATCGATTAAATTTGACGGTGAGCAATAGCAAAACTGAGCGGGGCAGGAGAGTCCACCTGGCAACGAGCAGTCGAAGATAGCCACCCTCTGGTACGAAAGATTGCGCGACTTTCGCTTGAAGGGAAGTCAATCTAGATATTGCCGGTGGTCCGCCCGGTTTGCTTTGCACCAGTGACATAAGAGGCACACTGGAACACCGCTACTGCACCAGGAGCAAAAGCGCTAGTGTGCAACACGCATCGGCGTTCCCCCGGCGGCGGTAACTGATACACTTACTGCGTCAACCACCTGTGGCGCCAGCTCCATTGTGCCGACTTGCGTAGAGTATCCTCAGCGGCTTAGGTGGATTTTCGCCATCAAAAACAATCAGGCGAAGCACAATGCTCTGTCTCTGTGATTTCTCCATCGAAGGAAATTGGTCTTGGGCGTTAGTGTGAATAAGTCGTTTAGTTTGTTCCTGAACCACTTGTCCTCGCAGGCGACCTCAAGGGATGCGTTCGCTAGAGGTGTCGCTATCGAACCTTATTGTGGATCACGAGGTGACGGGCCGGAAACTATGTTGGACAATCACATCTTCACGATGTGTTCAAAGCATTCGTCCCGTTTTGAAATAGGTCATCGGGCGAATAACATGGTTTCTTACACGAAGGCGCCGGGATCAATTTCTTTAGTGCCCGCTGGCATGTGCCCCTTGATTCGTGCTGAGACGGAGTTTGATCTTGTAGTATGCGCCTTGGATTCCTCGCTGGTACGTGCTTTAGATTCCGAATTGGAGCATCGCCCAAAGGACGAGTTGCGTTTGCAGGTGAACCTCCAGGATCATGCCACTCGGCAACTCATAACGCTTCTCATTGCCGATGCGAACGAGGGCTATACAACTGAAAGGTTATACACGGAGTACCTTACACAGGCTCTGGTCGTGAGGATGCTCTACCTGGGCACGTCGGCTAAGCCGCAAACCAACAATAGGGACACATCCGGTCTGCCTAGACACATATTGCGACGGATCATCGAGCGCATGCGGTGTTTTAGTTGTGATCTGAGCCTCCAGGCTCTGGCGAACGAGAGCGGCTATAGCCGTGTTCATTTCATCAGGATGTTTAGAGCAGCGACTGGGTACAGTCCACACAATTACTTGCTCAATCTGAGGCTCGAACGAGCTCGGGAATTGCTGAGAAACCCGTCACTATCGCTTATTGACATCGCTCTCGATTGCGGTTTTTCGAGCCATTCCCACATGAGCCGCTTATTTCATAAGAGTGTTGGGGTCACTCCGAGTGCCTACCGCCGCAGCTTGCGGCCTTGAATTCACTGCTGGGCAAGCCCTTCGCGAAGAGCGATGTTACTTATCTACTCGCTGCCCTCAATGAGTGTGGCCGTGCCCGACGAAGCCGATATCCCCGGAAAAGGGTCCAATTGTGACAATAGGCTACTTTCCGGCAAGCCTCGCCACATCTACTGCCGTAATTTCGAATCAGCTGAACACTGCTTTGACGTGTTCCTGATATCAACGTCTGCGCTGCTTGTTCATGCGGACTATTTGAGGATGAAATTATGCGAATCGGTTTTCTTAGCCTGCCTGTACCTGGACATGCTAATCCCATGACAAGCCTGGCCCGTAAGTTCCAGTCACGCGGTCATGACGTGGTATTTATTTCCCTAATTGATATGGTGCCTTTTGCTGAGGCGGCGGGACTGCCATTTGTACCCTGTACGGAGACGATATATCCAGCCGGCACGATGGAAACATTCATACGCCACCTCTGTAAGTTGTCCGGTGAGGATGCTCTGCACTTTACCGTCAATACGATGATGAAGGGATATACCGCAGCGTTGTATAAGACCCTTCCGGATACACTCTCGAAAGCTGGGGTGGATGTGCTTGTCCTTGATCAGTATCAGCCTTATGTTGAATTGATACCGATGCACCTTCGAATGCCCTTCGTCCATGTGTCCAATGCGCTTCACGTTGATTACACGGGACGCACTCCTGTCTGTTTCATGGATTGGCAAAACGAGACTGGAGCTGATGCTCTTGCCAGAAATATCGAGGGAGTCCGACTCTCCAGAAAAATCCTGGAGCCTTGCACGGCCATGGCCCAGTCTTACGCAAGCGAAGTTGGGCTCTCCGTTGACTGGAATAATCCGCATTCAACACTTTCGCCTCTTGCCTGGATTACTCAGTGCCCTAAGGAATTCGACTTTGATAGCGCTCCCGACTTTCCCCAATTCCACTATGCCGGACCATTCCACGATGGGCACGGTCGGATGGACTTCGATTTTCCATGGCAGCAGCTCACAGGTGCGCCGCTCGTCTATGCTTCGATGGGCACGCTACAGAATGGATTGGTAGAAGTTTTTCGTTCGATCACGCAGGCTGCGCTTGGATTGAAGGAACTACAGTTTGTCCTTGCTGTTGGTGGCCAGCTCGATCAGAAACAGCTCGGAGACGTCCCTGCGAATGTGATTGTGGTGAGTCACGCGCCCCAAATCGAAATTCTCAAACGCAGTTCCCTGTGCATCACTCACGGCGGATTGAACACCGTCCTTGAATCCCTCTCCAGCGATGTGCCCATGATTGCGCTACCTGTAACGAATGATCAACCGGGTGTGGCAGCAAGAATAGCGAACAAGAATGTGGGCGTTGTTCTCTCTCCGCAGCAGGCGTCCCCGGCGGATTTTGTAACAGCGATCAAACGGGTGCTGGGAGATCCCACGTTTCGCGATAACGCTCAGAGAATGCAGGAAGCCATCCGCAGCACCGACGGTCTTTCGATTGCCGCAGATATTTTGGAAAGAGCCTTTGAGTTGGAGGAGCGGGAGGGCTAACATCGCCTCCCTATGCGCTCGCATAGAGCGTCGAAGACGATCCTTCGATCATTTCTGGTTTGGTCCTGGCCAAGCATGTAGGCCAGCGTCGGAACGGCCGCAAGCAGCGGCTGCTCCGACGCAAAGTACCCCTACCTGGAGTTACCACTGCTCGCTGGGAACAGCGGCTGCAGTCCGTTCGTGTCGCCCCCGAAGATGTGGCTTATTGTGCCTGGAGCCAATGATCCTGTATGGCACAGGAAGCACCCTCTAACATTGTCTGTGCTCTTTGTGCTCTGTGTGTACGTCTCCATCGTCGAGTTGGCGACGTTGGTTGATCCTGTGATTCCGACTGGAGGTGCAGTACCATTCGTCGTCCAGGTAGCCCCAACGAGGAAGTAATTGGAGCGGATATCGCCTTTAGGCATGAGTGTATTTACACTGTTATGAATTGAAATGAGATAGCTGTTAGACTCCGCGTTGTTGGGGCCCGCACCCCATGCGTAGACTCGCAAGGAGTCGCTGGGACTGATCGTCTGCTTGGCTGCAGCGATAATGCTCGCTTCTTTTGCCGTCATATGCGCGATATTAAACGGGGCGGTCGAACCCGTTTTTGAGAACAGCCAATTGCCGTCTGTGCTCTGAAGGACAGTTCCAGTCGTCCCGTCCGCCTTGGTATATGTGTATGCACCATTTGGAGTGTTCCCGAAGCGTTCGAACGTAGCCCAGATCATCTCCGGATGGTCTTTGACGCTGCCCACAATGTGCAAGCCGACCAACCCCAGCGTGGCTTTCCTCTGGCTTGTCTGAACCCACTTCTGTGGGTTAGACGTGTCGTAAACGGGAATCATGGCCGTCGTCGTGATGTAGTTGCTTTTCGTGGCGTCGGTTACTTCAATCCAGGAACTCTTTAATTCCACGGTGAGCGCCTGTTCGTCGGTAAAGCCTGGCTTCCCATTGGCGGCAGCATATTTCTTGATGTCGTTAAGCTCTGCCTGCGTTGTCGGAAATTCCGCGTTAGCGATGGCCTCATTTTTAACTTTTGTCAGGAAGTAGGCGTAGACATCGTTTGTCATCGTCAAGTAATAGACCAGGCCGTCTTGTTGCGTTTCCAAAACTCCGGAGCCTCCTGCCTGCCCCTGTTCCACGTTGATGATATTGCCGCTGGAGTCGATGAACACCGGTTCTCCGTTAACCATGAACTCCTCTGCCGTCTGGATCGTGTCCGTCGGCAAGGACTCACTTCTGCGAATCCCAGCAGACGGTAGCTCGATCTTATTGCCAGTTTTATCCTGAAACGCCAACCTGTGATTCGATGTGATCGACGCCTTGCTCACTTCCACGAGATTGCCTGCGCTATTAACGACAATCTGCTTTCCTGAATGATCGATAGGTGGCTCCATCACCTCGAACAGCTGGCCCGATTTGTCCTCGATGATCGGCAAATCATGGGGACCTCCTTTTGCGGCCCGCAGCATCATCGAATGAATAAACGAACCATTACTGTTATCGTGCCGGAGGAACGTTCTTTTGCCGCTGTCGGGAGGAGAAACATCATAGAAAGCCGCTGAGTCGAAGACGCGGCCGCCGCCCGACTCCGACGTCACCCAGAGGAACATCTGTTTTGCCCATGCGTAGAAGTTGCATGTGCTCCCTTTAGCAAAGCCAACGCTATTCGCGGGATTAACGACCCCGTCCACGGCAGGTTTCCCCGACTGGAACCATTGATCGAACGTCGTCGAAGAAACCGGGCAGTTGGGAGCCGCGTCCGAAGGAATAGTTTGTGCCGGAAGCAAGGTCCCGGTCATGATCAGCGCAATGACGAAAAGATATTTCATACTTGGTCTCCTGTTTTTAAGACAGAAACAGATCTTGCACGGTGCGGGAGGCCGAATCTCTTCGCCCTCCCGCACCGTGACAAATCGACTCCTTAACGCGCACAGGGCCCCGATGTACATGGGCCCTGTGCAGATTGTTTCGGCGATTATTTAAGCTAGCGATTAGCTATTCAGGATCATTTGCACCGTCAAATTGGGGTAGGCCGAGTATAGGTTGCTGGCGTGATCGTTAGCTTTGACCCACTTTCCGAAGGCAGCGCTATTCTTAGGATCTTCCACAGGCAAGGGTGGGGGGGCATCCACGAAGGAGAGCAGGGCATCGAAGACCGGGCCCATCGCGTTAACGAAGTCTGTAATGTAGTCATCGAAAGTGCCGTCGAATTCGGTTATCACCCACAGAGTCTGTGAGAGTCCCAGGAGGAACCCTGGCTCTGGAAGAAAACGCGCAAAATGTACCGTTCCTACTTTCTTCAATCCCGCCTCGATTGCCTTGGAATTTTCTGGGTCACCCAAATATTTCAGAATCGCTTCGTTTTTCCCCTTGGTGATGGTCAACTTCAAATTGAGGGGACTCTGAACTTGCTTGGTGGTGGGGGTGCTCGACATATTTCCCTCTTTCTCTATTTTGTATGTTTGATTTAGATACCTGAACGCTAACCTAAACGCTCAGAGCAGCAACTATAACTCAAGATTCGCGGAGGAGTCTTCAAAAATTTTGAT
This sequence comes from Granulicella mallensis MP5ACTX8, assembly GCF_000178955.2. NCBI lineage: Bacteria > Pseudomonadati > Acidobacteriota > Terriglobia > Terriglobales > Acidobacteriaceae > Granulicella > Granulicella mallensis. The sequence continues at coordinate 6,089,586 of NC_016631.1, read as the reverse complement.
TCGTAAGAAACTTTATCAGAGGCCGCAGTGGCGACACGTGCCCCCAGGAGACGCACAGTGGAACTGACCTCGGTATGACGATGAAGAGGATTCGAACCTGCCAGCCGTTCCATACAGTTTCCTGGTATCGAGTCCATCTTGCCGTCGTCGAAAGCGCCAAACTCCCCGCTGAGCTGCTCTGCGAGATTCCACCAGTTGAGAAATTGAAGCGTGGCGAAGCCGAGGTGTAATGATCGAGGCCAACTTGTCAGGTTCATCTGCTATTCACTATCCACCATCAGAATGAAGTTGCCAGGTCATACGCAATATGTGATGATTGCGTCCAACATGCCCACCTGGGCCAGATATTCGTTTGTGTGGCTCAGTTCCCTTCCGAGCGCTTTATTCCCATCAAATCGAGAAAGCTACGATGACTTATAAAACACTCTCTGGATACGCGGTTGGACTTTGCATCCTCTCAACGATCTGTCTATCGCTGGCTTATGCGGCAAAGAGTGATACCCAGACTGCAGATTTAGAAGCTCTTCACAGTATCGAAGCATCATGGCGCCGGGATGTTGCCGCTAAAGATATCGATAAGATCGTTAGCTACTATGCCGACGACGCAACACTCATGCTGCAAGGCATGCCGGCAGCCCATGGAAAGGTTGCAATTCGCGCGATCGCCGATGTTCTTTTTGCCGATCCCAATATAGCGATGGACTGGACTGCAACCTCAACCGTCGTTTCGAAGAGCGGTGACCTTGCGTACATAAAAGGGGTAGCGACGATGACGGTGACCGATCCAAAGACAAAGTCTCCAGTGACAAGCCGCTATAAGTATCTTACTTTGTATAAGAAACAGATCGATGGACACTGGAAGGCAGTGGAAGACATCAGCAACACCGATGCTCCTCCGCAATAACGCTGTTATCAGATCTCTACTGATTTAATTCAGTGTTCATTTTTTGCCTTCAATATTTCGTTTGATCCTGCAGGCTGCCGTGCTACTATTCGTGCAACGTTACCTTTTGTACAGGGCTTTCTATCAGACCCTTTTGCTGAGCTTTACTGAATAGACCTTGATTAGGCATACGGTCCCCATTACTCTCCCATAAATTCTATTTACTTAAATATCGACGTCGTGTCGATACCTCACATCGTTCTTAAGTAATTTCTATCTACCTGTCGAACGAAGGCTTACATGCGTTCGTGCAGTGGAGAATCGCTTTTTTGCAGAGTGTCAGGCGATGGAATTTGCAAGTCACCAGCCTTCCATGAAGGCTAGTGGCCTCTTCTGGCCTTTCACGAGGAGAAGACAATGAGAATTGCAGGAGTCAAGGCGGTCATGCCGTCACAGGTAATAGACAACCGCAGAATCAAAGCCATGGTGACGGAACAAAGCGTCGATCTGACCAGTGAGCAACTGCGCGATGCCCTCAAACGCATAGGGTACTACCTGATCTATTCGGGCTCGAATAAAAGACATTGGTTAGGGGACGGCGAAAAGCCGTTCGATCTTCTACAACAAGCCATCTCTGGGGCGCTCGATCAGGCAGGGGTCAGAAGATCGGATGTCGATCTCATCATCTACACCGGCGTCGATCGCGGCTTCCTCGAACCCGCAATGGCCTACATGGTAGGCGCTGCTTTTGGTATGCCGCAGGCCCATTGCTTCGACATTGTTGATGCCTGCATGAGCTGGGTGCGAGCCATCTTTGTGGCCTACAGCATGTTCGGCACTGGTCTGTATAAAAATGCTCTGATCGTCAACTGCGAATTCAGTATGCATCCCGGAGGCCGCGTTAATCCAGGGTGTTTCCACCTCGACAACGTCGATGAGGTCGAATGGAACTTTCCTGCATACACAGTAGGAGAGGCAGCCTCCGCAACTTTTCTGGTTCGCGACGACTCGAGGCCATGGGAGTTCCACTTCAGTAGCCAGGCCGATCTCAGCGATCTCTGCTCCGTGCCTCTGGAGGGTTTCGACCGGTATTGCCAGCCACAACCACGCCTCGGACGCAACGGTCCCAACCAGTTCACAGCTTTCGGTAACGATATGTTCCGTCTTGGAAAGGAACATGGCATAGAAATCTTCACGCGCCTCTCCATCCCTCATGACGAGATCAAGGAGATCTTTCCGCACGCTGCATCCAAGCGGTTGTGGATGGATATGGGGGCCGCGGTCGGCGTGGAGGACAAGATCAGGTTCATCTATCCCGATTACGGAAATCTTGTCTCAGCCTCTGTCCCTGCGGCAATCGCCATGGCGCAAGAAGAGGGAACGATTCAGAGGGGCGAGACGCTTGCCGGATGGGTAGGAAGCGCTGGTATGTCCTTCGCCTCGTTTTCATTTCAGTTCTGACGCTCTCCTATTGTTGCGAACGTAGCTTTCACAAGAGGAACACAGCATGAAGATGGCAGATTTCTCCAGTCCCTCGTTCTATGCAGATCCCTACCCGGTCTATGAACGGCTTCGTAAAGAAGGTGCATTCGTTCCTCTCATGCCCGGCATCTGGGCAACAGGATCTTACGCGACCACAGAGATGCTCTTAAGAGATAAACGGTGGGGTAAAGAATATCTTGCGTATGTTCACATGCGTCACGGTGAAGAACGCACGAAGGATGCTGCCTTTCAGACCGTGCATCGCTCCGTCCTGATGTTGAACCCACCGGAGCATACGTATATGAAGGGCCTCCTCATGAAAACCTTCAATGCGGAACGGATCGCCGAATTCAGAAGTAATCTGCAAGCTACTACGGAGCATCTCGTCGATAGTTTCATCGACAAAGGTTCAGTCGATCTAGTCAAACACTTCGCCTATCCCCTGCCTATTACTGCCATCTGCATCCTTCTGGGGCTGGACGAAGAGGAGACACTCTTTCTGCTCACGGAAGGAGCTGCCATGGTTCGGCCATTTCTCCGCGTCCTCGATATCGCAGAGATAAGCATGGACCAGATCGAAGCTGCCAATGCAGCCACGAAAAGCCTAGACGAGTTCTTCACCAGGAAGTTGCGCAAGCTTCGTCAGTCGCCTGGCGACGATCTTATCTCGACGCTGCTCACTGCAGAGGAGAACGGCCAGCGTCTGACGGATGAAGAGATTGTTGCGAGCATCTTTATCACCTTCGTCGCAGGACACGAGACGACCATCAACATGGTCGCAAACATTCTGATCAGCCTCTATCGCAACCCGGACCAGCTTGAACTCGTCCGGCAGAATCATTCACTGATCCCACCGTGCATTAACGAATGCCTCCGGTATGAGACCTCTTTGCAGATCACCAGTCGTCATGCCCTGGAAGACATGGAGTTCGAAGGCATCTCCTTCTCCGAAGGAGAGACGATCGTCATCTGCCTGGGAGCCGTCAACCGCGATCCGCAACGGTTCATCGACCCCGACCGTCTAGTCATCACCCGATCCGACCCAGGCTCACGAAACCTTGCCTTCGGGGCAGGCGCCCATTACTGCATCGGAGCCATGCTCGCTACGGCAGAGCTTGAAATTGCGCTCCGCACTTTGTTTCGCCGCATCCCCGATATGCGACTGACCAATCTCGACGATCTTCGCTGGCTACATCTAAGCACGGTGCGAGGCGTAGAGACCCTGCAGGCTGCCTGGTAGGGCATCGCTAGACCTGGTTCTTCATCCAGACCTTGGATTGAACCGTCCTCATGCGAATACGGCGCTGATTCGCAGCGGCTGCGGGATTGGCCCCAGCATTCGTCGTTGAACCCGGTGCGTAGTTGACGGAGGGATCTCCTGCAGTCTGCTCCCTGGGGACTTCGACGCGATTCATGCGCGCATAGTTTGGAACGGCCAGCATGGGCGTGCCGTCCTGCCACTTGCCGCTCATCGCCATCACACCGCCAAGCAGGTCGGGCCGCCACTCCATCTTGAGCGGAGCATCGCTCAATGCCTGTTCGAGATTGTGCTGGTCCGCAGTCTCCACGTTGTAGACGAGTGGGCCGTACTTCAGCGCGACCAGATCGACGTCGGCCTTGATGCGGCTGTCTGCTTTGACGCGCTGCGGTTCCATCGGCAGCTCCAGATCGATGCGGTCGCCGGTCTTCCACTCGCGCGTGACGACGGCATAGCCCTTCTCGATACGAGGCTTTACCTCGTGACCGTTGACGGCAAAGCTCTTCATCCCGCTGACCACCGGCGTCTCTGTGTACAGTTCGCTGGTGTTGCGGTCAGGAATGCGCACGTACACCGAGAAGGTCCTGGCTTCTTCTGGATTGACCGTGATGCTTACCTTGCCGCTCCAGGGATAGTTGGTCTTCTGCACCATCTCCACGTTCGTGCCCGCTACCTTGCCGACGTGGATGCGGCTGCCGACGAACATGTTGACGTAGAGTCCCTTGTTGCCCTTCACGTAGCTCCACGTCGGCATCATGAGCAGCGTGCGGGGAATGTTGCCGACACAGCACGGGCAGACGTGCCAGGGGGTACGCAGCGTATTGGTGAGCGGGTTGGTGTAGGCAAAGTTCTTGCCCGCCAGATCCACGCCGCCCAGCAGAGCGTTGTACATCGTCTGCTCGTAGAGGTCGGCAAAGCGGGCGTCGTGATAGGCGAGGTTGAGCTTGTACTGGAAGAAGATGAGCCCACAACTGGAGCAGGATTCGCAGTAGGCCTCATTGCGAAGCGAATAGTTCGGGCCAAACCCTTCGGAGGTTTCACCGCTGCCGATGCCGCCGGTCAGATAGTACTTCCGGTTGACCATGTTGTCCCAGAGTGAGATCACCGCGCTCTGGTAGTCCTTGTCGCCAGTCTCCGCGGCGATGTCGGCCATGCCGGAGTAGAAGTAGGTCGCGCGCACGGCGTGGCCTACGGCTTCGTACTGCTGGCCCGGAGGCAGATGGCTCTGGTCGTACTCCTGACCGCCGCGGCGGGAGTCGAGAAGGAACTTGGCGAGCTTGATGTACGAGTCTCCGCGTCCATTGCCTTCCATGTCGTTGACGAAGCGCCCGAAGCGGACGAGTGCCTGCTCCATCTCCTGGTGTCCGTCGAACCACGCTTTCTTCCCGGGACCGAGGTTCGCCACCCAGCAGTCGGCGAGCTTCTTGGCAGCGTCATAGAGGCGCAGATCCTGGCCATCGGTCAGCGTGTAGTGGTTGATCGCGGATTCGATGAAGTAACCGGAGACGTAGCCCTCGTGGTTGCCGCGTTGCGCGGGCGACCAGCGTTCCGGCCAGTGGCTGCGGTCCGCCAGCGTGTAAGCCGTCTGCAGATAGCCGTCGGGCTCGCGCGCGGCGAGGATGATGGGAATCCAGCGCTCCAACGTCTCCTTCATCTTGGCCTGGGCCGCAATGATCTCGGGATCTCCCTGCGGATCGACCATCTGCGCGATGCACATGGATTCCACCGTCTGGTGGACCCACGCATTGGCGAAGACGTAGCCCTTATGACGAGCGTGCGGTTCACCGCGAACAGCCTTGCCGGCTTCGATGAAGTTGTCGATGCCACCTTGTCCCTGCGTGAGGTCGGTGCGCTCGCAGTACTCGATGCAATGGGGAATCCAGCTGACGATCAGTGTCTTGGCACGCGCATTCCACAGCGGGCTATCGATCGCATACTTCTTGGTATAAACGACGTCGAGCCGATCCTTCGGTGGGGCAACCTCCGCGCGTACTTTGAGCGTGGAAGTGACCTGCTCCTGGCTGCCGTTGGCGGTCAGCTTGAGTACGTAGTCGCCCGGTGCGGAAAAGGCCGCGCTGGTGTTGGGCGCGGCAGCGTCCGCGAAGAGCACATGGCCGGGGCCGGCTTCCTTGGTCCAGCGAGCCGTGTTGCCCCGCGCCGGCTTGAGCCAGTCCGCTTTGCCCATGAGGTACGTCTCTCCGCCGAGTACGACCGTCCGGTCGATGCCGGCGTTGACGGTCGGAGGAAAGTCGGGAACAGGACCCGAACTAAGCACCTGCCACTCGAGGATGCCGGTGGAGTGCGTGCCGTCCGAGGCGATCTCAAGACGCAGCTTGTCTGTCTTTACTTCATCGAAGGTGGTGGTGTTGAAGGTGTCTGCGGCAACTCCCAATCCCTGGGCGTTTGCAACCGGAACGAAGTCGCTTCCGTTCCAGTAGAGAATCCGGTAGGACTTCGGTGCGCCTACGCCGCCGCGATCCATCCACCAGTAAACGTCGACCTTGTTCGTGGTGACCGGCTTGCTCCAGTCGTACTGCACCCATTGGGTATCCGTTTTGGGCCAGTTGCCGTAGGAGCCATGAACCTGATCGCGCGAATTGGCGGGGGTGTTGCCGTCGTTCAATGCGGTGAGGTTGGTGTCGCCGGAGATATAGAGGCTCGAAGGCGTGGCGACCTTTGCGAGATTGAGAGAGGTGCTGTCCTGCGCCAGGGCTTTAGATGGATGCACCGCAGTCAGCAGTGCGGTTCCTGCCACGCCAGCGAGGAAGTTTCGTCTGTTCAGAAGACTGTCGGACCCTGCGGTTTCGGGGAGGGCAACGGCATCTTGGGCCGTCGGGCGATTCATCAAGCTGTTGGAGAGTTTGCTAGACATATTGAGAGGTACTCCTTCGAATCTGCCGCAGGGTTTTGAGTATACGTTTTCTTTGTATGCGACAACGTATACGAAACTGTGAACAGCCTACATCGGCTGAACTGAAAGTGTCCAGATTTCCTTACGGTTGCTGTAGCTTTCCGTCCACAAGACGCCAGACCTGCAGTGGATTGGCATCCTGAAGCGACTCGGGCAGCAGGGACGCCGGGAAGTCCTGATAGCAGACTGGACGCAGGAACCGTTCGATCGCCATCGCACCGACCGAGGTAACGCGGCTGTCGGAGGTCGCGGGCGAAGGTCCTCCATGCACCATCGCATAACTGACCTCGACTCCGGTCGGGAAGCCGTTGACGAGAATGCGACCGGCTTTGCGCTCGAGGATCGGCACCAGTGTCCGTGCGAGAGCCGTATCGGCTGCTTCGAGATGAAGTGTCGCCGTGAGCTGCCCGTTCAGATGGTTGGCGACGGCGACCAACTCATCCGTGCTGCTGCATTCGATCAGCAGACCCGCAGGCCCGAAGACTTCTTCGAGAAGGTGCGGAGACTGAAGGAAGTAGCTCGCCTTCGTGCTGAAGAACTTTGGCTGGCCCGCGGTTGCCTCTGGCGCGGGCGCTGCGCCGCTGGAAAGGGCCTGGAGGCCGCTGTCTTTCGACCACTCATCGGTGCCGTGACAGTAGGCACGATGAATGCCCGTGTTGAGCATGGTGGTCGCGGCCTTGGCTTCGATGGCGGATTGCGCGGCAGTGCGGAAGCGGTCGAAGTCCGGGCTCGCGAGGCCGATGACGATACCCGGCTTGGTGCAGAACTGACCGGTGCCCATCGTGAGGGAGTCGATGAAGCCCTGCGCGATGGCCTCCGCGCGCTGCTTGAGAGCGCCAGGCAGAAGAAAGACCGGATTGATGCTGCTCATCTCCGCATAGACGGGAATCGGGACTTCGCGGCCTGCCCCAAGCGCGACGAGAATACGCCCGACGCGCCGCGAGCCGGTGAAGCCAACAGCCTGGATCGCCGGATGTTGAACGAGAGCTGTCCCTACTTCGTTGTTGCCACTGTCAATGAGGAGAGAGAAGACGCCTTCGGGAAGTCCGCTGTCGGCAACGGCCTTTTGAATGACGCGACCGACCAGCTCGGAGGTTCCAAGGTGCGAAGGATGAGCCTTGGCGACGACGGGACAACCTGCGGCCAGTGCGGAAGCCGTATCTCCTCCGGCGACCGAGAAGGCGAGCGGGAAGTTGCTGGCACCAAAGACAGCGACCGGGCCCAGTGGAATCTTCTGGGCGCGCAGGTCGGCGCGGGGAAGCGGCTTGCGTTCGGGAAGAGGCGTGTCGAGAGTCGCGCTCAGAAAGCGGCCTTCGCGCGCGAGTGAGGCAAAGAGACGAAGCTGCCCAGCGGTGCGGGCGCGTTCTCCTTCGACACGAGGACGCGGAAGACCCGACTCTGCCATCACGCGCTCGACGAGCACATCGCCGAGATCGACGATGCCTTGTGCGATGGCTTCCAGGAACTGCGCGCGCTGCTCCAGGCTTGTGGCCCGGTACGTATTGAAGGCCGCGGCAGCCAGGGCGCAGGCTGCGTCGACGTCGCTGACGGAGCCGCCACTGAAGGCGGGCTCCATCTCTGCACCCGTCGAGGGGTTTATTGCACGAAGCTTGCCTACCATTCCGGGAACGGCGCGTGCGCCGATCAACATCTCACCAGTCAACTGCATCTGTAACTCCTGAACTTCTATGAATATCTGTTAGCGAAGCTGCCGGCGCAGTTCGCGCAGGCGCGTATCCGCGTCAATGACGATCAACTCAATGCCGGCGATCTCCGCAAAGTCTTCCAGGTGCTCCGTGGTGAGCGCCTGGCTGAAGCCGGTGTGATGCGCCCCTCCAGCATAGATCCAGGCAGCGGCGGCTACCTTGAGACTTGGCTTCGGGAGCCATACTGCGCGTGCAACAGGGAGCTTCGGCAACTCCTCTTCTGGTGGGACGACATCGACCTCATTAACGATTAACCGGAAGCCTTCGCTCATCTCGACGAGAGTCGCTACGACGGCCGGCCCGCTGGGTGCGGTGAAGACAAGACGTGCCGGATCGGCCTTGCCGCCGATGCCGAGTGGATGGACCTCGAGCGACGGCTTGCCGGCAGCGATTGAGGGGCAGATCTCCAGCATGTGCGAGCCGAGGACCTTCGGCGTTCCGCTGAAGTCGTAGGTGTAGTCCTCCATGAAGGAGGTGCCTCCCTGCATGCCGAGTGCCATCACCTTCATCGTGCGTACCAGGGCGGCTGTCTTCCAGTCGCCTTCACCCGCAAAGCCATAGCCGTCTGCCATAAGGCGCTGGGCTGCGATACCGGGAAGCTGATCCATGCCGTGGAGGTCCTGGAAGGTGTCGGTAAAGGCGCCGAAGCCGCCTTCTTCGAGGAACGCCCGCAGGCCGAGCTCGATCTTCGCGGCGTTGCGGAGGGAGGCGGGGCGGTCGTGGGCCTTGGTGATGGTGTAGGCCTTGCGATATTCGGCGACGAGCTTATCGACCTCGGCGTCGCTGAACTGATTCATGCGCTCGACGAGATCGCCGACGCCATACCCGTTCACGCTGTAACCGAGCTGCATCTCCGCGGAGACCTTATTGCCGTCGGTGACCGCGACGTCACGCATGTTGTCGCCGAAGCGTGCGACCTTGAGGGTCTGCGATTCGTTCCAGCCTGCCGCGGCGCGGGTCCACGCGGCGATCTCCGACACGGTACCCGCGTCCTGCCAGAAGCCGACCACGACTTTGCGCGGCAGGCGCAGGCGGGCGGTGATGAAGCCGAACTCGCGGTCGCCGTGCGCGGCTTGGTTCAGGTTCATGAAGTCCATGTCGATGGAGGCCCAGGGAAGCTCGCGATTGAACTGCGTATGCAGATGCAGGAACGGCTTGGCCAGCGACTTGAGACCGGCGATCCACATCTTTGCCGGCGAGAACGTGTGCATCCAGAGCACGAGGCCGATGCAGTTTTTGGCGTTGTTGGCTTCTCGGCAGAGCTCGCGAATCTGGTCGCTCGTGGTCATCACCGGCTTGAAGACGATGGTGACCGGGATGGCACTTTCGGCATTGAGAGAAGCGGCGATCTTCTGCGAGTTTTCCGCAACCTTCGCGAGCGCTTCGGCTCCGTAAAGATGCTGGCTTCCTGTAACGAACCAGACTTCGAGAGATTTCAGATTCATCTTGAACTTCCTTTCAATCGAACAAGTTTTAGGTGGCGGAGGACGTGCGTGCCTCGGTGGCGATCCTGCGAAGGGTTGGAAGAACCTCCCCGAACGATGCGGGAGTGGCTTTCTTTTCCCCGAAGGCGAAGTACAGATTGCGATAGTGAGTAAAGAGTTCGTCGTAACGCGCAACGGCTTCGGGCTGCGGCCGGTAGGTTTTGAAGGGAAGGCATAACGCTTCTTGCGCGGCCTCGATGGACGGATAGATTCCCGATGCCACCATGGCGACGATTCCCGAGCCCAGGCTGGTGGGGATTCCATCCGGCACCAGCACAGGCTTGCCGAGCACGTTGGCATATACCTGGTTCAGGACGCTGTTGTTCTGCGGAATGCCGCCCGCATTGATCACGCGCTCGACGGCAACGCCGTGCTCGGCCATACGCTCGAGGATGATGCGCGTGTGGAAGGCGGTGCCTTCGATGGCGGCGAAGAGTTCGTCCTGAGCCGAGTGCAGCAGGTTCCAGCCGAGGGTCATCCCACCCAGTTCCGAGTTGACCAGCACGGTGCGATCCCCGTTATCCCAACTCAGGCGCAGCAGCCCTGTCTGCGCGGGGGCATATTCTTCAAGGCCCTGCGAAAGCGTGCGGACATCGGTGCCTGCGCGGCGCGCGATGGCTTCGAAGATGTCCCCGGTAGCAGAGAGACCGGCTTCTATTCCCGTGAAGGCCGGATGCACGCTGCCCGGTACCACACCGCACACGCCGGGAATCAGGTTCGTATGCGAGGCCATCGCGATGATGCACGTCGACGTGCCGACGACGTTGACGACATCGCCTTCTTTGCAGCCGGCACCGATCGCGTCCCAGTGCGCGTCGAAGGCACCGACGGGAATAGGAATGCCGGCGCGAAGCCCCATCTGCTCGGCCCAGTGTTTGCTGAGCGTGCCGGCGATGGCATCGGACGTTGCGTACTTGCCCTGAAGCTTTTCGCGAATGCCGTCGAAGAGAGGATCGAGGCTGGAGAGGAATGCCTGCGAGGGCAGACCACCCCAGCGCGGATTCCACATCCACTTGTGCCCCATGGCGCAGATGCTGCGCGGCACCTCGGCCGGATCGGTGATGCCGATCAGCGTGGCGGCGACCATGTCGCAGTGCTCCAGGGCGGTGGCGAAGTACGCGCGCTTGCCGGGATTGTTGCGAAGCCAGTAGAGCAGCTTGGCAAAGCCCCACTCGTACGAGTAGACGCCGCCGCACCATGCAATGGCTTCGAGGTTCTGGGCGTGCGCCATCTCGGTGATGAGCTGGGCTTCCTTGTGGGCGCGATGGTCGCACCAGAGCATGTACTCATCGAGCGGCTGGAGCTGGGCATCGACGGGGATGACGCTCGATCCGGTCGTGTCGAGGGCCAGACCCACGACGTTCGCGCCGGCGACTCCCGTTTCGGCCAGCACCTGTCGTGTGGCTGCGGCCAGGGCCTGCATCTGATCGTGGTGAGACTGGGTGGCGAAGTCCGGATCTTCTCTGCGGCGATGCAGAGGGTAGTTTGCGGAGGATGTTCCGAGCCGTCCCCGCTCGCTGTCGAGCAAGGTGACTCGCACGCTGAGCGTTCCAAAATCTACTCCGGCGACGATGGCCATGAATCCGGTTTCCTTTGCTTCAGAACAAACATTTGGGAGCCAGCGGGCTCGTTGAGAGTGGTATTCCGCGAGAGTCGCGACTTTGAGAAAGCGTTTCCCTTGTTTTCTTAGGGCTTGGGTATGAGGGTGGCTTGAAGCGTTACCCAGAAGTGTTCTGGGCTGCCACCAGGTCTGCCTGCAATTTGCCTTTGCGTAAGAACAGATACACCGGAACTCCGCTCAGGACGATGAGCAGGCCGGGCCAGGTAGTCGATGTCCGATAAATGAAGAGTATGACCAGGACGACGGAGGAGCCGGTGATGTAGAGCGCCGGCAGCCAGGGATAACCCCAGCAACGATAGGGTCTGGGCGCATCGGGCCGCGTGGAGCGAAGGCGAAACAGGCCGATCACCGTGAGGATGTAGAAGATGAGGGCGGCAGAGATCACGTAGTCGAGAAGATTGCTGTAGAGATTGCCGTAGGTCTGGGTGGCGGCATCGTAGGTGCGCGGAAGAACCAGCAGCAGCGCCCAGAAACATTGGATCGCGAGTGCCCAGCCGGGGACACGGGCTTCATTGAGCTTGCCCGCGCGGCGGAAGAAGAGCCCATCCTGCGCCATCGCGTAACAGGCGCGCCCTCCCGCGAGGGTGAGCGCGTTCACCGTGCCGAAGGTGGAGACCATGATGAGGCAGCCCATAGCCAGCTTGCCGATGCCGGGCAGCACGGTATCGACGACCAGGGTTGCAACGCGATCGCCGGGGGCCGTTTGGATGGCACTGATGGGCAGCACGGCGAGGTAGCAAAGATTGCAGAGCAGGTAGAGCGCGATCACCATCGAGGTGCCGAGGCCGAGCGCCAACGGCAGATTGCGCTTGGGGTTGCGGACCTCACCGGCGACAAACGTGATGTCGTGCCAGGAGTCCGCGGAGAAGAGTGAGCCGGTCTGTGAGACGCAGAGCGCGACGAGAAGACCGAAGCCGGTGGTGGCGTCGATCGTGTGGATGAGCGAGATGTGCTTGGGATGCCAGGCGTCGGCGAAGTTCAGGTGGAAGACAGACGGGTTGCGCACGAAGGCATACGCGCCCAGGCCGAGGAGCACGACCATGCCCGCGAGCTTTGCAACGGTGAAGATGTTCTGGACCAGCTTGCCCCAGGTGACGCCGCGCGTGTTGATGAAGCAGGTGAGCAGGATGACGGCGAGTGCGACCGCCTGTGCGGAGGAGAGCGAGAACGCATAGCCGGGAAGGACGCGGACGGGCGGGATGAAGTAGTGGGTCTCGCTGATCGAGGGGAACATCACGCCGCTGAAGCGGGCGAAGGCGATGGCGACGGCGGCGATAGAGCCGGTCTGGATGACGGTCAGGAGCGTCCAGCCATAGAGGAAGCCGAGCAGCGGCGAGAAGGCCTCGCGAAGATAGACATACATGCCGCCGGCGGTGGGCATCATCGCGGCGAGCTCTCCGTAACTGAGCGCGCCGAAGACGGTGAGGATGCCGGTGATGACCCAGGCGACGAGAAGCCAGCCGGCCGAGCCGACCTGCCGGGAGATCTCCGCGCTGACGATGAAGATGCCGGAGCCGACCATGATGCCGGCAACGATCATCACGGAGTCGAAGAGACCCAGCGCCTTGCGAAACTCGGTAGGGGATACGCCGGTCTCCCCGTCATGAATGAGCTGCAAGTCTGTATCGATCTGCTGCATGCGCTTATGCCTTCTGAGTGAGAGATGCCGGGAGCGGCCCTATGCCAGGGACCCGCCGAAGCGTGAGTGTGCTGTTCGCTACGAGGCTAAACGATGCGGAAGCGTCGTAAGAAAACGTTTCCGCGTTCGCGCGCAGGAGGGTTGTGGTGTTCATTGCGCCTGCGCCCCCAAGAAAGAGCCTGTGTGCGAGTTTCATGTCCAAGGTTCCTCCTTCTGTTAGCGGTGGTTTCGGTAGTCGTGCAATTAACGGATACAATTTCGAGTACATAGAACATCGCGCGATTGGGCCATTGTTGTCAACCAAAAAGCTTATGGGTGGGTTGCTGGAGCTGCCGAACAGCCCGAATTGGGGTCGCTGGCGGACGGAGGTTTCGGCAGCGAGGTGAGGGAAACCACCTTCGGTCCGAGTGTCTCCCACTCCTGGACGGCGACTGCGGCGTACTGCTGGCCGTCGCCCGAGGCATCGAACACGGCGCGAAGGCAGCGCGTGGTGATGGGATCGAACTTCACGTCGACGAACTCGCCGACGGTCGTTGGATAGCCGCTCGCATTGGCTACGGGATGCCAGCCGTCTCCGCCGCGATACTCGAGGTGCCACGCGGCCGGCGGTGCAACACCCTCGTGGGCACCTGCACGGTGGTCGCTCCAGAACTGAATCCGCGAGCCGTCGAGGGTGACGGGTTTGCTCCACTCATATTGAATCCACTGGCTGGAAGGATTGTGTGGGGTCCAGCTGCCCCACATATCCGGAGGCAAGGGGTTTGGGCGAACGATGCCGTCGTTGAGCGCCTTGATCCAGTACTGCACCGGGATGGGTTCGTTGGAGGCGGAGGCCAGTGCGGCCGAGGCAAGATTGCGGCTGGGCTCTGCTGGCGGCTGCGGTTCGTGCGTCTGCTGCACCTTCAACATGCGGGCCGGTGAGACGCTGTCGTCCCACTTCACCGTGTCGATCGCCACGCTGCGCCGGAAGTGGCCGCCTCCCTTGGCGTCGGCCGTGTGATAGATGAGGTACCACTTCTTCTTGAACTCGATGACACCCGGATGCGAGGTCGTGGAAGAGACGGGATCGAGGATGACGCCCTGATACGTCCACGGCCCGAGCGGGGTTGGCGCGGTGCCGTAGGCGATGCAGGCATGATAATTCGCGGGCGTGCAGGGCGAATCCGGGCCGGCTTTGTTGTCGGCATAGACCATGTAGTACGTGTCCTTGCGACGGAAGAGCCAGGCGGCTTCGAAGAACCCGGTGAGCGTATCGACGGTGATCTCCTTGCCTTTTGGCGTCACCATATCTTTCTCGAGCTCCATGCCGCGGAGACGGCCGAATGTGCCCCAGTAGAGATAGACGCGGCCATCGGCATCGACCCACACTGTTGGATCGATGTTCTGTATCTTGTTGGGCTCGGGCACGGACTGCGAGACGATGGGGCCGCTCGGATGCGCGTCCTTCCAGGGGCCGAGCACGCTGTCGGAGACGGCAACGCCGATGACGAAGGGGTCGGTGTGTTCGCGCTTTCCTTCCTGAACCGGGGCGTAGAGGTAGAAGCGCTTGTCGGGCCCCTGGATGATCTGTCCGGCGTAGGCATGGCCAGGCTTGGACCAGGCGAAGACGGTCTCCGGCCGAAGGATCGCGGGATAGTGCCGCCAGGTCTTGGAGGCGACGTTTTTGGCCGCGAAGAGCTGCCATTCGTTCATGACGAAGTTGTTCACGTTGGGCGCTGCTTCGTCGCGTCCCGCGAGGATATACAGCGTGTCTCTGACCACGATTGGCGCGGGATCGGCGGAGTAGTAAGAGCCATCGGAGAGGATCGGGTTTCCCGCGCTGTGGATGACCGTCGGCTGCGGAGCTTGGGCCAGGGCTGCGGCGGAGGTTGCGAGAAAAGCAGCGGCGGCAACACGACGGATAAAGGGAGTCACGCTCTTCAAAAGGTCCTCACAATCGAGCCAGAGCCTTCGACTGTTCACAAATATTTATACTTTATTGTATACATTAAGGTCGATGTAGCACCCCAATATCCACATCCAGATATCCAGGAGATGGCAGATGAGCAGGTCTTGTTTCTTTCGGCTGTGCGCGTTCTTGGCGGTTCCCCTTTGTGCCCTCGGACAGTCGCCTTCGGCCTCTCCGTTCCAGCTGAAGTACACGGCGAACGGGATCTCTAGCCTGCAGAAGGTGCAGGACAAATATGCCACCGACTATATCCAGTCGGGCCATGCGTTGGGTGATGTCTCCATTCGCTATCGTGCGGAGGGCACGGACGCATGGAGCGAGGTCTCCGCGGCGAGCCGCCACGGAAATACCGGACCTTACACCATCAGCCGGTTGCAGCCGACGCTGGCCGGTGGAGCGCATGTTTCCGCTTCGGTGCGTGGCCCGGGTGCGCGTGTGCTCAGTGCCGCGTTTGAGCCTTCGACCTCGCACGATATCGGTGCGGCACGCTTTACGTGGGCGGAGAAGAAGGGAACCACGGAGTGGGTCGAGTACGACTTCGATCAGCCGGAGCCGGTGCACTCCGCAGAGGTCTTCTGGGCAGCCGATGCGGGGCGGCGTATGAATACGAAGCTTCCCGTGTCGTGGAAGGTGCTCTACAAGGTTGGTGACGACTGGAAAGAAGTCTCGCAGGCGAAGCAATCGCCAATCGCTGTCGACACGTTCAACCAGACCACGTTTCAGCCGGTGAGCACGACGGGTATTCGTCTCGAGGTGCAGCTTGCAGTGGATGCTACGGCAGGCATCCTGCAGTGGCGGCTGAATGGCGAGCCTGCGCGGATGGTTGTGCCGGTGGATGATCTTCAGGCCTCGGAGACCTTTGAGCCGGTGGGGGATGCGCTGGTGTGGAGCATTACCGTGCGGAATCCGACGGACCGGGCTGTTGAGATTGGCGATCTCTCGATCGGGCTTCCGATGAACCGTCATTATGTCGGAGACAAGACGGAGACTTATACGAAGCGAGTGATTCAGCATGGGTCGATTGCTGGCGATGGTTCGTACATCTACTGGATGCGCACCAATGCAGAGGGTCCGTATCTCGTGATGACGCCGGCGTCCGGCACCTCGCTTGAGTACTTTGAGGAAGTCCCCACAACACGGATCTACAACGCCTATATCCACGCTGCCGCGAGCATGACTGACCTGAAGGCGAAGGGCGGCAACTGGCGATTGCCTGCGACACATCTCGTCCTCGCCGCGAAGGGCAAGGCAGGAGACAGCAAGACGTACAGCTTCCGCTTTCGCTGGGCGCCGGACTACGACGGCGTCCGCGAGGTGCTGTACCAGGAGAAGCTGTTCGATGTCGCCGTCGTTCCGGGGATGACGGTTCCGACGGACCTCGATGCGGAGTTCTCTCTGCATACTCGCAACACAGGTCTGAAGATTGAAGCGGAGCATCCGGAGAAGACGCAGATTACGGCGCTGGGCGAACGTGGCAAGGACATTCGCGTCTACAAGGTCCACTTCGGCAAGCTCGGCGAAAACATGCTGCGCGTGAACTACGGCAACGGTCAATACATGGCGCTGGAGTTTTTCGCGACTGAGCCCATCGAGACGCTCTTCAAGAAGCGCGCCGCGTTTGTTGTATCGCATGAGCAGCACACCGATACGAGCAAGTGGTACTACGGGCTCTTCTCTCAGTGGGACATGAAGGACCACAAGCTGCGCAGCCCTGATGATCTCGATGGCCTGCAATCGTATGCTGTCGCTTCGGACGACACAGCTTTGGGGAAGTCTGCCTTCATCGCGCAGAAGAACATTGTGTATCCGTCGCAGAAAGAGATCTCCGCGGTGGAGGACTACATCAGCAAGTATGTCTGGGGTGGCCTGCAGGAGACCACGACGGAGAAATACCCTTACGCCATCTATGGAATCCCCAACTGGAAGGTGTTGCGCGACAGCCCCGACCCCGGCACGAAGGGCCAGCAACATGTGTGGCGCATCTACGATTACCCCCACGTCGTTCTCATGTACTACAACATGTATCGCGTCGCGAAGCTGTATCCCGAGACGACGAAGTACCTCGACTCCAAGGGCTATCTCGAACGCGCGTTCGGAACCGCCAAGGCTTTCTTTACCGTGCCGATGGAGGTCATCAAGTGGTCGCCCTACGATACCGGCACCTACAACGAAATCGTGATCCCCGATCTCATCGACGCCCTCGACCAGGAAGGCCAGCATGAAGAGGCCGCTTACCTTCGCGGCGAGTGGGAGAAGAAGGTCAAGTTCTTTATCAATGACCATCCGTATCTCTACGGCTCCGAGTACCCCTATGACACCACCGGCTTTGAGTCCACGGCCGCGATGGCGAAGTATGCGATGGCCCGCGTCCAGCCGCCGAATGCCGCTCCACAAGCTGCCACCCTTCCGGGACAGGCAGCCTTCGCCAGGGAGGTGAAGTATGACGACGCCAAGCAGTTTCTTGACGGCCAGTTTGCGCTTAACGTTGCAAGCCGTGGATGGTTGGAGACGGCGTATTACGACATGGGCAGCGACTATCGTGGAAACGGAAATATCTCCTATACGTTGAGCTACATGTCGCAGATGGGCGGATGGGGCATTCTCGACTACGCCTACTACCAGTCGCCCGATCCGGAGAGATATCTGCGCCTCGGCTATCCCGCCTATCTCAGTTCGTTTGCGCTCATCAATTCGGGAACCGCGGAATCGAACTACGGCTACTGGTATCCCGGCAAGGACAACGACGGCGGCGCCAGTGGCGGCTTCGAACCTCGTCCGTGGGGACGCGCCTGGCTGGGCAATAAGGAGATGGGGCGCGGGCCGTGGTGGTATTCGGGCGAGATCGAACTCGGGTTCAGCGGCGCTCTGCGTGATGCCGCGACGGTCGTCGTCGATGATCCGATCTTTGGACGCTATGCGTACGGCGGCACCATCGCGCAGCACGGAGGCTTGACGGAGGTCGTTCCGCACGATGGTCTGCGCGAGCGCCTTCACATCCTCACGAAGGGGCAGCGCGTGCATCTGCTTCTCGACCGCGATGCCTTTGCTGTGGACAAGACGATCTCTTACGACGACAATCTCGCGCATCTGCGCTTCACGCTCGAAAATCACGCAACGTCTGCGCATCCTGTCGCGCTCGCGTTCACGGGTCTTCCGGCGGGGAGATACAGCCTGATCGTCGGGGGTAAACGTCAACCGGCGCAGATGCCAGTGGATGGTGCTCTGACGCTTCAGGCTCCAATCGCAGGCACCCAGGTTGCGGTCGAACTCGTCCGCTCAGAGAAGTAATCCGCAGCTCCCACATTCAGTCGAGGTATTCCAATGCGCGTTCAAAACTTCTGGCGAACAGGCTCCACTCAACTTGTCGCAGGGCTGTCCCTCATTGCGTGTCTTACAGCGTCAGCACAAACACCGCCACGCGGCCCTCGCGTGCTTCCGCCCGGGCCGATGATCGATGGAGGAGAGGTGATGTTAACCTCTCCCGCTCTTAGCGTGAAGCTGCTCAAGTATTCGGGCATCGTCGCGCAACTGACGCCCAAGGCCGACGCGACGCTGGACTACACTCCAGGCGACCGCCTCAAAGAACGATCTGCCGATACCTTCTACCACTTAGGTGATCTCGATCTACGGATTCGCACCGCGGGTGCCACCGGATGGACAGATGTCTCCACTGCCTTCCACCGCGCGCCCGTCACGGTCGCGGCCTCCGATGACACGCACTTAGTCAGCGACGTTACATCGAGCCTGCCTGAGGGAACGCCTTTGAAGGTCGTCCGCACCTGGGCTGTCGAGCATGGTGACCTCGTGTTGCGCTTCACGGTTACGAATACCGCAGGCGTTCCTGTCGAGCTTGGTGGCGTCGGGATTCCGATGGTGTTCAACAACATCATGAACGGGCGCACGCTCGATCAGTCCTACCGCACGTGCAGTTTTTACGATCCCTACATGGGCGAAGACGCGGGCTACGTTCAGGTCCTACGGCTGAGCGGCGTTGGGCCGGTGCTGCTCGTCGTGCCTGACGGCCACACGCCGTTCGAGGAGTGGAAGCCCATCTTCGATCGCCGCGACCGCGCAACCGGAAAAGGCATCCTCGGCAACGATCCCACTCCGCGTGGTACGACCTTCGAAGGCTCGTACGACTGGATGGTGCACTCCGCCGGCTTTGCGCAGACGGAGTGGAAGGACGTCAGCGAATGGAATCCTGCAACCTCCGAGACGCTTGCTCCCGGAAAGAGCGCAACGTTTGGCGTCCGCTTTCTCGTCGCTCCGGATGTCCGTCATATCGACGCCACTCTCGCGGAGCACAAGCGTCCGGTCGCCATCGGTGTGCCCGGCTACATCCTGCCGCAGGACGTCGACGCACGGCTCTTCCTGCGCTACGGTTCGGCGGTACGTTCTATCGCGAGCGAACCTGCAGACGCCGTAGCCATCCACGATGATGGACGCAACGCTGCGGGTCTGCATGCGTATACGCTGCGCGGCAAGCAGTGGGGACGTTTCCGCCTGGTCGTCACCTATGCCGACGGCACGGTGCAGAGCATCGGCTATCGCACCATCAAGCCGGAGAGGGAAGCTATTGCGGATATGGGCCGCTTCCTCTTTCATCAGCAGTGGTTCGATCAGCCCGACGATCCGTTTCATCGCTCGCCCTCCATCATCAGTTACGACAATGAAGCCGGGAGACAGGTCACCCAGGACTCTCGCGTCTGGATTGCCGGTCTCAGCGATGAAGCAGGCGCCGGATCATGGCTCGCTGCGGCCATGAAGGAGTATCTCGAACCCGATGCGGAAGAGGTCGCCAAACTGGAGAGCTATGTCGACGGCGTGCTGTGGGGCCATCTGCAGAACAGTGAGGGAGATCACAAGTACGGCGTCCACAAGAGCCTCTTCTTCTATCAGCCCGCACTCGTGCCCGGCTTCACCTACGATCCCAGTCTGAACTGGAAGAGCTGGACAAGCTGGGATAAAAAGGGTGCCGATGACGTAGGCCGTTCTTACAACTATCCGCACGTGGTCTCCGCCTACTGGGCGCTCTACCGCACTGCGCGCAACACCAAGGGGCTTGTCGTGAAGCATCCCTGGGACTGGTATCTCAACCAGGCGTATG
Organism: Granulicella mallensis MP5ACTX8; assembly: GCF_000178955.2. Lineage (NCBI taxonomy): Bacteria > Pseudomonadati > Acidobacteriota > Terriglobia > Terriglobales > Acidobacteriaceae > Granulicella > Granulicella mallensis. The sequence continues at coordinate 6,069,547 of NC_016631.1, read as the reverse complement.
AGACCTCGCTGGCTATGGTCTCGCAGGCGTCTTACTATACGCGATACGGACAGATGGAAGGCACCGTGTTCATGCGTCTTTTGGAAGATATGAGGGCCGAAGGCTGGAACGAGAAAGCCGACAAACTGGAGGCCGTGATGCGCAGGCGAGCAGACCGCTGGAAGGGAGAACCTTATCCCTTTGGCAGCGAGATGCCGTGGGATTCCACCGGCCAGGAAGAGGTCTATGGCTGGTCACGTTACTTCCACAATGACGATAAGGCGGACGTGACGCTCAACGCAATTCTGGCCTACGATCCTGTCATTCCCAGCTGGGGCTACAACGGCAGCGCGCGGCGCTATTGGGACTTCATCTACGGCGGGGACAGTAAGTACTCGCGCATCGAACGGCAGCTTCATCACTATGGTTCAGGATTGAATGCGATTCCGCTACTCGAGGAGTATCGCGCACATCCGGACGATCTCTATCTGCTGCGCGCGGGGTATGGTGGCGTGATGGGACCGCTCTCTAACATCGATGAGAAGGGCTTTGCTTCGGCTGCGTTCCACTCGTTTCCTGACCGGATGATGTTCGACCCCTACACCGGAGACTATGGCCCGAACTTCTTCGGCCACGCCATCAATACGGGAACCTTCCTCACACATGATGCTGCGATGGGCTGGATCTGTTTTGGCGGCAACGTCGAGGAGCATCACGGTCTGGTTCACGCGACGATCCTCGACTCCTCGCGCAACCATCTCTTCATCGCGCCGCTGGGGCTTTGGATTACGCTCGATGCCGGTCATCTCGCCTCGGTAGACTTCGACCCTGCGAAAAAGACGGTAGCGCTGCATCTGGCTGCTGCGAGCGCCGCAGTCCCAACGGCGCGCCTGCGCGTGAAGCAGACCGCCGCAAAGCTTGGCTGGGAACTTAGTACGAAGACCAGCCTCGATGCGGGAGCCAATGTCATCCCACTGGGCACAGGGGAGACGACCGTTGTCTTGCAAGAGAAGACGATGTGAGAGAAACAGAAATGGCCGGCAGGGAAGCCTGCCGGCCATTTCTGCGTGCGTGAGGTTTAGCGGGAGCTGATCTTCAACAGCACCACGCCATGACTCGGGATAGTTGCTTTGAAGGTGTCGCCTTCCATCTTGACGTCCTCGTGCTTCCAGAGGTCGCGTACCTTCGTCTTTTTACCCGTGAGGTTTGCCGGCAAGATGCTGCGAGCGAACTGTGCGTCTGTGAGAGCGTCGTTGCGATTGAAGAGGCCGACGATGACCGAGCCGTCGTGCAGGGGGCGCATCAGCACTTCGACCTTGTTCTCGCTCGACACGGAGACAACCGGCTTGTACTCGGGGTCCTGATCGATCGCAATAACCTCCGAGTTCATGAGGATGCTCTTGGTCTCATCCGTCATGGTGCGCAGGTCGTTGCCGGCGATGAGAGGCGCCGCCAGAAGCGACCACAGGCTCATGTGCGTTCTGTACTCGTCGGCTGTCATGCCGCCATTGCCGATCTCCAGCATGTCGGGATCGTTCCAGTGTCCGGGCTTGGCATACTCTGCGATCTTGATCTGGCTGAAGCCGATCTTGTCCATCGAATCCCAGCGGTCGGAGATGTCTCCGGTCGTGCGCCAGAGGTTTCCGCCGCTCTTCGTTCCCCAGCCCGTCCAGACGGAGGCCCGCCCGTACTCGCAGAGGCTGTAGATGATCGGCCGGTTCGTCTCCTGGAGTGCCTGGCCCATCTTCTGGTAGATCGCTTGCAGCGTCGGCGCATCGTCCTTGTAGATGTCGAGTCCGCTGCAGAGGTCGTACTTCAGGTAGTCAATACCCCAAGAGGCATACGTCTTCGCATCCTGCACCTCGTGCCCGAAGCTTCCTTCATATCCCGCGCACGTCTTCGGTCCGGGGCTCGAGTAGATGCCGATCTTCAGGCCCTTCGAATGCACGTAGTCCGCAAGCGCCTTCATGTCCGGGAACTTCTTGTTCGTGGTGACGTTGCCGTTGGCGTCGCGGCCTAGCTCCCAGGTGTCGTCGATGTTGATGTAGACGTAGCCTGCCTTGCTCATACCGCTGGAGACCATGGCATCGGCCATCCCGCGCACGGCGGCATCGTCAACCCTGCCTGCAAATTTGTTCCAGCTATTCCAGCCCATCGGCGGCGTCCGGGCCAGGCCGTTGTCGGGAAGGTCTTTGAGCTCCGGCAATGGTAGCGGCGGCGGGGGCAGGGTCGCTTCCTTGGTCACTTTTTCGGCGACGGATTTCACGATGCCGTTGCGTCCCTGGGTTTGAAGCAGCAGCTTGCCGTCCTCATAGGTACCGTCAAAGGTCATCGGCCGCTGCGCGGGACGAGCGGTTGCGCCTGCGGGCGGGGGCGGCGGAGTTGGAGGAACGGTCACAAAATGGATCGCTCCGTCTTTGAATGTTCCGGTGATGGGAATGCCGTTCGGCCTCCGGATCAGCGTGCCGCTGAGGGTCTCGCCGCTCTGCTGAATCTCAAAGTAGGTATCGCGAAAGGTGCCGTCATTACCGGGGTTTGGCGTGCGCGCGTCCCAGTACCCGCTTAGATTTGTCTGCGCGAAAGAAGGTTGAGTTCCCGCGAGAAAGTAGCCCAGTAAAAGGGCCAGAGTGCCCGTTGAAGCTCGAAAGAAATGACGCATAAGAAACTCTCCCTGGTTGCTGATGATTGTGAATAAAGTGCTCGCCAAACTTTTCGTGTTCAAGAGAAGCTCAAGTGCCCTTTCATGGTGAGCGGTACTTGAGAAAGCGAAATCATTTTCATGATCTTCTCTTGTTTAAGAATCCAATTATGAACTTTTTATAGCGATGTGGGAAAAAGAGAGGAACGCGGAATACGGGCCCCTTGCCCTTGGAGCAGGCCCCAGTATCTGCGGAATTTTCCGGTAAACACCATTGATTGTGCAGTTTGCTGGAAAAATTGTGCGGCCGCCGGGCTCGCCAGGACTGCATTAGGCCCTGATGGTACAGGCATAACGTGCAAGAAATCTTGCTGCAGGATTAAAACTTGTTGACAGAATGCACCTCCTTAGCAGAATGTTTACGTATCAGAACAAATACTATTTTGGATACATAAGCCAAGAGACTCTCATTATCTAGAGACTTGACGTCATTTTGGCATCCGCTAAGAAACAAAAAAGTATTTTCGTTAGACCGCACTAGCTTTCGTGGATTGTTTCGGGGCTTCTGCGATAGCAAAACTCTTTGCGGTTGGTCAGTAAACCTTTACTGGCCGGAAACGCCAACTCGAACCCTCCGCCACGAGATGGCGGAGACACCATAAGAGGGGCTTCGACCTATGTCTCTGAGCAGATTCGCCACACGCACGGCAGGAGCAATCTTTGCCTGTTTCTCCATCCTCCTTTTCATGTCCATCACCGCGATCTGGCCGTCGGCGTGGGCCCAGGATCTGTCCACCGGCTCCCTGAACGTCGCCGTTCTGGATCCGTCGGGGGCTGCCATCGCAGGCGCGACGATCGTACTGAAGGATCTGGGAACTAACGACGTGCATACCAGCGTCACCAAGGGCGTAGGTACAGCGGTCATTCCTTACCTTCCTCCTGCTCAATACATCCTCACTGTCTCGAAGGATGGCTTTGAGACAGAGGTTTACCCTTCGGTGACGATCCAGACGAACCAGGTATCGAACCTGAAGGTCTCGATGAAAATCGGAGCTGCGACAACCAGCGTCTCGGTTTCGAGTGACGTTTCCCCCATTCTGGATTCGACTTCGAATGCTCTGACGACAACGCTCGATTTGAAACAAGTAGACTCGCTTCCTCTGGGCGGTCGCGATGCGGGCCCGCTCGCATTTCTCGTACCGGGAGCCGTCAACAACAACTTCAACAATCTTCCCGGCGGAGCGGTTAACGTCAGCTCGAACGGTTTTTCCACGATGACCGCTCGCAATAAGAGCAGCGGATTTGCAGACAATGGTTCAGCAACCACGCAACTCCTGGAAGATACGCAGGAGATGACGGTTCAAACGAGCGAACTGGATGCTAGCCATGGCGGCAGCTCCACGATGGACATAGGTTTTACGACCAAACGCGGCACGAACAAGTTTCATGGTCAGCTATTTGAGGACTATCGCAGCCGCGGCTTGAACGCCAACACCTGGTACAACAACTATGTCGGCCTGCCGAGGCCCGATCTGATTATTCATGACTTCGGTGCAAGCGTCGGAGGACCGCTGTGGAAGGACAAACTGTTCTTCTTTGTCAGCTTGTCGAACTTCCGCCAACCCTCCAGCTTCACGCACAGCACGGAGATCCCGACAGCCGCGGCTCTGGCTGGAAACTACAGTTATATTCCGACGAACTCCTCCACGGTGCAGACCGTCAATGTGCTCCAGGCCGGAGCGAGCGCCGGGTGCGCGACTTGTACGGGGCAGCTTAATCCCACCATCGCGGCGGCATTCGCGACTGCTCAGGCATCGTATGGTGTTGGCGGAGCGACGATCACTCCGCTTGATCTGAACCACAACAACCTGAACTTTCCCGTCGAGGGCGCAACCGTCATCAAGTATCCGACCGCCCGGATCGATTACGACGTGAGCCACAACTTCCGGCTGACGGGTACGGCGAATGAGACAGCTTCCTACTACACCAACACCGGGGCTCCGCCCTATCCTGGCGCGGCTTATGCCAATCAGTCCGGGAGCAGCTTCACCAAGAACTGGCAGGCGACCGCGGGCTTCGACTGGTCGATCACCCCTTCTTTTGTCAATGCGTTCCGTGCCGCTTTTCTCTACACGCACTTTGAATACAACACACAGGGTGTAAGCATTCCTACAGATTCCATGTTCGATACCGGCAATATCGTCCTTGGTTTTGGCCTGACCAGTGGTATCAATCCCTTCAATTCTCTTTCAGGCGGATCGTTGTATGACACCATTGCGGTGAAGGACGATTCAACCTGGCAAAAGGGAAATCATACGATTGGTTTCGGTGTAGAAGCAGGTAGCGAACCTGACCACTACTACAACAATCTGTTTGTTCCCAGCTTTACGGCAAATGGCATCGCTACCGGCGACCCCGTCCAAAATGCGCTGATCAATGCTCTTTCCGCAAACGCTCCGACCTCAGCTCAGGGAGATGTGCAGAGCTTGTACGCATCTCTGACCGGACGCGTCAACTATTACAGCACGAGCGAATTTGTAAATACTCAAACGAAACAGTACGACCCTCATACTGACTTCGACCTGCACGAGCGGTTGACGCAGGCAGCGTTGTTCGCGATGGATAGCTGGAGAGCGACGCCAACTCTTACGCTGAACTACGGCCTTCGTTGGGACTTCACCGGCGCTTCGACGGATCTCACGGGTTTCTACACGCACCCTGATGTGGCGAATCTCTGGGGCCCTTCCGGTGTGAACAACCTCTTCATGCCGGGCACGTTGTCGGGCGTTCAGAACCCAACCGAGAGCACTTCATCGCAGGCGTACGCGCCTACCTATGTCCATCCGCAGCCGAACTTCGGCTTCGCCTGGAGTCCCCATGGAGATCCAAATAGCTGGACGGGACGTCTGTTCGGAAATGGTAAGACTGTGATCCGCGGCAGTTATACCTTTAAAAACTACGTCGAAGGCACGCAGAACTTCTGGACCTTCGGCTCGAACGGAGGAGCTAACTTCCAGAACAACTACACGGCTGTGCCCGTCATTCCATCCGGCACAGCACCCGGTGCCGGGTTCTATAACGCAGGTTCGTTCGTACTGGGACAATCTGCCGCTCCGGCGACAGCAGCTCAATTCCCGGTTCCGTTCTCCAACACGGTCCCGCTGTCGCTCGGAACGTTTTCTGGTAACTGGGTTACGACGATCGATCCGCACATTAAGCAGCCTTATGTTGAGTCGTGGCAGTTTGGCATCCAGTATGCGATCAATGACAAGAATGTCATTGAAGTGCGATATGTCGGCAATGTTGGTAAAGATCAGTGGCTCGGCCAGAATATCAATGAGATTAACGTCTTCGAGAATGGCTTCCTGAGTGAGTTCAAGGGCGCGCAGGCTAACCTGGCTGCGTCCGGCGGAACAACGTTCCAGGGACACAATCCAACCCCGATCCTCAACCAGGCATTTGCTACCACCGGTCTCCAGAGCAACTTCACGAACAGCCAGTTCATTACCTGGCTGAATCAAGGACAGGCCGGAGCGTTTGCAAACTACCTTGCAAGCAATCCCAGCTACCTCTGCTCCCTGGTGGGCGCTACCCATTTTGCACCATGTGGCGCTGCGGGAGCGACCGGCGCTGGAGGCTATCCCATCAACTTCTTCCAGGCCAATCCCTTTGTTGCCAATGGAGAGGTCGTGGAACTGACGAACGCTGGATACTCGAACTACAACGCGTTGCAGATCGACTTCCGTCAGCACTCGTATCACGGCATGCAGTTCAATGCGAATTACACCTACGCCAAGTCGCTGGGTACCAGCGTGCAGGGAAGTACAGCTCCCGGCATCTATGGTGGCCAGGGGAACAGTGCTCCCGGCTTTTACACGCTAAGAAACAAGCGACTGAACTATTTCCCGAGTGCCTTCGATATACGGAATGTGCTGCACGTCAGCGGCACCTACGATCTGCCCTTCGGACGCAATCGGCAGTTCTTCAGCCATGCAAACCGTGTTGTAGATTCTGTGATTGGCGGATGGACCCTGGGTACGATCATTACTTATCAGAGTGGCGATCCGCATCTGTTCAACGGCGGCACCGAAACGACAAACACCAGCGACTCCGGTATCTCTTTGATCGGTGTCACGCCCGCGCAGTTGCAAAAGCAGATCCACATCCGGCCCTCAAACGGTCATCCGTGGGTGAATCTATTCGACTCGAAGTACTATACGGGCGAGGGACAGGCGAACAATGCCTATATCAGTCCGAACTTCAATGCTGGAACCTTCGGTTATCTGATGTGGCTGCATGATCCGAAGTGGATCAACACAGATGCGGCGCTCACGAAGGTCGTTCCCGTTTATAAGAGCATGAACCTGACTCTGCAGGCCGAATTCCTGAACGTCTTCAACCATACGGCATGGAACGGCATGGATACAGGCGTGCAGGACACTACCTTCGGAACCACAAGTACAACTGCCAACAGCCCGAGAAACATAGAGCTCCGCGGCAACTTCCGGTTCTAGATAAATAGATTGATCCAAACGGGCCTTCTCCATCTCAAGCATGGAGAAGGCCTTTTCTATAGCTGCTTGTCATCAATCGTTACCACTTGTCTCGTGGGGCAGCCATCCCGGAAAAGGGGCAGGATGCCCGTTGAAGTTCGGAATCAATGATGCATAAGAAACTTCCCCAGTTACTGACGATTGTGAATAAAGTGCCCGCCAGACCTTCGCATTTCAAGAGCGATCAGACACCCTTTAGGGTGAGCAATACCTGAAAAGGAGAAGTTATATTTATGGATTTTTTATGCTAAAGAATCCAATTATGAACTTTTATATGGCGGATGTAGGAGAAAAGAAATAGACGTGAAATGCGGCGTTCTTGTCCCGGAGTAGATTCATGGATTTGCGGGCTGTCCAAGGTAACGACAGCTGATTGTGTCGTTTACGGAAAGCCAACGCGGCCGGCTCAACCCGCCAGGACTGCATCAGGCTCTGATCGTACAGGGATGACGGATAAGAAATCTTGCGCCGAGCTGAAAAGCTATTGACAGAGTGCACCTCTGTAGATGAATGTTTACGTGCTTCAACAAATACTATTTTGAATACATTAGCCAAGGTGACTTTCATGATTAAGAGACTTTTAAACGGCGCGCTGTTCTGTATCTGGGCGGCAGGAGCCATCTTTTCTCTCACAGCCTTCGTCGCTTCGGCTCAGACGACAGACGGATCCATTACCGTCCAAACTACGGACTCCACGAAAGCGCTCCTGGCCGGCACACACCTGGTGCTACGGGACAATGAGACGAACGTCACCCACGAGGGCACAACGCTAAAGTCCGGCACGTACACCTTTGACGCGCTGCCCCCCTCGACCTATAGCCTGACCGTAGATCATCCGGGCTTCGGCAGCCTCTCCTACGACAAGATTCTCGTGCAGGCCGGCGTTGCGACACCCTTGAATATCACCCTCAAGGTCGGCAGCGACACCGAGAAGATTGATGTATCCGCCCTGTCCGTGCCGGTCCTCGAGACCTCCTCGAATACGCTTTCCACCTCCATCAATCTCGAGGAAGTGAACAACCTGCCTGTCGCCAACCGGAGCCTGATCGCGCTGCAGGCGCTTTCGCCTGGGTATGCGTCCGCTACCGGCAACGGCACTGGCACCTTCAATGGCACCCCGCAGGCCGGGTATCAGGCAAATCTGGACGGCATCAATTCAACCTCGTCGCGAGGAAAGGCGGGCAATGGTTCGGGCTCCGCTATTACATTCCGCGTTGAAAATATTCAGGAGTTTACGGTGCAGAGCGGCGAACTGCCACCCAGCCAGGGCGGTGGCCAAAGCGCCGCGCAGACGCTCTTTGTGACCAAGCGTGGCACCAACAAGTTCCACGGGAGCATCTTTGAGAACCACCAGGACGAGTCGTTGAACGCCTTCCCCTGGTCGTACGGTTTTCAGACTCCTCGCCTGGCGAAGCCGCATCTCCTCATCAACGACTTTGGCGGTTCGATCGGTGGTCCGATCTTCAGGGATAAGCTCTTCTTCTTTGCGAACTTCTCCGCGCGCATCTCACCTAACTCCAATACGATCGGTACCGTTCTTCCGACGATGTCCGCGCTGGCGGGAAACTATAACTACTTCAACGCAGGCGGGGGCGTTTCAACGATCAACGTTCTGCAGGGAGCCGGCGCTGCCGGTCTCGATCCAAACGTCAATGGTGGAGTTTTATTCCAGCAGAATCTCAATCAAGGGGTGTACCAGGACGGCACCTTCACGCAGGGAACCACCCAACTCAATACCAGGACTCTGAACTTTGCGGTACCGGCGAAGAACACGATCTTCTATCCCAGTGGGCGGCTCGACTATACCGTTACCCCGAGACTCCAGATCAGTGTCTCCGCTAACCTCACTCGAAACACGAACGACGGAATTTATCAGGACCCGCTTCCCGGCGGTTTTCAGGTCAAGACTACGGGTTCTTTCTCCCAAAACTATGTAGCCGCGGTTGGAGTTGACTATACGGTCACGCCGACCCTGGTCAATCAGTTCAAGGCGGGCTTCCTCTATACGCATAGTCTCAATAGTCCTTCGGCGTCGGGCTTTGATGTAGCTTCGCAAGGTCTCACAATCTATAACTTCCAGGGCATTTCAAGCGGCAACTTCCCAATTGTCCCGCAGGGAAACTACTACCCCTACTTCCAGGGCAACGATGATGTGAGTTGGCAAAAGGGAAGTCACACGATTAAGTTCGGCGGTAACTTCTGGCATCAGCAGGACCACTTTTACAATCCAGCGGATGGGCCCACTACCATCAATCTCGGGCTGATCAGCCAGGACCCTGCCTTCAACGCCATCAACAGTCTCGTGCCTACCAGCGGAGCGAGCGGAAATCTTCCCGGCAACCTCAGCGGTGCACAGGGTGACGTCACGGCCATGTATGGCTGGCTTGACGGCCGCGTTACGAGCGCCAGTTATGGATTACCGGTCAATCCGGCGACCGGCACCTATACCACTCCGGGTTCCTACTTCCTCGATGAAAAATCCATGGGTGGCGGCCTCTATGTCCAGGATTCATGGCGTGCGCAACCCGGCCTGACGTTGAACTATGGTCTGCGCTGGGATTTCATCAGCGACATCCACGACGCCCATCTCGGATACACGGGACCTTCGGCCGCCGACCTGTTCGGTTCCTCGGGGTACATGAATATCTTCCAACCGGGGGCTAACTCAGGAAGCCCGAATCCGCTTTATACGACGTCACAACATAAGTACAACTCCAGCCTTGTTCTGCCACAGCCACAGATCGGCTTCGCCTGGAATCCCAGCGGAGACGAAAGCTTCTTAGGCAAGCTTTTTGGAGCCGGCAAGACGGTGATCCGCGGCAGTTACACCCTTAAGAACTACACTGAGGGCGGACAGAGCTTTTGGCAGGCTGCTTCCAACTCGGGCTATAACTTCTTCAATAACAATAGTCTGACGGCCAGCAATAGCATTGGGCCGCAGTATTACACCCCGGGGTCTATCAAGCTGGTGACTCCGCCTTCTTCCTGCACCGGGTACATTGCCAATTGCGTCAATACAGCGACTATCCCGACGATGGGAACATTCTTCGCGTCGCCCGCTACCTACCAGACCACCATCCCTCAGGCATCGCTCTTCTTCAAGGGCTCAGGAGCACCGGCTGCCATCGATCCCAACATCAAACAGCCGTATGTTGAGTCTTACACCCTTGGTATTCAGCGGCAGATCGGGCACTCCAGCGCGTTTGAGATCCGGTACGTCGGAAATCGCAGCATCCACGATTGGATTGCGATCAACTACAACGAAATTAACTCGCTCAACAATGGCTTCTACCAGGACTTCATCGCCGCACAGCGCAATCTCGCCATCAATACGGCAGCAGGGCACCCCAACGACTTCAGCAACCGTGGCGGCGGGCCTGCCATGCCGATTCTCAGTGCTGCCTTTGCCGGTGGCTCCGCGAGCGGATTCACGAACGGCAGCTATGTAACTCTGCTCAAAAACGGCTCTCTTGGAGGATTGGCCGCAGCCATTGCGAACAACGAAACCTACTTCTGCAACGTCGTGAGCCAGGCCTTCGCGCCGTGCAAGGCTGTAGCTTCTTCTCCGACGGGATCTAACTTCCCCAGCAACCTGTTTCAGGTCAATCCCTACCTTGAGGGATCCGGTGCCAGCCTCACGAGCAGCAAGGGTTCGTCCAATTACAACTCGCTTCAGATGGAGTTCCGTCAGAAGGTTTCGCACGGTCTCGATCTGAACGTCAACTATACCTATGGCAAGACGCTCGGCTTCTCCTCGAACGAGGCTGCTGGATCTATTGGAAACGCAGCGTCGATCATCACCCTGCACAACCTGCACTACAACTATCAGCCGATCTCGTACGACACCCGTCACGCGCTCAAAGCGAGCGGGACCTATGCTCTTCCCTTTGGCAAGAACAAGGCTTTCCTGAGCCACGGCAAGCTCACGAACTATGCTGTTGGCGGTTGGACGGCTGGCATGATCTTCCTCTACCAGAGTGGAGCCCCGTATCCTCTTACCGGCGGTCTCTCCTCCACCATCAATTCGGCTTCGGATGGCGGCGTCACCTTCGTCGGCGGCACTTCAGCGCACGACATTCAGAAGTCGGTAGGCATCACTCGCTCTAAGCCCGGCAACACCTATGTAAACTTCATCGGATCAAAGTTCCAAGGCACTAGCACCGCCAATCCCAACTACGTCGTACCCAATACGACCCCTGGCGTCGAAGGGAATCTGCCCTTCATCTATGGACCGAAGTGGAACAACTTCGATCTTGCGGCAACGAAGGACCTACCCATCTTCAGGGCTGTGCATATTAACCTTCAGGGCATCTTCCTCAATGCCTTCAACCATCCCGAGTGGATTATGAGCACTGGCACCACCGTTTTGAGCACCCAGAGTACAACCTTCGGAACGACCAGTACGACCGCGCAGGCAGCGCGTCGTATCGAGCTCCGGGCCAACGTTACCTTCTAACTTCTCGATGCCGTACCTGGGGCTTGTGCCGATTCAATGACACAAGCCCATTTTTTTGTTTTATGTCTCTGTGGGGGCTGGGCAAGAATGCAGCGGTACATCTATTGCAACAAAGGCCGCACAGAAATCTGTGCGGCCTTTGTTAGTAAAGCGAACGAGTTATGCTCCAGCGAACTCCGCGAACGGCTTTTCGTTGACGGACGGACGCTCCGCCAGGGCCTTCTCGAAGATCGCAATCGTAGCCTTCAGCTCTGCACCATGTAACTCCAGGCGAGGAGCACGAACACGCGCCGAACCTACACCTGCCTTCTCCTGCACCCACTTGATGAGCTGCACAAACTTCGGCACCGTATCCAACCGCAGCAGCGGCAGGAACCAGCGATAGAGCTCGAAGGCTTCCTTGTGCTTGCCCTCTGTTGCGAGGTTGAAGAGTTGAACTGACTCGGCGGGATACGCGTTGACGAGACCCGCGACCCAGCCAACAGCACCGGCGCCGACGCCTTCTACCAGGACGTCATCCACACCCACGCAGATGCGCAAACGGTCGCCGAGCACTTCGCGAATAGCGGAGACGCGCCGCACATCCGCGCTCGACTCTTTGACGGCCTTGAGGTTCGCGTGTTCGGCGGCGAGCTCAGCAATCTCAGCCGGCAAAAAGTCAGTCTTATACGCCACCGGATTGTTGTAGAGCATGCACTCCAGCTTCGTCGAACCGATCACCGTCGAGACATGCTGTTTCATCTCATGCCAGTCGGAGGTGTAAACATACGGCGGCAATACCATCAGGCCGGAACATCCAGCCTCTTCTGCTTCTTTCGCCAGGCGCACAGCGCCGTGGGTGGAGAGGGAAGAGATAGCCGCAACCACAGGCTTCTTTCCAGCTACACGCACGGCTGTCTTCAGAATGGCGATCTTCTCGTCATGCTCGAGGGTCGCGCCTTCGCCGAGCGAGCCCAGCATGACGAGTCCCTCGCAGCCATTGCCCAGTTGCCAGGCTGCATGTTGCGCCAAAAATTTGTGGTCCACCTTCAGGTTCGTGTCGAAGGGGGTTGTCATTGCAGGTAGTACGCCAGACCAGTTCATGCTTTCTCCTTAATCAATTTCGGTTGTGTTGTTTTCGCTAGCGTCCGGAAAGCAGAACGCCTGAAGAGGAACGGGAAAGAGTGGCTGTCGTATGGAGACAGGCCTCCATCCCAGAAGCTGTTCGATCGCTGGACCGCAGATGCGGCCCTGGCACGGACCCATGCCGCACCGCGTCTGCAACTTTGCATCAGTCCATCCTTGATGGCCCTGCAGACGTGCAAACGGAACGTCCTCGCATCGGCACACGATCGTGTCGGGACGCGGCAGCGACCGCAGCTCCGCGCGCAAGGCGAAGGCTTTCTCCATCCTGTCGCCGAAGGCCCGTTCAGCGGCTGCACGTCTTTGCAGGGACGCGTGGCTGCAGCCAGCGCAGGCTAATCCGGCGATCTCACCCTGCACCAGCGCTGCTTCGAGCCCTGCAATGCCCGCAGGTTCTCCCGCGCAGAATACATTCGGCAGCGAGGTGCGCTGCGCGCTATCGATCTGCACAAAGCTCTCGCGGAATGTGCAGCCGAGAAGCGCTGCAATCTCTGTGTTGGGCACGAGGTGGTATCCGCAAGCCAGCAGGTCGCAAGGCTCCGTCCAGGTACGCGTGCCGTCAGTGACGCGTACAGCCTCCAACGTTTGTCCGCTTCCAGCTATCGCTTCGATCACCCAGCAGCCGGCCCGGTACGGGGTCTTCCAGAGCTTGCCGCGAAAGCGGGCGCCCTGCACCAGCTTCGCGGGATGTGTCCAAAGCGATGCGGCAAAGGGAGCAAGCTTCGCAAACGTAGCCTGCTCCAGAACACTCGAAATGACAGCACCGTCTTCTGCGAGATGTGCCGCAACCGCAAGGAGCAGGGGGCCTGTCCCCGCTACGACTATCTTTTTCCCTGCGACGGAGTAGCCTCCCTTGACCAGGGCCTGCAAACCACCAGCGCCGAAGACGCCGGGAAGCGTCCATCCTGGAAAGGGGAGAAACCGTTCGCGGGCTCCGGTTGCGAGGACCAGCTTCTCGAAGTGAAACTGCTCGACCACGCTGCCGGAAGTCGTCTCCTGCAAGGTCTGTACTGTCCCCGAGGCCTCTGCGCTAAATACACTGCGGCCGTTGAGCACCTGGGCTCCGGATCGCTGCAGCCTCTCCATCGCTCTATGCTTCGCGGCATCCTGTGTGTTCGCAGAGCTGACGGTCGCACCGCGCCAGATCTGACCGCCGGCTGTGACGTTATCGTCGAGCACGATGACCTTGCATCCGTTCTCAGCCGCCGCTGTGGCCGCAGCGATACCGGCGGGGCCAGCCCCAATGACCAGAACCTCCGCGTGCCTCATGAATTTGTCTCCACGGTCATGTTGTCTTCGCACAGAATCTGGCAGGTGCGCCGATGCGATGTGCCATTCACCACGGCACGGCACTCAAAGCAGATGCCCATGCCGCAAAGAGCTACGCGGGGATCTCCGTCGACGGAGATCCGGCTCGGCTGCTGCGCCAGCAACATGGCGGCGGCAACCGTGGTGCCTGGTGCTACCTGGTAGGTCACGTTGTTGATGAGGATGGAAAGAAGCTTAGGCATGGGCAAGCCTTGCCGGTTCCGTGAGTCGTATAGGCAGATAAGGAGTGGCATCAATGGCCGATTCGCGCCCAAGCATTCCATCGACCAGGAGCCGGGCTGCTCCTGGCGCGTTCGTAATGCCGAGCCCTTCAAAGCCTGCGGCAAGCCATAATGAGCTGTCGTCGGAAAGTCCCGCCGCCGGTCCGATGAGCGGGAGCTTGTCGGCTGTCGCGGCGCGAAATCCTGTCCATACTCGCAGCACAGAGAGGTTTTCGAGCTTTGGCATGTACTGCTTCGCGCGGTCGATCATGCGTCGCAGCATCTCTGCTTCTGCTTCCGGCTGCTCATTGCCATACTGCCGTGAAGAGCCCAGCAGCAACTGCCCGGTCTGTCGCGGCTGAATATTGAACGCCACCGAATCGTCCGTTACCTTGTGCGCGCTTTTGAGATAACCAAGCTCCACCAGTTGATGGTGAAGAAAATCCGGATAGCGGTCCGTGATGACGAGATGCCCTTTGCGCTTCTGAATGGGCAGAGCAGGGAGCAGATCGCACTCCGTTCCCACGGCCAACACGATACGGTCAGCCGTGAGTTCTGTGCCATCGCTGAGACGCACCTGTTTGTGCGAAGCCGATAAGGCCCTCGCATAGAACACCTCTGCTCCCAGGCGCTTGGCTTCAGACAAATAGAAAGCTGCTGCTGCTGGCGGATACACCACGCCATCCTCAGGCACGAGCAAACCACCCGCCAGACCAGGGCGGAGGTTTGGTTCCTGCTTTGCAAGTTCGGTTGCTGTTAGAAGACTCGCTTCGATACCGGCTTCTTCATACACCTTTTGCCGGGTGCCGACTTCGGCCATCTCTTCTTCATCGGCGGCCACCCATATCGTTCCGCGGCCCTCGTACTCCACCGATTTGGGAAACTTCGTTGACTCCGCGTGCCACAACGAACGAGAGAACGCCGTCAGCGCAAGCTGTGCCGCCGAATCGTCCATTACGACTACGTGTCCCATGCCCGCGGCGGTGGCTCCTCCGGCCGGTGTACCGCCTTCAACTACACCGACGCGCCAACCCAGCAATGCACACTCGCGGGCTACGGCACTACCGACAATTCCGGCGCCGATAATCAGGACATCAAAGCATTTCATCTCAGAACTTGATTCCTTGTGAAAAGGGATCATCCTCAGCAAACAGTAATCTCGATTCACCCGTTACCCACGCATGTCCGCGAATACTGGGGTTCACCTGTCCATCGCTACCTTCGCGGACGGAGCCCTGAAAGACGGTGCCCAGAAGGCTCTCCTGCTTCCATATGGTTCCGGGCGCGAGTTTGCCGTCATCGTACAGGCAAGCCATCTTGGCGCTGGTTCCGGTGCCGCAGGGAGAGCGATCGAACGAGGCGCCGGGGCAAAGCACAAAGTTGCGCGAGGAGTTGAGCTCGTCTTCCGGTTCCGAGAAAAACTCAATGTGGTCGATATAGGCTCGGTCGGCCCCGGTCACGCCGTTTGCATGCAGGGCTTCACGAATAGCTGTAGAAACTTCGATGAGTTTCCCTCGGTTCGCAGTCGTCAGCGGGCAGGGGGCTTCTTCCACGAGGAAGAACCAGTTTCCTCCCCACGCGATATCCCCGGTAAAGCTGCCATATCCCGGTACATCGATCTCTACCTTGGAACGATAGCGATAGCTCGGCACATTTTCGACGGTGACACTTCCGTCCTGGTGGAGCGTAGCCTGCACGGTGCCCACAGGGGTCTCGATATTGTGCAGGCCCACCCCAATCCGGCCAAGATGGGCGAGGGTGGTCAACACTCCGATGGTTCCATGGCCGCACATGCCTAAATAGCCAACATCGTTAAAGAAGATGACGGCGGCTGAGGAATCCGGTTGCACGGGTTTAAGCAAAAGTGCCCCTACAACCACCTCGGAACCGCGCGGTTCACACACGATCCCGGACCGAAAATGGTCAAATTGGCTCGAAAACCGCTGCAAACGCTCGGGGAGAGGCCCATCTCCGAGATCGGGTCCCCCGGAGATTACAACTCGGGTCGGCTCACCTTCAGTATGGGAGTCGATTACATGGACGGATTGCCTGATTTCCATAAGAAATAATACCGCGTTGTCGACGATTTTGGATACATTCTCAAGCTAAAATTCGTACCTCTCAAATGTGAAAAAAAGGTACAGTGTCACTGGAGCACAAAATCAATTGTCGACAGCACCCGGAACACCCATGAAAAAGAAAAAAGAGAGCGCAGGCGTGGCCCTTCCCCGAGAAAAAGCCGAGCACGGCACGAGTTTGCTAACTGCGTTTCGAGAGATTCGCGAACTGATCGTTCACGGCCGACTCTCTCCAGGCACCTGGATCCTCGAAGCTGAACTCGCCGAGCGCTTGAATATGAGCAGGACCCCTGTCCGCGGAGCCATCCACTGGCTGCAGCGCGAAGGCTATATTCTCGAACACCGCAACGTGAAGAAGTCACGCATGATCGTCGCTCCTCTTACAAAAGAGGACGCGAATGAGCTTTACCTGATTATCGGAAGACTCGAAGGGATTGCGGGGCGGGGAATCGCTGCACTGCCGGCGGCGGAGCGTAAAGATATTGCCGCGCAATTGCAGGAGCTTAACGAGCGTCTCGAAGTGATCTCGAAAGACCGTGACGGCCATCCGGGAGAGATCTTCGAGAACGATCGTTCGTTCCATCGCCTCATCATCAAGTACGGTGCGGGCGCTCGCATGACCACGCTGCACAAGGCGATCGAGCCGCAGACGGAGCGCTACTGGCGACTGTATGCAAGCTCGATCATCAAGGACCTGCATCTCTCGGTAGCAGAGCATGACGAGATCGTTCGTGCGATCCTTGCCGGCGACCCCGATCGTGTTGAGAATGGCCTGCAGGTGAATTGGCTCAAGGGCTCGGAACGTCTTGGCCATGTAATCGAGATCTTTGGTGAGCGCGGTAGTTGGTAGGTAAGTAGGTAAATAGTTAGCTCAATCAACTCATCACAGAATCGTCATCCTGAGCGTAGCGTCCCAGCTTTTGGGGACGCGGAGTCGAAGGACCCCGAGGGTTGCAGTCTCGCCCAAACTCTTCGCACCTTTTCTACCTCGAGCGTTCGAGCCTGGCTTTCGTGGTGGAGAAGGTCCGGAGAGTCTGGGTAAGGTCAAGTCCCTCGGGGTCCTTCGACTGCGCACCTCGCAAAAGCGCGAGGCGCTACGCTCAGGATGACGATTCTGTATGTGAGCAAACACAAAGGCTACTGCTTGCGAACATTGACATAGTAGAGGTCGGTTGCGACTTCGAACTCGTCCTTCGTCAACGAAGTTGAAAGTGTCTTCCACTTCGTTGTTGAGGGCTGCACCATCTGCCAGTCACTGCTCTTGCCGACGCGTATCGGCATAGCAAAACCCGGCTCTTCCGCATCCCATTTGTACGACACCGTGTGAGCCGATTCATCGAACTTGAGTTCCAGGGTCGGAATCGCAGCGTGCCGCAGATATTCATTGAAGATCGGTGTCAGTTCCAGGCCGGTCTGCTGATTGAAGAATGCGATCATGTCTGTCGTCATGATCGTCTGATACTTGAAGTGCTGATAGTAGTCGTGAAGCAGCTTGAACCACTCGTCATCATTGTTCACAACACTCCGCAGAGTATTGAGAAACAGCGCACCCTTCTTGTACTGATCCACAGGAGGCGTCGCGTAGATATTTTCTGCCGCGATCACGGGCATCGCATTCTTCACGCCGTCTTTTCCGGTGTTGAGATAGATCAATCCGTTCTTCTTTCCCCACATGTATTCCACAAAGAGGCTTTCGCAGTAGTTTGCCCAGCCCTCGTGAATCCACATATCCGAACGATCGCGCGCCGTGATGCTGTTGCCGAACCACTCATGCGCGCTCTCGTGAATGATGATGAAGTCGAACCATGTGCCGATGCCCGTCTTAGGACGGCCAAGGTAGCCGTTTTCAAAGTGGTTGCCGTAGGTGATCGCCGTCTGGTTCTCAACGCCTGAATACAAGGCTTCCACGAGCTTGTAGCCATCTTTCGGAAAGGGATATTCGCCGAAGTAATGCTCGTAGGCCTTCAGCATGTTCTTCACCTGCACGAACTGGCGCTTCGCCTTATCGAGGTCTTCGGGAAAGACGTAGTAGTCGAGACTCAGGTTGTTATAGGTGTCGCTGAAGTGCGTGTAGGTTCCGATGTTGAGCGAGACGTCATAGTTGTTGATCGGATATTGCACCTTCCAATCCCAGCGCGTATAGCCATCGTGCAGATCGGTCTTGCCCTGAAAGCGTCCGCCCGACACTTCAGTGAACTCATTGGGAGCTTCCACGCTGATGTCCATGGACTCGACTTCATCGCGCCACTGGTCTTTGTTCGGCCACCATACGCTCGCTCCCTCTTCTTCGCACGCGGTGTTGACGAGCGGCCTGCCCATGGGGTCTTTGCGAAATACGAAACCGCCGAAGCGTCCCATCTCCGCGGGATGTCCTGAGTAGCGGAAGTCGACGGTGTACACCTGGCCCTTGCGCAGGGTGTGGGGGAAGTCGATGTAGATCGAGCGGCCCTCGATGCGCTTGTACACCAGCGGTGTGGGCTTGCCCTTCGGATTCTCGAGCGAGATGCCGTCGATCTGAAACGTTGGCACCAGGTCTAGCTGGATGCGCGTTCCATCTTCCAGCATGCGAAACCGGATCGCATTCGATCCGCTCAAGTACTGCTTGACCGGATCTACGCGCACATCCAGGTGGTAGTACAGCAGGTCGTTGTTTGCGCGGTAGGGACCGTAGCTCCCGAGCAGCGTGTCGCCGCCCGAAAGTGCAGGCGGAGCGGTCGCGCTCACGGCGGGAGTGACCTGGGCGGTGACACAGCCTGTGGAAAATATCAGCAAAAGGGCGAGGCAAAACCGTGAAACGCTATACGATCGCATGCTGTTTAATGTACATAGAGAATCCATAATCGTATACATTAAATGCATCGAATAAGCTAACTTTATGCGACTGCCTGCTATTTCCACTCAACGCAAACTCGGTTCGACCGGTCTTGAAGCGGCAGGCCTGGGTTTCGGCTGCTTCGGACTGTCGAACGCCTATGGTCCCGCCGACCCGGCGGAGGCCGTCGCGACGCTGCATCGAGCGCTCGATCTTGGCTGCAGCTTGCTCGATACGGCGGACATCTACGGCGCGGGCCAGAATGAGATACTGGTCGGCCAAGCTCTTCGCGGACGCCGCGCGGAGGCGGTGGCCGCCACCAAGTTCGGCTTTGTCTGTGATGCCACCGGGAAGGTGGTTCGCCGCGACGCGTCTCCGGCGTACGTGCGCGAGGCCGTCGAAGGTAGCCTGAAGCGCCTGGGCATCGAGAGGATCGATCTCTATACGCTGCATCGGGTCGACCCTCAGGTTCCCATCGAGGACACGGTTGGAGCCATGGCGGAACTGGTAGCTGAGGGAAAGATCCGCGGCGTTGGCCTCTCGGAGGTCTCTGTCGAACAACTCCGTCGTGCCCACGCGCTTCATCCCATCGCTGCGGTGCAGTCCGAATACTCTCTCTGGTGCCGTGAGCCCGAGCGGGAGATTCTGCCAGCCTGCCGTGAGCTTGGAGTGTCTTTTGTCGCCTTCGCGCCTTTGGGCCGTGGGTTCTTCTCCGGTGCACTCGCAACGAACGAACTGGCTCAACAGGACTTTCGCCGCTCGTTGCCTAGATTCCAGGCAGAGAGCCTTGCGCGAAACGAAAAGTTTCTTCAGAGCCTCGCGGAACTGGCCTCTCGGAAACAGATCACACTGTCACAGCTTGCATTGTCATGGATCCTCGCGAAGGGCAACAGTATCTTCGCGATTCCGGGAACTCGCCGGCAGAGACATCTCGAAGAGAATGTTGCGGCTATGCAGGTCGAGTGGACGCTCGAGGAGTTGGAGGAGATAGACCGCATTTCCGCCATGCATCAAGACCCCGGAGCACGCTATGCTCCAGGGTCTCTGTTTGCTCCTGAATGATCCGGTGGAGGGCCGACTTCTGCTCGCCAATAATGGCACAATGAATGACTCGGCGATTTAGCAGAACTGAGAGAATACGACCACATTGGACTCGTCCGGAATACCACATTCGCAACGCCTGCCGTTGTTTCACCCTGGATAGGTCAGCGCAGGAAACCAAGGATTGCAAAATGATTGGGGGGTGCTTATGTGTGTGGAACGGCATCTCACTGAATGGGTCTTGAGAGTGTTTGGGTGACCGTGCCAACTCTTAATCTGGAGTTAGATCCCCTAACGTATTTGAACAAGATAAGGAAAGTGCAATGGCTGAAAATCGCGGCGTTGTTTATCTAGGACAGAACAAGGTGGAAGTGCAGTCGATTGACTTCCCAAAGATGCAGAATCCAGCAGGCAAGAAGATTGAGCATGCCGTGATCCTGAAGGTGGTTTCGACCAACATCTGCGGATCTGACCAGCATATGGTGCGAGGGCGTACGACTGCTCCGACTGGGATGGTGCTTGGCCATGAGATTACCGGAGAGGTGATCGAGCTTGGATCGGACGTCGAGTACATCAAGAAGGGTGACCTGGTGACGGTACCGTTCAACGTTGCTTGCGGACGTTGCCGGACTTGCAGAATGCAGGAGACAGGCGTGTGTCTGAACGTCAATCCCGGCCGCGCAGGCGGCGCGTTTGGGTATGTCGATATGGGCGGCTGGGTTGGTGGGCAGGCGGAGTATGTGATGGTGCCCTACGCCGACTTCAACCTGATCCCTTTCCCCGACAAAGAACAAGCGATGTCGAAGATCAAGGACCTGACGATGCTTTCGGACATTCTGCCGACCGGCTTTCACGGTGCGGTGAATGCAGGTGTCGGTGTCGGATCGATCGTGTATGTGGCCGGAGCTGGCCCCGTAGGTTTGGCGACGGCGGCTTCCGCACATGTGCTGGGCGCGGCAGTCGTGATGATTGGAGACATGAACAAGGAGCGGTTGGCACATGCCGAGAGTATGGGCTATGTACCGCTTGATCTGACGACGAGCGATAACCTGACCGACTTGATTGAGAAGGCGATCGGACAGCGGGAGGTTGATGCTTCGATTGATGCGGTTGGCTTTGAAGCAAAGGCGCAGGGTAAGGATGGTGAAGAGGCTCCGGCAACTGTGCTGAACTCGCTGATGACGATCACGAGGGCTGCTGGGTCAATTGGCATCCCCGGACTGTATGTCACCGAGGATCCGGGTGCGCATGATGAAGCGAGCAAGACCGGAAATCTGAAGATGCGGTTCGGCCTGGGCTGGGCGAAGTCGCACCGGTTCTATACGGGGCAGACTCCTGTACTGAAGTACAACCGCCAGTTGATGCAGGCCATTCTTCATGACCGGCTGCCTATCGGCAAGATTGTAAACGCAACCGTTATTCCTCTGAGTGAAGCTGCTCAGGGCTATGCGGACTTTGACAAGGGTGCAGCAAAGAAGTTCGTGCTTGATCCTCATGGCATGCTGGGGGCTTAGATCCTGCTTGCAGGATTGAGAGGGCCCGGGCTTTGGCCCGGGCCTTTGTGCTGGGATGACGAAACAACTTGCACAAAATACTTAAGGTCATCCTTCCAAAGATGGGCATCGACTTTTTCAGCGGGAGCGTGGCGAGCCGACTTCTACTGCCAACAGAGGCTCAATGATTGACTCGGCGATTTGGCAACAATCCAGAAGCATCCCTGACGAGGTCTGCATTACATGGCACCGGTACGCCTCGGTATCGTCCGCGCTATGATTATGCAAACTCAAAGGGAGTGAACTGTAGACACATGGATCACACCGCCAAAACCCTCCCCCGACAATCCTCGGCCTCCCGCGCCCCCAGTCCCTACACCATTACCTACGCTCTGATCGCGATCAATGTCCTGGTCTTTGCCGCCATGGTGGCAAGTGGCGTCTCCTTCACCGAGCCCACAGCCCTCGACGTCGCGAACTGGGGTGGGGACTTCGGCCCGCTCACCGTAGGCGCACATCAATGGTGGCGTCTGCTCACCTCCTGCTTTCTTCACTTCGGCATCATCCATATTGGCTTCAATATGTATGTGCTCTTCCAGATAGGGCCGTTTATTGAAATGGCCTTCGGGCGCATACGCTATCTGCTGATTTACTTCTTCGCAGGCCTCGGCGGCAGTCTTGTAAGTGTTTGGGTGCATCCGATGGTGGTCGGCGCAGGCGCCTCCGGAGCCATCTTTGGCCTGTACGGAGCAGTGTTCGGTTTTCTCCTCAGAAATCGACGGTCGCTCGACCCAGCGGTAACGAAGAGCATCGCCAAGTCAGCAGGAATCTTCGTTCTCTACAACGTCGTCTACGGTTCCATCACCAGAACGACAGACCTTTCCGCCCACTTCGGTGGTTTAGTCACCGGGTTTGTCGTCGGGATGCTACTGATACGGCCGCGCGCTATGGCACTCGCGCAGCCTAACCCCACCTCTCCTACTTCTGAGTGATCTGGTGGGAAGTGGAATAACCGATTGTATCGGTTGGCAAGCGCTTTAAAAATCGCCGCTGGCGCCTCCGCCTCCCGATCCTCCTCCAAACCGAGAGTCCGGACCGGTTGGTTGCGGGGTTGGCGTTTGCGGGGTTGGCGTTATGGATTGAGGGGTTATCAGTCCGAGTACGGCAGAGCCGACGCTCATCGCGTGTTTGTCCTTCCCCGACAGACGTGCAGCCGTAAAGCCGTGGCGAACTCCGCTCGGCCCCTGAGCGAGCCAGCGTCGAAGGAACAAGGCAACGCCAGTCAGTGCTATCCCGAGAAGCATCGGGTCCCAGGTATGCCGCTGCCAGCCGAGGTATGGTTTGTTGGTGGCAAGGGTGAGGACGGCAGTAAGTGCGCCCACCGCGATGATGAAGCGATCCTTCTGGCGAATGCCGCGTGTGAGTATGAGGGGCGGCAGGCACCATGTGAGCACCCACGTCGCCCAGTAGAACGGGCCAGCGGATTCCGAGGTGAGCCACATGTCGCTCCACCACTGTGAGGGCAAGCCCAAAGCTGAAATCTTGAGGTTCAGGATCAGGTATATACCGAGCCACAGAAACGCCTCAGAGATCGAATACGCATCTTCAAGGTAATCGAAGCGGTGGCGGGAGCGGATGGGGACTATAAAGACTAGTCCGGCTGCGTACAACGCTGAGATGAAGATATGCTGCGCCGAGGGAGAGGCGGTCCAGGAGGCGGGCAGGAAGATGGCGAAGATCATCGCGGCGGGAAAGGTGTACCACAGATTGAAGCGATACCAGATCCAAAGCGAAGCCATGGCCCCAGCGGCGGAAACCACAAGCTGAATTTCGCGCGAGGAATTAGGAGCGCCACTGAAAGAAAAGAGAGCTAGTCCTGCACACAGAAAAGCAACCGAACAGACGGCGAGTGCTTCCTCGATTCCGTAGCGATACAGACGGGCCTGGGCTACGGCGACCTCGGCGGCCGTGTAGGAGACAGCAGCGAAGATCAATAACCATAAGCCTGTGGTCTGTTCCGATGGCCGCGAAAGAAAGATCACGAAGAAGAGCGCGACTGCGGCGGCTACGCCGAGGATGGTGAAGAAGAAAAGTACCAGCCTCAAAAAGATATTCGTGGTGCGCAGGTCGGAGACCGTGTCTTGTTCAAGACGCTGGTACTGCTCCTTGCTCAGGGAACCGTCGCCGGCCCACTGCGTCAGGAGTTTTTGAGCGCGCAGAGACTCTTCGTTCGCGTCCGTGTAGATTCTCACTCCGCCCTCCCAAAGTGACGCGCGATCTGGACAAGCATCACGATCATTGCGATTGCGGTGATCGTGAAGTAGGCCAGGATAAAGGTGAAGTCCGAGGCGTCGCGGATGAGCAGCGAGCTGACTCCCACGTAGCCGTAGACGGCGGCATAGGCAACGAAGGCAAACTCGCGGCGCTTCAAGCCCCAGGCAAGAGACGAACCACAAGCGATCAGCAGAAAGACAAGCCACAGTCCATTGCCTTCCCGTTCGAAGACCCCGGAGAGGATTGCCCAGAAGAGAACATTGGTGGCGATGTTCAGATACGTGCCAAAGAAATGCGGCTTCACTTTGAGGCGCTGGAGAATCGCGCCCGCTATACCGACCAGCAGGCTGTAGAGCAACGCGTATTGCCGGTAGGCCGCGTCCTGATGGGACGGCCAATGCGAGATCGTGAGCCCGAACCATCCTGCGAGTGAGGACAAAGCGAGAGACAGCACGAAGCGATTGTCGAAACGATAGGCAAGGAAGAAGAAGAGGAGGGCCGTGGCCAGGAGATAGAGGTCCCATTGCCCGGAAAGGACGTGGAAACGGTTCTCCAGGTAACCGAGTTCTACGCACCAGACGAGGCTGCCGAGGTAGAGGACATAGTCGAAGATCGGAGTCGGTGCAGCCGTCTCCGCAGCCAACCAGGCCGGCGCGCGGGAAAAGCAATACCAAAAGGAGGCGGTGAGGAGGATGGAGAGAACGGTCAGGACGAGTACATCACCGAGTTGCTGCGACCAGGTCGAGACAGTCCAGCCAAGTCCGGCGATGAACGCCAACACACCTGCATAGAGGAGAAGGTTAAGCTCGAGCGAGAGCGAAAAGGGTTCTTGTCGAGAGAGGCTCGCTAAATGAGCCTGCTGCTCACTCGATATTGCCCCTTGCTCCTTCCAGAGCTCCAGGCGAGCAAGGATAGTCATGGCGCTTTCATTCTCCGGACGTGGAGTAGCATGTCTGTGCTCAGGTTCGATTCCGATATTACATGTCGGCTCACGAGGGACCCAGTAGTTTCTCGAAAGTCCGATTTTAGGCAATTACATTCTCCGCCACGCATCAAGACCCTGAATGATCTGGTGGAGGCCCGACTCGTAATGCAGCTATTCGGCTAGTGATAGTCCTTCAGCTTTTAGCAAGTCATACACGCGGGTACGAATTTCATCCCGCACGTTGCGCACCTCTTCCATCGGCCGGCCTTTAGGATCGGGCAAAGGCCAGTCATCCCGGCGAAGTCCGGGAACGTAGGGGCATTGATCCCCACAGCCCATGGTGATGAGCAACTGGCCTTGCCGCGCCAGTTCATCGGTGAGCTTCTGGGGCTTGGCTTCGCTTAGATCGATCCCGACTTCCTTCATGACCTCAAGGACCTCGGGATGAACACGCAACGCGGGCGAGGTTCCTGCTGAGACTGCTCGTGCCTTGGAGGGAGCGGCAAGCAGATTGAAGAAGGCCGCCGCCATCTGGGAGCGACCGGCATTGTGAACGCAGGCAAAGATGACGGTCTGCATGATGTCTCCTGATACGTGAGCGTTCCTGGCCGTCGTAGGCTTGACCGGTAAATATCTGCTTAGGCGACTATATGACTTGCATTCATATACGCCAATGCATATATATAAGTCTATGGCTGCGAAACAGACGTATAACGTGGAACGGTTCTTTCAGGCTCTCGGCGATAACACGCGGCTCCGGCTGCTGAACCTCATGGGCGACCAGGAGATTTGCGTTTGCTACTTTGTAGAAATCCTCGGCGGGCCTCAATCGAAGATCTCGCGGCATCTGGCCTACCTGCGTAGCGCCGGGATCGTCTCAGCGCGGCGGGAAAGTAAGTGGATGCACTATCGCATCGTCATGCCGCAGCACGTGGGAGCCGCGCAGATCCTGAAGCAGACGCTCGGTTGGCTGAAAGAAGAAAAGCCAATGCAGGCGGACAGGGCGCGGCTTACAAAAGCCTGCTGCTCCCCATCGAAATATGTCCTGCTGGAAGGCGCTCCGCTTCCCACCAGGCTCGAAGCTCCATCCTGTGAGGTCTGCTAGTGTCAGCTTCGATCACTCAAGGCCGTGTCTGTGCTCCGGCTGCTCGCAAGAAGCTCTCGTTTTTGGATCGGTTTCTCACGCTCTGGATCTTCCTGGCGATGGCGATGGGAGTTGCCCTCGGCCACTTGATCCCGTCCTCCGCGGGGTTCGTCAACCGCTTCCAGTCCGGCACGACGAATATTCCTATCGCCATCGGCCTCATCGTTATGATGTTTCCGCCGCTGGCGAAAGTCCGTTATGAAAAGTTGGGCGAGGTCTTCCGCAATAAGCGCATTCTTGGCCTGTCTCTTGTGCAGAACTGGATCGTTGGGCCGATACTGATGTTCCTTCTGGCCATTGTCTTTCTCAAAGGCGAGCCTGCCTATATGCGTGGTCTGATCCTGATCGGCATCGCCCGTTGCATTGCCATGGTCCTGGTCTGGAATGAACTTGCCGAAGGAGATACGGATTATGTTGCTGGCCTCGTAGCGATCAACAGCGTGTTTCAGGTGCTCTTTTACAGCCTCTATGCCTGGGTGTTTCTGGCTGTTCTTCCGAAGTGGTTTGGCTTGGAGGGAAGTATCGTTCCTATCGGTATCGGTCAGATTGCAAAGAGCGTCGGTCTTTACCTTGGTGTTCCATTCGTTGCTGGTTTCCTTACTCGCTACGTCCTGATTCAAGCGAAGGGTGAGGTGTGGTATCGAACGCGTTTTATTCCTCGCATCAGCCCTCTCACGCTTGTGGCGTTGCTGTTCACGATCCTTGTCATGTTCTCACTCAAAGGCGACCTGATCGTGCGGCTGCCGTTCGATGTGGTCAAGATCGCTATCCCACTCGTCATCTACTTCGTCATCATGTTCCTGGTGAGCTTCTGGATGGGCAGGAAGCTGGGGGCGGACTACGCGCAGTCCGCAACGCTGTCCTTTACCGCTGCCGGGAACAACTTTGAGCTGGCGATTGCGGTCGCAGTAGCTGTCTTCGGCCTGAACTCGGGCGAGGCCTTTGTTGGAGTGGTGGGTCCACTCATAGAGGTCCCCGCGCTTATTGGATTGGTGAACGTCGCGTTCTGGATGAGACGCCGGTACTTCAGCACAGAGATGAAGAGGGTTCAGGCCCACCCTGTAGAAGGTGCTCGAGGAGCAGTTTGATAGCACGCCCTATGGTACGAGGAGCTGCAAGAGATCGACTATCTCGCCGCCACGCATCAAGCCCCTGGAGCAGGCTGTGCTCCAGGGGCTTTGTTTGCTCCTGAATGATTACTTCGGGTCCGCCGTCATGGTAGAGCGATGGCCGGTGGTCGTAGTCCAGTAGTCCATCCACCGTTCGCGTATTCCTGTGACGCTTTCGATGAGCTTCGGGCTGGGCTGCTTGCCGTGTTCGACGACCATCACCATGCCCGTGTTGAACTTCTTCTGCGCCTGATCGACTGCGGGCAGGCGAGGACCCTCCGCGGTGATGACGTCCTGAATGGTGACCTTGGTGCGATCGGCCTTGAAGATCGCGTGACCGTTGGCATCGTGCCCTGCAGGCACCATGTTGCGCAGGATGAAGAAGTCCGGCACTTCGGCGGGTGAGATCATGCCCATGAGGTAGAGGTCGAGGTACGACCAGCCGGTGGCGGGCACGTAGTAGTCGTCATCGAGCTGGGTGAAGGTGCCGTCGAAGTTATCCTGCCACACACCGCCGCCCATGGCGGAGGCTTCAGTGGGACGCTGGTAGGGAAAGGCAACAGGAGCCTGCAGACCGCGGGCCCAGTGCGTGGGGCCGAGGTCGATGGTCTCGCCGCCAACCTTCGCAGAAACGAAGGCAGCCCAGCGGTGTCCCATCTCATGCCCGATCTGCGACATCGCGTAGTCGTAAGGCGGGATCTTGCCGTTCGCCGTGCGCTCGGCGAGTTGATGCGTGTACGCCGCGACGTTGTGGATGCTCGTCTCGTTGAGACCGTCGGGCGGATACTCCTGCATCTGGTTCGCGCCGACGTAGACCGGCTGAATAAACTGCCACTGAAAACGTCCCTGCGTGCAGTAAGCGGCAAGATTGCGCTGCTCGGCGCCGATACCTGTGACGGCGCCGCCGTTGGGACCACCGCCGAGCGGCCCATTGCTGGAAGTGCCCGCCTCGGGATTGTCTATGCGGAAGTCCGAGTAGTACGCGAGCATGTCGAAGTTATCGCCCAGCGCCTTGATGATGGAGCAGGTGAGATCGACTGCGCGCGGCGGCTTCATGTAGTGGAACGATTCGAAGGCGACGGCGAACGGGCCGTCCTTCTTCTTCAACGTAGAAAGATCTACCTCCGGGCTGGCGATACCGGCGAGCTTGATCGGATGCGGCGACACGCGGTCGGCGATGACCGGAGGCATTCCGGGAGATTGCACCGCGGCAGAGAGGAAGATCTGATCGCCGGGCTTGTATCCGGCGGGCAGCGTCCCCTGCATGGAGATCGTGTCTCCGCTGACCTTGACTGCGGGCAGCACGCCGGGGCCGAACGCAATGTAGTGAGGCGCTCCGCCACGATTGCGGCGTCCTCCGCCGGCTTGGATGGTCCATGAGGTATCGGAGTTCGGCGTGCAGTCTGCTGTGGGCTTGTTGCGGTCGATGCAGACGCGGTAGGCGATGCTCATGGCGGCGGGATCGGTCTCAGGAAGGATGAGGCCACGGGTCTCGATGTCTACCTTGAGAAACAGGCCGTCGACAGCGGAGACCTTCAGGCTCTTGATGTTGAGGTTGGCGGCAATGGCCGCGTTCTCCGTAGCGGGAACAGTGGCGATCGCAGTCTCTTTGCCGGTCGTGACCACGGGGTAGACGCCGACGATGGCGTCTTCGGCGTGGACGTCGTCGTAGTTGAGCTCGATCGTACCGTCCTTGTAGAGGACTGCCTGAAAGCGGTTCACCGTCGGCGTCCAGTACATGTCCTGCACGCCGCCGATGGGCTCGGTGAGGCTCCAGGTGATGACGGCACGGTCTGCGGTCTCCTTGAGGTAGCGCTTGCCGGAGAGGCGCGGCTTGAAGAAGACGCTGATGGCGGGAACGGTGTTGATGATGGCCGAGCCGGCCTGCTTGAGTTCGGCGAAACGGTTGATCGCCAGGCCGCCGGAGCGATTGGGTTCGGCGATGGATTGTCGGCCTGCTGTGGGTGCTTCACCGAAGGCGATGGACCCCGTGACGCCAACAGAAAAGGTATTCCAGGTCTTGCCGGAGAAGGGGAAGGAGAAGCCTTTGAGATTCGCCTCGGGTCCAGACATCTCCGTGCCAAACTCGGAGTCCCACTTTACCGGAACGGCCTCCACTCGATAGCGCGAACCTTCGGGGGTAAACCGCAGGGTGTGATGGGCTAGGTCGAAGAGATTCGCCTTCCCCAGCACGTCTTCATCCAGCGTAAGAACGATGAGATTGCCCTGCGTAGTGACGGTGCCGATGGAGTGTCCAGACTCCTGTCGATACTGCGCCTGGACACCCACCGAACTAAGCGCCACGCAGGCCCATAGTCCAGCCTGCAGGAGATTCTGCTTCCGATTACAGCTCATGAAACACCTCAATTTTCTGTGGGTTCGGCAGCCAGCGAGACCTTGTTCCAGTCCGGCGGCTCTGCGCCAAGCAGGTTGTGCACGAAGTAGTCATCGCGATAGTGCTCATCGCTGAGAATGCCGACGCCATGGTTCTGACCGGGGATGTAGAGCATGTCGAAGTGCTTGTGCGCCTTGACCAGCGCGTTGACCACTTGCAGCGAGGACGCGGGATCGACGTTGGTGTCCATCTCGCCGATGACGATCAGCGCCTTGCCCTGCAGGCGGTACGCATTATCGACGTTCGACGATGCGGCGTACTGCGGCCCGAGGGGCCAGCCCATCCACTGCTCGTTCCACCAGATCTTGTCCATACGATTGTCATGGCAACCGCTGTTGGTGACGACGACTTTGTAGAACTCTGGATGGAAGAGAACTCCGCCCAGCGAACTCTGGCCGCCGGCCGAGGTGCCGAAGATGCCGACGCGCGAGATGTCGTAGTACGGATACTTCGCGGCGACGGCCTTATGCCAGAGGATGCGGTCCGGGAAGCCGGCGTCGCCGAGGTTCTTGTACGCGACATCGTGGAAGGCCTTCGAACGATTGCTCGTGCCCATACCGTCGATATGGACGACGATGAAACCGAGTTCCGCCAGCGCCTGATCCGATGCCACAGGGGTGAAGGTCTTTGGCACGAACGAGCCCTGCGGACCGGCGTAGATATCTTCGATCACCGGATACTTTTTCGAAGGGTCGAAGTTCAAAGGCCGGGTGATGGTGCCCCAGATGTCGGTCTTTCCATCGCGACCCTTGGCGACGAAGACCTCCGGAAACTTGAAGCCCGCCGCTACTAGCGCAGAAGTGTCGCCCTTGTCGAGATCGAGAACGACCTTCTGGTCCTCGGTCCGGCGCAGTTGCGCAACCGGAGCGAGGTCTATGCGCTGCCAGGTGTCGATGTAGAACTTGTGGTCGTGCGAGAAGCTGACCGAATGCATGCCGTCGGCATCGGTGAACTTGGTGAGACCGGTGCCGTCGAAGTTGATGCGGTAGAGCTGCGTGAAGTACGGGTCCTGGCCGGGAACGATGCCGCCGGTCTCAAAGTAGATCTGCCGCTTGGCATCGTCGACCCAATCCACATTGCGGACCAGCCAATCGCCCTTGGTGATCTGGTTTTTCAACTTGCCGGTCACGCCGTCGTAGAGATAGAGGTGCTCCCATCCATCGCGCTCCGACGCCCAGATAATCTCCTTGCCGTCGTTGACGTCGTGCCGGTATTTCCTGCCAGCGGAGAGCCCGGGGCCGAGGTTGCTGTAGTAGAAGAACGTCTTGGTCTGCTCCGAGATGAGTGGCCGCGCCTTGCCGGTCTTCCCATCGACCTCGATGACGGTATAGGCCTGGTGGCCGCGCTGGTTGTACTCAAAGGTGAAGCCGCGACCGTCCTTCCACCACACGGGTTCGCTGATGTCGTAAGGATTGGGGAAGAGCGTGGGGTCGATGTCTGTTTGCTGTTTGGTGGCTACGTCGAAGAGGGCAGGGTAGGCGATGTCGAGGGTATCGCCCGGTTTGTTGTAGTGAATCGTGCTGTGCTTGGGCTGGATCTGGTCAACCGGTGAGGACTCGATATACGTGACCTCGCGATCGTAGCCGGGACGCGTGTGATACGCGACGAGTTTCTTCGAGTCCGGCGACCAGGCGAAGGAACGCAGCGAGTAATAGTTGCCCTCAGAGCCGTCAAAGCTGATGGGATAGGCAGGCTTATCGCCCTTGGGCTTGATGAAGACGTTGAAGTTCTGCACGAACGCCTCGTAGTTGCCGTCGAACGACGCACAAACCTCAGGCGGCTCAGGCGGAAGCTGACCCAGCAACTGCGAGCCGACTCCGGCGCGCTCCCTGCGCCCCTGGGGGCGGTCCTGCGGATGCGGCGTTGGCGCGCAGGCAGGCTGCCTGGCTTCAAAGTGGCCTTCGTCATCATCCTGCGGAGCGGGTGGATGGTACTCGAGTCCATCCACCGGGTCTCCACCCGGGCCTTCGAGACTGGCCTCGGGGTTGAGCAGCGACTGGTCCTCAGGCGCCGGACGTCCCTCACGACCGGGGCGCGGAATGGGGCCTGTCTTCGTGCAGGTGTAGTCGGAGAGCGTGCACTTGTAGAGCGAACCCTCGGTGCCGAACTGGATCGCGTGCTCGTCATCGACGAAGGTCAGAGGCGCGGTGCTTCCAGGTGCTTCCGGCATAGGACGCGCGCCGGGACGTTCCTGCCTCGGAGCGAACGGCAGCTTCAGCGCAGTGTATGGCTTGCCTACCGCCTTGGAGATCGCGGCGGCCAGCTTCTCCTGGTCGAAGGCGGCCTTCTTTTCGCCGGCGTCCGCATGGACCAGGACGAACTCGGTGCCGCCCTTGACCGACTTCGGGTACCAGAAGTGGTCGGTGTTGTTGATCCAGGCCATCGTCCCGGGTGTGTTCACCACGAGATCGCGCGACTTCAACCGCAGGTCATGAGCTCTCTGGTAGTCCGCTAAGGTTCCTTGTGCGTGGAGGACGGGGGCGAGGGAGAAGAGGCAGAAGGCTGTGGCGGTAAGAGGGCGGAGGTGCAGCGTACGCATGGTGGCTCCCGGGAACCGGTTATTTTTGGGAAGTATACATGATTGTATCCAAAGTGAGATATCCGGTTTGGCGTTGGGGAGCGGATAGAGCAGGGAGGGATGGTGGTAAGGTTTGCGCGGTAGCTGTTGTTTGAAGAGTGCGTCTTTGTTTCGACGGCCTCTGCTGCCTCCTGCTTTTGCTTTTCTGGTTGTCATTCCGAGCGCAGCGAGCGAATCTGCTTTCTCCCGTTTTTCTCCGATGCCAGCACGAACGTTATGCGCTGATGCAATCTATGGCTTCCATCTGCCCAGGTGTTTCTGGGTGATAGGGGCGAAGAGCGGGGGGAAGCAGATTCGCTCGCTGCGCTCGGAATGACAAGCCAGAAAAGCAAAGGCAACAACGGGATCGATCAGTGCAGCTTGAGTGCCGGAACATCCACGGGGTCATGGAGCAGCTCCCAGCGCTGGAGCGAGAGCGGTACATTACCGTTGAGCCAGACGAAATCGTGGAAGCTCTGAAGCGAGAAGCTGTCTCCCTGTCTTTGCTTTACATCCGCGAGCAGGCCCATGATCTGCAGTTTGCCGATCTGGTAGGTCATCGCTTGTCCAGGGGCCGTGGCAAACAGGGCGACCTCATCATGCGCTGTGTGCGAACTCATAGGAACGGTCTTCGTCATGTACTCCATCGCTTGCGCCATCGTGAGCTCGCCCAGCGCGAGCTTTACATCCACTTCAACGCGCAGGGCACGCAGCTTCATGAAGTTGTAGATCAGGCGGCGGGTACCCGGGTCGCGGTCGAAGAGGCCGGCCTGCAGCATCATCTCTTCGGAGTAGAAGCCGATGCCTTCGTTCGGTCCTGAATCGTAGAAGTGCGTGCGGATGAGGTCCGGATTGGCGAAGCTCAGCACCTTCTGGAAGTAGTGGCCCGGCACACCCTCATGAAGGATGATGGGTCGCGGATCGAGCGACGTAGCGAAGAAGCCTTGGGTGCCGGGGTGGATGGCGGCGATGTAGCTGGTGCCGTCCTGGTCGAGGCGCAGTGGCGAGGTGAGGTCGTCGGTCGGTGACAGGTCTTCAAGCGGTGCGACATACGCCGGCAGCGGAAGATTGCGATAGTGTTTGACCCAGGTAGGAACGGTCAGGATGTGGTGGGACTGCAGGTAGGCACGGATCGCGAGCTCATCGGACTGTTCCCGCTGCATCTGCTCCTCGGTGGATTTGAAGACCGGCAGCGGCTGCGTCTTGTCGTCGCGGGCTGTATCGTAGGCGGCGACCGCGAGGGTGCGATGAAGCTCCTGTTGCGCCATCAGCAGCATCTGCTCCGGTGTGTAAGGCATAAGCGCGATCTGGCGCAGAAAGTAGAGATAGTTTTCGCGGCCGATTGCTGTCTCTGTCTTCGCGATGTGCTGCTGCTGGAGCCAGGCGCGAAAGTCCTCAAGGCTCTTTGTGGAGGCTGCAAGAGAGGCTTCCAGCGCGTGGGCATGTTCCGCGTCGAGCTGCGGCTCTACCTCCGAGATGACGGTGCGGAGACGAGGCGCGATGTCTGCGAGTTGTTCGATGGCAAGGTCTGCGAAAGGCTTGCGCATGTCGGTGAGATTCTTGCGGGCCGCATCGAGTGTCGCCGGAAACGATGCCAGCCGCGAGACCAGTTCGTCCTGTCGCGCACTGGAAAAAGGCGGTGGAGGCAGCAGGGGAAGGTACAGCGCGCCGAGTGTCTGGTCGATGTAGAAGCTAGGGTCGCGCTGCCAACGCGCGTCGATATCCAGCTCCCAGTGCACACGAGCCAGCGCGGAGCCCATGAGCCGGTAGTCCACCTGCTGCGTGATGGGCGCTGCGGGATCTGCGAGCTTCGCGAAGCGTCCCTCGAAGCGGAGGAGTTGGGCGCGGTAGCGAGTGACGGCCTGAGGCGACCAATCGATGACGAGGTTCGCAGGGCGATCGAGCCTGGGGATATCGTCGGTGCTGAAGGGCTGCTCCTGCGCGCGCCACGTCCAGAAATCTTTGGCGAAGTCTTGCAGCGTCTCCGCGTGAGCTGCGGGGCCGAAGGTAACAAGCAAGGCGATGGCTGCAAGGAACTTCAACGCAAATTTTCTTGAAGTGAATCTCATCGCGCTCCTATGTGCTGAATTGGCTAGAGATGTAGCGCATTTATTTTCGACGTTCCTACAAAACTGTCATCTCGACCGAAGGCGGCGCTCTTTGCCGCCGTAGTGGAGAGACCTGCAGTTTGCTTGTGCGGGCGATATTGCCCTCGTCGGCAAACTGCAGGTCTCTCCACTACGCATGACATAGTGCCGTCATGCTCCGGTCGAGATGACAAGGTAGGGGTAATTTGGATAGAACCCTCAGCATCTATATGGAAACTGTTCTAAAACACTACCGTCTGCGGAGCCTGATGAGGCATGATCGTCTTCGCCTCACCGCCTGCAAGCGAAACGGTCAACTCCTTCGCTGCGGCAAGACCTCCGTGCGCGACGCTGTAGTGCAGCGTTCGCTTTGCGTCGTCCCACTTCAGGTCGACGATGGAGAATGTGCCTTTCTCATAGGCGAAGCTCAAGCCGTCATCGTCATAGAGCTGGAAGCTGCCGTCGGCTCCCGGATAGATCGTCAGGTGAACCGGCTCGTTAGAGTGTTCGGCAACATACTGCTTCACCGGGCCGGTAGGGACGATGGCTCCAGCGCGAACGAAGAGAGGCAGCGCCTCAAGCGGAGCCTGCACGGTTATAGTCTTGCTGCCATCGACAGGCTTCGCTGTCCAGAAGTCGTACCACCCGCCTGCGGGAAGATAGACCTTGCGCTCCGTCGCTCCCGGCTCGAACACCGGAGCCACCAGCAGGCTTGGCCCGAAGAGATAAGCATCGGCGGTCGCCCAGGCGGTCTGGTCTTCCGGGAACGAGAGCCCCAGGCTGCGAATGAGCGGGATGCCCGTCTTGTGCGTCTCCCAGGTCGCGGAGTAGAGATACGGCATGAGCTGCGAGCGCGTGTTGAGATACTTGCGGCAGATAGGTTCGACTGCGGCATTATGCAGGTCTTCGGGCTTCGGCAGGAACGCCTGGGCGTTCTCTCCCATCTCTGACGCGCCGTAACTTCCCGTATTCCAGCCCCAGGGACGGCGCAGCTGCCAGGTGCGTCCGTGGCAGCGGAACGAGGGACAGAAGGCTCCGAACTGGAACCATCGCACGAACAGCTCCGCGGTGAACTCCTTCGTCGGCACAAAGCCGCCAATGTCCGTACCCCAATAGGGAACGCCGCTCAGGCCGGCGTTGATACCCATCATGATCTGCGTCTCCAGCGTCTTCCACGTAGAGAACGTATCGCCGGACCACAGCCAGCCCCAGCGCTGAATTCCCGCATAGCAGTTGCGGTGCAGCGCGAACGGTCGCTTGTCCGGAGCGCTCAGGCGGCCGCCCTCCCAGTACATCCGGTTGCGAACCAGCCGCGAAGGCACGGGCAGCACATCGCCCTCGTCGGGCCACCATCCATCGACGCCCATCTTCACGAACGGCACGTGCTGCTGCCAGTAGTTGGCGGCGTCTCCCGCTACGGCTGCGGCAGAGCCCGCATCGTCCACCTTGCCGTGCAGATTTTCCGGAGGGTTCACCACGTGCAGCACGACGTTGAAGTGCAGGTCATGGAACTCGCTGAGGATCTTTTCAGGATCGGGAAAGACCGTCTTGTTGAACACGAACGAGCCATGGCCCGTGTTCCAGCCGGAGGGACAGAAGCCCGTACCGAGATAGATCACCGCATCGCACGGTAGCTTCTTCTCGCGAAACGTTCGAGCCTCATCGAGGATCTGTTCGCGGCTGTCGATGGTTCGATGCGACTGCTGAAAGCCGAGCGTCCACTTGGCCGGGAGGTGAGGGAAGCCGGTGATCTCCGCGTACTGGCGAAGGAGTCCGGCGGGGGTCGGAGAGACGCAGAGGTAGAGGTCCTGGCCGCGCGCGACGTCGCTGGGTTTGAAGATTCCGGTGTCGCCGGAGAGATCGAACTGGCCGCCGGGCTCGTGGAAGTAGAGCCCCCAGCCCTTGCCCATGACCCACGGGATTGGATTGCGTGCGCCGAAGATCCGCAGGTTGTCGCCCGCGCCGTTGCGCATCATGTCCTTCACGCCGCGGCGATCCATCGGATGAACGCCGGGGCCCATGCCGTAGACCGGCGCGTTGTTGTAGCCGAAGCCGATCTGGTTGAGGTCTGGGCGGAAGACAAGCTCCTGGATGACGCCGCGCTGCGGATGTTCGACCGCGATCTTCAGCGGTCCGGTAGCGATGCGTACCGTGTACTCGCCCCACGGAATACTCTGCCCTGCGGCGTCCGTGCGGAGCGTAAGCATGGGCTTCGCAAAGACGCGCGGAGCGATGCTGCCGTCCTCGTAGTAGCGGTCCAGCGTCTCATCGACTGCCGCAATCGAGATCCTCAAGGTGGAATCCGTAACGGCCGTGATCGTCACGTCCATCCCGACGGAGCCTGTTGCAACGGCGGAGGGCGCAAGCAACTCAGCGTAAGCAAACCGCTGCCGCAGCAGCACTCCTGCGGATACAGCGCCCAACCCTGCCACGACCGACCTGCGCGAGTGCTTTTTCATGGAGAAGACCCTCATCTTCCGTGCTTTGTATAAACCTGGCGTTCGCGAACAACCCTTAGTCGCGAGAGTAAACAAATACTAATTTGTATACAACTGAAAATTCTTTCGGTATAACTTTTCCTACCGGCAAGGAGAGGCGCAGGGACTCCCTGAACCCTCTTTCGCTGCTATTCCAGCTCCAACAAGGCTTGAACGATGCGGATTTGTCCACGGGTGCTTTGGGTTTTCTTCGTCTCAGCCGCTCTGTCCGGCG
This sequence comes from Granulicella mallensis MP5ACTX8, assembly GCF_000178955.2. Classification (NCBI taxonomy): domain Bacteria; kingdom Pseudomonadati; phylum Acidobacteriota; class Terriglobia; order Terriglobales; family Acidobacteriaceae; genus Granulicella; species Granulicella mallensis. Next base: position 6,032,643 of record NC_016631.1, on the reverse strand, counting down.
CGCTTGTCCACGCTGCCCCGGCGGCCCCATCCACCGACTCGAACGCTCGTATGCCGTCGCTGATCGAGCAGTTCAGCGCGGACCGCATGTCCCTCAATCGGGCGTATCCGCTCTCGATCTCGCCGAGCCACATGGCGCGTTTCACCAGGTTCTATCAGGACGAGCTCGTCACTCTCAGCGCCGTCGACTTCAACGCTCTCTCGCAGGAAGACCGCGTCGACTACCTTCTCCTGAAGAACTGCCTCACCGCGAACCTTCATCAGTTGGCAATTCAGAAGCACCAGATCGAAGAGATGCAGCCGCTGCTGCCCTTTGCCGCGGGCATCGAAGAGCTACTCGATAAGAAGCGGCTGATGCAGCGGCCTGACGCCGAGAAAGATGCCGCGCTGCTTGCCGAGATGGTGAAACAGATCGACGCGGCCCGCAAGCAGTTCGATCCCAAAACCGAGGGACACGCCAAGATCGATCCTGTGGTCGCGAACCGCGCCGTCATCGCGACGCACGAACTCAGCGAGGCCCTGCACGACTGGTTCGGCCAGTACAACGGTTACGATCCGACCTTCAGCTGGTGGGTCGACGTGCCCTACAAAGACGCGGACAAGGAGCTGACAGCCTACAGCGGCTTCCTGAAAGAAAAGCTCATCGGCATCGCGGCTGATGATAAGACCACCATCATCGGCGATCCGGTCGGACGTGACGCCCTGCTCAACCAGCTCTCCGACGACATGATTCCGTACACCCCCGAAGAGCTCATCTCCATCGCACAGACCGAGTACGACTGGTGCATGAAGGAGATGCTCAAGGCGTCGCACGAGATGGGCTATGGCGACAACTGGCAGGCCGCGGTCGAGAAGGTCAAGCAGATGCATGTCCCGCCCGGCGAGCAGCCGGAGCTCATCCGCAAGCTCGTCGTGGAGGGCAGCGACTTCGTGAAGAAGAACGATCTCGTCACCGTCCCGCCCCTCGCCGACGAGACCTGGACGATGATCATGATGACGCCCCAGCGGCAGCTCGTAAATCCGTTCTTCACCGGCGGCAACGAGATCAGCGTCTCCTACCCCACCGACACCATGACCTACGAGCAGCGCGAGATGAGCATGCGCGGCAACAACATTCCCTTCGCGCACGCCACGGCGTTCCACGAGATGATCCCCGGGCACTTCCTGCAGTTCTACATGAACGCCCGTTACCGCACCTATCGCCGCCCGTTCTCCACGCCGTTCTGGGGCGAGGGCAACGCGCTCTGGTGGGAGATGCTGTTCTACGAGAAGGGCTTTGAGAGCACTCCTGAGGAGCGCGTCGGAGCGCTCGTCTGGCGGATGCACCGCTCTGCCCGCGTGCTCTTCACGATGAACTTCCACCTCGGCAAGTGGACGCCGCAGCAGTGCGTGAAGTTCCTCATCGACAACGTGGGCTTCGACTCCGAGAACGCCCTCGCCGAGGTCCGCCGCTCGTTCGACGGCTCGGTCGGGCCTCTCTACCAGTGCTCGTACCTGATGGGCGCGCTGCAGTTCCGCGCGATGCACCACGAGCTTGTCGATTCGCACAAGATGACCGACCGCCAGTTCCACGACGCCATCCTCCACGAGGGAGCGATGCCCATCGAGATGCTGCGCGCCGATCTCGAAAACGTCAAGCTGACGGCGGACTTCCAGACCTCCTGGAAGTTCTACGGCGACCATCCCACGCATCCGTAACGCAAGGCGAAAGGATTCCGAACCATGGATAGACGCGACTTCATCAAGAGCATGGCCGCCAGCACGGCAGTCCTCCACACGCTCAGCGCGCAGGGTGCCGGACAGGCACTCCACCCCTCGCGGACAGGCTCTGTTCCTGCCTCCGCTGCTTCTGTAGAAGGCCACACCAAACTCGCGAGCTTCACCCGTAAGGGCGAGACCTGGACGGTCTACGAAGACCTCAGCGTGCGCGACGGTGTCCTCACCTTCGTCTCATCCGCAGGTACGGCCCGTGTTTTGCCCAAGACCGCAGAGGCCACCTTCGCCGACGACGGCCCACAGCATCTCGGGCTCGACATCAAGGACATCGGCATGGCCGGCGCGGACCTCCTCGCGGACAAGCTTCTTGCCCACGGAGACCCCAGGGAAGAAGAGGTGCACAAGGCCGCCCCACCCATGAACTCCGCTCACCATGAGGGCAACAACCCGAACTACCGTCCCAGCTGGAACACCTTCGTCGGCACGCGCGAGTGCAGCGACACGATGCCCGTCTATCCCAGCGGCAGCACGCGCACCTATCATCCCATCCAGTACTTCAAAGAGCTCACGCAGGAGCGCTCCAACCAGCGCCACGAAGGGCTCGTGGGCGGATGGATGCCGGCCGTGCGCAAGGTTCTCCCCGGCGACAACGGCTCCTACTACGAGATCGTCGTCTTCGGCGATGTCCTCGCCAAGGACCGTTTCATCGTGCAGACCTGGCACCGCACGTCGCACATTCAAAACGGCAAGATCGCCAAGGTGGAGTTCGGCTACAGCTATCCCGCCTACACGCGCCGTCGCCAGGACCCGAAGCCCGAAGAGTTCTATCTCGGCCTGCTCGAGTTCGCCGAATACTGGGAGCGCCAGACCCACGACCTGGTGCCCCTCAGCCTCCCCGACAAGAGCTGGACGGACATGGTCCGCTACGCCTTCGTCAAGGAGCAGATGGTGCGTCCCGGCGGCGTCTATCCCAAGTACGGCGCGGTCGATCGCGACTACTACGGCCCGGAGTACGACGGCTTTCAGGACATCTTCACGATGGCCCTCTACGCCAACCTCGAGTGCGGCCGCTTCGATCTCGCGCACGATATCTTCGACAACTACTTCTCCGACTTCACCGACAGCAAGGGCATGATCAACATGCGCGGAGCCGAGACCGCACAGTTCGGCCTCACGCTCTTCCTCATCGCGCGCTACTACCAGCTCACCGGCGACAAGACGCTTCTCATCAAGCACCGCGAAAAGATCGAAGCGACTGCCACGCTCCTCGCCGAACTGCAGGACGAGTCACTCAAACTCAGCCCCACCGACCCGGGCTACGGTCTGCTTCACGGATGGTGCGAGTCCGACTCCTGCCTCATGCCGGACCCCTCGATCTGGGACAAGCCCTACTTCTCGAACAGCGCCTTCACCGTCCGCGGCTGGCGCGACATCGCAGGCACATGGCGCAAGCTGAAGTTCCCCGGCGGCGAGGCTCTCGCCACCGATTGGACACGTCGCAGCGAGCAGCTTCAGGCAGCACTGACGAAGAGCATCGAGGCCAACATCCGGCATGACATGAAGCCCGCCTACATCGGCCCCATGCCCGGTGTGAAGCTCACCTTCCGCGAGTCGATCGAACAGGAGCACCCCAGCGAACAGGGCTGGACGCACCGCTGCTACGCCGAACTCCTCCAGCCTGACGTGCTTCCCGCCGCCCAGGCCAACATCGTCATCGATTGCATGCGTGCCTACGGTGCCACCACTGCCGGGGTCGTGGCCAACGTAGGCCGTGCGAATCCCCACGACCGCGCCATCCTGGGATTCGTCTCCTACGGCTACGCGGCAGCGTTGCTCCACCTCAACCGCATCGAGGAGTACATCCTCTTCCTCTACTCGCACCGCTACCACGACCACTCACGCGGCAGTTGGACCGCCGGCGAGGTCTCCGGAATCACCGGCGGCGGCGCACTCTTCTGCATCCCCGCCCAGCAGACGATTCCCCTCCTGATCCGCTGGATGCTGGTCTTCGAGGACTCCGATGAAGACCGTCTTCACTTCGGCCGCGCCCTGCCGCGAGAGTGGGTAGCCACAGGCAAGCCCATCGCCATCTCAGGCGCACCGACCCGCTGGGGACGCGTCGACTACCACCTCGAAACCCGCAGCTCCAACACGTTGGCAGCCAGCATCACCCTGCCGGCAAAGGGCGACCTTCCCAAAGAGCTCCACGTCACCTTCCGCGCCGGAGACGGTCGCAAGCTGGTCAGCGCGACGGTCAACGGCAAACCAGCGCAATTCGGTGGACCTCATCAGGACGCCGTCGTCATCGTCCCCAGAGGCGAACGAGTGTTTGAGGTGGTCACACAGCTTGCCTAGCCGCGGTATCTACCATGGCTCAAGCCTCGGGTTTCCATAGGGTGCCGTAAAGGCTAGCCGCGCGATGCGACTTTAGCTGCTGGGGTAATACGCATGAGCGCGCCACGAATCTTCGGCAACCTCTTCAACCCTAGATGCATGAGCCTGGGTATAACCCATTGCGAGCCAAAAGCATTGGAAGATGCTGACCGATTGACTTTTGCTGCAGCTGTTGTGTTTGCGCATAGTGTCTTTGAAGACTTACTTCATCGTGCAGTAGATTTCTCTTATTGAGAGAATTTACTCGCCGCCCGTCTCAGATTCTTCATAAACCGCATGAAGCTGTTTGGCGAGCATGGCAGCGAGCAACTGCTTCATTGCCGTCAAGTCGATCTTGCCTCTCTCCCACGCATTATCAGCAGCCTCAAGCGCCTTGTAATAGGGCGTCCTGTCCTGCTCAATCTGCTCAGGAATAGTAAGCTTACCGGGAAGCAGCGCCTTTAGCCTGACACAAAGCACTAAATACGAAATTGCACGAGATGTCCGGCCATTCCCGTCTGTAAATGGATGAATCCAGTTCAAGCGCCACATTACATATGCAGCGAGATGGATTGGGCTCTTCTCTATCCACTTATCGTTGACGTAATCGCACAGTTCCTCGATACGTTCTGGAACTTCAAAAGCTCCTGGTGGCTTGTGCTTGCTCTTTCCAATCTCGATTCCAGATGGTCGCCAATTGCCAGCGTAAGCAGATATCCCATTGAGAGCCGCACGATGAAGATGAAGGAAATGCGACGGACGCAGTTTGAAGGTCCGCTCAGGTTGCAGAAAGGTTTCTACCATGTCCGCAACGGCCCGAAACTGCTCAATTGTGTTGAATGCTTCTTTGCGTGCAAGTTGATCGGAATCGGTGATGATCTCCGCATCTAACGCGCGACTATGCCGCGTCTCGTCCGCCATTTACTTGGCAGTGGCTCCCTGTGCCATGATCTGCTCATCAGCTTCAACGATCATTTCCCACGTTACGCGATCGTTTTCAATCTTTGCATTGCCATAAGCGAAGCTGCGTCGTTGCGCTTGCCGTTCCTCTTCAGGAAACGGACGATTCTTTGCCGCTTCGATCAATCTTGCCAGTTCTGATGTCATAGCATACCCCGCAGCACGCTATCTGTAGGTGCTTGTTAAACACTAACACTTATAGATACTATGGATGCCCAAGACATTTAGGAGTGAATCTCGAACATCATCGGCGGTGAACGTGTGGCACACCCGAGATCGTTACTTGCCACAGTATTCTTCTAACGAGCAATATCCCGCCACCGTGCCAACCTAAGCCCGCATCGACAAGGACACCAGCATGGGAAGCCTGAATCTTTCCTCCGCAGTTCATGTACTTCCGTGCCCGAACTGCAGGGAGACCATCAACACCTCGGTACGGCAATGTCCGTATTGCTCTGCACTCATCGACCCTGCGGCTGCGGAGGTGTCTGCTGCCGCTACCAGCAGGATCAGCGCGGCGTGCAGCGATGCCAGCGTCCTGAAGATCATGGCCTGGATGCTGGTGCCGTTCTTCTTTCTCCAGATCGTTCCCTTCCTGGGGTTGGCCGGTGTGGGAGGACTTTTGTTTCTCAGGGTCGCGATCCCTGCGATGGCGATTCGCTGGTGGATCAGGTTCGGCTCGATCAAGACGGACGATCCCGACTTCGTTCGCGCGAAGCGGATCGCGATCATTATCGGCATCCTGACGCTGCTGGACCTGGTGGATGTGATTCCCCTGCATGGGTGCGCGTAGCTCGAAGAGCGGATAGCTGTGTATCTGCGCGTTCGAGTGTGGCACCAAGCTTTATTTCAAAATTCGTTGTGCTTTGGCTTTGAAGGGGCGGGGCTTCAGCCCCGCCGTAAGGGGTAAGACAAAAGCGGCTTCAGCCGCGGAGGGGACGATGTCTATTGGGCAGTGACTCTGTCCATTGGAATATTTTGGCCCTTTAGAAGCCTCTGAGCTTGTCCAGGCGCATTCCCTCCGTAACTAAAGTCACGGCCTCTTGCGACTTCTAACGGCGGGGGCTGAAGTCCCGCCCCCTTCAAAACAAACGTTTAAATTCTCACTTTTTTCATACTTTGAAGCGGTGGCCTTGATGGCGCACTCCAGATTTATTTGGTTAAGGGCAGGCCCTGAAGCCGTGCCCTTAACGAACCCCACGTTGAAACGGTTGAACGAGACTAACGCAGCGCTGGCATATAAGTTTTTACGCACACTCCTATAAGACGCAACTTCTTCATGCTCAACCTTTTGAGCGATGGCCAAGCGTCCTGCATCCTCTACTGCATCCTTTCCGATTCGGAAAGGATGCAGTAGAGGCTTCGCAGTTGGATACCTCTAACGCAGGTTAATCGATATAAAAATTAAAGCCGAGCAGTCATACTTTGCGATAAGAACTGCGTCTAAGGGTGGCGTCCATCGCCCCGCATCCTACCTCGTATCGACCCCGCAGACCATTGCCGAATCGGGTACTGCGCGTCTTGCCAGTCGTATAGCGAACAGCTTAAGCTTCTCACCGCAGGCAGCAGAGCTGTTCGAGCGCTATATCCGCACTGCACGAGGAAATGAATGAAGCACAGTATCATGCAATTGTTTTCAGGGGCCAAGTATTTAAGCATTCGTTCAAAAGTACAAGCTATTTTATTGAGCGCATGCTTCGCCATCACCGCAACATCCTTCCTATCAGCACAGAGCACCACAGGCGACATTACTGGAACAGTGACCGACACCACCGGCGCAAGCGTGCCTAAGGCTACTGTGACACTCACTAACTTAGGGACAAAAGAAGTAAGAACCACTCAGTCAGGTGACTCGGGCGATTACACCTTTACACAGCTTGGCCCGGGCAGCTATTCGGTACAAATCAAGGAAACGGGCTTTCAGACCTTTATGATCCCCGCCATCGCCTTGAATGCTGGGGATCGCGCCCGCGAAGATGCGAAGCTTTCAGTCGGATCGGAAGCCACCACCATCACAGTGGACGCACAGACTCCGGCACTACAGACAGACACCTCCAGCATCTCGCACACGGTCACGGATCAGTCTGTGCAGGATCTCCCCATCAGCGGACGCAACTACATCAACCTCGTGCAGATCACGCCCGGCGCGAATGAAGGTCCAGGCAATGGACTGACGAGCGGCGCGCGTCCGGATGACCGTCGCCAAACCTCGGCGGTAGTAGCGAATGGCCAATCGGAGATTCTGAATGATGAACTCGTTGACGGTCTCGATAACAACGAACGCATCATCGGCGGTATTGGCGTTCGGCCTTCCATTGAGGCCATCAAAGAAATCAACGTCCAGACGAACAACTACTCGGCAGAGGTAGGGCGTACCGGTGGTGCGGTCATTAATATCGTCACCAAATCCGGCACCAATGCCTTCCACGGTTCGGTGTATGAGTTCTTCGAAAATGACGCATTGAATGCAACGCCGTATGAGTTCGGCGCGACACAGCCGAATGGTCAACCTCTTCCAAAACCTGAGCTACGCCAGAATCAGTTCGGTGGTTCGTTAGGCGGACCCATCGTGAAGAACAAGCTCTTTTTCTTCGGCGACTACGAAGGCTTGCGTCAGGTTTTGGGTCAGAACCCGCAGACATTCCAAACCTTGCTTCCATCGCAATATGAAACTCTCCATAGCGGGAACATGGCGGCAATCAGTTCACTGCTTGCCGACGGTGGCCCGATCGATCCGGTCGGGTTGAACTACGCTCTGCTCTACCCGCTGGCGAACACTCCTGCCAATCCAAGCAATCCAAACACGCAAGGCTTTACGGCCTCTCCGGTAACAACGCGCAACTCGGATACGTACGATGGACGTGTGGACTGGCAGATCGATCAAAAGGATCTGATCTACGGCCGCTACACCTACAACAATGTTCCGTCGAACTTTCCAGGTCTCTTCCCCATCACCAGCTTAGCCGGACTGAACATCGCTCCAGGCGGTGCGATCTTCAACTACTATGGCCAGGCAGTCGACAAGGCGCAAAATGCGCAGATTAATTTCGTGCGCACCATCAGTCCGAACCTGCTCCTCCAACTCGGCTTTGGATTCACGCGCGTCAACAATCAATCCTTGCCCCTCAACTATGGTGTCAATGTAGACGACGCTCTGGGCTTGCCCGGAATTAATCTCGGCGATGCCACCACGTCTGGTCTCACGCCGGCGTCAACAGCCGGTTACGGCGACATCGGCGATGGTGCCTTTATCCCCATCAAAGATATCGACAATACCTTCCAGGAGAACGGCTCGCTCACGATCAATCACGGCAAACACAGCATCAAGGTCGGTGCCGCGTTGATCCGGCGCCAGGCCGAGAATCTGCAAAACAACTACGGCATCGGAGACTACACCTTCAATGCTCTTAACCAGGATGCCACCGGACTTGCAGCACTGCTCCAAGGCAACTTCGCCAATGTGCAGCGTTCCAACGACCTTGTTACGCCGCACTATCGGGAATGGGAGCCGGACGTCTTTATTCAGGACGACTTCCGTGCCGCATCGAATCTGACGCTTAATATTGGTCTGCGTTATGAGGTGCTGACTCCCTTTACAGAAATCAATAACGCGCTGACCAACTTCGATCCTGTGAAGGGCGTTCTGCTGGTTGCCGGTCAGAATGGTGTCAATAAGTATGCTGGACTGAACCCGACCTACAGCAACTTTGGTCCCCGGTTTGGTTTCGCTTACACGCCAAGGCCGAACCTGGTACTTCGCGGCGGTTATGGTATGTCCTACTTCCAGGGCAACTACACCTCGAATGGCTCGGAAAAATCCCAGCCCTTCGTCTCTGACTATCAATGCAATAACGGTAGCTGCCCGGTAAACCCTGCAACCGGTGTTGCGCCGACTCGGTTCGCGCAAGGCCTGCCCGCACCCACAGCCTCCAGCGCCACGGACCCCTCGGGAAGTGTCAATGGTGTTCTCAATGCCGGGTTCCGTACGTCTTATCTGGAACAATTCAACCTGGGCGTGGAACGCAGCTTTGGCGTCAATGTGCTGGAGATTACGTATGTCGGCGAACTTGGCCGGCATCTGGCGCAGATCACCAATGATCAGAACGTACCTGCTCTGATCTCCAACACTGCGCTGGAGGCACTGGCTCGCCAGCAGGGAACAACGACTGCAGCCGCCTTTAACTCTTTGCGTCCCTATCAAGCTACTTTGCCGAATGCAACACAGGTCTCCCAGTTCACAAGTACAGGCGCTTCCAACTATCAGGCCCTTCAGATCTCGTTGACCCGACGTGCTGCGGCGGGCCTGACGATCGGAGCCAACTATACTTGGGCGCACAGTCTTGACAATGTTCTGGGGTATAGCAATGAGGTCAACGATGGTTATGGAGCTGTTCCCGGCAAACTCAGCACGATCGAGTACGGCAACAGCGATCTTGATCTCCGCAACCGCCTGAACTTCACTGCGAATTACGAACTGCCGTTTGGCAAGAACCTGAAAGGCCTTGCAGGCCTGGCAGGCAAAGGCTGGCAGGCCAATACCCTGCTGCGCTGGTCAAGCGGTCTCCCCTTTACTGTGCTGCAGAATAACGGCGTCGTTAGCACAACCTTCGGTTCCACAGGGAATTCGCGTCCCAACCAAAATGGCAAAGCCAATAAAAGTGGGTTCGATCTAAACGAGTTCTTTGACACGAGCGCATTCCAACCGCAAACTTCGGGGACCTTGGGATCTGAAGGCAGGAACTCACTGTACGGACCGCACTTCCGTCAGGTTGACTTTTCGATCTTCAAGACCTTCCCTGTCTATAAAACATCCAGCCTTGAGTTCCGTGTAGAAGCCTTCAACATCGTGAACACAACGAACTTCGCCAATCCAAACAATACCCTGAGCGTCACACCGAATACCCTCACTGTACCGAACTATGCGGGCAGCGGTCAGACGAGCGACGGGAATGGGAACATCACTCAACCAGGCAATCACTACAGTATCCAGTCGAGTTCGTTCGGCCAGATCACAAGTGCTTCGGCCAACTACGTTCCTCGGCAGATCCAGTTTGCGCTCAAGTATCAGTTCTAATTCAACCTCAACCCCAAGACACCCAGCGAGCAATCGCTGGGTGTCTTGTTTTGCATGCGGGCGCGTAACGACGCGGGTGATTCTCTCCCGTTCTGAATATCGGAAGCTGTATTTCTGCGTGCCCTTAACGAAACGTGTCCGATGAGGAAGGTTGGCCGTCTGTTTGTTCGCTGCTGACGGGAGCGAAGACCGTAAAAAACTGCCCTTAAAGAGCACAGCGATCACCCGCTAGTGGAGCAGGCGATCGCTGGGGTGAACTACGAGACGGTGATCGAGAGGAGGGTCGCGAGGAGCGTGAAGAGGCTAGCGATATTAAGAGTAATGGTCAACACAGGATGATTTACCTTTCTGCCTGAATACCACCAGAGCGGTTGAGTTGCACGGAAACCGATGAGAGCAACATACAGCGTTTTTGGAGGGTTGATACAACAATTTTTTTGTGCGCTTCGCGGCTTAGCAAGCCCTTAACTCATGGGGTACAGTGTTCTGCGATGGCATGGGCGTTGCCGCTGACGCGAGTTTAAGTGGCGTGGAGGACACAGCGATCACCCGTTTGTGAAGTAGGCGATCGCTGGAGTGAACTAGAAGTGGATGAAAAGAAGGTTCGTGAGCAAAGCGAAGAGGCTAGCGATGTTGAGAGTGATGGTCAGCACAGGATTAAATACCTTTCTCTCTGAATAACACCAGAGCGTTTGCATGATGTGGGGGCCCGATGAGAGTAACATACAGCGTTTCGGTGGTTTGATTCAACAGATTTCTTGCGCAGTTCGCGGCTTAGCAAACGCTGAAAATTCATGGGCACAGCGCCCTGCGATGGCATGGGGCGTCGCTGCTGACGGGAGCGAGTACCGAAAATGGCCGTTAAAGGGCACAGCGATCGCCTGCTTAGGAGCAGGCGATCGCTGGGGTGAACTACGAAACGGTGATCGAGATGAGACCCATCAGAAAGGCAATGAGGCCGGCAATGTTGATAGCAATAGTAAGCATGTGTCCACCTTTCTCTCAGGCGCAAAAGCCAGAGGATTCAAATGCTATAGAGCTGAGGGCCCAATAAGGTGAACATACAGGTTCGGACCTCAAGACACAATAGCTTTTTTCACCCATTGAACAAGTTTTAATCGATGTTGACTGCAAAGTTAACTCATCATTTTTGTTGACCGCTCATGTGTTTCGCATAAGCAATCTTCTCCTTGGAGCAAATCTGAGAAAACCCTGATGGACAAAGGGGTTTAAACGCTTTCGCTGCAGCGTTGTGAGGAGATCCTGATGTCCTCTTGTAAGGGATCGATAAGAATAATTTGTGTTCACGATACACAAGTTTTATCCAGCGCAACGGCTCTTGGCCGCGCCTGCCTTGTAGAGACTGCAGTATGCAGAAGATCCTCATGGAAATGGTGCATTCGCCGACAAGAATACGTCGAGCACCGCTTCAGCGAGGGCTGGCAAATCGCAGCACGCTTGGCAGGATTTCCTCAGCGGCTAAAAATGGGCTGCGGAAAAAGTCCCCATCTGATCTTTAGGGCCAACGGCCCGTTTCATCCCAGCTAAGAGTTTTCCGCAATCTGTAAAGCCGCGCGGCAACACAAGCATTCGTGGCATGGCTGAAGCTATGCCACCAATGCTTGTGGCTTTTCATGACCCGTTCACATGCAGCAAAGAAGTGCTGCGGACTGATTCGGTCGCACATCGCCAATGTTGACAGGGGTTTTCGCACGGTAGAGAATTGGCGGCATCAGGCAACGCCTGTCCTTCGCATGGAGTCCCATGAAGAAGAGAGCGGGCGCGAAGCTAGCCTCGGGAGGTCACTATGCAGGCAGTTCACGACGGACAGTGCGGGTTGTGCAGCCACTTTGGCGAACAGCACGCAAAGGCTACAGTTCTGGTGTCGATTCTCTCCAGCAAGAAAGCCGATGAGGGCCTGCTGGATGAATGCGGCCACCCCAAACACGCGGCACTGCACCTCAAGGTGACCCCCATCTCGGGATGCGATGGGTTCGTGCCCGCAGCACAGGCTTAGAAGCAGAGTGTAGAGAAAAACGAAGGGCGCGCCATCAAGGCGCGCCCTTCGTTTGTTATTGATACGGCTTAGAGTTCCTTGACGCCGTCGACGAATGCTTTGAGCTTGCGCGAGCGCGACGGATGGCGCAGCTTGCGGAGAGCCTTGGCTTCGATCTGGCGGATGCGCTCGCGAGTGACCTGGAATGACTGGCCGACCTCTTCGAGCGTGTGCTCGCTGCCGTCCTCGAGGCCGAAGCGCATCTTGATCACGCGCTCTTCGCGCGGGGTCAGGGTACGCAGCACCTGTGAGGTGTACTCCTTCAGGTTGACCGAGATCACAGCGTCAGACGGGCTGACGGCCATGCGGTCTTCGATGAAGTCGCCAAGATGCGAGTCTTCCTCTTCACCGATCGGCGTCTCGAGCGAGATGGGCTCCTGCGCGATCTTCAGGACCTTGCGGACCTTCGCGACAGGGATATCCATGCGCTTGGCGATCTCTTCCGAGGACGCCTCGCGGCCGAGCTCCTGCACCAGCTGACGCGACGTGCGGATCAGCTTGTTGATCGTCTCGATCATGTGCACCGGAATACGGATGGTGCGGGCCTGATCGGCGATGGCGCGAGTGATGGCCTGACGAATCCACCACGTGGCATAGGTCGAGAACTTGTAGCCACGGCGGTACTCGAACTTGTCCACAGCCTTCATCAGGCCGATGTTGCCTTCCTGAATCAGGTCGAGGAACTGCAGTCCGCGATTGGTGTACTTCTTCGCGATGGAGACCACGAGACGAAGGTTGGCTTCGATCAGCTCACGCTTGGCCTTCTCGGCGTCCATATCTCCCTGGATCATCTCGCGCTGGGTGCGCTTGAGATCGTCGAGTGAGATGCCCGAGTCAGCTTCGACGCGCTGCAGATCGACGCGGCAGTTCTTCTGCTGGCGCTTGTATTCCTTCTTCAGCTCTTCCGAGCGCGAGGCCTCGAACTTGGCCTCGAGCGAGCGGATCTGGCGCTCCAGTGTGCGCATGGAGTCGACGGTCTTGTTGACCTTGTCGAGTAGCCGCTTCTTCTCGCCGTTGGTGTACTTCAGCTCGCGGACGATGCGGTTGACGAACACATGTTCGCGACCCATGAGCCAGCGGCTCTTGCGCTTGTCCTTCTCCTTGGCCTTGGCGTCCTTGCCATGCGGCTCAGCGACGCGCGCGCCGAAGTCGGCGGCCTTCTTCTGGTGCTTGATCAGCTCGTCGATGCGGGCGACGGTCTGCTTCACGCGCGCGGCGAGGATCTCTTCGGTTAGCTCTTCTTCGTCGAATACGACGACTTCCTTGATGTTGCGGACGCCGCGCTTGAGGTCTTCACCGAGGCCGGTGATCTCGCGAATGACGATCGGCGAGCGCGAGATCGCCTTCATCACGCGCAGCTGGCCGCGCTCGATGCGCTTCGCAATCTCAACTTCACCCTCGCGGGTGAGCAGGGGAACGGTGCCCATCTCGCGCAGGTACATGCGGACGGGGTCGTTGGTCTTCTCGAGCGTGCCGGGCGAGAGGTCGAGTTCGACATCGTCGCCTTCTTCGCCGGACTCGTTATCGGAGTCTTCGGCGGCGCGTTCGCTGGCCGCACGGCGGCCTTCACCCGAGAGCACTTCAATGCCCTGGGTGTTAATGGTGGTCATCAGATCATCAAGCTCGTCGGGCGAGGTGATGTCTCCGGGGAGCAGGTCGTTGACTTCACCGTAGGTGAGGTAACCCTTTTCTTTGCCGGTGTCGATGATTCGGTCTACGTCTTCTTCGTACTTATCGAGTTCGTCTGCCACGTTTGGCGCTCCTAGCGGAATCTCGGCGCGGGTTGGCGCGAGAAAAATTATGGGAAAAGATCACGCTCGTACGTGCGAACGCGGAGGTCTCCCTGGGTTGTGTCGGAATCGCTAGGACGGGGTATGCGGTCAAGGCCGCGGGCGCGGGCGGAAGTCACTCAGGGCTTGAGGCTTCGGCAACTCAAAGGCGCACGTCTCCAGCGAAACATAGTGTACCACTAAGTTAGACGTGAAGGGCACTGGAAAAGATGCAGCGGAGGTGCTACGAAAGCGGTTGTCCTCTACCTTCCCGCCCTAAACTCCTCAGCTCCGACCTGAAAAGATCGAAGCTCCCTGGTCCGGCGTCCCCACGGTATTGCGGAACATGCTGAAAAGCTCCCGGCCCACCCCAAATTGCGACTCCGAGAGGTCTTCATGGACCGGCACGCGGGCCTCCCACTCGGCGGGATCCACCAGCGCGGTGAGTTCGTTGGTTCGGGCGTCGATGCGGAGACGGTCGCCATCGCGCAGCTTGGCGATGGGGCCGCCGTCCGCCGCTTCAGGCGTGAGGTGGATCGCCGAGAGCACATCGCCGGAGGCCCCGGAGAGCCGTCCGTCGGTGACCAGCGCCACCTTGAAGCCGTGGCTTTGCACGGCCTGCAGCGGTGGCAGCAACTTGTGCAGCTCCGGCATGCCGTTAGCGCGCGGCCCCTGGAAGCGCACGACGACGATGAGGTCGCGGTGCAGCTCACCCGCGAGAAATGCACCCTGCATCTCCTCCTGGCTGTGGAAGGTGCGGATAACTCCTTCAATCACGTGCCGGTCGTCCGCCACCGCCGAGGTTTTAACGATGGCCTTGCCGAGATTTCCCTGGAGCACGCCGAGGCCGCCATGGGGCTCGAACGGGTCGGCGATTGGGCGCAGGATCTTCGCCTCACCGCTGACGTCCACGCCCTCACGCCAGGTCAGCTCGCCCTCGGCGTTCAGGAAGGGCTCCTGCGTATAGCGGTCGAGCCCGGTACCCATGATGGTCTTGACGTCGCGGTGCAGCAGGCCCGCACCCAGCAGCTCGCGGATCAGGAAGCCCATGCCCCCGGCGGCGTGGAAGTGGTTCACGTCGGCCTTGCCGTTGGGATAGACGCGGACGAGCAGCGGCGTGACCTCGGCGAGCGCGGCAAAGTCGCTCCACTCGAGCTTGATGCCCGCAGCGGCGGCCATCGCGATCATGTGCATGGTGTGGTTGGTCGAGCCTCCGGTGGCCAGCAGCCCAACCAGGCCGTTGACGAAGACCCGCTCGTCGAGCATCGCGCCGATGGGGGTGTACTCCGGGCTGAGAGCGGTCAGGGCCAGGGTGCGGTGAACGGCGGCGCGAGTGAGGGCATCGCGCAGCGGCGTGTTTGCGTTCACGAAGGAGGAGCCGGGCAGGTGCAGGCCCATGATCTCCATCATCATCTGGTTGGTATTGGCGGTCCCGTAGAAGGTGCAGGTGCCGGGGCTGTGGTACGACTCGGCCTCGGCCTCGAGCAGCTCGGCGCGGCTGACCTTGCCCTCGGCATAACGCTGGCGGAGGATCTTGCGCTCGTCGTTGGAGAAGCCGGAGGGCATCGGGCCGCTGGGCAGAAAGACCGCCGGAAGATGTCCAAAGGACAGCGCCCCGATGACCAGGCCGGGGACGATCTTGTCGCAGATGCCGAGGAAGACGGCGGCGTCGAAGGTTTGGTGCGAGAGCGCGACGGCGGCCGAGAGGGCGATTACGTCGCGCGAGAACAGCGAGAGCTCCATGCCGGTTTCGCCCTGCGTGATGCCGTCGCACATGGCGGGAACACCGCCGGCGACCTGTGCCACCCCACCGGCTTCACGCGCGGCGGCGCGGATCAGCTCCGGGAAGCGCTCATAGGGCTGGTGCGCGGAGAGCATGTCGTTATAGGCCGTGATGATGGCGATATTTCCCTCATCTCCCTGGCGCAGGGCTGCCTTGTCGTGGGAACCGCAGGCAGCGAATCCGTGCGCCTGATTGGCGCAGCCCAGAGCCTGGCGGCGCGGAGTCGTGCGGGAGGAGGCGGCGACAGCCTGGAGATAGCGGGAGCGGGTAACCTGGCTGCGCTCCGCGATGCGGCGGGTGACTTCGGCGACGCGGTGATTCACATCCATGGCGAAGATACCTGGCACGAGACGGGAGTGCGGAATGAGAGCAGACACATGGGCGAAGTATATCCGATAATCGGACGAACTTGGCCTCTGAAAATCTCTATTGGAATGTGATTGTATTGAGCGGAGGTTAAATTACACCCCGAAATCGAACATGGGCCCGCGTTCGCGGAGCGGCTCGCCGGGGGCACCGGACTGGCAGCTCGGGCAGAGGCGGGCCTTGATGTCGAGCCCGTTGCAGCCATAGTCATGCCCGCAGAGTCCGCAGCGGAGGTGGTAGATGCTCTGGTTCGCGCGCGACGTAGAGGGCGCACCAGTCGCGGCGATGACTTTCTGCCGGTTTGAATTGGAAAACCCCGGCGCGGTGGTCTGAGATTGGGTTGCCGCAGAGGTAGAAGAGCGGCCGCGATAGGGCGAGGGCGTCAGCTTCATCCAGC
The DNA here is from genome assembly GCF_000178955.2 of Granulicella mallensis MP5ACTX8. Classification (NCBI taxonomy): domain Bacteria; kingdom Pseudomonadati; phylum Acidobacteriota; class Terriglobia; order Terriglobales; family Acidobacteriaceae; genus Granulicella; species Granulicella mallensis. Next base: position 6,016,150 of record NC_016631.1, on the reverse strand, counting down.
GTCTGCCCCCAGCGGCCTGGCATAGATTAGGTCGGGGTGTGTTTGGCCACCCATGGATTGGAGCTTTCTAAGCGGGCCGGTTTGGTACAAAGGTAAAACTCTCTTTCCAGCGTAAAAAGGGTTGTTCAATCCAACGATAGGAGAGCCCCGCCAGGAGAATAGCCAGCAGCAGTTCAAGGCAGAGCCGTGCTGCGGAGATGCCAGTCCAGTGCCTCCAACCTGCCGGCCATCGTGGCATAAGCGTAAGTACGAGTATGTGATAGACATAGAGTCCGTAAGAGATTTTACCCAACCAAAGAATGGGTTGCGGAATCCAGGCTTCGGGCATCCCGAAGAAACTGAGAAACAGGGCGACGCACCCAACCAGGACGCAGCCGTAAAGTGCGGTCGGCGTCCACCAGATTGCAAGAGCCCCTGCCGCTGTATCGCCAAAGAGGTGTGTTCCGGCTACCCAGCAGGAAAGTCCCACTGCGCCGAGCAGCAGACGTGCCGCTCCCGGCATCCTGATCCCCTGCCGCGGTAGCCACGCCGCCACCAAGGCTCCGGCTGCGAAAAACTGCATTTCTACTAGTGAGTTGAATCGTAAAGAGGCATCCGAAAAACCGCCGCGGACGCCAAGCCACACCAGGACGGCATAAGAGACGGCCAGAATGGCTGTGGACACCGCAAACAGATTGCGCCGTCCACAGAACTTCGTAATCATCGGCCAGACCAGGTAGAACTGCTCTTCGACATTGACGCTCCACAAGATCCCGATGGCGCCCAGTGCTTTTGCCGTGCCGCAGGCAAGAAGCCAGTTGCCGCTGAAGAAGAAAAAGACGGCAAGGGCCTGGCCTGAGGGCAGCAGACGGAGCACTCCTATGCCGAGGAGAAGCACAACGACGAGAAACCAGTAATACAGCGGCCATATCCGCGCGATTCGCCGTCTATAAAAAGAGCCGAGGTGTACTCGTCCGGTGAGCTCCTTCTCCATCGAAAGTAAGGTGGTGATCAGGTATCCGCTCAACAGAAAGAACAGGCTTACGGCAAACTTCAGGCTGATGGAAAGGGTGTCTCGAAGGTTAGTGCCAGCATTGGGACGACTGAGCGAATGATGGCAAAAGATGCAGAGAAAGGCGAAGAAGCGCAGTGCATCCAACTCGGGCCGGTAGAAACCTCGCCGCGAGGGTCTGTGTGAAGCTAAGCCATCTGTCGCCTCTACGCTCGAAGTGGTTGCCGTCGCTTTTGCCAAAAAAACCTCGAAGAACCTGCTAGAAAACTCGCATCGATCTTGCAGGTGTCTCTAAGCTGGATCTCAGATCTGACTTAGAGATAGAGACAAGATACACATTACAGGTCGAGTGCAAAGATCAGGTCGCAACAGACCTGCGTGCCGACGGTGAAGGTGCGGGTCCCGGCCTCGTTGAATCCATTGCGGCGATAGAAGCCAATGGCGCGCTCATTGCCGGCGTGCGTTCCGAGCAACAGGCGGGTGCGTCCGAGGGCGAGGGCGTCGGCGATGGCCGCGTCCATGAGGGCCTGCGCCGTGCGAACACCGGGGTGCCCCGCGACCGGGGTAGCCGACGAGCGGAAGCGCGAGAACAGGTAGATGCGCTTGAGCTCGATGTCGGTGGGCAGAACGTCGAAGCTGGGAAGCTCGGGCGCGGTGAGCATGGTGTAGCCTACGGGCACGTCCGCACCAGCCACGGCCATCGTGATGCGGGTATCGGGTTTGGCGAGGTAGGCGGCATAGGCTTCGGGCGTGTGATTCTTCGCGCAGTGGGCGACGATGTCGGCGCCGGGCAGCATCCAGGTAAAGGCTTCGAGAAAGGTGGCGGCGCCGACGAGTGCGAGCGCGGCGGCATCGGCGGCTGTGGCTCGGCGCAGGGTGACGGGCTCAACGGTGGGCGGTACGGTGGGGATACGGGTATCGACGGACATAAAGACTCTCGCAAAACCCATGGTAATTGCAGGGCAGCAGGATAACGTTGAGGTTGCATCGGGCATCGATAGGGTGACGAGGGAGTTCCATTGAAGAGTGCACAGGAGCAGGATGCAGAGCACGCAAGAATCGCCGAAGCGTTTGCGCGAGATGAGAGCCTATCGAAAGAGCTGCGCGCCCTGGCCGATGATGCGCGGGTAACGGTCCGGCGCGCGGGTGCTCCGGCAAAGGGGAAATGCGTCGTCTACTGGATGCAGCGGGCACAGCGCGGGCGCGATAATCACGCACTCGACAAAGCCATCGAGGTCGCGAACGTGTTGGGACTGCCGTGCGTCGCGTACTTCGCGGGGATCAAAAACTTTCCCCATGCGAACCTACGGCACTATGCGTTCCTCAACCAAGGCTTGCCCGATATAGAAGAGGACTGCGCGGCGCGTGGTGTGGGTTTCGTGATGCGTCGCGCTCCTGAGGAAGATCACGAGCGTTTCTTCGCGGATGTGGACGCCGCGATGGTGATTGGCGACGAGAACCCGATGCGCGAGCCGGAGCGATGGCGCGCCAAGCTAGCGAAGAGCCTGCGCGTTCCCTTCTGGACGGTGGACGCGGACGTGATCGTGCCGTCGAAGCTGCTGGAGAAGGCGCAGTTCAGCGCGGGCGTCGCGCGTCCCCGGCTGTATCGCGCACTGCCGGAGTTTTTGCACGACTATGAGAATCCAGCGGCACTAAAGGTCTGGCGAAAACCGCGCGGACTGCACACCGACGACATACGCGAGGACATGACCCGCGGGTGGAAGGACTTCGACCGCTCCGTTCTTCCGGTTGCCGCCTGGCAGGGAGGTCACCACGCGGCGATGAAGCGTTTGCACCTCTTCTGCGGCCAGATGCTGGAGACCTATGACCGCGACCGCAATCACCCGGAGCTCGATGGTTCGAGCAAGCTGAGCCCGTATCTGCACTTCGGGCACCTCGGCCCTCTGACGATTGCGCTCGCGCTGAACGCACAGGTGAAGCGTCAACCGAAGCTGGCCGCCGCGCGCGATAGCTACTTCAACGAACTGATCGTGTGGCGTGAACTGGCGGTGAACTTCGTGCGCTACCAGCCGGAGTACGACTCGCCTGGATGCGCCGATAACTGGGCCCGCGCGACGATCGCCGAGCATGATCGCGATGAACGCGAGGTGCTCTACACGCTCGCGCAGCTCGAGGGCGCTCGCACTCACGACGAGCTATGGAACGCCGCACAGTTGCAGATGGTGCGCTACGGTTGGATGCACAACTATCTGCGCATGTACTGGGCCAAGAAGATCGTGGAGTGGACGCGCAACACCGCGACGGCGATGAAGTGGGCCATCTATTTGAATGACCGGTATTTTCTGGATGGCCGCGACCCGAACGGATATGCAGGTGTGGCATGGGCCGTGCTGGGCAAGTTCGACCGTGCCTGGGGCGAGCGTCCCGTGTTCGGCAAACGCCGCTATATGTCGGGCGCGAGTACCGGCAGGAAGTTCGATGCGGAAAAGTACAAAGAGCAGATGAATGCACTACCGGAGTAGGTCGTGTATCAAGCTTTGTTCCAGCTTAGTTCCGTATTTGTTTTGAAAGGGCGGGCTTCAGCCCCGCCGTCAGGGTAGCCCCGAAAGCGGCTTCAGCCGCGGAGGGAACGATGGCTACCTGGCCAGCAAATCCAGCCACTGGACATACTTTTTGTCGAACTGACTTAGCACCAGATCGCAGAAACTGCATCTAAGCTGGAATCATGCGGAGACTGATTCTCATCTTGGTTTCACTAGGATGTGCTGCGGTCGCACCCCTGTCCGCCCAATCCACCGCGCGCGTTGGCCTGGCGACGCGCGTGTTTCATCCGGAGCAGAGGCGCAACTGGCGCGGGGCAGAGCATAAGGAGCTGCGCTGCACGATCTGGTATCCGGCGGCCTCAACGGCCACGGAGACGAAGCAGTTGATTGGGCCTCCGGACGAGCCGCTGTTTGAGGCCGGTTCTGCAGCGCTCAATGCGGAGTTCGCACCTGCCTTGCGGAAGCTTCCGCTGGTGCTGCTGTCGCACGGCTCTGGCGGTTCCGCGGAGCAGTTTGCCTGGCTGGGCACGGCGCTGGCGCGGGCAGGGTATATCGCGGTCGCGGTGGACCACCCGGGCAACAACTCGCACGAACCCTACACCAGCGAAGGCTTCATCCTGTCATGGGAGCGCGCGACCGATCTGAGCGAGGTCCTTGACGGAGTGTTGGCAGACGCGGAGTTTGGGCCGCACATCGATCCGCAGCGAGTGGGGGCGGCGGGGTTCTCCATCGGTGGCTACGCCGTGATGGAGATAGCCGGCGCCCAGACGGACATCAGCATCCTCTTCGACTTCTGCAAGGAGCATCCGGACACAACCTCCTGCCATGTACCCGAGATGCGCGGTATGGGCAGTCCGAAGGAGATGTTACAGGCGGTGCGCAAGTCCAGCAGGGAATCGCTGGCCCGCTCGGGAGAGTCGTTTCGCGACGAGCGGGTGCAGGCCGTATTTGCAATCGCTCCCGCCAATGGCATGGTGCTCACGGATGAGAGCCTGCGGGCGATGCGCCTTCCGGTAGAGATGGTTGTGGGCAAGACGGATCCGATTGCCGACCCTCGCGATAACGCGAACTGGATTCACATGAACGTACGTGGCTCGCGGGAGACCCTGCTCTCGGGCGGCGTGGAGCACTATACCTTTCTCGATACATGCACAGCCGCGGGGAAGAGCAAGTTGGGAGTTTACTGTGCGGACAACGCCGGGGTAAATCGCGATGCGGTGCATGCGCAGGTGGCCGCGATGGCTGTGAAGTTCTTCGATCGTGCGTTGAAGGCAAGATAGCTAAAGCAGTTTCGGCCTGAACCGAATCAAGGTAGATGCACCTATGGTGCTTTTTATATCACCATAGAATCGTCATCCTGAGCGTAGCGTCCCGGCTTTTGGGGACGCGAAGTCGAAGGACCCCGAGAATCGCAATCCAGCCCATGCCCTTCGCACCTTTTTGACCTCAAGCGCTCGAGCCTGGACCTTCGTGCTGGAAAGATCCCAACACTATGGGCGAGATAACCCCCTCGGGGTCCTTCGACTCCGCGCCTCGCAAAAGCACAAGGCGCTACGTTCAGGATGACGATTCTGTGATGCTCTGAACAAGAATATATAGGTAACGAGTAAAGCTGAAACTATTCTCGACATACTCGGTAGTTACTACCATTGCAACAGATATTCAGCTCTGCTATAAGTTCTTTATGAATTCAGTCTCTCTACTCGTGTCTGTCTGCTCCGAGTGTTGCCGTGCCTGCGCATGGGCCAGAGACTGTGTCCGCTGATAAAGCTGACTCCAATTTTCTCTAAATGGCCCGCAGGTTTTCCCTGCGGGCCATTTTCTTTTTACGTTGGTCTCTTACCCAATTACTCGCAACACAGTTTGGAGGCATCATGGGTAGCACTCGAACGATCAAGCAACAAATCATCCATGTTTTTCTATCAGGGTTCTTACTGACGCTTTTTGTCATGACACCTGCGCAAGCCATCGCTCAGACCTTTCGCGGCGGCATCAACGGCACACTCGCGGATAAGTCCGACGCGGCAATTCCTGATACTCAGGTTACGGCAACCGATGAAGAGACAGGTGTAGTTCACACCACCATAACTTCAAAGTCTGGTGGCTATAGTTTTCAGGATCTGCCGCTTGGCAGCTATACAATCCACGTCGCCACCTCTGGATTTCAACCGATCAATATAAAGGGCGTTACGGTAAGCGCAGGTGCAATCTATACCTTGCCACTGCACCTGAACGTTGCGGATCAAAGCACCTCCGTTGAAGTTCTGGCCGATGCTCTGTCGCTCGACACGACGACAACGCAGCAGACGACTGTTATCGGGGGCAAGTCTCTGCAGTCCTTGCCGCTCAATGGCCGTGACTTCAAGAAGATCGTTGGCGTCATTCCCGGCTTTGCCGGTTATACCGGCGTGCTCGGCGCCATCAACGGAGCGCGCACCAACCAGACGAACTGGCAGCTCGACGGTACGGACAACAACGATCTCTGGGCCAATAACTCGGCTATCAACCAGAGCGGTATTGGCGGCATTGCAGGAACGGTGTTGCCGCTGGATGCCGTCGACCAGTTCTCGATCCAGACACAATCGACCGCTGAAACCGGACGCAATCCAGGTGCAACGGCCAACCTGGTGATCAAGTCCGGGACTAACAGCCTGCATGGCAGCGCGTACTACTACAACCGCAACGAGGCGCTCGCCGCGGACCCGGTCTTCGTTCCCAGGACGAAGCTGCGCAACGAGGCGTATGGCTTCTCATTTGGCGGTCCCATCCGCCGCGATCGCACCTTCTACTTTGCTTCGTATGAAAGACAGCAGTTTCTCATCGGTGTGTTGACGACCGGAACCGAGCCCTCGACTGCCTATCAGGCAGAGGCGCAAAACCTGCTTGGGTTGAATGGGCTTTCAGTCAATCCACTTTCAACAAATGTATTAAATCTTCTCTGGCCAGCTTCTGTTCTGACTGGGCCCGCGACCGCGAACAACTATATTCCCTCGGCTGAAAACGGCTATAGCAACAATGGAGTCATCAAACTCGATCACAACTTCAACGAGAAAAATAGTATCTCCGCCCGCTGGATCGTCGGCCAGGGAAATCAGACAGCGCCTGTAGGGTCCTATATCAAGGATTATTACGAGGTAGCTCCTATCCACGTTCAGAACTATTCGATCGTGTATAACGCTGTTGTTACGCCGCGCCTGACGAATCAGTTGCTGTTTGGTGTCAGTGCTTACAACCAGGTATTTCACGACTTCAATCACAGCTTCGATGTGAATGCCGCAGGCCTGATTACCGATGTCGCCAATGGCGCACCGCTCATTAAGATCGGTAGCTTCGATCCAACCGGTGAGACGCCTCCGGAGGGTCGCAACGACATTGTTGGGCACGTCACGGAAGCTCTGTCGTATAACATCGGCTCGCACCAGCTTCGTTTTGGTGGGGAGTTCCGCAAGGCCCAGCTTGATGAGTTCTACTACCGCAACGGACTGGGAACCTTTACGTTCGATGGTTCGCAGGGCGGGTATAAGACAAACCCCTATAGTTCCGATTCGAATGTGGCCGCATTGGCGGACTTCCTTGCCGGCAAAGTAGTCTCGTCATCCCTGGCGCGCGGCAACGCAGAGCGTTTGGTGTACGTGAATAACTTTGATTTGTTTGCCCAGGACTCATGGCAGGTCACGCATCGCTTGAATGTGAACTATGGTGTTCGTTACGACTATGAAGGTCCATTGCATGACGGCACCAAAGATCTGCCCACCTTTGTTCCTTCGCTCGGCGGCCTCGTTGTGCAGGGAGACGGCATTGGCAGCCTTTACCCAACGCAGTACACGAACGTCGCTCCACGCCTCGGCTTCTCCTTTCAGCCACAGGAGAATGGCCGCCTCGTTCTGCGGGGCAGCTATGGCGTTTTCTATGACTCAACTTCGCTGAGCCCCTTCCTCGACAACCGTCCCGGCAACGGCGGCCCCAACGGCTTTGAAGGCAATCCTACTGGCACTTCACCCGTACAGACCATCAGCCAGAATGCTTATACCTGGGAGACGGGCGTGCCTCTCTTCCAGGGAAGTCCTTCCAGCATCCTGAACCTGTTTTCAGTGAGCCAGAACTTCAAGACACCCATCACCTCCAACTACACCCTGGGCATCGAGCAGTCTTTAGGGTCGAAGGCCATCTTCTCGTTGGGATATGTGGGCAGCCAAAGCCGGCATCAGGTGGCGTTGGTGGATATTAATCAGTCTGGTTTGAATCCGGCTTCGCCAACCAATCCACTCGTAGGAGTTCTTGGCGGCAAGCCCGGATCGGTACAGCAATCTTCCCGTCCCTATTACTCGCAGTTCCCAACCTACGGTGTGATTAACCAGGTGGAGACGATTGGAAACTCCAACTACAACTCTCTGCAGGCAACGGTGCGTACCAGTGCGTGGCATGGTGTTAGTTCACAATTCAATTACACCTGGAGCCACAATCTGGACGACATGACGCAGTACCGCAGCAAGCTGCCCCAGAACAGCAATAACTTCAGAGGTGAATACGGCAACTCGGACTATGACACTCGTCATGGTTTTAATGGCGCTGTCAGCTATGAGCTGCCCAGATTCGGCAAAGGTCCTAAGTGGCTGGCGGAAGGCTGGCAAGCCAACGGCTTGATCAATCTGCATGGCGGCGCGCCGTTCAACATCACTACCTCCAGCGATACAACGGGAACGAACGAAGGCTATCAACGGGTCAATCTCGTCGGTAAGCCGTTCGACGTCTCACACAACTTCATTCCGACGAAGACCTCGCGTTATGTGCAGTGGGTTAACCCAGCGGCCTTTGCTGCGCCTGCGGTCGGAGCCTTCGGCACACTGCGTCGCAATGCCTACTACGGACCGGGCTATGCGTCGGCAGATCTATCACTCTTCAAGACGACGCACATCACGCAACGCGTTTCGGCCCAGTTCCGTGCTGAGTTCTATAACATCACCAACCGTATCAATCTCGCGCCTCCAAGCTCTTCGTCTTTTGGATCGAGTTCCTTCGGGCGCAGCACGGATACGATCGGCGATTTCAACGGAGCGCCCGGCATCGGTCCTGGCGAACCTTTCAACACTCAGCTGGCTTTGAAGCTTCTCTTCTAACGAAGGCGACACTAGGTAGTGTGACGAATCGAAGATAGCGGTTTTTGTTTTTGTCTTTGCTTCTGAGATAGGTCCGGGCTTTAGCCCGGACATTCAGAACGGTCGATAAATGGGGCTTCAGCCCCTGGGATAGGCTCTCCTCCCCGCAGGCAGAGATGCCAAGAGAGAGGAAGGCTCGTCCCAGGGGCTGAAGCCCCATTCGTATTGGTCCCGTCATGCCCTGGCTAAAGCCCGGGCCTATCTCAGAAGCAAAGACAAAAAACAGTCCTCGATTCGTCAGACACTACCTAAAACCCGGCACTGTTGGCGATTATTTACAGGCAACGACCGTCGACACGCGATGCCATATCTCAGTACGTCCCAACAGCGAAATCCCGATATACCCATGCAGCTTGAGGTCATCGCCCTCTGCGGTGATCGTCCCCTTGTAGGTTCTGCCGGACTGGGGATCGTAGAGATGCCCGCCATCGAGATGATTGGCATCGATCCGCTGGAAACCCATGCCGACATCGAGCCCGCAAAGCGGTCGGTTATGCTGCCCGGCATCAGGGTTCTTCAGGTCCGTTGTTTCAGGCGAAGTGGGAGAAACCTTGACGATCTTCGCACATACATCACTGCCACAGGGGTAGAGGCGTACGACGGATTGGGTCGGGGTGATCCAGTCGCCGAGTACGCCGGTGGCGGCGTGGGCCGAGGTGTTCAAAGTCAGAAGCAAAAGGTAAGTCGCAGTTAAAAGTCGCATGATCTTCTCTCAATCCTAGTTGGATGCGGGCCAACGTTTAATGGTGAGGGGCTAGGTGGTGTCTGACGAATCGGAGACCCAGCCTTAGAGCGAAACCAAGTTCTCTGCACTCATAGCTTTTGTTTTACGTCTCCCCGCAGAATCGTCATCCCGAGCGTAGCGTCCCAGCTTTTGGGGCGCGGAGTCGAAGGACCCCGAGGGTTGCAATCTTGCCTATACCTTTTGCACCTTTTCCACCTCAAGCGCCCGAGCTCGGACTTTCGTGCTGGAAAAAGGTCCCAACATCATAGGCTAGGCCAAGTCCCTCGGGGTCCTTCGGCTCGGCGCCTCGCAAAAACGCGAGGCGCCGAGCCGAAGGATGACGTCCCTGTGGGGAAACAAAATATGTGATTCGCTGTTGTCCTCGATTCGTCAGACACTCCCTAATCCACGCGGCAGATCAGGCATTTGAGGTAGCGCGTCTCGGGCAGCGTGAGCACCTCGGGATGATCGGGGGCAGCGGCGCGGGTCTCGATCAGTTGCACGCGGCGTCCGGCATCGGCTGCGGCCGAGGCGATGATGCCGGTAAAGTCTTCGAGCGAGACGTGGTGCGAGCAGGAGTTCGTAATCAGCGTTCCGCCGGCGGAGAGCATGCGCAGCGCACGCAGGTTCAGCTCCTTGTAGCCGCGCAATGCGCCCTCTGCGGCGCGCTTGGACTTCGCAAAGGCAGGCGGGTCGAGCACGATGGCGTCGAAGCGTTCGTGCTGTGTGTCGTAGGCGCTCAGCAGTTCGAAGGCGTCCGCTTCGATCCAATCGGTCTCGGCCTTCAACTGTGGATTGAGCGCGAGGTTCTGGTCGGCAACTTCGAGCGCGGTGCGGCTGGCGTCGACACCGGTGACCCGTTCGCAGACCTGCGCCAGATGCAGCGCGAAGCCGCCGTGATAGGTGCAGACATCGAGTGCCCGGCCGGTGCGGCCGCTAGCGCGCACCTGGGCCGCTGCCGCAGCGTAGTTCAGACGCTGGTCGAGGAACGCGCCGGTCTTCTGCCCGGCGCCGACGTCGTACCCGAAGCGCAGGCCGTTGAGCGTGAACTGGGTCGTCGTCGCGGGAGAATCCGTTGCCGAAAAGAGCGGGCCGGGTGCGGGCGCTTCAAGCTTCTCCATCTCGCGAATACGGGGATCGGGCCGCTCCCACAGGGTCAACGGCTCGCCATTGGGAGCAAGGCCTGCACGAAGCGCCGCAACGACGGTCTGGCGAACGTCGTCCTGCGCGGTGCCCTGCGAGAGCAGTTGCAGGATGACGAGGTCGTTGTAGCGGTCGGCAAGGATGCCGGGAAGGTTGTCGGCCTCGCTGAAGAGCAGGCGATGAGCGTTGTTCTCTTCGTTGACGGGCGCGAGCTCACGGCGCAGTTGCAGGGCTGCCTCGATGCGGGTGCGGATGTCGCTGAGGTACTGCTCGCGGGAGAGCTCGGGTGTGCGCGAGACAAGACGCGCCGCGATCTTCGAGGCGCTGGAATAAAGTGCCGTGCCGAGCTGCTGGTTGCGTGCGTCGGTGACGGTGACAAGCGAGCCGGGCGCGGGTTCGACTTCTATGGCCTCAAGGTCTGTCCGGTAGATCCAAAGGTGGCCTGAGAGGAGACGGTCAGCGGCGCGGCGGGTAATGCGGAGTGTTGACATGTTGTTCAAGTGTAGCGAGTGTGTGCTCTTGCTGTTGCTTTTCTTGTTCTTGCTGTTGCCTTTCTTGCTTGTCATTCCCGAAGGGAATCTGCTTCCCGTCTTCGCTCGTATCACGACAAACGTTATGCGCTAGCGAAAATTATTCCTTCCCGTTTTTGCCCGCACCTTCTACGCAGTACAACCAAAGAACGGGAGAAAGCAGATTCCCTTCGGGAATGACAACAAAAAAAGCAAAAACAAGAAAGGCAACAGCAAAGACAAAGACGCTTTCTTGCCCGTCTTTATCCCAGCTCCGGCACCGCTATCCCCAGCACCTCCGCTAGCGCAGAAACCGCCAGCCCATGATCATCACGCTGCGGCAATCCGGAGACGATCAAACTCCCCACGAATCCCACCCCAACAACATGGATCGGAAACCCGCCCCCATGCGCGGCATAGTCCTTGAGCTCCAGCCCATGCCTCCCCAGCAGCGTCTCCCCATCCCGTTCGAGGATGCGGCCGATGGCATAGGAGCTGCGCGCGAACCTCTTTACCGTGTTGCGTTTGCGGCGAATCCAGTCCGCCTGTCCCGGCGTTGCGCCTGCCGTCGTGCAGGCGAACAATACCTGTCCGGCAAGTTCGATCTCCACCGTTCCGCCCGCACCGCGTTCGACCAGCTTTGACCGCAGGATGCCGCCCAGTTTCCAGGCCGTGTCCGCGTCGAAGGCGGTGAAGCGCAACGCCTTTTCCTGTTCTTCGATTACTGCAAGATCTTCCGCTGCATTCATTCGGGTGTCCTCTCCATCCACTATCATCGGGCAAACGCCCTTGATTGCCTACAGAGGATCCTATGTCCATACCGCTGACTCATGCCGACCGCCACGCCCTGGGGGTTCGTGCCCGCAAACAACTGGCTCGCAGCGCTCACGCCCACTTTGACCTCTCGGCCTGCCCCCAGGCGCCGCTCGATCTATTGCGGGACTCCATGCGTGGCCGCATCGCCCGGCTGGTGCAGGTCAAGTACGAGCGCATGGTCGCATCAGCCTTTGGATTCTTTCGCGGTGCCGTGCCGATCATGGCTGCCGATCTCGCCTGCCATCCCAACACCGGGATCACCACCCAGCTCTGCGGCGATGCGCACGTCAACAACCTCGGCGCCTATGCGGGCTTCGACGGCCGCATCGTCTTCGACATTAACGACTTCGATGAGACGATCCACGGGCCGTTCGAGTGGGACGTCAAGCGGATGGCCACGAGTCTCCTGCTTGCGGGCCGCGAGGCCGGCATTCGGCGGGCTGCCCGTCAGGAGGCGGTGGCGACCTTCACCGAGCGCTATCGCCGTTCGATGAGCGAGTTCTCGGTCATGCCGGTGCTGGAGATTGCGCGGTATCAGATCCACCGGCTCGGGCACATCGATCCCATCCCGGCGATTCTGGAGACAGCCGAACGCTCCACGCCGCAGAGATTGCTGGTCAAGCTCACCGAGCCCGCTCGTCCCGGCACGAAGGCGGCCGTCAAAAATGCAACGGCGTCGCGCCGCTTTCGATCCGAGCCGCCGCTGCTCGAAAGGCTCGGACCCAAGGAGGCGCAGACGGTGCTCGATGCGCTGACGCCCTACGTCCGCACGCTGCAGCCGGAGCGCCGCCACTTTCTCGCGCAGTACGGCGCAGTCGATGTGGCGTTCAAGGTCGTCGGCACCGGCTCCGTCGGGCAGCGCGACTATTGTGTGTACTTCGAAGGCTGGAGCCGCGCCGAGTCCACCGATCCGCTCTTCCTGCAGATCAAGGAAGAGGCGGCCTCTGCCTACGCTCCGTATCTCCCTGAGGACGCTTCGGGTCATACGCACCAGGGACATCGCGTAGTCGACGGCCAGCGTGCCCTGCAGCTTACCTCCGATCCTTTCCTCGGCTATACCTCCATTGAAGGGCGCGATTACCTGGTGCGTCAGTTGAACGATCACAAGGCCTCGCTCGATCTCCTGACCCTCGATGCCGTTGGCCTGCAGGGCTATGCTGATCTCTGTGGCGAGTTGCTCGCACGCGGGCATGCGCGGGCGGGTGATCCGGTGGCCATCTCGGCGTATCTCGGCAATTCCGATCGCTTCGATCGCGCGATTCTCGCCTTTGCGCATTCCTATGCCGACAAGACCGAGCACGATTGGGGTTTGCTGAAGAAGAGCTTCAAGAAGACCAAATAAGCGATTCCCAAAGCCCGGTTCTGTAAAATCAGCGGGATGGCCCCGCCGCGCGCAACGCCCGAGTTTGTCGAGACCTCCCTTACCGGTCTCGGTCTGCTGAGTACGCCGATCTTCAACAAAGGCACGGCTTTTACCGAAGCCGAGCGCGATGCTTTCTCGCTGCACGGCCTGCTGCCGCCCCAGGTGGGCGACCTCAATCAGCAGGTAGCCCGGCGCATGAAGGCGTTTCACGCGCTGCCTGACGACTTCTCCCGCTACACCTTCATGCGCGACCTGCAGGACGTGAATGAGACGCTCTTCTACGCACTCATCACCCGCAACGTCGAGGAGATGTTGCCGGTGGTCTACACGCCCGCTGTCGGCGAAGGCTGCCAGCGCTTCTCCGAGATCTGGCGCAAGCCGCGCGGCGTGTTCCTGAGCTATCCGAATCGTGAGCGTATCGAGACGATCCTCAAGCACCCGCGCTATGACGGCGTGCGCTGCATCGTGGTCTCAGACGGCGAGCGCATCCTGGGCCTCGGCGATCAGGGCGCGGGCGGCATGGGCATTCCCATCGGCAAGCTCGCGCTGTACACGGCGCTGGCGGGCATTCATCCGCTGAGCTGTCTGCCGGTCTTTCTCGATGTCGGCACGGACAACGCCGAGCGCATCGCCGACCCACTGTATCTCGGCTGGAAGCACGAACGGGTGCGCGGCGAAGAGTACGACCGCTTCGTCGATCGCTTCGTGCGCGTCGTAAAGAAGCGCTGGCCCCATGTGTTGTTGCAGTGGGAGGACTTCGCCGGGCATAATGCCGGGCGCTTGCTGGATCGCTATCGCGACGCACTGCCGAGCTTCAACGATGACATCCAGGGCACGGCTGCGGTGGCAACGGCTACCGTGCTGGCTGCGGTCAACGTCACTGGCGTGCCTCTACGGGAGCAACGATTTGCCGTGTTGGGCTTCGGCTCAGCAGGGCGGGGAATCGCCGGGCTGCTCTGTAGCGCGCTGGCGCAGGTGGGGCTGAGCGAGTCTGAGGCGCGTAGCCGCTTTTACGCCGTGGATAAAGACGGCTTGCTGGTGGAAGGCATGGACGGCCTGCGCACAGAGCAGGCAGCCTTCGCGCAGCCAAAAGCCTCGGTGGCCGATTGGCAACGCGGAGACAACGGTATCGGCTTGCTGGAGGTCGTGAAGCGCGTGAGGCCGACGGTCCTGATCGGCGTCTCCGGCCAGCCCGGCGCGTTCACGGAGGATGTGATTCGCGCCATGGCCGCTGGGGTTGCGCGGCCGGCCATCTTCCCGCTGTCGAACCCAACCAGCCGCAGTGAAGCGCATCCGGCGGACCTGTTGCGATGGACCGAAGGCCGTGCGATCGTCGGCACCGGAAGTCCATTTGGTGCGGTCGACTACGAGGGTAAACAACATCGCATCGCACAGACGAACAACTCGTACATCTTTCCCGGAATGGCGTTGGGCATTCTCAGTGCACGCGCCAAACGGGTGAGCGACTCGATGATTATGGCCGCCGCGCAGGCGCTCGCGAGCATGTCTCCAACGGTAAAAAATTCGCAGGGTGCGCTGCTGCCACCGCTCGACACATTGCGAGAGGTCTCAATCAGCGTCGCGCTGGCGGTCGGACGAGAAGCCGCTGCGGAAGGCCTGGCTGCCGTGCGCGGCGAGGCCTTCGAACAAGCCCTGCGCGCGAACATCTGGGAGCCGGTATATCTGCCCTACAGGCGGCGCAAGTAGTGCCGGAAATTCTTGTTCACGTCCTCCCCACAGAATCGTCATCCTGAGCGGAGAGCCTCGCGTTTTTTGCGAGGCTCGGAGTCGAAGGACCCCGAAGGACTTGACCTCGCCCATGATCTCCGGACCTTCTCCACCACAAAGGTCCAGGCTCGAGCGCTTGAGGTAGAAAAGGTGCTAAGAGTATGGGCAAGGGGTCAACCCTCGTGGTCCTTCGACTTCGCATCCCAAAGGCCGGGACGCTTCGCTCAGGATGACGATTTCGTGGGGATATAAACAAAAGACCTTTTGTCCGCAACTTAAAGGCCCATGCTCCCTTCAGCTTTATCCATAGAATCGAAAAGGATGTCTCCACTCTTACCTGAATTCGATGTGATCGTACTCGGCGCCGGCGCAGCAGGAATGATGTGCGCCTTCGAGGCCGGCCGTCGCGGACGGCGGGTGCTGCTGCTCGATCACGGTGAACGCGTAGGCCGCAAGATTCTGATCTCCGGCGGAGGACGCTGCAACTTCACGAATGTCCACACCCGCGCAGAGAATTTTCTCAGTGCCAACCCCCACTTTGCGAAGTCAGCACTGGCGCGGTTTACGCCGTCGGACATGATCGCACTGGTGGAGAAGCACGGCATCCGCTACCACGAGAAGACGCTGGGACAGTTGTTCTGTGACGACTCCGCGCAGCGCATCGTGACGCTCCTCGAGCGCGAGTGTGGTGAGGCCGGTGTCGAGATTCGATGTGGCGTGAAGGTAAACACTGTGCGCCGCGAAAGCACACTCGCGCATGCGACGAAGTTCATTGTCGAAACCAGCGTGGGAGACTTCACGTGTGAGTCGGTGGTGGTAGCCACGGGCGGTCTATCAATCCCGAAGATGGGCGCAACGGGCTTCGGCTATGAGCTCGCGCAGCAGTTCGGGCATTCGCTGGTTGAGCCGCGCGCCGCTCTGGTGCCGCTGGTATTCGCCCCTGAGGACCGCGAGCGCTGGTGCGATCTCTCCGGCGTTTCGTTTGAGGTAATGGCTCGCGCAGGAGCCTCCGGCAAGGCCAAATCGCGTCCGCAAACCACGCCGGAGTTTCGAGAGAAGCTGCTCATCACGCATCGCGGAGTGAGCGGCCCTGCGGTGCTGCAGGTGTCGTCGTACTGGAAGCCCGGCGAGCAGGTACGCTTCGATCTCGCACCCAGCCGTGAAGTGCTCGCATCGCTGCTTGAGAAGAACGCGCGGCGTGAGCCGGCAAGTCTTGTGAGCGCCCTGCGTACAGTGCTTCCGGCACGCATGGCCGAGCGCTGGGTTGCGGCGCAGCCTTCGCATGATTGGACGAACACCGGAATCGCCCGCATGGAGGCCGAACTGCACGCCTGGACTCTGACGCCCGCGGGCACAGAGGGCTTTGCAAAGGCGGAGGTGACGGTGGGTGGCATCGACACCTCCGAGCTGGACGCACGCACGATGGAGAGCCGCCGCATGCCCGGTCTGTACTTCATCGGCGAGGTCGTCGATGTGACCGGGTGGCTGGGCGGGTACAACTTTCAGTGGGCGTGGGCGAGTGCGGTGTCGGCGGGTAGTGTGGCGTAACTGCTATGGGCTTACGCATAACGCCGTTGCTTGTTTTCATCGTCATCCTGAGCCGTACCGGGGTCCCCTGCATGCGCGTACTTTGCGCTTGTTGGGGTCCTTCGTTCGCTACGCTCTCTCAAGGATGACGACGAAAAACAAACAACAGCTCTTAGCAGCGGACGATCTTCTCCGACACCATCCCCCGCGTAGCATTGCGGGTATCCACGAACAACTTGCTGCCCTCGACTAGTGCCTCATAGTCATAGATCGAATGGTCCGTAACCAGCAGCACGCAATCGAATTCACCCACGCGGTCGAGCGGCGTGGACCGGCGTTTGAGCGTGTACTTGCGGCCTACGCCAACCTCGTCAAAGAATGGGTCGTTGTAGGACACGCTCGCCCCAGCGCGCTCCAGCAGTTCAAAGATCGTCAGCGCGGGCGACTCGCGCAGATCGTCGACATCGCGTTTGTAGGCGATGCCGAGCACCAGCACCTTCGCTCCGGCAAGAGCTTTGCCTTCGCGCCCCAGAGCTCGCTCCGCCGTGTGGACGACGAACGCGGGCATCGCCTCATTCACCTCTCCGGCGAGTTCGATGAACCGCGTCGGCTGGTTGAACTGCTTGGCGCGCCAGCTCAGGTAGAACGGATCAACCGGAATGCAGTGGCCTCCGATGCCCGGCCCCGGATAGAACGCCTGGAAGCCGAAGGGCTTGGTCGAGGCCGCGTCGATAACCTCCCAGATGTCGATATTCATCGCCAGGCAGAGCTGCTTAAGCTCGTTCACCAGTGCAATGTTCACGCAGCGATAGATGTTCTCGAGCAGCTTGGTCATCTCGGCTGCGGCGGGGGATGACATCGCGACCGTGCGGTTGAAGATGGCGCCGTAGAGTGCGGCGGCCGCGCGTGTCGCGCGCGTATCCACGCCGCCAATCACCTTCGGAATCTCGCGGCGCGGCGTGATGAGATTGCCGGGATCTTCGCGCTCCGGCGAAAACGAAACCATCAGACCTTCCAGGCTGTCGTCGCTGTCGTCGTTGCGCAGAACGCGCAGGCCGTTGCGTCCCAGCCGCTCGATCATGGGGACGACGAGCTCGTCGGTCGTGCCGGGCCACGTCGTGCTCTCGAGCACCACGAGTTGCCCCGCGCGCGTGTGCGGCGCCAGCGCTTCCACGGTGCTGGTGACGAAGCTCATGTCCGGCGTATGGTCGGGATGCAGTGGCGTAGGCACGCAGATCAGAATGGCGTCGCATTCCTGCAGCGCGGCAAAATCTGTCGTGGCGCGAAAGCCCGCCTTCTTTGCGGTGGCGATGTGCTCGGGCTCGATGCGATGGATATACGAGCGGCCATCGTTCAGGGTGGCGACTTTTTCCGCATCGATATCGAGGCCGGTTACACGAAAACGTTCCTCCGCGAATAAAAGAGCGAGAGGCAATCCCACATAGCCAAGGCCGATGATGGCAATATGGGTTTCACGAGCAGCGACCTGGGCTAGCCAGTCGGGGAGAGTACTTGTGTAGATCATGTTGTTGCTTTTGACGCTCGTGCCCCATGTCTGGATGCTAGTTGTTCGCGATACCAGGCCACGGTCTGTGCAAGACCTTCCTCAAAGCTGACAATCGGCTCATAGCCAAAGGCCTCCCGCGCCGCCGAGATGTCGGCCAGGGAGTCACGAATATCGCCCGCGCGAGCTTCGGTATAAACCGCCGGTTTCTTATAACCGGTGAGCCTGGCGAGGATCTGATAGGTCTCGTTCAGGCTATGGCGCTCGCCGCAGGCGACGTTGAAGACACGGCCCGCAATCTTCTCGGCCGGTGCTTCCAGCGCCAGCAGATTCGCGCTTACCGCGTTGGCGATGTAGGTAAAGTCGCGGCCCTGTTCGCCGTCGCCCTGGATGGTCGGTTGCTCGTCCTTGGTTTTACCTGTTTTCAGCATCTGCAGGCAGAACTTCGCGATCACGCCGGAGTAGGGCGAATCGGGTGTCTGGCGCGGGCCGAAGATGTTGAAGTAGCGCAGGCATACCGTCTCCATGCCATAGACGCGCGCGTAGCTCTGCATGTAGAGCTCGCCGGCGAGCTTCTGCACGGGATAGGGTGCGATGGGCTGCGGGGCCATCGTCTCCACGCGCGGAAACCCCGGTTGGTTGCCGTAGGCCGAGCTCGACGCTGCATAGACGACCCGCTGGATGCCCGCCGCGCGCGCGCCTTCGAGCAGGTTGAACGTGCCGTCGAGATTGGAGTTATGGCTCGGCCGAGGGTCCTTCACGCTACGCGGCACGCTGGGCAGCGCTCCCTGGTGCAGAATGGCGTCCACCCCCACGCAGGCGCGGGCCACAGCGTCGGCGTTCACCAGATCGACGGTGAGCAGATCGACCTTTTCGGCGATGTGCGCGAGGTTCTCACGCCGCCCTGTCGAGAAATTATCGATGCCGCGAACATGGTGCCCCCGTTCGACGAGCGCCTGTGCGAGGTGCGAGCCGATGAAGCCCGCGATACCGGTAATGAGATAAGTAGCCAAGAGACTTTGATTCTACCAAGACGGCACGGCAGAAATGTGTCGGATGCACGACTACTCCTGCCCATTCTTTTTTCTGGGCCATTCCCGCAGGAAACCGACCGTCCATCTCCCTCCGTCTCCTTGTTTTGCCGTTGCTTTTGTCTTTGCTGTTGTTGTTGCCTTTGCTGTTGTTGTTGCCTTTGCTTTTCTTGTTGTCATTCCCGCAGGGAATCTGCTTCCACTCTTCCCACGGTCATTGCCCTGAAACGGGGCCCCAGACTCCAGCCCCGAAGGGGCGATGCCATCAAAGCCCAGGGTGGAACCCTGGGTTACAGCGCAGAGAAAAAGCTAAGCCCTGAAAGGGCGATCTATCGATGTGAGTCGCGATAGATCGCCCTTACAGGGCTATGCCCAACCTTAGTAGCTATGCCCCAGAATCGGATGCGGCTCATACGGCGCTTCGAGCTGCTTGATCTCCTCTTCCGTGAGCTTCAACGACAACGCCCCCAGCGCATCCTCCAACTGATACGGCTTGCTCGCACCAATGATCGGAGCACTGATCCCCGGCTTCGCGAGAATCCACGCAAGGGCAATCTGCGCGGGCTTCACATTGCGCTGCTGGGCAATCTCAATCACGCGGTCGACGACGTCGAAGTCCGTCTCGCGATAGTAGAGGCTATGGCCGAAGTCGTCGGTGCGGGCGCGGGTCGTCTCGCTCTTGCCGTCGCCGCGCTTGCGCGAGCCGGTCAGGAAGCCGCGTGCCAGCGGGCTCCACGGAATGCAGCCCACCTTCTGGTCGAGGCACAACGGAATCATCTCGCGCTCTTCCTCGCGATACACCAGGTTGTAGTGGTTCTGCATCGTCACGAACTGCGCCAGGCTATTCTCGCGCTGGAAGTTCAACATCTTCAGGAACTGCCACGCATACATGCTCGACGCGCCGAGATACAGCGCCTTGCCCGCCTTCACGACATCGTGCAGCGCCTCGCAGGTCTCCTCGATGGGCGTATGCGGATCGAAGCGATGGATCTGGTACAGGTCGACATAGTCCACCTTCAGGCGCTTCAGGCTAGCGTCGATCGAGGCCATGATGTGTTTGCGCGAGAGTCCGCGGTCGTTCGCGCCGTCGCTCAACGGATTGAAGACCTTGGTGGCGATGACCAGCTCTTCGCGGCGCGGCTGGAACTCCTGCAGCAGCTTGCCGGTGACAACCTCGCTCTCGCCGAGCGAGTACACATCCGCGGTGTCATAAAAATTGATACCGGCCTCAACGGCGCGGCGCACCAGGGGACGGGCTTCGTCTTCTTCTAGGACCCACTCGCGCCACTTTTTGGAGCCGTAGGTCATCATGCCGAGGCACAGCGGCGTAATACGGGTGCCTGTAGAGCCAAGATTGCGGTAACTTATTGGGGTATTTGCAGAAGCGCTCATGCGCGATTGGACGCGCAGCCCCTGTGGGAAGTTCCAGATTCAAAGATTTCGGCCAAAAGACAAGGTCGACCAACCTTTTCGCCGGTTGCCCGCGTCTTATAAAGTGGAGCCGCTGCTCGCGCATATTTGAGTTGTCATGCAACTCACGGGCCCCATTTGATGGAAGCGCGAGTGGCGGCTTATCCCATTTAACTAATCAATTCTTGGCAATTTGCGCCTTTGCAGTTGTTCTTGCCTTTCTTGTTGTCATTCCCGCAGGGAATCTGCTTCTCACCTGCCACGGTCCATCAGGCAAGGCACGAACCGGATAGGCGCGGTTTTTTTCAGCCGGGGCTCTCTTCGCATCTCCCTCCCACAAATTTTCCCCCAAGATCCGTCATTTCCCCCAAGATCCGTCATCCTGAGCGGAGCATCTCGCGTTTTTGCGAGGTGCGCAGTCGAAGGACCCCGAAGGACTTGATCTCACCCAGGAGGTCAGGACCTTTTCCAGCGCGAAAGTTCAGGCACGAACGTTCGAGGTAGAAACGCTGCACAAGTTTTGGGCAAGACTGCCACCCTCGGGGTCCTTCGGCTGCGCGTCCCCAAAGGCCGGGACGCTACGCTCAGGATGACGATTTGGTGGGAGACGTAAAACAAAAATCAATGCATGCAGCGAGCTTGATTTCACTCTAAAACCGGGATCTCCGATTCGTCAGGCACTATTTGGCTTGGGGCACAGGCAAGCAGCGCCAGGCCTACTGCCCCTCAGGCCCAAGCACCGTCACCGCCGGCTCACTCTCATTCCCCTTCGCATCCACAGCCGTAACGCTGTAGCGATAACGCTGACCAGCCACCGCCGTAACGTCATGGAAGCCAGGCGCAGGAACCGGCACCTGGTTCAGGCGCGTCTTCGCACCCGTAGCCGAACCATTTCTATCGAGCGTCTCGCGATAGACGTTATACCCGGCAAGATGAGGCGTATCGACCGGCTGCCAGATCAGATCAACCGTCAACTGCGGATTAGCAAAGCTCGCCGCATTGAGATCGGTAGGCGCGGGCGGCGGATAGACATCCTGTAGGGTGAACTCAACCGGAGCGGAGACCTCGCTCTGCATCTCCATCGTGCGCCCGCCGACCTGGACCGACCGCCGCCGCTCGGCGGTATAGCGATAGGGCTCGTCCGCGATCGCGGTATCGTCCAGCGTGATGCCGTCGCGAACCGGCTGCGCAGGAGCGGACGCCTCAGAATCTCCCGCAAGCGGATCGGGCTGCGGAGCGGTGGTAAGCCACACAATATCGGACTCGGCGTCGCTCTTGGTCTTCGCCGGCTTGGGCTCCGTCGAACTGCCGTGCGTCGTCACCGGCTTCTTCTCCGAGGAACTGGCTGCAGGAGCCGCGACCTTTGCCTTGTGGGCGACGGGCGCCTTCGGCTTTGGTGCAAGATCCTCGCGACGCAGCACCACGATACCGTCATCCGTCGCAGGCCTGGCCGAGGGCTTCCAGCTCAACACAACTCCCAGCCGAGACCCCTGGGCATGCAGCTCTTCGACGGGCGAAGGTGTAGCTCCCCCGGCGGCATAGGCTGGCTCCGAGAAGCCGCCGGTATGGTTGGTATCGTTATAGAGCTCAACGCGATAGGTCAGCACCCGCGCCGCTCCTGCGGTCAGCGTAGCAGGCAGCGTATCGTGCGCCACGGCTATGTTCGGCTGGTCCGCCTGCTCTTTCGCCGGTTGATTCACGCCCGCTTGAGTCCCGTTCGTCTGACCGGGCTGCCTCTTGGCCGTCACCGCAAAGTTCTGCTCCGGCAACTCAGCGACAGGAACACAGGAACCCGTATCGACAGCCCGGCAGAACTTTGCCGTGACGGTCGTAAGGCGCAGAGGAAGGCCATCGGTAGTCCGCTGCGGCACTGTAAACCGCAACTCAACGACGTCTCCCCGCCGAGTAGCGGCAAGATCCTTCACAAACGCCGGCAACTTCAACGAAGGCGGTCGCGGAGGCCCAGGATTGGCACACCCCACCATCCCCAGCCCAGCAAGGGCCAGCAGCGGAAGCACAAGGACGGGGCATCGGCGATTCAGAACCATCACATTGAGGCTAGCATCGCTTCCACTAAATGGAGAGTTTTAGATATCTGTGTAGACCTGAGACGAAAGGTCAGCGTTACCCCAGAAACATCTTCTCCACATCCAGCCAGTTATTGACGCGGCGGAAGCCGGTGACGAAGGCATTCGCGGGGGAACTGAACAAAATGCCCTCGCCGTGGAAGAGCCGCAATTGCCTGGGGTTGTCGTCGATCAGGTAGTCGGCGCGGAGGATGCTCTTGTTGCCGCAGAAGACGATGTGCGATGTCGGGATGAAGGGGAAGTGCTGGGCCAGCCAGCGGAACTTCGCGTTGAAGCTCGTCGGCACCTCCATCGCTGCCGTGGCGATGTAGATGTCGTAGCGTTTCTGCAGGCGTTCGAGAACCCGTTGGGCGTGCGGCATCACGTCGAGCACGCCAAAGAAGTCGTCCGTCCGCATGTATTGATCGAGTGCCTTGAGGCGTTCGGCAGGCACGTAGTCCCAGAGCCAGGAGCCGTGCAGGTCGGCGGGCGTGAGCCTCTCGTTGAAGTCGCGGTTGTAGCGCAGCAGGTGTTCACCCAGCGCGTCGGCGATGACCTCATCCATGTCGACGCAGATGATCTTGCGCTCCGAACCCTGGGATTGCGGCGAGGTCATGCGCGCGACTCCAGCGACTTGGCGACAGCCTTGGCCGAGGCCAGCCGTTCACCCGCTGCCCAGCTTCCCGGAGCGTCGCGCCGAGGATCCCAGAAGAGCATGCGACCGCAGGTCTCGCAGGTAAAGATCTCGTGGTCGTGCTCGCGGCCCGTGAGGTCGTTCCAGCGCTGCGGACGCACCATCATCTGGCAGGCCGAGCACTTGTGGTCGATCGCCTCGGACACTCCCGTGCCCTTGGCCTTCGAGATGCGGTCGTAGGTGGAGAGCGCCGCCTCTCCCGCGTCGGATTCCTTGATCTGCGCGCGCAGGGTCTGGCGTTCGCCCTCGATTCCCTGGACGGCTGCGTTGTTGCTCTGCGTGACCTCTGCGGCGCGAGCACGTTCGGCTTCAAGCGCGGCAGTGGTTTTTTCGACGGCTTTGGTGGCGGTCTCTTTCTCGGCATCGAAGCGCTCGGTGCGTTCCATCGAGGCGAGTTCTTCGTCTTCAAGCTTGGAGATCGATTCTTCGGAGAACTTAATCTCGTGTTCCAGCGCGGTGATCTGCGCGGCGCTGGTGGCGGAGTCCATCTGCTTGCGCAAGCGCGCGATCTTGCCACGGCGGTCGGTTACGTCCGACTCCTGCGAGCGGCGCAGCACTTCTTCTTTGGTAAGCGCCTGTTTGGCGGCGGCGAGCAAGGCCTCGGCTTTGCTACGCGCGGCTTCTGCGGCGGCTACGCGGCGGGGTGCTTCGGCGAGCTCTTCGCGGAGGCGTTTCAGTTCCAGGTCCTGCGCCTGGAGTACGACGAGATGCTCGAGGTTGGCGTTCATCGTGCTCCTTTCGAGCGGTTGTTGCCCAATGGAAAAGGCTAGCACGTTGCAGCAGGATGAGGCACCGCCCGTCGATCGCATGGGTCATCCCCTAAACTGGTAGGTATGAAACTCAAGCTACCTGATGGCCCCTTCAAGGCGTACCTGTTCGACTGCGACGGCACCATCGCCGACTCCATGCCGCTGCACTTCATTGCCTGGAACCGGGCGCTCGCGGAGTGGGGTGGCGTGTTCCACGAAGACCTGTTCTACGCCTGGGGCGGCATGCCGATGGCCGAGATCATCGCCACTCTGAATGAGCAGCAGGGGCTGACCATGCCGATTGCTGCCGTCATGAAGCGCACAGAGGAGATCTACTTCGAGATTCTTCCCGACCTGACGGCCGTCCCGGAGGTGCTGGAACACGTTGAAGCCAGCTACGGGAAGATTCCCTTTGCTGTTGTCTCCGGCGGCACACGAGAGGCGGTCACGGCATCGCTGACGACGCTGAAGATTCTGGACAAGTTCGAGACCCTGGTCTGTGCCGGGGACTACCAGCGCGGCAAGCCCGATCCTGAACCCTTCTTGATCGCTGCAAAGAGGCTGGGCGTAGCACCCGAAGACTGCCTGGTCTTCGAGGATGCGGACCTGGGAATTCAGGCGGCAGTGGCTGCCGGAATGGCCACGGTAAAGATCCCTCACCCGAGGGAGCGGATCGTAAAGGTAGAAATTACGGCAAATTCGTGAATCGCTGGCCGTTTCATGGAATCTGAAGTAACAACTCATGGCAGCCGCAACCGCAATCGAACTTCCAGCAGGTCAAACCTCCTCCGCTCCGGCAGTGCCGTGGCGGCCGAGAATCAATCCGTGGATTGTCGCGATGACCGTAACGCTCGCGACGTTTATGGAGGTGCTGGACAGCTCGATCGCCAACGTTGCGCTGCCGCACATTGCGGGCGGCCTGGGTGCCACGCAGGATGAAGCCACCTGGGTTCTGACGGCCTATCTTGTTGCAAACGCTGTGATTTTGCCGGCGGGCGCGTACATGACGACCTTCATCGGCCGCAAGAAGTTCTATATGATCTGCGTCGCGCTGTTCGGCATCTCGTCCGCCATGTGCGGGCTGGCTCCGACGCTTCCATTGCTGGTCTTTTTCCGTGTTCTGCAGGGCATTGGCGGTGGCGGTCTCGCACCCAGCGAACAGGCGATTCTTGCCGATACCTTTCCGCCGGAAAAACGCGGGCAGGCCTTTGCGATGTACGGTTTGGCGGTCGTCGTCGCCCCAGCCATTGGGCCGACGCTCGGCGGCTACATCACCGATAACTTCGACTGGCGCTGGATCTTCTATCTCAATGTGCCGATCTGCCTGCTTTCGCTTTATCTGACCTCGCGCATCGTTGAAGATCCACCTTGGGTCGAGAAGCAGGTCAAGGAGTCGCAAAAGGGCGGGATCAGACTCGATCTCCTGGGCTTCGGCTTGCTGGGTCTTACCTTTGGATCGTTGGAGTTCGTCCTCGACAAGGGGCAGGAAGACGACTGGTTCTCTTCACACCTCATCATGTTTTTCTGCGTGACGATGGTGATCGCGTTCATCGTGATGATCTGGTGGGAGCTCAAACAACTGCGCGACGGTCATCGACCGATCCTGAATCTCACGCTCTTTACGCGGCGGCAGTTTGCCGTCAGCTTTGTACTGATGTTCGTGCTCGGCTTCTCTCTCTATGGCACGACGATTCTGATTCCGCAGTTCGTGCAGACGCTGATGGGATATACAGCGGAGCTTGCAGGAAAAGTACTGTCTCCTGCCGGCTTCATGATGATGGCGATGATGCCCGTGGTGGGTTATCTGTCGGGCAAGATCGATCCCCGCAAGCTGATTGCGTATGGCTTTCTCATGCTGACGCTATCGCTGCTCTACATGACGAACCTGAACCTGCAGTTGAGCTACGGCCAACTCGTCATCATGCGTATGTTCCAGGCGTCGGGCCTCGCGTTCCTGTTCATTCCAATCAACACCATCGCGTACATTGGGGTGAAGCAGAGCGAGAGCAACGATGTCTCGGGCCTGACGAATCTTGCGCGCAATATCGGTGGCTCGTGCGGCACGGCGTTTATGGCGACCATGCTGACGCGCCGCACGGCTGCGCACGAGAGCATGATGGTGCGAAATCTGACGACGGCCAATCAGGGATTCAATTCTCAGGTAAAGTCGATGGCTGGATCGTTCAAGATAGGCAACGGCACAGGCCCGGCGGATGGCGGCCCTTCCCTCGGAGCGATGCACCAGGCGCAGGCCTACATCTACAACCAACTTCACCGGCAGTCGGCGAACCTGGCCTACGTGGATATCATTCGTGACCTCGCGGTCTTTTGCGCTTGCATGCTTCCATTGCTGTTCCTGATTCCTCGGCCACCAAAGAACGCGTCGTCGAGTGCAGGACACTAGGAACAAATAGCGTCTCAGGATGCCGTTTCATTCGCGAGAAGCTCATTCAAGAACAAAGCATTCGCTGTGGCATAACCTAGGGCCGTGTTGTCGAAGATGATCCATGTCTCGACCTTGCTCGTGCGCAGATCCTTCGCAAGCTGCCGAAGAAATTCCTCACTGTAGTCGGAGTAGTACGTGCGCGGCGCTCCGTGCAGCCGATAGTAGCGAAGCCCCTGCCAGCCGCCTGGTTTCGCGGCGAGCGTGGAGCCCTTGGGCGGATCGGCGGCAACGCGCGCAATCTCGAAGTCCCGGAGCAAACGATCGACGGCAGGAGCGAACCAGCTTGCATGCCGTGGTTCGAAGACGGTCGCGCCGGTATGGAGTTCGCGGAGCGTAGTGAAGAACTCATGTGCGATGCCTTCATCGAAGGCCAGCTTGGGCGGAAGCTGCACGAGAAGCGGACCCAGCTTGTCGCCAAGGCCGCGGACCTGATCCAGAAACTCCTGCAACAGCGCTCCGGTATTAATGAGCTTTGCAGTATGCGTGATGGTCTTGGGAACCTTGACGGCGAAGCGAAAGTCGTCCGGCGTGGTCGCGGCCCAGCGCTCCCATGTCTTGAGTCTGTGAGGCCGATGGAAGCTGGAGTTGATCTCGACGCAGTTCAGGCGTTGGGCATAGCGGATGAGGTGAGAGCCTTCTTCCGGAAACAGAGACGCGTGTTGTTTGGGGAGCGTCCAGGCAGCGGTGCCGATGCGAATTGGCGAGGAGGATTCGGTCATTGAGAGAAACGCATTTAGGTTAGCACTGACGCTTCAATAGACCTGTTCGATGCGCCTATAGCTATAACGCCTATGCTTTTCGCTTTCCCTCCCCAAAAACGTCATCCTGAGCGAAGCGTCTCGCGCTTTTTGCGAGACGCGAAGTCGAAGGACCCCGAAGAGTTTGTTTTGCTCCTGCTGCTAGGACCGTTCCAACCGAAGAGGTTAGAAGCACGAGCGTTAGGGGTGGAAAATTTCCGGAAAGTCGAGGCGATGTAGAAGCTCTCGGGGTTCTTCGACTTCGCAGCTCGCAAAGTACGCGAGCTGCTCCGCTCAGAATGACGCTTCTGGTGTAAGTCGAAAAATAGTACTTCGAGATGATTCAAAGAACATTGATCTGCTGCAGTCTTGCGGGGTCGAAGAAGGAATAAGAAAAGGACGGCGCATCAGCGCCGTCCTTTTCTTGTTTGTGTGCGCCGTTACTTCCCAAACGTCTGCGGCGTCGGGAACGGGTTACGTTCATCGAACTGCACCTGGTGCCAGTACGGATACGCCGGGTTGACCGCGCTGGCGGCATCGAGCTTGGCCACCTGTTCGGGCGTCAGCTTCCAGCCTGTGCTGTCGAGGTTTGCGCGAAGCTGCTTCTCATCGCGCGCGCCGATGACCAGCGTCGAAACCGTGGGGCGGCGCAGCAGCCAGTTCAGCGCGATCTGCGGAACCGTCTTGCCGGTCTCCTTGGCGACTTCGTCGAGAGCATCGACGACCTTGTAGAGGTATTCGTCGGACATCACCGGCCCACCGTCCGCGGCCTTGTGCAGGCGCGAGGTCTCCGGCAGAGGCTGGCCACGGCGAATCTTGCCGGTGAGCCGTCCCCAGCCGAGCGGCGACCATACCAGAGCGCCCACGCCCTGGTCCACGGCGAGCGGCATCAGCTCCCACTCATAGTCGCGGCCGATCAGCGAGTAGTAGACCTGGTGGCCCACATACTTTGCCCAGCCATAGCGCTCGCTGACGGAGAGCGACTTCATCAGGTGCCAGCCCGAGAAGTTCGAGCAGGCGATGTAGCGAACCTTGCCCTCGCGCACCATCGTGTCGAGCGTATTCAGCGTCTCTTCGACCGGCGTGGTCGCGTCGAACGCGTGCAGGTGATAGACGTCGATGTAGTCGGTATTGAGCCGCTTCAGAGAGTTTTCAAGCGCCTGCGTCAGGTGATAACGCGAGCTGCCCACATCGTTTGGTCCCTTGCCGAAGCGGAAGGTCGCCTTGGTCGAGAGCAGCACATCTTCGCGCTTGAGGTGCGAGATCGCTTTGCCGAGCATCGTCTCGCTGGCGCCGTCGGAGTAGATGTCGGCGGTATCGAAGAAGTTGACCCCGGCTTCCATGCAGATGTCGATCAGCTTGCGGGCGTCATCCTGCGAGGTATCGCCCCAGGCTTTGAAAAATTCGTTGCCGGCGCCGAACGTGCCGGTGCCGAAGCAGAGCTCGGGGACTTTGAGGCCGGAGCGGCCAAGAGAGCGGTATTCCATTTGAACTCCAGTGTGGTGGGAGGTTGAAGGCCGGAGGGCATGCCCCGGAAGAGCATGGCCTTCGCCATGCCGAATCAGGATACCCCAACGTTTTCGTCTGTGCTTACGGTGCTTATGCGTCGTAAACGATCGGCTGACATGGCCGAAGCCGTGTTCTTCCGAAGATCGAACTGCCCCTGAGGAGGATGCAGCGCTAACGATTCTTTGGATGCGAGCTGGAGGCTGCGGGACTCCCGGGGAAGTCACAGCTCAGGCCAAGCTTCCGGGCCGCATCATCCAGCGCAGCCTGGGTGTGAAAGAACCGATGCTGTGGATTGGAGTGTGGAAAAAAGCGAATGACAATCTCTCTGCGCTCCACGGCATCCTGCTTGCCATCGTGAAAGGGATAGCCCAGGGCCTGCAAGAGATGCAGCGAACCCTCATTGCCGCTGGGATTGCCATCATCGCCGACGATGCCGTAGACGCTGTGCCCGGTGCGTTGCGAGTGTACTGCAACGAAGTCGCCGAGCCGGGCGCCCTTACGCGTAGCTTCCCGTCCCAGCACAACGTAGTTGATCCGTGTCGCGTCCACGTAACGGCGGAGATCGCGCGCATTGGTGAGCGCGGGATCGGTATAGGCGGTCTGCGAGATGTAGTAGCCCGGGGCCGGATCGTGCGGGCCCTGCACCACGGGGATGTTTGGATTGTCGTCGTCGGTAAGGTAGCCGACGATCTCCGCTCCGGGGATACCGCGAAGGTGCGCATTGCGAAGGTAATCGAGCGTCGGCTTGCTGGGTGGGCCATAGGCTGTCGGAGCGCCGTCCACGTCGACATCCATGCGATGGGTCAGGATCTCGAAGGAGGGAGCAGGCGCCTGCGCTCGCAGACCCAGCGTAACTGCGTCAACGGTGAACAGGACGAAGGCAAGCACGCGCCAAGGATTCGACAAGGGCATAAGGTTAAAGGCAGGAAACGGGAAACAGCTCAATTCAAGGGCTAACAGAAAACGGTTGTGCCTGGGTTAAAGTTCAACCCTACTCAAATTAGACGGGGCACGGCGAAAAGCCGTGCCCCGTCTGTGCTGTTTCCTGTTTTGCTGTTTTCTGCCTTATGGTGCTGTTGGTGTCGGCCGGATCGGCGTCGCCGTGGGGACGGCGAGGCCGAAGAACATGACGATGCTGTTCGAATTGGAACTCGAGATCCATACATTACCGCTGCGATCGGGAACCGTAGCGCTCGGCGCCTGCAGATTGATATCCAGCCCGAAGCCGCCTGGGACTGTGCAGGTGGTGTTTCCGTCTTGCGTGGTCGTGCATCCGCTGGTGTTCGGCGAAATGCTCGTCAGGCTCGTGCTTGCGATGCCCGAAAGCGTTCCCTGCCTATTGGGCGTGATCGAGCGAAGATTGGCGATCCAGAGATTTTCACCCGCGTCGATCGACAGGCTGCTGAGAAGGGCAGGGTTCTGAAGTCCACCAATCTGGAGCTGGTTGACGACTACCGTGCCGGCGGGCGAAATCTCGCTGACAGAGTTGTTTCCGCCGTCTGCGATCCAGGCATTCCCCAGGCCGTCAGTAGCCAGGCTGCTCGGCGTGAAGCAGCACACCGGCCGCATGGCCGTGCCGTCGGAGGCGACGTGCGTAACCGTGCTGTCGCCGGCCCCATTCGGAGGCCCGCCGGTAGCGCTGCAGCCCGAGACGCATGAATTGGCAATCCAGAGGCCACCCGATGCATCGGCGGCAATCGCTACAGGGAAGTTGACATTGTTGATGGCCAGGGGCGAAAAGGCACCCGTGGTGGGATTGAAGACCGATTCGTGGTTCGTATTCTGGTTGAGTACGAAGATCTGGTCGCTGGCGTTGGTCGAGAGGGCGACCGGGAAGTAGGTCCCGTTCGTGGGATCGGGGTCCAGGAAGTAGGGCACGCCGCTGGCGCTGTTGACGATAGGAGTGCCCGGCGTCGACGAACTTGCACCGGAAAATCCAGTGAGGCTTCCATTGAGCGCGCCCTTGTTCTCCTCATTCGTAACCCAGACGTTGTCGCTGGAGTCGATGGTCAGGCCCAGAACCTCATCCAGGAGGCCAAAACCGTACCCTGTAGAGGGGCTGAGCGGAGTGCCCTGCGGCGAGAACTCACTGATGCTGGAGGTGTTGGGCTGGCCGGTAGAGTCGTTGTGATTGCCCGCCCATACGAAGCCGTTGCTGTCGATATCGATAGGGTCAGGATTGCTCAACCCGCCGCCGGTGACCGTCATCGTCATCGTCCAATCGTTCGGCGCCTTGGGCAGCGACGGGAAGGGCGGCTGGGACGACGCTGCTGTAAAGACCGCCGCGACATTCTGAGCAGGGTGCTTGACGATGTTCAGCGCGGCACCGAGGGTGTCGGTCGGTGCGACCCCACCGCTTGGCGTTGCGGCCTTGAACAGGGGGCTGCAGGAAGACCCGCCATCCGAGTTGACGCAGGAGGCGATGGCATTGGCCAGGGTGTACAGCTTGCTGGTTTCGAAGGTCAGGTTCGAAGGAAGCGTTGTGGGGGGCAGGCCTGTGCTGGAGTCGGCGAGCAGCTGTGCGTCCAGGAAGGCGTTCTGGATGCCCTTGGTGTTCGTCGAGCTCGAGCCGACGTTGGTGTAAGACGTCGTGAACGGTGCCAGTGCCCAGGCTGCGGCTGCGGTCGTTACTTCGTTGATATTAACGAAGGAGAAGCTGCTGAGGTTGCTGCAGTCTCCAAGTGCGGCCATCAGGACGAGCGCATTGTTGTTGCCCGTGCCGAGCCCAGGATTGCCGTTGACCGCCGCGATATAGGTCTGATCCGTGCCGGAGGGGCAGGAGTAGTTGGTGCCGATACTAAAGGTGCCGTCCGCGCTGGTCGTGACCGCACCCTGGAGGATGGGGGTCGCGGCAGAGCCGTTGCCGCCGGTACCCGCGACGTAGAGGAAGATGGAGGCGCCTGAGACAGGCTGCTGGCCACCAAAAACATGGCCCTGAATGCCGAGAGTTCCTGTGCTGGAGGTATCGAGAGCCCCGGTTCCGCAGCCGGTCAACACAGAGGCCAGACAGACGGAAGCGGAGAAGGCCAGGGCAAATCTGGACAGAGAGCGCGTACGAAAAGAGGCCATGATGGGCAAAGTTTACGCTATTCCCACAGCAGTAGCCATGAATTTCCGTCAACCGGGCCGACGGAAATTCCGTGCCGAGCAAAGATGAAATGCTCCGGGGCGATCGTTGTTGTCTGTTCCCGTGTAGCGATGTGAAATTCTGTGCAGGCGGCCCGTAAGCCGAATTTTGTTTTAGACGATCATTCCTCTAGGCGACGCATTACTGCGGCGCTCCAGCAACCTACCCGCAGGTTCCGGTCAGCATGCTTGCGCACGCTCTTGCCCTTCAACCTGGGCGCAACGGGCCGTTGCGCGACTGCCGACTGAAGAGGGTCGGCTGTCTCCCTGCCTATTTGGTCTTGCTCCGTGTGGGGTTTACCGTGCCGTTTGCATTACTGCGAACGCGGTGGGCTCTTACCCCACCCTTTCACCCTTACCGCAGACCGCTTGCATGAACGTGCCTCTTGCGAAGCCCGCTCAACAGCCTGAGGCGGTTTGCTTTCTGTTGCACTGGCCGTCCCCATGCCTTGACGCATGGGTCCCGGACGTTATCCGGCACACTGCCCTGCGGAGTTCGGACTTTCCTCCCCCTCCCGACAGCAAGCCGCGGGAGGCAGCGATCATCCGGCCGCCTGCACTCCTCCAAGTGTACGCCCCGGAGTACCCATCACAAACCGGCAAGTAGACTAAGTCGATGAAACAGGCTGTTGCAGGGACCGGTATCGCTCCTGAAATTGAAGTACCCGCGATTGAATTTCGCCGGTTGTTGCTGGGCTGGTACCGCGAACATGCCCGTGTATTACCCTGGCGCGGGATCGACGACCCCTATGCGACGTGGCTGTCGGAGGTCATGCTGCAGCAGACGCGCGTGGCTACGGTGATCGAGCGCTATCGCGAGTTCCTTACCCGCTTCCCCACGCTGCAGGCCCTGGCCGCAGCGGAAGAGAACGACGTGCTCGCCCTGTGGAGCGGCCTGGGCTACTACCGGCGCGCGCGCATGCTGCATCGCGGAGCCCAGTTTGTGGTGGGCGAGCTGCACGGGGAGATGCCGCGCTCGGCGGCAGAGCTGAAGGCCTTGCCGGGTGTCGGCGACTATACGGCCGCCGCGATTGCCAGCATCGCCTTCGGAGAGAGCGTCGCTGTGGTGGACGGCAACGTCGAACGCGTCCTGCTGCGCCTCATGGGACTGCCGGAAGAGCGGACAGGCGCAGGCCGCGCTCGGATCACGAAGGCGGCCCAGTCCCTCGTGCCCGCGGCAGCGAAGCGCGGGGTGGGCAATCCTCCGGGAGACCACAACCAAGCCATGATGGAGCTGGGTGCCACGATCTGCACGCCGAAGTCGCCGCTGTGCCTGCAGTGCCCGGTGGTAGGGCTTTGCAGAACGCGAGGCGAACACGTAACCCCGGTGAGACAGAAGCAGCGGAGCCGCAGTGTCGCCTATCTGCTCGCGCGGCGCGGGGAGAGGGTTCTGCTGGAGCGCCGTTCGGCCGAGGCCTCGCTGATGCCGGGCATGCTGGAGCTTCCGCCGCTGTCGATGGATGCCGTCGCCGCCTATGAGCCGTTATTGCGGGTGAAGCACTCGATTACGAATACAAACTATGACGTGCAGGTGTTTGCCGAGGGCAAGTTGCGCGATGCGGTTCCTGCCGCTGCCAGCGATTTGATCTGGACGCCTGCGGCGAAGCTGCGCGATCTACCGCTGACAGGGCTCGCGCGCAAGGTGTTGCAGCGGGTGGGTGTGATGTCGAGGTAGCAAGGGCCGGGGTTGTCAACGTTTTTGCCGTCGCTGCCGTTGTTTGTTTTTCGTCGTCATCCTGAGCCGTAGGCGAAGGACCCCCGCATTGGGGCCAGCATAAATGAAGGAGAAGGGCTCTTATTTTTGAAGAGCCACGAGTCTAAGCCCCGAAGGGGCGACACCATCATAGCCCAGGGTGAAACCCTGGGTAAGCGTGGCGAGAAGAGAATAAGCCCTGAAAGGGCGTCCTATCGATGCGACCACGCGACCACGATAGATCGCCCTTTCAGGGCTCTATCTATTCGTTATGCGCCCTAACCCAAGGTTTCACCCTGGGCTTTGATAGAGCCGCCCCTGCGGGGCTTGGTCTCGGGCCACTTCTCACTTTCAACCTGATCTGAAATTGCTGTCGCTCATTCTTCAGCTACGCTTCAGGATGACGACGAAAAACAAACAACAAGGACGTCGTATCGCCACCTATACTGGCAATCAACCAGAAACAAGCCCCAAAGGAAGACGTGACGATGACGAAGTATTGGACGATGACGGCGCTGCTGCTGATGGCAGCGGGCATGAGCACAGGCAAAGCATTGAGCCAGAGCCCGCTGAGCACTGCGGAGAAGTCGGTAAGCTCAGACCGCATTCGCGAGCAGGACAAGTTCCTCTCCGACGACCAGCTCGAAGGCCGCTACCCAGGCCTGCGCGGCGGCGAGCTTGCAGCCCAGTACATCGCCACGCAGTTCGCGCTCGAAGGCCTGACCCCTGCCGGCGATAACGGCACGTTCTTCCAGCAGGTGAACTTCGTCGGCATGAAGGTCAAGCCGGCGGAGACCTCCTTCACCCTGGAATCGGAGAAGGGCAAGCCTGTCCTGCTGAAGTTTGGCGACGACTTCGTCGTTACGAACCAGACGCTGACCCCGGTGACCACGATCGACGCGCCGATCGTCTTCGTCGGCTATGGCGCGACGGCTCCTGAGTTCAACTGGGACGACTATGCTGGTGTCGACGTCAAGGGCAAGATCATCCTCTGCATCGTCGGGGACCCACCCTCGGACGACCCGAAGTTCTTCGCGGGCAAGGCGCTGACCTACTACGGCCGCTGGACGTACAAGTTCGAGCAGGCTGCCCGCAAGGGTGCGGTGGGAGCACTGATCATTCATCGCACCGATCTAGCGAGCTATGGCTGGGACGTGGTGAAGAACTCGAACTCCGGCGAGCGCACCGCGCTGCGCGATGACGCAAACCCACGCCTGCAGGCCGCGAGCTGGATTCACCTCGACGTGGCCCGCAAGCTGTTCGCGATGAGCGGACTCGATCTCGACAAGGAGTTTGCGGCTGCGGGGCAGCGCGGCTTCCATGCGGTCGAGCTGCCCGTGCGGCTGAAGGCCACGGTGACCAGCACGGTGCGCCCGTTCCAGAGCCCGAACGTCGTCGCGATGCTGCCGGGACAGAACAAGGCCAGCGGCAAACCCGACCAGGCGGTGCTCTACACGGCGCACTACGATCACCTCGGCTTCGTTCCGGGGATGCCGGGCGACAACATCTACAACGGTGCTGCCGACAACGGGACCGGCGTGGCGATGATCCTGGAGATGGCGCGAGCCTGGAAGCAGGTTCCGCCGAGTGACCTGCCTCACTCGGTGATCGTCGCGGCAGTCACAGCGGAAGAGCAGGGGCTGCTGGGCTCGGAGTATCTTGGCCAGCACCCGCCGGTGCCGGTCTCTCAGATCGCGCTCGACATCAACTACGACATGCTGCTGCCGATCGGCGTGCAGCAGGAGATCAACGTCAATGGAGCGCAGCGCACAACGTTCTATCCCGAGGTGCAGGCGACGGCGAAGCGCTTCGACCTGGCGATCGTTCCCGACCCTCGACCTGAGGCGGGCAGCTACTATCGCAGCGATCACTTCAGCCTGTCGCGTGTAGGCATTCCGGCGTTCTCCATCGACGCGGGCACGCTGTATGAGGGCCATGATCACGCGTGGGGCGCCGCTCAGGAGAAGAGCTTCAACGAGAACCACTATCACAACTTCAGCGACAACTTCGATCCGCAGTGGGACTTCAAGGGAGACGCGAAGCTGGTGCGGTTCGGGATCGATCTTGGCTGGCAGGTGATCCACGCGCCGCACACGGTGGAGTGGAAGGCCGGCGATGAGTTCGAGGCCGCGCGCAAGGCGAGTGAGAAATAGGGAGTTGTTTTCATCTGCAATACCCATACCTTGTCATCTCGACCGAAGCATGACGGCGTTATGTCATGCGTAGTGGAGAGACCTGCAGTTTGTCGTGCTGGCGATGGTGCCCGCGCAGGCAATCTGCAGGTCTCTCCACTACGGCGGCAAAAGCGCCGCCTCCGGTCGAGATGACAAGGTTGGGGTGATTCCAGCTCCGCAGACGGGCGGATCTCTACCCCGGATGTTCCTGTTCTTTCGGCTCACTGGAACTCTGCCGCAGCCACAACCCGCTCCAGCTCTCGGAGACCAGGATGCTGTTGCCGGGATTGCGCGGGTCGTAGCGCACCTGCACCGCCTGGTCGAGCCGGAAGCCGCGCACGCGTTCGGGCAGACGTGAGACATCCTGCGCGCAGTTATACGTCACTCCTGCGAGGCGATAGCTGTAGAACAGGACCTCGGGTGTGGGAGAAAGGCTCTCTTCGCCGTCGAGCGAACGGGCGTCGACGAGATAGCCATCGGTAATGCGTCCGCCAATGGCGATACGCTCGCAACGGCGACGCTCCAGCTCATCGGCTGAAGGACGAAGGCGTCGAACGATCCACCAGGCGATGCCGGAGACAAGGACGATACCTGCAACAATGCCGCCGATCAGGCGCGGGGCCTGTCGAATCTGGCCATCGAAAACGTGCACGAGGTCATGGAAATAGGGCTTCACGGCTTGGGGAAAGAATAGCGCAGAGATTTGTTTTCTGGATGAAAGGTGAGCCAAGTATGGTTCGCGCCCGGCATTGTTTTTGCTGTCGCTGCTGTTGTTGCAGCACTTGCCGTTGTTTTTGCTCTTGCCTTTCTGGTTGTCATTCCGAGCGCAGCGAGCGAACATGCTGTCTCCCGTTTTTCGTTCGTACTGCCCAGAAAATATAGGCGAAATCAAGAAGGCATAGGTTGAATTGGCACGAGTTAAGAACGGGAGGAAGCAGGTTCTCTCGGCTTCGCCTCGGAATGACAACCAGAAAAGCAAAGGCAACAGCAAAACCAAGCCCCCACAACCCCAAAATCAACCCAATACCCCCACGGCGATATACTGCCCTGTGCGACCTATGCGAAAAAATATTGCGAAAACAGACAGAAACGTCCATCCGCTCGACCTTGGCGAAGGTCGCCGCGTGCGCTCGACGACGGTCATCTGCGTGCGGCGCGGCGACTCAATGGTAATGGCCGCCGACGGCCAGGTGACCCTTGGGTCGACGGTCATGAAGCATTCGGCGAAGAAGATCCGCCGCCTTTACAACGAGAAGATCCTCGCCGGGTTTGCGGGTTCGACGGCGGATGCCTTCTCGCTGTTTACGCGCTTCGAGGCCAAGCTGGAGCAGTATGGCGGCAATCTCGGACGCTCGGCGGTAGAGCTGGCCAAGGACTGGCGGACAGACAAGCTGCTGCGTCAGCTGCAGGCGCTCTTGATCGTCGCTGACACCAAGCAGATGTTCCTGCTGAGCGGCGACGGCGACGTCATCGAACCCGACGCGGTAGGAGACGGCCTGATTGCGACCATTGGCTCGGGCGGAAGCTTTGCGCTGGCCGCCGCGACCGCGCTGATGGAGAACACGCAGATGACCGCGCGCGAGATCGTCGAACGCAGCATGAAGATCGCGGCGGAGATCTGTATCTACTCCAACCAGAGCGTGACCATCGAAGAGCTGAAGGCGGCGGAGTAGCCGCCGGCATCGAAATTCAAGGAGACTCCATGCTGCGCCTAGCTAAATACGTTCTCTTCGCCGGAGCTGTCCTCGGCCTGGCCGCTTTCTCGCCCTCTCTGACGGCCCAACGCAAAGCCGCACCGGTGAACTTGTCCTCTGCGCCGGTGCCTGCGCCGATACTGCAAGGCAAGAAGGCGTTCATCTCCTTTGAACTGGGCGACGTCAGCTCATTTCCTTCGACCTACAGCGGCGGCCCGGAACGCGCCTACAACGAGTTCTTCCAGGGCATGCAGGCCTGGGGAAGGTATGAGCTCGTCGCTGACCCGAAGGAGGCGGACGTTATCTTCGCGATCCGCTTCGTCGACCCCCCGGGTCTCGACGACCCGCAGATTCGAGTGGGCGTTACCGACGCGCGTGGACGGGTCTCCCTGTGGGGATTTGCGGAGGAGATCAATGGCGCGATTCGCAAGAAGAGCCGTGACGCCGCCTTCTCGGCCGCAATCGACCAGGTCATCAACGACGTGAAGCTGCTGGTGCAGCCGAACGACGCACATCCGTAGCCTGCACGCAGGCAAGTTTTGAAAGAAAGAAGAACCCCGAATTATGGCAATCTATCTACCCGGAACGGCTGAAGACCAGGCACTCGCGCTCGATGAGATGACGCCGCGCGAGATCGTGGCGGAGCTCGACAAGTATGTCGTCGGCCAGGCCGCCGCGAAGCGCGCGGTCGCCATTGCGTTGCGTAACCGTTCGCGCCGGCAGAAGCTTCCGCCTGAACTCGCCGAAGAGATCATGCCGAAGAACATCCTCATGATTGGCTCGACCGGCGTGGGTAAGACCGAGATCGCGCGGCGGCTGGCGAAGCTTACCAACTCGCCGTTTCTCAAGATCGAAGCCTCGAAGTTCACCGAGGTCGGCTACGTGGGGCGCGATGTCGAATCGATGGTGCGCGACCTCGTCGAGATCGGCATCGACATGGTGCGCGAGGAGAAGCTCGACGAGATTGAAGACCGCGCCGAACTGGCTGCTGAAGACCGGCTGGTCGATCTGCTCGTGCAGCAGGGATCGCCGAGTACTCCGGCTGCGGAGACAGGCCCGCCCGTACCCCGGCTGGTGGTGGCGACAAGCGAAGAGCAGCTTCCTCCCGAGGTGATCGAGATGGCACTGCACCTCAGCGGGCAGAAGCCGCCTGTTGCCGAAGGGGCTCCCGGTGCCTCTCCGGCCCTGGCCGTAGTGCCTAAGACTGACGCGGAACGGGCTCGCGAAAAAGATAAGCTGCGCCAGCAGTTTCGCGAGGGCCGGCTCGACGATCGCATGGTCGAGATTGAGACTCGCGACCGCAACATGCCGCAGATCGAGTTCATTAGCAACCAGCCGCCGGAGGACATGGAGTCGAGCGGCATGAAGGAGATGCTCTCCGGCATGTTCGGCCAGCGCACACGCAAGCGCCCGATGAAGGTCGTCGAGGCCTTCGATTATCTCGTGCAGGAGGAAGAAGGCCGCCTGCTCGACATGGACCAGGTCACCCGCCTGGCGATCGAGCGCGTCGAAGACTCCGGCATGGTCTTCCTCGACGAGATCGACAAGATCGCCGGACGCGAGGGCGGCCACGGTCCGGACATCAGCCGGGAGGGCGTGCAGCGCGACATCCTTCCCATCGTGGAAGGGACGACCGTCAACACGAAGTACGGCATGGTCGCGACGGACCACATTCTCTTCATCGCTGCCGGAGCGTTCCACGTCTCGAAGCCCAGCGACCTCATCCCGGAGCTGCAGGGGCGCTTTCCTATTCGCGTGGAGCTCCAGCCGCTGACCGTGGCCGACTTCCTGCGCATCCTTACCGAGCCGCGGGCGTCGCTGGTGAAGCAGGCAACAGCGCTGCTCGAAACCGAAGGCCTCACGCTGGAGTTCGCTCCCGAGGCGCTGGAAGAGATGGCCAACTTCGCCTTCCAGGTGAATGAGACGACCGAGAACATCGGCGCGCGGCGGCTGCACACCATCATGGAGAAGGTGCTGGACGAGATCAGCTTCCAGGCCCCGGACCTGGTGAAGGCCACCGAGCCGGTTGCCGGGGCAAAGCCTGTGCCCACGTTGCTGGAACGCACAACCGACAAGGGCACACAGCGCGTGCTGCGCGTCGAGCGCGAGTACGTGCAACAGCAGGTTGCCGACATCGTGAAGAACCAGGACCTGAGCCGCTACATCCTGTAGAACTCTGCCTTTGCCTTCGTTTTTTGCTTTTGCCCTTGCCTTTTTGGTTGTCATTCCCGCAGGGAATCTGCTTCTCGAACCACCCCAACTTCAGAAGTAAGGCACGGACGAAGGGGCACGATTGAATCGTGCCCCTCCGTCCGTGCGAGTGCCTCGCATCTGGTTCTGATCTACTTGACGCCTTAACTCTACATATATAGATTTAACCCCATGAAGCTACGTAAGTCATCGCAAACCACACTCGTGCTGGCTGAGTTCCTTCAATGCGAGCAGGAGTGGCGCTATGGCTACGACATCAGCCGCAACACAGGGCTGAAGTCAGGGACGCTGTATCCGATCCTGATGCGGCTGGCAGAGCACCACATGTTGGAGACGAGCTGGGAGGCCACGGAGACAGGCCGTCCGCCGCGCCACATGTATAAGCTGACGAACGACGGCCTGCGGTACGCACGTGAGCAGGTGAGTGCTGCCTCGGTACAGTCTGTGGGGCAACCAGCCTTCGGCGGGGTGACAGCCTAATGACTCTCATTCGCAAATGGGCACTGAAGGTATCGTCTGCGGTTGTGCGCTACGCCTCGCCCGGGTGCAAGGAGTGGGCCGAGGGCCTGGCCCGCGAGGTCGATTTCATCGAGGGAGACTGGGCCGCGCTGAGTTGGGCGATTGGGAGCACGAGAGTGCTGTTGGATCGGCGGCAGGGATCGGCTGGGGCGAAGGTGCCTTTCAAGATTCCAGGCGCTGGGGAATGGATCTTCTGGCTGATGTGCTTCAGCCAGCTCTTCAGCAACTGTTGTGTGGCTATCAGGTCAACGTATGAACCGGAACGGATCGGTTCGGCGCTGATTGCGTCCGGCTGGCTTTACTGGGGAGCGTCTTCGGTTCTGGCGTGGTTTCAGGAGCGGAGGTCGCCGCCTCGGTATGAGGTCGAGGCAACCTTGCTCTTCAGCAGGGCAAAGCTGGAGCGCAGGCTGAAGCGCTTTCGCTCTGTCAGACGATGGTTCCCGGTGCTGGCGACGATCGCAATCTGCTCGGGCCTTGTACTGAATATCGAAGGGGCGTTTGCGGGATTGCATCACGTCTTTAGTGGCGTAGTGATCGCAGGCGGCTTGTTTGCGATACGCCTGGAGTGCCTTGATTCACCCTCGAAGATTGAACATCGAATCTCCCTCATTAATCGGCTGATCGCGCAGAAAAGGGCGGAGGTAAATGATTAATGGCTCTCCTTCGCAAACCTGTTCACGGCTTGGTGACATTACGCCTGCTGAGCTGAACGAGGCGCAGAGCGTCGAAAATTAAACGACAGCCGCTACCCTATACTTGTGCCATCACGCACAGGGGAGTTTCATGACCAGTTCACGCAGTCGCCGGCTGCTCGTTTTGTATGCGTTTCTCATGTTGGTGATCGCCTTCGGGTACGCCCGTTACGACGTCTACATGATGGACGGCGATGGCACGGCCTTCCTGGATATCTCGCAGGCCCTGACCGATGGCCATGCGGGGCTCGCGATCAATGGCTACTGGAATCCCGGTTATCCGGCGGTGCTTGCTGCGGTGCGGATGGTCGTCCACCCCACGCGCTGGACCGAGATGGCGATGGTTCGCTATACGAATGTAGCGATCTTCGGGCTGGGGATATTAGCGTGTCTCTTTCTGACGACCGGCCTGGTGCGGCTCCGTGCACAACGTGGGCCGGGGGAGCCCGGTGCAGCGGTTCCGGACTGGGCTTTGCATCTGCTGGGCCTGACGTTTCTGACCCTGAGCGCCGGCCGTGAATTGCCGCTGGCCACCGTACGCTCCGACACCTTGTTGATGGTGTTGCTGCTGTTGGCGATGGGGCTGGGACTTCGGTTGCAGTCCGGCTCGGGTTTCTGGGCGTGGCCGGTGCTGGGAGCCACGCTGGGCTGCGCCTACCTGGTTAAATCTTTTGCCTTCCTGCCTTCTATGTTTCTGGTGTTGGCGGTGTTGGTCTTTGGACTCACGCGCAAGGGAAGTGAGCGGACCAAGATTGTTACCGGCGCTATCGTCACTGGGATTGTGTTTGCGGTGATTGCTGGGCCCTACGTGCTGGCGATCTCGCGGCAGTTGGGACACCTTTCGACTGGCGACTCCGCGCGGCTGAACTACTGCTACTTCATCGACCAGACCCCGCGCTGGCACGAGTGGTACCTACACGATCTTGGCCACGCCGTGGGGACCTTTACGCATCCGGAAGCCGTCATCGCGACGCAGCCTCCGGTCTTCAGCTTCGCGGCTCATCCGGTGGGGACGTTTCCTCTGTGGTTCGATCCGGCGTACTGGACCGTTGGCCTGACGCCGCACTTCTGGCTCAAAGGGCATGTAGAGCGGTTGATTCGCTGCACGGAATTATTCGTGCGGTATCTGCTGGGCCGGCCCGAAGCCTTCGTTCTGCTGGGCGTGATGCTGGCCTTCGGTGCAATCTGGCCGCGGCGGCGCGCCTCGCTGGTGGGTGGTCCAGCAGTTGTGTGGGGACTGCTGATGCTGGGGATTTACTTTCCTATCGACCTGCAGGAGCGTTACCTGATGGCGCCATTTCTGCTGGTGCTGCTGCCCCTCTTTGCGTGGCTACAGCGCCGGGAAGGGAACGAAGGCGAACGGGTGCGATGGATCGCGGGTGCTCTCGTGGTGCTGATGGCAGGCGTCGCCATGATGCAGGCCGTAAGCTATCTGGCGGAACGGCGCCGCCAGGAGCCGATCGCCCATCGCGGAGAGGCAGGCTACAACCCGGAGACCAATCCCATGGCCGAGGCCCTGGATGCGATGGGGCTCAAGCCCGGCGACAAGATCGCCTGCTTTGGCGATACTGCCTGCTATCTCGACCACCAATGGGCGCGATTGGCGGGCGCGCAGATCCTGGCTGAGGTGGAGACGCCCAACAGCGCCGATCCGCAGCAGGTATGGGATTCGATTCCAGACAAACATGCGGTGACTGAGCCGCTGCAGAAGATGGGTCTGCGGTTTATCGTGACGAAGTTCGCGAACTCGGTGCGGAAGCCCGAGGGCTGGGTGCAGTTGGGGGATAGCGATTTCTTTGCGTATCCGCTGGCGAACGGATCGAAGTGACTTGCCGTTGCTCGTTTTTCGTCGTCATCCTGAGCGGTACGCGAGGGACCCCCGCATTGGTGGGGCACTAACGCAAGGACTGTGCGTCAGGCGCTCTCCATTCTCTGCGTTAGAGG
Organism: Granulicella mallensis MP5ACTX8; assembly: GCF_000178955.2. Lineage (NCBI taxonomy): Bacteria > Pseudomonadati > Acidobacteriota > Terriglobia > Terriglobales > Acidobacteriaceae > Granulicella > Granulicella mallensis. Next base: position 5,973,490 of record NC_016631.1, on the reverse strand, counting down.
GTTTCTTTCGGCTACCATTGGCTATGGCTTGACCCCGAAGTGCCGCTCGAACAACTCCTTTGCCAGCCGCAGTCCCTCGTCGCTCAACACTACTGATTTGGACTTGCTCTTCGGATCGGAGATATAACCTTTGGCGTGTAACCGATCCATCACGTCCCAGTCATATCCCTTCCACGCTCGCATTACTGGCTCGTCGGGGAACATGGTCAGGGTTAGCAACGCCAGCACGATCTCGTCTACTTTGTTATGGTCGTATTCCATCCCAAGCTCTCAGATGGACAGGATCATAACACCATCCTCCGATATCTTTTAGGTCCTTTGGTCAGGTCTGATAGTGTCTCTTCAATATGTCCCACTTACCTTTGTCCCAACGCAAATCCGAACTACGGTCTTAGAAAAGCACAGGAAGAAACCTGTTGCCCTGCACCACGCGCTCAATACGCACCACGTCGCCATCGATCCAAAACAGAATGACGTAGCGACCGACCACAGCCAGACGTGCATCCTCGCCGACGTCCGGGCGCAATTGGTACATCAGCGGTCTCTGGCCAATGCGATCAATCTCGGCACGTATCTCCCGAATGAAACTCACAGCGCGTCGCGGGTTGTCGGCCGCGATATAGGCCGCGATCTCGTCCAGATCTTCTTCTATGTCTAGCGAGTATTCAACATGCATTAGTCGGTCGCACCTGCCGCGTCGGCGATCGCCTGGTACTTGCGTTCGAGGCGATCCATAACCTCGTCGACCGGCACGTAGGGGCCATTCTTCTCACGGGCAGTCTTCCAAATGCTGCGCAGTTCCTCGACGCCGTTCTGCTGCAGCTGGCGCTTGTGGCTCCAGTCGCGTAGAGCCTCACGCACGACTTCGCTCGAAGAAGAGTATTCGCCGGCATCCACCGCCTGGCGCAGTGAAGCGACCATTTCAGGGGGCAGCGCGATGGAGATTTTTTCGATTGTCGTAGCCATAAGCCCTCCGGTACGAATAATTCCTACCCCGAAACTATCAGTCTTTAGGCTCGCGGTCTAGGGTTCTGAGGTGCTGCCTAACCGCGCCGGATGATCGAGGCAGGTATCGAAAGATAGGTCATGCGCTTGGCCTCTTTGCGGCCCCGGGCGACGGAGTCCAGCACCAGGCCGCAGACCATCGAGAGGAACGACAGCAGCACGATTCCCGTTGAGAGGATGGCCGTCGGAAAGCGTGGGACGAGATGAGTCTGGTGGAACTCGATCAGGATCGGCACGCTCAAGCCCACGCCCAGCACGAACAGGATGACTCCGGCAATTGTGAAGAACTGCAGGGGACGTTGATCCTTGACCAGCGAGACGATGGTCGCGAGGATACGCACACCATCCTTGTAGGTATTCAGCTTTGAGGTGCTGCCTTCGCCCCGATCGCGGTAGGGAGTTTCGAGTTCGCCAAGTGGCATCTTGAGCTCCAGCGCGTGGATGGTCAGCTCGGTTTCGGTCTCGAAGCCGGAGCTCAGGGCCGGGAAGCTCTTGACGAAGCGGCGGCTGAAGACGCGGTAGCCGGAGAGCATGTCCGTAATGCGGTCGCCGAAGATGGAGCGGACGATGCCCGTAAGCATGACGTTGCCGAAGCGATGCCCGCGCCGATACGCGGCGGAGATGTTGGTGACGCGTGTGCCGGTGACCATGTCGATGCCTTCGGTGAAGAGCATGTCGAGCATGGATACGGAGCTGGCGGCTTCGTAGGTGTCGTCGCCGTCGACGAGCACGTAGGCGTCGGCCTCGATATCGGAGAACATGCGGCGTACGACATTGCCCTTGCCCTGCAGCCGCTCGACAGAGACAAACGCCCCGGCAGCCCGGGCGACTTCGATCGTGCGGTCGGTGGAGTTGTTGTCGTAGACGTAGATCGCCGCCGAGGGAAGCTCGCGGGCAAAGGCAGCGATCACTTTGCCAATGGCGGCTTCTTCATTATGGCAGGGGATCAGGACCGCGATACGCGGTGAGGTGTCCTGGACGCTGGCATGCGCGGCCTGATTGGTAGCACGAAGTTCCCCCATTGCCTCCAAAGGCTATCACCGATGGAAGGCCGGGAAAGACACTTTTTCCTCATCACTCTAGAATGGGCGTATGCCGCATATGGAAGAAAGCAGGTTAGAGCGCCTCTTGCGGCTGGCCGCCCTCGGGTTTTCGCTTTTCTTTGTACTGTCATTCCTCTTTATCGCTCTGCATCGACTGCACTATCCGTTTGAGATAGACCGCGTCGAGAGCGGCATGATGACCTCGGTGTGGAGGCTGCGCCACGGCTATCCGCTCTACGCGGCGCCGAGCCTGGAGTGGGCCTCCTACCTGTATGCCCCCCTGTTCTTTTATCTCTCTGCCGCATTGTCCAAGGTCATGGGCCTCAGCTATGCGCCGCTGCGGATGGTGTCGATCCTTTCGACGTTCGGCACCTTTGGCGTGATCTTTCTGATGGTTTGGAAAGAGACCAGGCGGTGGGCCGCCGCGGTGGTGGCTGTCGGCCTCTTTGCCAGCCTGTACGTGCTGGTGCTGGGCTGGTTCGATGTAGGCAGGGTCGATTCGCTGTCGGTCTTCCTGTTTCTCCTGGCGGTGTTGGCGACGCGGCGTGCGCATCCTCTGCTGGCTGCGGTGATGTGGCTGCTGGCCTTCCATGGCAAGCAGACCTTTCTCCCCCTGGGGCTGGCGATCTTCCTGGTGGAGTGGCAGCGACCGAAGCGCATGCTGATGGGCATGGCTGCCTTTGCTGCCATGGCCTGGGCCAGCGTGGCTTGGCTCAACCATCTGACGCAGCACTGGTACAGCTTCTACGCCTTTGGAACGACGGGGTCTCTCGGCTGGGCTCCGCGCGAGGCCGCGATGTTTATGCCGCACGATCTGTTGGAGCCGTTACCAGTAGCCGTGATATTCATCCTGGCTGCTACTCTGCTGGCTCCCATGCGCTGGCGAGAGCGGGAGGGATCATTCTTTGCGATCGTGACCGTCCTGATCGGCGGCGCGGTGTGGTTCGTTCGAGCGCATGGCGGAGCCAATATCAACGCGACGATTCCGCTGTATGCGTGGGTTGCGATTCTGACAGGGGTGGCGATCCACCGACTCCTGGAGCGCTGGGAGGCAGCGGGCAGTCCCACCTTTGCAGTGGGCCGCACGCGTATCACTGTACCTGCGCTGCTATGGATGGCGCTGACGGTGCAGTTGATGGCTCACCTCTATCGTCCCGGACAGGTGCTGCCTATGCAGGGAGCGCTGGAGGGCCGTCAGCAGTTTCTCGCAGACCTGCGAGCGACCCCAGGGGACGTGTGGGTCGTAAACCACAGCTACGATGGCCTGATGGCAGGGAAGCCGATGCACGCGGAGATGGACGCGCTGGATGCGGTTCTGGGCCGGAGTTATCAGCCTGCCGTACAGGAGTTCGATCGTCAGATCGCCGGACAACACTTTACGGCGGTCGTTCTGGATCGTGATCCGGACAGCTATGCGCCTAAGGGGCTCTTTACGGCGGCGCCGTTCAGCAATGTCTATGCCTTGCGTGTTGCGGCTCGCGGTGCGCAGGTGGACCAGCCAACGCTCATCCTGCTGCCGTGCGCGGTTGCGTCCACTGCCCAGCCCCAGAGCGGGTTGCTTCGTCTGTATGTTGGTTTTGTAGACCGCTCCCCGTGCAAGTCTTAGGGGAGACGAGCACAAGAAAATGGCGACCCGAAAGGGTCGCCATTTTGTTTCAGAGCATAAGGAGTTTAGGAGATCTCCGTCAGACGCTCGGTCAGCAAGTGCTCGAGGCCTACGAGGGCCTTGGCGAAGCCGTCAATGCCTTCCTTCAGCTTGTCATGCGCCATCTTGTTCTCTGCGTGCATCTTGTCGAAGGTAGCCTTATCGACCGAAATCTTCTCGATCGGATCGTTCTTGGAGGCAGCCGGATCGAGCTTGCGCGGCAGCGTGCCTTCGCTCGTCTGCAGCTCTTCGAGCAGCTTGGGAGCGATGGTGAGCAGGTCGCAGCCGGCCAGCTCGGTGATCTCGCCGATGTTGCGGAAGCTCGCTCCCATGACAACGGTCTTATAGCCGAACTTCTTGTAGTAGTGATAGATCTCGGTGACCGACTGAACGCCAGGATCGTCGGCACCCTTGTAGTCCTTGCCGGTGTCCTGTTTGTACCAGTCGAGGATGCGGCCTACGAAGGGCGAGATCAGGGTGACGTGCGCTTCGGCGGCGGCGACAGCCTGGTGTATGCCGAAGAGCAGCGTCATGTTGCAGTGGATGCCCTCTTTTTCGAGGATCTCGGCGGCGCGGATGCCCTCCCAGGTGGAGGCGAGCTTGATGAGGACGCGATCGGGGCCGATGCCGGCTGCGGCGTACTGCTTGATGATGTCGCGGGCGGCGGCGAGCGAGCCCTCGGTGTCGTAGCTCAAGCGAGCATCGACCTCGGTGGAGACGCGGCCCGGGACGATCTCAAGGATCTTGAGGCCGAAGGCGACAGCAAGCGACTTGAAGGCGGAGGCGGCAACATCGGCGTTGGAAGCTCCGGCGGGCGCCTTCTCGCGTGCGGTCTTCAGCACACCGTCAACGATGGGCTGATACTCGGGCATGGTGGCGGCCGTTGCGATGAGCGAAGGATTCGTCGTCGCGTCGGTCGGTTTGTACTTCTTGATGGCGTTGATATCGCCGGTATCGGAGACGACGGTCGTCATCGACTTGAGTTGATCCAACAAATTTGCCATTTCAAAACTCCTCGGGGAGGGTTGTGTGGGGCGCGGTTCAAGCGCGTAGGAACTCCATTATAAAGCCCTTTGGCTAAGTCTGGCTGAAGCGGTCTGACAGGCGAAGAATCTTGACGGCTAGATTCGTGCCGCGATGAGCTTTTCGTAAAGATCAATCGTTTGTGCTGCGATGGCAGTCCACGAAAAATGATCTTCCACGCGTTTGCGTCCGGCTTCACCCATCTGTTTTGCCTGCACGGAGTTTGCGAGAAGGGCCGCGATGCGTATGGCGAGATCACGAGCGAACTGCGCCGGGTCGGTGGGGAAGGTTGTGACCGGATCGGCCGTAAAGGACACGAGATGACCGGTTTCACCCTCAACGACGACCTCCAGGATTCCGCCGACCGCCGACGCGACGACCGGTGCACGGCACGCCATCGCTTCCAGGTTGATGATGCCGAAGGGCTCGTAGACCGAGGGGCAGCAGAAGACCGCGCAGTGCGAGTAGAGCTGGATGGCCTCCTGCTTGGTCACCATCTTTTCGATCCAGACAATGTTGCCCCCGGCGGCGCGGGCGGCGTCCACTTTCTCGCGCATCTCGGCGGCGATCTCGGGGGTGTCGGGAGCGCCGGCACAGAGCACCACCTGCGTTCCTGCGGGCAGATGCTGAATGGCCTCGACGAGGTGGGTCACACCCTTCTGCCGCGTGATGCGGCCGACGAACAGGACGTAGGGCCTGGTCTTGTCGACTCCGTACGCGTCCAGCGCGGTAGTGTCGGGCGTCCACTGGTACTGGTTCAGGTCGATCCCGTTATAGATGACGTGGATGCGTGCAGGATCGACGCCGGGATAGGCCTTCAGGATGTCGGCCTTGGTGCCGTTGGAGACGGCGATGACGGCATCGGCGTCGAGGATGGCCGTCTGCTCCATCCACGAACTCAACGCGTAGCCGGAGCCAAGCTGCTCGGCCTTCCAGGCGCGCAGCGGCTCAAGGGAGTGCGTCGTGAGCACGAAGGGGATGTTGTAGAGCTTCTTGGCAAGGAAGCCTGCCATCGAGACGTACCAGGTATGGGTGTGGATGATGTCCAGCTTCTCGAGATGAAGCTGCTGCAGCAGGTTCAGCGAGAGCGCCTCCAGCGCGCCCTTGAACTTGGCCTGCGTGCCGTGCGAGATCAGCGGCCACGGATTCTCGAAGTGAACATCGAGATGCGCCTCGTGCGGCGTTTCGAGCTCGCGCAGCCCATCGTGATCGGGAGCGTCGCCCCAGGCGTGGACCTCGACCTCGATCTTCTTTGCAAGTTCTCGGGAGAGATACTCGACATGGACTCCAGCGCCTCCGTAGACGTAGGGTGGATATTCACGGGTCATCAGGCCTACACGCATTTGGAACTCCAGGAAATCGAACTGCGCAGGGTCGCGCTTGCGCCTCTTAGCGTAGCTCAGGCGCAACGACGAGCATAAATGAGAGGCGGAAACGGTGAAGCTCAAGATTGGGATGATAGCCACAACGGCAGGGATGCTTGCCATGATCTGCACTGCGACCTGCACTGCATCAGGGGGAGTGACGCCTACTTCGATCACGAAGAAGACTCCTGTGGGTGCAGCCAGATCTGCCGAAACCCGGGAAGACGCCCGGCTGAAGGCGATCTATACGGCGGAGTCGGCGTGGCGCAAGGCGCAGCGTGGCGGCTCCGACGATGAGAACGACGAGACGATCCTGCCTGTTCTCCCGAGCGTGGACGAGGCAACGCAGCAGGCTAAGCTGGTGCACTGGACGAAGGTCATGGCGCAGCTTGACGCGCTGAAGGTCGAGGTTCTTTCGCCTGCGGAGAAGGTGAACTATCGGGTCTTTCGCGCACAGATTGCGGTGCTGATTAATGGCCAGAAGTTTCGCTACTACGAGATGCCGGTGAACTCCGACAGTGCGTTCTGGTCGGAACTGTCGGACCCGCCGATTAACTCCTTCAAGACGGCTGAGGACTATAGCCACTACCTTTCGCAGTTGAACGACACCCCGCGCTTCTTCAGTGAGGAGGTCGCGAACATGCGCGCCGGCCTGGCACACCGATTTACTCCCCCGAAGGTGACATTGGAGGGGCGTGATGTTTCGATCGCTACGATTGCGGAGGCGAAGCGGGCAGAGGACACGCCTTACTGGAAGCCCTTCGCCACGATGCCGTCTTCCATCCCTGAAAGCCGCCAGGGTGAGCTTCGGGCTGAGGCACGTACCGCCATCGAGCAGAAGATTATCCCCGCCTATGCGGTTCTGCTTAAGTTCTTTCGCGAAGAGTATGTTCCCGGAGCGCAGGAGGCGCTTGCAGCCGAGAGCCTGCCGAACGGCAAGGCTTACTACCAGGCCAAGATTCTCGAATACACGACAGTCGACCTGACTCCGGAGCAGATCCACGAGATCGGCCTGCACGAGATGGCCGGCATCCACGCGGAGATGCTCGCGGCGATCCAGCAGACGGGCTTCAAGGGCGACTTCCCGGCATTTCTCCAATACCTGCGCACGGATCCCCAGTTCTATGCAAAGACCCCGGAAGAGCTGCTGATGCGGGCGGCGTATATCTCCAAGGAGTTCGACGGTGTATCCGCGCGCTACTTCGGCTACCTGCCGCGACAACGCTTCGCGATTCGTCCGGTCCCGCCGGAGATCGCTCCGTTCTACACCTCGGGCCGCGGTGGTCCGGGAGTCTACTTCGTGAACACCTATGATCTGCCCTCGCGCAGCCTGTACTCGCTACCCGCGCTTACCCTGCATGAGTCGGCGCCGGGCCACGCGTTCCAGATTCCTATTGCGGCGGAGCATAAGGATCTGCCGAAGTTTCGCGGTGCGTATATCTCGGCTTACGGAGAAGGCTGGGCGGTGTACTGCGAGCGGCTGGGGACGGAGATGGGGATCTATCACACGCCCTACGAGACCTTCGGCATGCTGAGCTATCAGGCCTGGCGGGCGGCGCGGCTGGTGGTCGATACGGGCATTCACTCGCAGGGCTGGACCCGGGAACAGGCACGGCAGTATCTCCGCGACAACACGGCGCTTTCAGAGCACGAGGTCGATACCGAGGTGGATCGTTACATCTCCTGGCCGGGGCAGGCGCTCTCGTACTATCTCGGCGAGCTGTCGATCCTGAAGGAGCGTCACAAGGCAGAGGCCTCGTTGGGTGCGAAGTTCAATATCCGGGCGTTCCACGACGCCGTGCTGGAGACGGGTTCCGTGCCGCTGCCGGTGTTGGAAGAGCATCTTGACCAGTGGATCGCGGGCGGCGGGGTAGGGCCTTATCCCGAGATGGAGCGGTAGAGGCGAGCCGTGGGATCGATGGGCTACACTGTTGGCCTTCGGCTGCAAGATATAGTTCCGCGAGTTGAGCAAATGAGATTCCATTTGCAATATAGTGAAAACTTCGAGTCATGCTGTGCGAAGAAGCAACAGGAGAAATGAATGCGTCCAACTCTTTCTATGGCCGGTCTCCCGGTCTGTGCCCTTTGTCTGTTCGCCTTTGCCGCTGGAGTGCCGTCGCTGGCCCAGGATCATCATGGCAATGACAAAACCGCCGTTACAACGACTACTACCGTTGCCTCTGAAACAGAGAAGAAGCCTGTAGCGCTTCCGGCAGACTCCATCACCGAGGGCTCCGTAGTTGCGGGTGGCAAGACGATCGCCTACAAGGCCGTCGCCGGCATGCTGACTGTCGGTTCGAGCGACGCGCAGGACGCGACCCTGGGCCTGGACGGCAAGCTGCTGCCGGACTCCGGTATCGATCTGCCCGCCAAGCCTGAAGATCAGCCCGCGACCGCGCGCATTTTTTATACGGCGTACTTCGCCAAGGGCTCGGACACGGGAACGCGGCCGGTAGTGTTCTTCTACAACGGCGGGCCGGGTTCGGCGACGATGTATCTGCGCATGGGCAGCATGTCGCCGGTACGGGTGCTGACGCCGGACACGCAGCACCAGTTCGGCGGACCGTACAAGACGGTGCCGAACCAATACAGCCTGTTGGACACCGCCGACCTGGTCTTCATTGACGCGCCGGGCACAGGCTACAGCCGCGTAATGGGCAAGGACGCGTTCAAGTCGTTCTACGGCATCGACCAGGATGCGGGCGCGTTTGACCGCTTCATCCGCCGCTTCCTGACCAAGTATGATCGCTGGTCGTCGCCCAAGTTCCTCTTCGGCGAAAGCTACGGCACCACGCGCGACGCCGTGCTGAGCGCGACGCTGCAACAGCATGGTGTGGACTTGAACGGAGTCGTGCTGCTGAGCCAAATCCTGAGCTTCGACAACTCGGCCGATGGCTCTGACGGCAACCCCGGAACAGACAACGGCTTCTTCCTCGCGCTGCCGAGCTTCGCGGCGACCGCTTGGTATCACCACAAGATTCCGAACCAGCCCGCGGAGCTTGAGCCCTGGCTGCATGAGGTGGAGCAGTACTCCATCGGAGACTACGCCTCGGCCCTGCTGCAGGGCGCGGACCTTGACCCCACGAAGAAGGCTGCCGTGGCGGCGAAGCTGGAGAGCTACACCGGCGTTCCCCAGGCTCTGTGGCTGAAGGCTAATCTGCGGCTGACGGGTGGCGAGTTCTCCAAGTACCTGCAGGATGGCAGCGACACGACGACAGGCCGTCTGGACTCACGCTATGAGGGACCGCACCTCGACCCGCTCAGCGCGAGCGCTGACTATGATCCGTTCACTGAGTCCATCGAGGCTGCTTTCATGTCGGCGATGAATACGTATGCGCACCAGACGCTGAAGTTCGGCGAGAACATGACCTACAAGTCGAGCGCGCGCGAGCCCGGCTGGACCTGGGACATGAAGCATAATGGCCCCGGCGGAGGTCAGGGTTCGGGCGTGAACGTCTCGGCTGACCTGGCCTACACGATGAAGGTGAACCCGAAGATGCATGTGCTGCTGATGGGCGGCTACTTTGATCTGGGCACGCTGTACTTTGCCGCAACCTACGAGATGAAGCACTTGCCCCTCCCCACCTCGCTGCAGAAGAACATCTCGTACAAGTTCTTCCCCACCGGCCATATGGTCTATGTGAATGAAGACGCGCTGCATGGACTGCATGACCGGACGGCGGCGTTCATCAAGGAGAATGAAGGCGGCGGCCAGTAGGTTCGTCTTCGAGTGATAACAACAAAGGCCGGGCATTTTGCCTGGCCTTTGTTGTCATATTTTCTTTATAGGCCCTGGATATTTGGCAAGTGTCGAATCAACCGTCAGCAAAGTAATGCCTCCACTGTGGCTTGTGCAACGAGGATGCGATCGAAAGGATCTCCGTGGATTGTACTGGCCCATTCTGCGCCTTTAAATACCTAGGCTCTGCAGCGCGGTTTCGATAATGAAATCAGCGTCCTGTTGCGGCGTGCGGTCGGTGAGGCCGTCGAGGCGGCGTTCGTTGCAGCCGCGAACCATGTCGAGGATGGCCCAGGAGAGCGTATCGAAGTTCCCGGGAGGCAGCTCGCCCGAGGCAACGCCTTCCTCGAAGATCGCGAGAAGGCTGTCGTGGCCGACACGCAGAACGTCATTGGTCTGGCGGCGGTGCTTTTGTTCGCGGCCTACGGTGAGCAGCAGGCGATAAAGATTTTCCTGGTCGAGCCAGAACTTCAACCGGATGGCGATGGCGGCGGCCAACTTGTCCCGCACGCCGCTGGCCTCCGACACGCGCTCTGCCACCAGCGACTGCAACTGCCCGATGGCGTGAAGTACGGCGGTCGCGTAGATGTCTTCCTTGGACTTGAAGTAAAGATAAAGCGTGCCCTTGGCAATCTTTGCGGCAGCGGCGACGTCTTCGGCGCGGGTATCCGCGAAACCCTTCTTTCCAAAGACCTTGATGGCGGCAGCAAGAATCTCCCGACGGCGCAGGTCGGTGAGCACGCGGCGGCTGGACGAGGGTTTGGAGACGGAGGGCACGAAATCAACCTAGCATAATTGAGTCCATCGGCCCCATAGATGCTCTAATGACTGAGGAGTCATTTTTGTGACTGGTGGGTCAACATCCGTCGAAGAGTTGCTGGAGCTTGAACCGGAGGCACTGCTGGACCGTGACCTCTGGCCGCATGTCGCACCTGAAAAGGCGCCGGAACCTCGTATCTTCAATCCGTGGATCATCGCGCTGGTCGTAACGATGGGCACATTCATGGAGGTGCTGGACACCTCCATTGCGAACGTTGCACTGCCGCACATTGCAGGCAGCCTCTCCGCCTCGCAGGATGAGAGCACCTGGGTCCTGACGAGCTATCTCGTGGCCAATGCGATCATCCTCCCCATCAGCGGCTGGATCTCCAGCGTGATGGGGCGCAAGAACTTTTATCTCGTTTCTGTCGTGCTGTTCACGGTGTTTTCGGCACTCTGCGGCCTGGCCCCCACGCTGGGAATGCTGGTCGTGTTTCGCGTGCTGCAGGGGCTTGCCGGTGGCGGCTTGCAGCCCTCCGTGCAGGCGATCCTGGCCGATGCCTTTCCGGGAGAGAAGCGCGGCATGGCGATGGCGGTCTACACGGTAGCGATTCTGTGCGCGCCTGTGCTCGGGCCGACGCTGGGCGGCTGGATCACGGATAACTACTCGTGGCGCTGGATCTTCTATATCAACATTCCGGTCGGAATCCTGTGCGCGTTCTTTACGCGCATGGTGCTGGTCGACCCGGAGCACCTGACAGCGAAACGCCTGCTGCAGAAGGGCAAGAAGCTGCAGATCGATATGGGCGGCCTGGCCTTGGTGAGCCTGGGACTGGCGTCGCTGGAGATCGTGCTCGACCGCGGGCAGGAGCTGGACTGGCTGGGCTCGACGTTTATCTCGTGGTGCGCGGCGATTGCTGTCTTCTCCATCATCGGAGCCATCGTGTGGGAGCTGCACGTAAAGAATCCCGTGGTGAACCTGCGGCTTCTGAAAGAACGCAACTTCCTGTTCTGCTGCATGATCGTGCTGGGACTCTACACGGCGCTATACGCCACGACATTCCTTATGCCCCAGTACATGCAGGAGTTGATGGGGTATGACGCGACCACGGCCGGATTGGCGGTCTCTCCGGCGGGCCTGGTGACGATGGTCGAAGTGCCGATGATCGGTTGGCTATTGAGCAAGGGCACGGATGCGCGGCGAATGATCTTCGTAGGCATCGTCACGATCGCGCTGGGGACCTGGTGGCTTTCTCTGGGCAATCTGCAGATGGCCGAATCCAACCTGATCTGGCCGCGTGTCCTGCAAATTATGGGCCTGGGCATGACCACGGTGCCGCTCAGCACGATCATGTTCCGCTTCCTGCCGGCAGACCAGAGCAGCAACGCGGCGGGCATCTACGCGCTGGTACGCAACGAGGGCGGTAGCATCGGGATTGCGCTTTCGAGCACCTTCCTGCAGCGCGCCCAGCAGACGCACCAGACCTATCTCGCGGCGAATCTGACGACGAGCAATACGCTGGCGATGCAGGCCTCGCATGCGATGGGGGCGGTACAGAGAGGTTCAGCCTCGGACCAGGCCTATGCGGGGCTGGCGCTGCTGTATGCGCAGGTGCATCGGCAGGCTTCGTTGCTGGCTTATATGGATCAGTACCGCATGTTTGGATATCTGCTGGCCGCCATGCTGCCGTTGGTGTTCTTCCTGAAGCGCCCACCGAAGATCGTGGGCAAGATTGAGCTTGAGGCTCATTAGGCACAGAGACCAGCCGAGAGGGCGATCTATCCGGGGGTAAGTAGTGTCTGGCGAATTGGAAACCGATTTCAGACCGAAACCAAACTCGCTGCGCGCATAGCCTTTTTTCGTTTCCCCCAGAATCGTCATCCTGAGCGGAGCGTCCCGGCCTTTGGGGACGCGGAGTCGAAGGACCCCGAGGGTTGCCATCTAACCTATGCCCTTTGGAGCTTTTCTACCTCGAGCGCCCGAGCCTGGACGTTCGCACTGGAAAAGCTCCTAACCTTCTCGGCGAGATAAAAGCCCCTCGGGGTCCTTCGACTCCGCACCTCGCAAAAAACGCGAGGCGCTACGCTCAGGATGACGTTCCTGTAGGAGGGGAAAAATATAGGACGCGCCCTTTCAGGGCTACACCTTTTCCTTCCCCTGTAACCCAGGGTTTCATCCTCGGAGCAGAGCGCAATGCAAATGTTTGTGGCGCGCTTTAGGTCATCGCCTTGGGCTTTGATTAAACCACCCTTCGGGGCTTTTCATATTTGCTCAACAAACCTCCGCCCAAAAATACTTCGAAAACAGTGAACGGTTTTGCGGTTTGCCCGGTCTTGGATAGTGAAGGGACAGGATGCAGCCGAAGACCATGACAGTCCCCCAAGAATCACGCGAGGCCGCCTTTGCGCGGATCGTCGCCGAGCACGCACGCTTCCTTTACCGCGTCGCTTATAGCCTTCTGCGCCATCCGCAGGATGCGGAAGACGCCGTGCAGGACGCGCTGCTCAAGCTGTATCGCGGCGAGTCCTGGCGGGGGATGGAGGACGAGCGGGCATTCCTGGCGAGGGTGGTCTGGCGGTCGGCGCTGGATCGAGTACGAATGCGCTCTGTCGGAGTTGAGGACGAAGACGCCGAGCTGCGATTGCAGGATGTGCGGCCATCGCCGGAGTCGGCGGCAGCGGAGAGCGATGAGCATGCGTTGTTGCATGAGCTCATCGAAGATCTGCCGCTGGAACTGCGTGAGCCGCTGCTGCTCACCGCGATGGAAGAGCTGAGTTCGAAGGAGGTTGGCCTGATGCTGGGGCTACCCGAAGGCACGGTACGGACGCGACTGATGCGGGCCAGGGCCGCTCTGCGAGAGCAGTTCCGGGAGCGGTTTGAAGAGAGAAGTCAGGCAGTAGCAGGAACAAGGAGACGGTGATGAGCGAAGTGATTGCAATCCAGGAGTTCGGAGAGTTTGACACGCTGCTGCAGCATGTTCTGCGCGATCGCGTTACGGCGACCGCCCCCGGAGGGCTGGAACAAAGACTGCTGGCGAGGCTGGCGCAGCAAGAGACCGCGCGTCCGTTCGCTTTCGACGAACGCGTTGTCACACAGCGCAGTGCGGCTTCCCTGTGGGTAGCTGTCGGGGCGCATGCAGCGGCGATCCTGGCAATCTTCACGGTGGTATCGCAGCATATGCAGACCGCTCAGCCGAAGGTAAAAGTGATGGCGACGCTGACAGTACCCCCACCGCTGGTTGCGCCGAAGCGGGTCAGCATCGGCGGTGGCGGAGGCCAGCATGATCTTGCGCCGGTTACTCAGGGGCATCTACCGAAGCTCGCACAGCAGCAGTTTCTGCCTCCGAAGGCCCCACCGACTGCCGCGCCGAAGCTGGCGGTTGAGCCGAGCGTCGTCGTTCAACCCGACCTGAAGATGGCCACCAACACGATGCCCAATATCGGTGTGCCGACCTCTTCGCTCAAAGGTTTTTCCATGGGCAATGGAACCGGGACCGGCATAGGGTCGGGTGTCGGGGACGGGGTCGGGCTGGGCTCGGGAGGGAATACCGGTGGAGGAGTCATGCGGGTCGGCGGCTCGGTGCATGCACCGCTGCTGATCCACGAGGTAGATCCACAGTTCTCCGAAGAGGCCCGCAAGGCGAAGTTCTCCGGCAATGTGGTGGTCTATCTCATCGTCGACGAACAGGGCGATCCGTCGCATGTTCGCGTGGCCCGGGGCGTAGGTATGGGGCTGGATGAGAAGGCTGTCGAAGCTGTTCGCGAGTACAGGTTCAAGCCAGCAATGCAGAACGGCAAGCCGGTCAGGGTGGAGATGAATGTCGAGGTCAACTTCCAGATCTTCTAACGCGTTGCATAAAAGCAAAAGCCTCGACGCAAAGAAAGCCAAGTTTCGCTACGGCAACCGTGGCGAAACTTGGCTCTTTTCTTAGCGTTCTTTGCGTCAAGGCTTTGGGGATGAGCGAATTGCCTCGGATCAGCCAGGTGCAACTGCGAGAGCAAAATCATTTGTATCCTGTTTCGTCTGTTGGGCGTTAGAGTATCGGTACGCGCTATAAATGGCGAAACAGGAGTGGACATGCGGGAACGAGTGAGAAGATCGGCCGTTGTGCTGACGGCCATGCTGGTTTTAGGCAGTGGAGCGCGCATGCTCGCGCAACAGGGACCGTCCGATAGTACGGATACAGATAAGTACGTGTGGCTGGAAGACGTGTCGAGCGACCGTTCTATGAACTGGGTGAAGGACGAGAACGAGCGCACAGCCAAGGTGCTCGAGAACGACCCGCACTTCGCGGCGTATCACGAGGAGGCCCTGAAGCTGTCGCAGGCGCCGGATCGTCTGCCGTACCCCGATCTTCGCGGGGGCGATGTCTACAACTTCTGGCGCGATGCGGAACACGTCAACGGAATCTTCCGCAAGACCAGCCTCTCCGACTATCTCACCCTGCAGCCGAAGTGGCAGACCGTGATCGACTATGACGCGCTGGGCAAGCAGGACAGCGTCAAGTGGGTTTCGCATGGCCTGGACTGCCTCTATCCGGGCGACCACTACTGCCTGGTCGGGCTCTCCGCCGGTGGCGAAGACGCAGACACGATGCGCGAGTTCGATCTGAAGACCGGCAAGTTCGTAGAAGGCGGCTTCACGCTGCCGCACAGCAAACAGAGCGCCAGCTGGCTGGACAAAGACACGCTGTTGATCGCGCGCGACTGGGGCCCGGGCACGATGACCAAGTCGGGCTACCCGTTTGTAGTGAAAGAGTGGAAGCGCGGCACGCCGCTCGACACCGCGAAAGAGGTCTTCCGCGGGCAGGAGTCGGATATCAGCGCCGGAGCCTATACCCTCCACGATACAAAGGGCCACTCGCTGACGGTGTTTACGCGTGGCGTCAGCTTCTTCGAGTCGCAGAGCTTCGTCCAGACTCCGCAGGGGCTGAAGCAGTTGTCGATTCCGCTAAAGGCCAATCTCTCCGGAATGATCGACGGCCGCGTGCTGCTTTCTATCAATGAAGACTGGACGCCCGCGGGCCAGTCGAAGAGCTTCAGGCAGGGATCACTGCTTGAGATGAACCTGGCGGAGGTGGTGAAGGACCCCGCGCATCTGAAGCCGACCGTCGTCTTTGAGCCGACGGCGCAGGAGTTCCTGCAGGGTGTCGATACGACAAAAACCCGCCTGCTGCTCACCACGCTCAATCACGTACAGGGCAAGGCTTATATCTACACTCCCACTGCAAACGGCTGGACGAAGAAGAGCTTGCCGGTGCCGGAGAACTCGACGGTCGGCGTCATAACCACCAATGAGAGCGACGATACGTTCTTCCTCTCCATCACGGGCTTCCTGACGCCCTCGTCATTATGGCTGGGCGATGCGGCCACGACTTCGCTGAAGCTGCAGAAGACTGAGCCGGCGCGTTTTGATGCGTCGAAGGATGTGGTCGAGCAACTGGAGGCGACCTCGAAGGACGGAACGAAGGTGCCGTACTTTGTCGTGCACCGCAAGGACCTCAAGTACGACGGCTCCAACGCAACATTGCTGAATGCTTATGGCGGGTTTGAGGTTGCCGAGACGCCCTCGTACTCGGCGAACATCGGCAAGCTGTGGCTGGAGAACGGCGGCGTCTTTGTGCTGGCGAACATCCGCGGCGGCGGCGAGTTCGGCCCGGCGTGGCACGAGGCTGGCCTCAAGACACATCGTCAGCGCATCTATGACGACTTTGCGGCAGTTGGCGAAGACCTGATCGCCCGCAAGATCACCTCACCGAAGCACCTGGGCATCATGGGCGGATCGAATGGCGGTCTGCTGATGGGCGTCGAGATGACGCAGCATCCGGACCTCTGGAACGCAGTCGTCATCCAGGTGCCTTTGCTCGATATGCTGCGCTTCGAGCAGATCGCCGCCGGCGCAAGCTGGGTGGGCGAGTACGGTTCGGTTTCGATTCCGGAGCAGCGCACGTTCCTGGCATCGATCTCGCCGTACAACCAGCTCAAGCCGGATGTGAAGTATCCCGAGCCGCTGATCTTCACCACCACCAAGGACGATCGTGTAGGTCCACAGCATGCCCGCAAGTTCGCCGCGAAGATGGAGGAGTATCACGAGCCGTTCTTCTACGACGAGATCATCGAAGGCGGCCATGCGGCGGGTGCGGACCTCAAGGAGCAGGCCAAGACCTGGGCCCTGACGTATACCTACCTGACGCGGAAGTTGATGGGGGAGTAGGGACTTAGCGAAAGGCAGGGGATTTTTTGTTCTTGCTTTTGCTTTTCTAGTTGTCATTCCGAGCGTAGCGAGTGAACCTGCTGTCTCCCGGTTTTCGCTTGTACTACCTTCAGAAGCATGCAGGCTGAACGGGCAGTGTTTGGACTACCGCATAGCATTTTGTGGCGGCATGAGCAAAGAACGGGAGACAGCAGGTTCACTCGCTACGCTCGGAATGACAACCAGAAAAACAAGAACAAAGGCAACAGTTAAGACAAGAGACAGTCAAAGCAAAGACATCCCCCCAGGATGCATCTCCCGCGTTGAGACCGATACAATCGAAACAATGCGCCCCTCGGCCTTCGGGCTGGGGAATCAATGGAGACTGTCCATCGAATGCAATTGAACTGGCTACCGCTGCGCGAGGATTGGGACGCGCAACTGCGCGCCGCAAAGATTCTGCCTCCAACCGATCAAGCCGCGCGGATCGGTGAGTTGGCCGGCAGCCGGATGGAGTTCTCGCAGGTCGTACGGCTGGACCGCACGGTGCAGCGGCTCCTGGCCTGCGGCGACGGCGAACTGCCTGGGTTCGAGCGCGTCCGTCTGGCGATCCTCGGCTCGGCGACGACGGCGCAACTGGTTCCGGGAATTCGCGTTGCCGGTCTGCGGCGCAGGCTGAATATCGAGATCTACGAAACCCCCTACGGCATGTACCCGCAGGAGCTGGTGGACACGGCTTCAGGCCTGCACCAGTTCCGTCCTGAGGTTGTTCTCTTCGCCTTCGACGCGCGGCATCTTGCAGGTTTGCAGTGCGCCAGGACGGCGCTTGAAACGATGCAGTGCTGCTGGCGACAGGCTAAAGAGAGCTTTGCCTGCCAGGTGCTGCAGCAGACCGCCATGCCGGTCTTTCCCAACCTGATGGGCAATAACGAGGAGCGGCTGCCGCAATCTCCGGCGGCGATTCTCTCGTGTATCAATGAATCGCTGCGCCCGGCGGCTGCTGAGGCTGGCGTCGAGCTGCTGGCGCTCGACCGGCTTGTGGCGGCGGACGGCCTTGCCGCCTGGTACGACCCCGGCATGTGGCACCACTCCAAGCACGAAGTCCACCCGACTGCGGCGGAGATGTATGGCGAGCAGGTAGCGCGGCTGGTAGCGGCGGCTCGCGGACGCTCCGCCAAGTGCTTGGTGCTCGATCTCGACAACACCCTGTGGGGTGGGGTGATCGGCGACGATGGCCTGAACGGCATCGTGCTGGGACAGGGCAGCGGGCAGGGTGAGGCCTTCGTCGAGTTCCAGCAGTATGCAAAGGGGCTTAGCCTCCGCGGCGTGATCCTTGCGGTGTGCTCCAAGAACGATCATGCGAACGCTGTAGAACCCTTCGAGAGCCATCCTGAGATGGTTCTGCGCTCCGAGGACATCGTCTGTTTCATGGCGAACTGGGAGGATAAGGTGACGAACCTGCGGAGCATCGCGAAGCAGTTGAATATCGGGCTGGATGCGCTGGTCTTCGTCGACGACAATCCGGTAGAGCGCGGCTTTGTCCGTCGCGAACTGCCGATGGTCGCCGTCCCGGAGTTGCCTGAAGACCCCGCGGGGTATGCGGCGGCGCTCGCCGCGGCGGGCTACTTCGAGGGACTGCGGACCACGGATGAGGATCGCGCCCGTTGCAAGCTCTATCAGGCCAACGTCGAGCGCGAACAGCTCCGTGAGACGGTGACAGATATCAACAGCTATCTTGAGTCGTTGAATATGACCCTGACCGCGAAGCCCTTCGACGGCATGGGGCTGGCGCGCATTACGCAACTCATCAACAAGACCAACCAGTTCAACCTGATGACGCAGCGGCTCACCGAGGCCGAGGTCGCGGAGCGGATGGACGATCCTCATTACGTCACCCTGCAGGTACGGCTTACCGATCGCTTTGGCGACAACGGAATCATCGCTGTACTGATGGCGAGGCTGTGTCCTTCTGGCGAGGCGATGATCGAGACGTGGTTGATGAGCTGCCGCGTCCTGGGCCGCAAGGTGGAAGAGGCCTGCCTGAACGTGCTGGCTGAAACCTGCGCAGCGCATGGAATGAAGCGGCTGGTAGGGGCTTATCGTCCGACGGAAAAGAACAGCATGGTGCGCGAGCTATACGGTTCGCTCGGATTCAAGCAGGTCGAGGCAGACGAGACTGGTGTGATGCGGTGGCTGCTTTCGCTTGAAGGCTTCCAGCCGAAGCTTGTGCCGATTCAGGTGGAGTGGTTGCAAGAGACGCTGGTTTAGAACTCATCCAGCTCTGCAAATATCTCTTGCAGAGAAAGCTCTATCGGTGTTCCGGCAATGCGCAGCATTCCATCTGACGGCTGTTCGAATCCACGAGTGGAAGCGTAGTAAGCCTTGCGCTTCCAAGGATCGAGGACCCAGATGTTAGCTACCCCGAGCGCCGCAAACTCATCCACCTTCGTCTGGAGTTCGGTCAATCGATCTTCTTCAGAGAGCACCTCAATGCAGAGCAGGGGAGCCCAGTGGACGATGCGGTCTTTCGGATCATGCCGATGAAGAACGCAGATATCGGGAATGCGAAACCGCATCTCGGATACCTGGACCCGCTGTTCCGTGAGTACGCGAACATCCCAGTCTTGCTTGTGCATACCGAAGATACGCGTAAGGATCGCCTGTAGCTCTGAGTGTGGCTGCTCTCCCACGTTGCGCTCCTTCAGTTCACCGTCGAGATAGTCGCAGTCGGGGTGATACATGCTGTTCAGGTACTCGCTGACAGGAACAAGAACCGAGCTTGCCATGGCGCACACTCCGTAGGCCTATCTTAGCTCTTTGTGAAGCCCAGCTAGAATGACAATCGTATGTCCACACGCGTGCGCTCCTTTTCCAAGATCAACCTCGGGCTGGCGGTCGGCCCGGCGCGGCCGGACGGCTTTCATGGTCTCGCGACGATGTATCAGACGCTCGCGCTGCATGATTTTGTGACGGTCGAGGCTCGGGCGGCGGCGGTGACGAAAATTACGCTCACCTCGAACCATCCGGGGGTTCCGCGGACTGAGACACGGAACGCGGAAAAGAACACGGCCTTTGCGATGGTGGCCGGTGCCTTGACCCGGATGGGGATCACGGCGGAAGTGACGATCGACATCCAGAAGCGCCTGCCGGTGCAGGGAGGCATGGGCGCGGGATCGGCCAATGCCGTCGCCGCCCTGCTGGGATTGGAACGCGAGCTTGGCCGGGCGTTGCCCGGATCGGAGCGGCTGAAGCTGGCGGCCGAGGTCGGGTCGGACGTGCCGCTGTTTCTGCTAGGAGGGTCGGTCCTGGGGCTGGGGCGTGGCGAAGAGGTTTATCCTCTGCCAGATACGCCGGCGATCCCCTGTGTCGTGGCGATTCCGTCAGTAGGGGTTTCGACCGCACAGGCGTTCCGGGACCTGGATGCGAAGAGCGAGGTTCGAGAGGCAAGTTCCGCCTCTACGTTGACTTTTCAACAGCCCCTCGATAGACTAAGTGAGTTGAGCCGCGTTCTGGCTGCCATCTGGACAATAGATGGCGTCGAATCTGGCCCCTCCGGTATTGCTCGCCCCGGTTTTCCGGACAAGCAGGGTAATCTGGCCGAGAACCCACTTCTCGCGCTTGTCCGCACCGGGATCGAAAACGACTTCGAAGAAGTAGCGTTTTCACAGCATCCCTCCTTGCGTTCAACCAAGCGTGATTTGATGGGTTCCGATTCCGGCGGCAGCGCGCTGTATGCGGCGTTGTCGGGTTCGGGTTCGGCGTTGTTTGGACTCTACGAGTCTCAGGCAGACGCACGCGCCGCTCAACAGCGTGTCCAGCAATCCGGCACGCAGGCTATCCTCACGGAGACCCTGCCTCGTTCGGCTTATTGGGATACGATGTTCGCAGAGTAGCTTTGCCGGTAAATGTGTAGAAGCGCACCGGCGGTACTGGGCGATCGACTAATGGTAGGTCAAGTGCCTTTGACGCACTTTGTCTAGGTTCGAATCCTAGTCGCCCAACCACTTAGATCGTTCGCCAGATTTAGTTCCTCTAAATCCTCGGATAGGCAACAAGGGAGCTTTTGATTTTTCGGCGATGAAGAACTTTATCGCCAGAGGATTGAGCAAGGCCCGCACATGTAGTTCGGCATAAAGCCGATGCGCGGGAGTAGCAGAGTTAGCGGCGCGGCGGAGAAGGAAACACGATCCGCCGGCAGCCGATAAGGAACCGAAGTCTCGCAATGCAAATGGCTGGTGCGGAAACAAGCCCAGTCGCAAGAAGTTAGACAAGCAGTTTTTGAGATACCCATAGGTCAACCAGCCTGGAGGATTTCTACGTGAACGAACAAGACACGACTGCGGTTCCTTCCCCGAGTTCTAGTAATAACGGCTCCAGCGCGACGGCCCAGGCCGAGCTGGAGCAACCGAAGCAAGTTGCCGAGTTTGTGTTGACACCGGCGACCTCTGCGGCGGGAGCAAAGGCAGCAGCGGAGAAAAAACGCTCCTCGCGCCTGAGTGACGATAAGCGCTTCAAGATCTTCTCCGGCTCGGCGAACCGGCCGTTGACGGAGGAGATCGGTAAATTTCTGGGTGTACCCGTCGGAGAGACACGCTTGCAGCGATTCTCCGACGGTGAAACCCACTTTCAGCTCCTTGAAAATGTGCGCGGCGTAGACGTATTTCTCGTCCAGCCCACGTGCCACCCGGTCGACCAGAACCTCGTCGAACTGCTGATCATGATGGACGCGCTCCGGCGCGCCTCGGCAGGACGAATCACGGTCGTTGTTCCGTATTACGGGTATGCGCGTCAGGACCGCAAAGATCGGCCTCGCGTGGCGATTACCTCCAAGCTGGTCGCGGATCTTTTGACGACGGCAGGCGCCAATCGCGCGCTGTTCGTCGACCTGCATGCGGCGCAGATCCAGGGCTTCTTCAATATCCCCGTCGACCATCTGTTTGCCAGCCCGGTGCTGGTGGGGTACTTCCGCGATTTGAAGCTGCCGAATCTTACCGTAGTGAGCCCCGATGCAGGCGGCGTGGAGCGCGCCAGATTTTTTGCAAAGAAATTAGAAGTACCGTTGGCCATCGTCGACAAGCGACGTACCGACATCAACGTAACCGAGGTGATGAACGTCATCGGCGAAGTGCGTGGACGCACCTGCCTGATCCTCGACGACATTGTTGATACGGCTGGAACGCTGGTGAAGACCGCCGACGCACTGCTCGAACAGGGAGCGGAAAAAGTTTATGCCTGCGCTTCGCATGCTGTGCTCTCAGGGCCGGCGGTGGAGCGCATTGCGAATTCGGGACTGGAAGAGTTGGTCGTGACCAACACCATTCCGCTCTCCGAAGCCGCGCAGAAGGTAAGCAAGATTAAGGTGCTCTCGATAGCAGGCCTGTTGGGCCGGGCGATCGAGAGCATTCACATGGAGACGTCGGTATCGACGCTCTTCAACTAGAGCAGGGATTAGGGATTAGGGAGCAGGGCTTAGAAAGCAAACTGTTCCGACTCTAGGCTCACAGACCAGCGGTGGAAGCCGCGAAGGGAGCAAAGCTGCAGTGATAGGCGAATGGACGACAAGGGGCTAATCCCTGTTCCCTGATCCCTAATCCCTGCCGTTCGTGCCCGAAAGGAAAACACATGTCAACCAGCAAGATCGAAGCAGTTGTGGCAACGCCCCGTACCGGTACCTTCAACAAGGGCCACGCCCGTCGCGTGCGTGTCTCCGGCCTGATTCCCGCTGTTGTATACGGCGCGGGCCAGGAGTCGGTGGCCGTCACGGTCGACCCCCGGGTCATCACCAAGATTCTGTACTCGGAGTCCGGTCATAACACGATCTTCGATCTCGCCATCGAAGGCAAAGGCACGAACAAGGTGATGATCGTCGACTGGCAGCATGAGCCCATCAAGGGCAAGCTGCTGCACATCGACCTGAAGCGTATCGCTATGGACAAGGCTATGCGCGTCTCGGTTCCGGTTCAGCTCATCGGCGTTCCGGTCGGCGTCAAGACGGGCGGCGGTGTTCTCGGTCAGGTATTGCACGAGGTTGAGGTCGAGTGCCTCCCCGGCGACATTCCGGATCACATCGACATCGACGTCGCAAACCTCGAGATCAACGGCGCGATCCACATCTCGGACCTGCCGCACTCGGACAAGCTGAAGTTCCTCGGCGAAGAGGATGCACTGGTTGCACACGTCACCCTCGCCAAGGAAGAGGCTGTTGCCGAGCCGGTTGCCGGCCCGACCGAGCCTGAAGTTGCCAAGAAGGGCAAGCAGGATGCACCTGCTGCCGACGCTGCTGGCGACAAGAAGAAGTAGAAGTGTAGAGATTAGAGGATAGAGAGTAGAGAGAACAAAGGTTATGCACGATTGCTCTACGCTCTACACTCTATCCTCTACACTCTGGCTCACCACAGGTGAGCCGTCGTGAAACTGATTGTCGGTCTTGGGAATCCTGGTCCGGAGTACGCTTTCACGCCGCACAATGCCGGGTTTTTGGCAGTGGATCGTATCGCTGAGATCTGCGATACGCAGTTTGCCAACCGTCGCGGAAGAGCGGTGACGGTGCGGACAAGGCTTGCAGGGCATGATGTCCTGCTGGCCAAGCCCGAGACCTTTATGAATTTGAGCGGGCTTTCGGTAGCCGCTTTGTTGAATGAGTTGGAGCTTGGCGTCGAGGACTTGATCGTTCTCTATGACGAGCTGGCAATCCCACTGGGCACGCTTCGTATCCGGGAGCGCGGGTCGGCGGGAGGGCACAACGGAGTGAAGTCGATCTCCGGCGTGCTTGGCACGGAAGAGTGGCTTCGCGTTCGGATTGGGGTCGGCAAACCGCCGCTCGAAACGGGACGCGAGGTAAAGGCAGGAGGCACCTCCTACCTGCTTGCGCCGATGCGCAAGACAGAGTTGGCGGTGTTGGATGAAGTACTCGACCAGGCGGTACGGGCGGTTGAGGCTGTGCTGACGAAAGGTGTCAGTGCGGCGATGAATGAGTTCAACCGGAAGGTTGAACCCGAGAATTAGAACGAACAATCTTCCACACCGTACTTCGGGATTGGGAATTGTGAATTAGGAAATTGAAAGCAATCACCGAAGCGGTGCGGGGCAGAACCCCGCAGAAAGAAGCATCATGAATCGCACTTACGAAATCATGTTTATCGTTCGGCCCGACGTTGAAGAGGCCGAGCTCGACAAGCTCGTCGAGACCTTCTCCGGCTACGTCACCACAGGTGGCGGCGTTGTGAAGACCACCGAGAAGATGGGCCGCCGTCGCCTGGCCTACACCGTCCAGAAGTTCAACGACGGCTTCTACGTCCTGCTCATCGTCGACGCGCCCGCCTCGCTGATCTCTGAGATCGAGCGCCGCCTCCGTGTCTCCGAGCCGGTCATCAAGTTCATCACCGTGCGCATGGACGAGGAAGACAAGCGCGTGGCCAAGATCAAGGCTCACCGCGACTCTCACGTGAAGCGCAGCGCGCTGCCCACGTCCAGCCCCGAGGCTGCCCAGGTTGCCGAGACTCCGGCGGTTGCGGAAGCTCCTGCTGCTGAAGCCGCTGCTCCCGAGGCTGTTGCCGCGACCGAGCCGGTTGCCGCAGAGGTTTAGTTCTTCTTTCAAGCTTCGCCGGGTGCCATCTTCATGACGTTTTCTGTCATGAGGGTGGACCGGCATAAGGACCACAGCAACGCCGCACGACGCTTCCAAGATCTTCGCGATGAAGATCAAGTCCAGAGGCCCCCACGCGGGTCTGGAGCGCGAGCAGCAGAACCGGCCGGCAAGCATCAGGTACCGGCATAAAGGAAAAGCAACATGGCTGACGAGACGAATCAAGCAGCACCCGCAGCATCCACTCCCGCCCCGGCGCAGACTGCCGGAGCTCCCGCATCGGGCGGCTTCCGTCCGCGTCCCGAGGGCGGTTCGCGTCCTCCCCGCACCGGTGGTCCCGGCGGCGGCCCTGGCGGACGCAAGTTCTTCCGCCGCAAGAAGGTCTGCAAGTTCACGGTGGAGAAGATCGACACGATCAGCTACCGCGATGTGCGCCTGCTGCAGCAGTTCGTGTCCGACCGCGGCAAGATCATTCCGCGCCGCCTCACGGGCACCAGCGCTCCGTTCCAGCGCAAGCTGACCAAGGCCATCAAGCAGGCTCGCGCTATCGCCCTGCTGCCTTACGCCGCACGCTTCTAGTTTTGAAACCTGCGCCAACGGGCGCGCACCTTGTCCGGGTTAGTTTCTAACTCGCGGGCAAGCTTGAGTAAGTCTGGAGAAGTGTCATGGAAGTCATCCTGAAGGAAGATGTGAACAAGCTCGGCCACCGAGGCGACGTCGTTAAAGTCGCCGCCGGTTATGGCCGTAACTACCTGCTGCCCGGCAAGCTGGCGATCGAAGCCACCGCGGCAAACAAGGCCGTCATCGAGCAGATGAAGGCGTCGGCCATTCGCAAGTCGGCTGGCGAAAAGGCCGGAGCCGAAGAGCTCGGCGCAAAGCTCAACGAGCTGGCGCTGGTGTTCGAGCGCAAGACCGGCGACGGCGGCCACCTGTTCGGTTCGGTTACGTCGCAGGACATCGCGCGTGGACTCGAAGCCGAGGGCTACACGATCGACCGCCGCAAGATCCACCTGGACGAGCCGCTGAAGACAGTCGGCGAGTTCCACGTGCCGGTCAAGATTCACCGCGAAGTCACGGCACACGTGCAGGTCACCATCAAGAGCGACGCGCCGGAAGGCGCCGAGGGCGCGGTGGAAGACAACGACACCGGATTCGTCTCGCTCTACACCGGCGAACTCGACGACAACCGCGACTAATCACTGTACGAATAGGCATCATGCTGATTGAACGGCGCCACTCTCTGAGTGGCGCCGTTTGTTTTTCCGCTCCAACATAGTGTTTTTGCCTCTCGACAGAGACGTCATCCTGAGCGAAGCGTCCCAGCATTGGGGACGCGAAGTCGAAGGACCCCGAAGGTCGCAATCTTGCCTATGCCCTTCGCACCTTTTTCACCTCAAGCTCTCGAGCCTGGGCCTTTGTACTGGAAAAGATCCCAACATCAATGGGCAAGATCAAGTCCCTCGGGTCCTTCGACTTCGCGCCTCGCAAAAAGCGCGAGGCACTACGCTCAGGATGACGATTCTGTGGAGATTCTGAACAAGAACCTAGAGGCATCGAATGAACAACTCGCCACACTCTTTCATCGCAGCAGAACAATAGCCGTACGAAGCATGACATTTGTCACTTGTTCCGGTTCATCTCCTCGGAGAGGATCGTTCCATGACCACAGGCATGAACCTCGAGCAGGCGTTGCTGGCTGAGCGTAAAGCCTCTTTCTTCCGTTTGAGAGGTGCCTATCCGATTCCACTTGCGGGTGCGATCTGGTGGGCCTTTCTGGGGATCGCAGGATATAAACTGCACAGCCATCTTTGGATTTTTCTTGCTTTCGTGACCAGTGGAACCCTCTTCCCTCTCGCTCTCCTGCTGGCAAAGTTGTTCGGAATCGACTTTATGCGCGATCGGACATCCATCCGGGATATGATCTTCCCTGCGCTGATATCCATGCTCCTCTTCTGGCCCATAGCGATCTCGGCTTATTGGAGTTATCCCCAGCTTGTACCGCTCATTTTGGCGATCGGCATGGCGATTCAATGGCCCGTGATCGGTTGGATGTATGGCCACACCGCTCTCTATACAACCCATGCCCTGGTGCGAGCGATTACCTGCTTTGTACTTTGGAACTGGCTGCCCTCCACGCGCTTCACATTGCTGCCGATGGCTGTGTCTGTGATCTATCTGTTAACCATCGGAGCCATCTTGATTGCTTCCTCTGATCGGGCAAAAGCCGCATCCGAGAGTGCGCTTGAGTTAGCCAGGTAAGTATTGCCTTTAGCGCTGCTATTCCATTGGCGACTACAAAAGGCAACAACGGGACAAGGCCAAAACCCGCGTAAAATAAGCCAAAAGTGAGCAATCCAACATTGCTTTTAGGAGATCTGATGTCAACCGCCGCCCATGCTTCTGCCGGCCTGCCTCTTCCTTCAGAACGTAGTATCGGCCCGAGCCTGTCGCGTACCGCCTCGGTGCCTTGGTACATCTGGACCGGCGTTGTTGCTGTCACTTCGGCCAGCATCGGCGGATCGTGGGACGTCTCCTGGCATCGCTCGATCGGTCGCGATAGCTTCTGGACGCCGGCACACATGGCGATCTACGCCTGTGGACTCCTCGCGGGCATCGTCGGGTTGTGGCTGGTGTTGAATGCCACCTTTGGTCATAGTCCGAAAGCCCAGGAACTTCGCAAGGCTTCCGTGGATGTGCTTGGCCTCCGTGCTCCTCTCGGTGTGTTTCTCGCGGGATGGGGCGGCGTCGCCATGCTGACCTCGGCGCCCTTCGACAACTGGTGGCACAACGCCTATGGCCTCGATGTAAAGATCATCAGCCCGCCGCACGTGCTGCTCATTCTCGGTATACGCGCGATCTCATTCGGCATGCTGTTCCTGATCCTCGCAGCTATGAACCGCGCGGCGGTTGCTGACGCCTCCAACTTTAAGCGTTTGCAGATTCTCTTCTTGTATCTTGGTGGCCTTTCTATCGGCGGGCAGATGTTCTTTCTGCAGGAGTTCACTCCGGAGACAGCCCTGCATCGTGCGCCTGCCTATATCGCCATGGGAATCGGACTCCCCATCCTGTTCGCGACCTTCTCGCAGGCTTCGCGTTTCCGCTGGGCAGCCACGGCTACGGCCGCGGTGTACATGGTCTTCTGCATCGGCGAGATCCTGATCCTGCCCCTGTTTCCAGCCGCTCCGAAGCTCGGCCCGGTCTTTAACCCGGTCACTCATTTCATTCCGGCAAAGTTTCCGATTCTGATCATCCTTCCGGCGCTGGCGTTGGACCTGCTTTGGCAGCGCGTACGCACCTGGAAGCCCTGGCAGATCGCGGTTGTCTCCGGCCTCGTCTTCGTCGCGGTGCTGGTTGCGGTGGAGTGGCCCTTCGCCAACTTTCTGATGTCGCATGCCAGCCAGAACCGCTTCTTCGGAACGATCTACTTCGACTACAAGTCCCGCGCGACCAGCCTTGACAGGATGCGGCAGTTCTTCCAGCCCCAGTACGGCCTTCAACTCGCCAAAGGACTCATCATCGCAGCCTTTTACGCCATGGTCTCCACTTGGGTTGGTCTCGGTTTTGGCCGCTGGATGCGTGGGGTTCAGCGATGAAGCGTCTTGGCTGCCTCCTGCTCCTCTTGGCTACGCTTGTTGTTCCTGCCTACGCGCATGTTGGTAATAAGGACGTCTTCGAACAAGTCACTGCTGGTCCCTACAAGCTCTTCGTCACCATTCGCACGCCGACGGTGATTCCCGGCGTTGCGACGATTGAAGTGCGCAGCAACGGTTCGGCAGTAAACTCGCTCAGCATCACGCCTCTGATGCTGACGGGAGAGGCCTCAAAGCACCCGCCCACTCCAGACCCTTTGAAGCGCTCCGCCGACGACCCGGCGTTCTTTACCGGCTCGCTCTGGATCATGGCCTCGGGCTCCTGGCAGGTTCGTCTCGGCATCGACGGCGCTTCCGGTCCCGCGACTACCAGCATCCCCGTCGCGGCAGCGCCGACCGTGATCCTGCACATGCAGCGTTCCATGGGAGTCATGCTGGGAGTTCTTGGCGTCGTCCTGGTCCTCGGCATGGTGGGCATCGTCGCCGCCGCAGTGCGCGAGTCGCGGCTGGTTCCCGGTCAGAGACCCGATGGCGCGCGCCGCCGTCTGGCGCTGATCGCGAGCGGCATCGCGTTCGTCGTCGTCTGCAGCGTGGTCTATCTCGGTGGCAGGTGGTGGAACGTAGCAGCCGCAGGTTATGAGGGAAATCTTTACCACGCCTCTGAACTGCGCCCCACGCTGACCGGCAACACGCTCGATCTGCTCATCGGCAATCCTGACGATGATGCTCCAGATAAGTGGAGAGCCCAGAAGAACGCCGATCTGCTCCTTGACCACGGGCACGTGATGCATCTCTACGCGATCCGCATGCCGGAGATGGATGCCGCGTTTCATCTGCATCCGGAGCCGGAGGGCAAGCAGGGGCTGCGCGATACGCTGCCATCCATGCCGCCCGGAACCTACAAGCTCTTCGCTGACATTGTGCACCGCAACGGCTTTCCCGAAACGGAAACGTCAACCCTGACGGTACCTGCAGGCATGTCCACCGCGCCGTTGTCGGCGGAGGACGCCAGCGCCGCTCCATCTGCCCTCTCTGCGGGAGACCTCGGCCCGTCGTTCAAACTTCCCGACGGCTACACGATGGTGTGGGACAAGCCCGCCGAGATTACCGCGAGCAAGGCGTATGCCTTCCGCTTTACCCTGCTTGATCCGGCGGGCAAGCCCGCTGCGGACATGAAGCCCTATCTCGGGATGGCCGGGCATGCGGCCTTTGTGAAGTCGGACGGAACGACCTTTGCGCACACGCATCCCGAAGGCTCAGCCGCGATGCCCGCGATGATGCTGGCGAACCCGCAGGAGCAGGGTATGGATGACATGGACTCCATGCCGGGAATGGAGATGTCCTCCGAGGCGATCTCGCCGACGGTGGAGTTTCCCTATGGCTTCCCAGCGTCTGGCCGGTATCGCATCTTTATCCAGATGAAGCATGGAGCAGCGGTCGAAACCGGTGTCTTCGACGCAGAGGTGCGTTGAAGACTGCTGTTGCTGTTGTTTGTTTTTCGTCGTCATCCTGAGGCGTAGCCGAAGGATCCCCGCATTTAGTGCCCCCACGGACGTAAGCGGAACGCAAAAATGCTGGTGGTGGGTTTTGCGTTCGTGCCACCGCGGCAGAATGCGGGGGCCTTCGTTCGCTGCGCTCTCTCAAGGATGACGACGAAAAACAAGCAACGACTTACTCGTACTTGAGCGTAGCCACTGGATCGAGCTTCGCCGCTCGATTCGCCGGCAATGTTCCGAAGATGACTCCGACCACCACCGATGTCGCCAGGGCAATCACCGCGCTCAAGGCCGAGACCGGGATCGTGAAGTCGGTAAAGATACCGACACTGAGCGGCAGGGCCAGCCCCAGCGCCGTACCAATGATGCCTCCGCCCAGCGATAGAAACACCGCTTCCGTGAGGAACTGCAACCGTATCTCGCGGCTGGTCGCTCCCATGGCCTTGCGGATGCCGATCTCGCGAATGCGCGACTGCACGTTGGCCAGCATCGAGTTCATGATGCCTACCCCGGAGACGATCAGCGTAATGGCCGAGCCCAGAAACAGTACGATCGTCAGCATGTTGGCGATTTGGCGCATCGTGACGAGGATGTCAGTGAGCGTCTGGGCCTTGTACTCGCTGGTGGGATAGTGGCGGGCGTGGATGATCTGGGTGATGCGTGCGGCCGCTGGTTCGACCTGTTCCCGATTCTTCATGCTGAAGAAGATCTCCTTCAGCTCGTCGCTGCCCGTGAAGTAGCGGGCGACCTCGTAGGGAACCAGCAGGGTGTGTTCGCTGATCTCCGAGGTACCGAAGGTGTTGGTGCTCTCCATGAAGACGCCAATGATGGTGAAGGGAATGCCGCGAATGGAGATCGTATGTCCCACCGCATCGGCATAGCTGCCATAGAGCTCACGGGCCATGGGGCCTACGATCACGGCCACCTTGGCGTGGCTTGTTGCATCCTGGTCATCGAAGAAGCGCCCGGCTTTTACCTTGAGATTTCTGACCTCTTTGTACTCCGGGCTGACGCCAAGCAGCATGGCCTCTTTGGTAATGCCGTTCCCCACCGCGATATTGTCGTGGTACTCCAGCATGGGCGAGCTGGCAATGATCCCAGGGATCTGGCTGCGGACCGCCTGCAGATCTTCACGGGTCATATAGTCGGGCGTGCTGACGTTGTCTGGGCCCATGGTGATGCCGCCGGAGTACTGCATCTCGACCTTGTTCGGCCCCAAGCCGGAGATGGTATTGAGAGCGAAATCCTTGCCCGTATTGCCCACGGTATAGACCAGCACAATCGAAGCCGAGCCGATGACCATGCCGAGCATGGTGAGCAGAAATCGCGTCTTGCTGGCGCGGAAGCTATCGATCGCAAGGTTGACTGTCTCGCGGAAGGCGATCGTGGAACGCGCGCTACGCAGGGTCTTGTCGAAGCTGGAGGACGCCCGCTTCCGGAGCCGTGCCGCTTCGTTGGTCTCGTTTGTCGAATTGGTGATGCTGGTGGACATGGGCTACGCGTGCATCCCTGCGTTGTTTCAGTATCGCAGCCTTCAGCCTGCCGGGGCCACTCTATCTGCTTGGAACATTGGATGCTACGGCACAGGCTTCGTACTCAAGAAGAAAATCCGGAGACGGTGCCTTTGCTTTTCTTGCTTTTGTCTTTGCTTTTCTGGTTGTCATTCCGAGCGGAGCGAGCGAACCTGCTTCCTCCCGTTCTTTGTTCGTACTGCCTGGAGAGCATGTTGCCAGAACTGAAAGTGTATGGCCTGTGCTGAGGCATAACTTTATGGTGGAACTGGCGAAAAACGGGAGACAGCAGGTTCGCTCGCTGCGCTCGGAATGACAACCAGAAAGTCAAAGACAAAAACTACCCAGGGAAACCACCTGGTTCGATGGCAATCTTCCAATCTCCTACTCCGCCACTTCAATCAAATTGAGCGATTCTTCCTCGACCCGCTGCTCCGCAACTCTGTCCACGGAAACGGGAAGCCTCAAGGCGGCCACCAGCAGGAGAACGTGCAACACGCAAAGCAGAACAAAGGTCGAGGTAAAGGCGCCGGACATCATGCCCGGAGTCCCTACCGACCGAAGTCGCCAGGCGAGGAAGGTTGCGCACACGGTCGTCAGTGTCGGGCCGCCGAGGCGCTGGACGATATTGAGCGAGGTCGTCGCCATCGGCAGGTCCTGCTTCTTGACCGACGCGTAGGCCGCCGTGAGCGATGGAATTCCGATAGCCCCCAGTCCCATGCCACGGAAGAAGAGAGCGGGAGCGAGTACGGCAAGAATCAATCCGTGTCCCCCCAGATAGATGAAAGGCAAAGTGCCGGCCAGGGCCAGAAGTGCACCCCCGGAGGAGACCTTTCGAATCCCAAACCGCTGTGTCAGGAATCCCATGCAGGGATAGGCGCAGACCATCCCCAGCCCCAGGGGAGCCAGCAGCCAGCCCGTCGCGCTGGGCGATCGGCCGCAGGCGCGGATGAGATAGATCGGGACCAGCATCTGCGCGGCGTACATAATTCCGTTGGAAAGGAACTGTGTAGTGGCGGAGGCCGAGAAGATTCTGCTCTTGAACAAACGCAGATCGATCAGCGCGTTCGCTCCCTTGGGCGCTGCCGTCCGGAGAAAGATCGTAATCAGAACAGCGGCGGTGGCCAGGGCAAGAAGGCCTGTGCGCTCTCCCATGTGGTCCGATCCGTAGAGAAAGAGCACCAGTCCGGGAGAGAGCAGCGCCAGGCCCAGCAGATCGAGGTCGCGTGGCGTCGTCTCTTCGCGGTCGTTGGGCAGGAAGAGGACGGCCAGCAGAATCGCCAGAGCCCCGACCGGCAGGTTGACCAGAAAGAGCCAGCGCCAGGAGGCATGCTGCAGAATCGCCCCGGCTATGACAGGCCCAAGGATTGGGCCCAGCATGACGGGCAGAGCGGCATAGCCCATGACGCGTGCCATATGCCTTCCGGCAGCGCGTGCCAGCATCATCTGCGCCATGGGAGCGAGCAATCCTCCGCTCATGCCCTGCAGAATGCGAAAGGCAATCAGGGAGTTTGCCGACCAGGCCAGGCCGCACAGGGCCGAAGAGAGCGTGAAGGCCGAAAAGCACCAGAGGTAGAGGGTTTTGGCCCCAATGCGATCCACCAGCCAGCCGTTCAACGGAAGCATGAGCGCGAGTGCCAGCAGATAGCCGCTCGTAACCCACTGAATCACCGTGAGAGTGCTATGCAACTCCACCGTCAGGCTGGAGAGCGACACGTTGACGACGGTCGCATCGAGCTGGGAGAGAAAGGAGCCAAGCACCGCGACGGATACGATCTTCCAGACGGAGGGATCCAGCCGGTCGGCGGAGCTCAAGGTCTCAGGCAAGGGAAGCGATGACCTCGTCGGTCTTCCTGATTCTCGACAGGTGTGGGAAGATCGTCTCGAAGGCAAAGGTATGGGCGTGAGCCTCGAGGCCACTGCAGGCGTCTTCCACGAGGACGAAGGCAAAGCCCAGGCCGGTCCCTTGGCGCGCGGTCGACTCAACGCCGAAGTTAGTGGCGATTCCTCCGAGAACGACCGTCTCGATGCCGCGTTGCCTGAGTTCTTCCTCCAGCTTCGTACCGGCAAAGGCGCCCCAATGCCGCTTGGTGATCAGCAGGTCGCCGTCGTGAAAACCGGCCTCAGGTGCAATCTCCGACAGGATGGCGGGCGGTGGCGGAGCGTTCGGATCGCGGTGAGATTTGTCGGCCGGCAGATGCATAAAGTCTCCAATATCCACGCGAACATAGACGACCGGAGCCCCTTTTGCCCGGAAGGCTTCTGCCAGTTGGCGGGACTTCTGCATGACCTCTGCACCAGAGTAAGGCGCGGTAGGCATGGCGACGATCCCATTCTGGAGATCGATCAGGACGAGGGCGGTTTTCTTCGGTTCCAGATGCAACGAGCTCAAGGCTCCTCCTGAAGTCGAGGGTATCCTCGACTTTGTAAATGTAGAATACGAGGGTGTCCTCGACTTCGTCAAATGCCGTCCGTGTGGCCCCGCAGCAGGAACGCTCTACGCGTCGGCTGGCGAACTTTCTGGATGCGGCTGCGGAGCTCTTCGGCGAGGTGGGCTTTGAAGCCGCCACGATGACGGCCATCGCGGAGCGCAGCGGCTCGGGAATCGGCACGCTGTATCACTACTTCCCGGACAAGCAGACCATCGGCTTCGCTCTGACGCACCAGTACGCGCAAGAGCTCGAAGCGCACTGGAAGCCTTTGATGGAGCAGGCGGCGACGCTGACTCATCAGGAGTTTGGCGAACTCTTTATCGGGTACGTCACGGAGTTCGTTCAGGAGCGGCCGGCTTATCTGAAGCTGATGGCCGCGCCGATCAAATTTTCACGCGACGCGGCGGCACGCAGGGGCTTGCGGATGGCCATAGCGAATGCGTTTCGGGCGAAGACGCCATCGCTTACTGAAGAGAGGGCTCTGTTGGCCGCAAACGTTGCGGTGCAGCTGGTTCGGGGCATGACAACCCTCTATGCTGAAGCCGCGCCGCGAGAGAAGCCTCTGGTGATCGCTGAGTACAAGAAGATCATGGCGTTGTATTTGGAAAGTATTTTGGCTTAGGCGGCTCCCTAGGCATCGTGCGAAGCGCGATGGATCGATAGATAGGCCCTGCGCACCCCTGCCGATCTATGATTGAAGAGGAATGAACTTCACGATTGCCGCCTTTTACCGCTTTGTCTCCCTGCCTGACCCGGCTGCCCTGCGCGACGAACTGCGTGCGGCCTTCAGCGAGGAAGACCTGTGCGGCAGCATGCTGATCGCCAGTGAAGGCGTGAATGGCACCATGGCAGGCTCGGCTGAGACCATCGAGCGGCTGTTGGACATGCTGGTGGAGAAGACCGGGCTGGACCGGGCGGACGTGAAGTTCGCGAACTCGGAGGAGCGGCCCTTTGGCCGGTTGAAGTTTCTGGTCAAGAGCGAGATCATCGCCTTCCGCAAAGCCAAGGTCGATCCAACGCAGGCCGGAAACTATGTGCAGCCGCAGGAGTGGAACGCGCTGATTGCCGATCCCGAAGTGCTGCTGCTGGACACCCGAAACCACTATGAGGCCGATCTAGGTACCTTCAACGGAGCCATCGATCCCGGCATTGAGACGTTCTCGGACTTCGTCACCTATGTGCGCGAGAACCTCGATCCGGCGAAACATCGCAAGGTGGCGATGTTCTGTACCGGCGGCATCCGCTGCGAGAAGGCCTCGGCCTTCATGCTGCAGGAGGGCTTCAGCGAGGTCTACCACCTCAAGGGCGGCATCCTGAAGTATCTCGAGGAAGTGCCCGAGCAGGACAGCCAATGGCATGGCACCTGCTTCGTGTTCGACCGCCGGACCTCGGTGGGGCATAAAGACTTTGAAGCTGAATAGGCCGTCAATAAGCAGCCGAATGCTCTTCTTGTTCACATCCACCAAAGATCGTCATCCTGAGCGTAGCGCCTCGCGCTTTTTGCGAGGTGCGCAGTCGAAGGACCCCGAAGGACTTTATCTAGCCTATGAAGTTAGGACCTTTTCCATCACGAAAGTCCAGGCTCGAGCGCTCGAGGTAAAAAAGGTTCGAGAGGCTTGGGCAAGATGGTAGCCCTCGGGGTCCTTCGACTCCGCGTCCCCAAAAGCCGGGACGCTTCGCTCAGGATGACGATTCTGTGGTGAGAAAAACACAGGCAAATCTAAACCGTATTCGACTGCTGCTGCTGCGACTGCTGGTGCTGGCGCTTCGGCGGTGGGGGTTGATCGGGGAGAGCCTGGGCCTTCTCGACCAGGATCGACCAGTCTTCCGGAACAGGAAGCTCGCGGTCAAGCGACGGTGTGCCTTCGCTCGGTGTGACGCGAACGGCGACCGTGAGCTCGCTCCTGGCGCGGCCGCGGAAGACGCCGTGAGTCGGCGGTACGTCGGAGTAGTCGCGGCCGATAGCCGTGCGAATGTGGCGGTCACCCGCGACCAGATAATTCGTAGGATCGAAGCCCACCCATCCCAGTTCAGGGAGAAACGCCTCGATCCACGCATGCGTTGCCGAGGCCTCGGAGCGATCGTTTGCGTCGCCCCCGTGATACAGGTAGCCGCTGACGTAGCGGCAGGGAATCTGCAGCCGCGAACGCAATAGCGCAATCATGATGTGCGAGAAGTCCTGGCAGACGCCGCCTTTGGTGCTGAGCGCGAGGTCGATCGGTGAGTCGACCTTGGTCGAGAGCGGTTTGTAGTCGAAGTAATGGAAGAGCTGCTCATTCAGCTTGTGCAGCACGCTCAAAGGATCGTCGCGGCGGCGCAGATCGAGAGAGTCAGCGAGTTCCGCGAGCGCCGGGGTCGGGGTTGCGAACTCGCTGGGCAGCAGCATCTCCCAGTAGTCGCCCTCATGGACCAGCCGGTCAAGCTCCGCCCACGAGCCTTCGGGCAGAGAGTCGGGCACTGCAGCATGCGGCTGCATCTCGACGAGCGATTCGGCGACGATGACGAGCTGTCCATGCTGGCCCGGGATATCGAAGTGGTGAACCTGGTTGGCGAGATGGTCGCGATAGCTGAAGACGCGGCAGCGCGGGCTGACCGAGAGATGAAACGTAAGGCAGCGCTGGTTCTGGTCGGAGCGCGGGTGCATGCGCGTCTCCATGATGCTCTCGCTGACCTCGGTCTTGTAGAGGAACTTCGTCAGATGCCGGATCGAATAATACATGGGGCCCTCCGTGCGATTTGCAATCGGTTCAAGCTGCGTGAGAATCAACGTAGACCTCTGGTCAAGCACCTTTGGATGAAGCGTATAGCTGCGTTACAGGATCACCCCGCCAGGGCTGTCTGGATGGGGTAATCGACGTAGAGATGGTAGATCGTCTCGTGAATCGCCTGGCATTCCCTTTGAATGCTGCGAAGGTAGCCGATGACATCTCCGGAGAGAATCTCATCGACGCTGGCGAAGCCCAGCTTTGCGCTAAGGCGTCCGGCGATGCGGTTCAGCTCTTCGGCACGGCTCTTGCCGGAGTTGCGCTGGATCGCCTGCAGCGCGTTCTGCACGCTGTCGATGGAGAAGCGCAGCGAGTGCGGGAACTCGTCATCGAGCAGCAAAAACTCCAGGATGCGCTCGGGAGTGATGTCCGCGGTATAGACCTTGCAGTAAGCCTCGAAGGCTGTTGCCGAACGAAGCAGCCCCATCCACTCGAGATATTCGTTGCCTTCGGGGAGCTGGTCGGGATTCGCCCAGAGGTCTTCGTGATACGCCTCGATGAGCATCGCCGTGGCCGACGCGCGTTCGAGATAGCGGCCTACCTGGATAAAGTGCCAGCCCTCGCCGTGCGACATCGTCGAGTCGGTCACGCCCTGGAACTGATGAACGGCTTCCATCACCTGTTGCAGGAATGCGGCGGGTGTTTCACTGTTACCCTGCAGGGCTTCCGCATGCATCACGCTCTGGAACTCGGGACGCGTGACTTCGAGATACAACGAATTCAGGCGGTGCCATTGCTCGGTCGAGATCTGCTCGCGAACGTGGCGCGAATTTTCACGGGCGCGGATGATGCAGGAGAGCACCGACGACTTATGCTCCACGTCGAAGGTAAGCGTGCGCGCCAGCTCGTAAGGGTCGCCATTCCAGCGGATACGCTTCGGCTTGCCGAGCGCCTGCACTACACGCTGCCAGCGATGGTCGGAGCTGATGGCGCTCTCGTCCAGCATCAGGGTCAGGTTTACGTCGAGCAGGCGGGTGGTATGTTCCGCGCGTTCCAGGTAGCGGGACATCCAGTAGAGCGAATCAGCGACGCGAGAGAGTATGGCTTGCCCCTTTCCTGATTCCGGATAGTGCTTTCCTCTGCGGACATGGAAGCCGGCCGCTTCGGAAAATGTAACGGAGATTTCACTTTACACCGGCGGCGGCCAGGGGCGGAGCACTCATCAGTTCGATAAACAGCTTGTCGAAGCGCGAACTGTCGAGATCTTCCTGCACGTGAACCAGGGGCAGGTCGCGCTGCGGACGGCTCGCCGCCGACCAGGTGAGCGTGTCGCCATAGTTGGGGCCACGTGCCAGATCGACATCCACGTAGAGCTGGCGCTCCTTCGTAATGATCTTCGGATCGATCCAGGCCGCCGCTGCGAGTTCGTCCCACAGGTAGAAGAACTCGCGGCTGTACTGCGCTATGTACTTTGCTGAAGGCGTGCCGGAGCGCGCAATCTCCTTCACCATCTCTTTGGTGAACTGTGTCTTTACGGAGATGTCGACCGTGGTGAGGTCGATGCGCGGCCAGTGCGCGCGCAGCACGATGTGCGCTGCCTCGGGGTCGAACCAGAAGTTGAACTCGTGGCGCGGGTGCGTCGCGTATTCCGGGTCGCTGGTCTGTGGGGCGAGACTGCCGCCCATGATGACGATTCCCTGCGTCAGTGTGGCGAAGTCAGGATCGATAGAGAGTGCCAGCGCGATGTTGGTCAACGGCCCGGCGGCGTAGATCGTCACTTGATGTGGATGCGCGTGCACCTGCCGAATCAGGAAGTGCGCGGCATCTTCGCCGAGAGGCTTGGTGGTGGGCTCGCCTTCGTCCAATGGGGGAACGACAAAGGGCCCGTGATAAGCCTGCAGGCTGGTGTGGGCGGTGAGGTCGCCCCACGCGCCGTACCACTCAAAGGTGCCGTAGAGCGTGCGCTCCTGCTGGACCTCGGCCTCGGTGCGTACCAGTGGGAACACCGCGCCGGGAACGACAGGAACGTCTGTGCGGTGAATCAGTTCGAGCATGCGCAGGGTGTGCGCAACCTCTTCAGGCTCCCACGCATTGCCGCTGACCATCGTAATGCCGAGCACACGTACCTGCGGCGATTGCAGGAGGACCATCATCGACATCTGGTTGGAGCCACCCGGACCGGAGCCGTCTTGGTCGATGAGGACAAGGCGTGGCGATTGTGCGGCGGCTGTGCCGATGGTGAGGGCAGAGAGAAGCAGAGGGAGCAGCGTCTTCGCAAATGCGTGTTTGATCATGGATGGCTCGTTGGAGTAAAGATTCGTATTTGCTGTTGCTTTTGCCTTTGTTTTTGCTGTTGTCCTTGCTTTTCTGGTTGTCATTCCGACCCTGAGCGAAGCCGAAGGGGAGTGAACCTGCTTCCTCCCGTTCTTTATTCGTACTGCCCAGAAAACATATGCCAGAACTGAAAGTGTATGGCCCGTGCTGAAACGCCACCTGTGTGGTGGCACTGGCGAAAAGCGGGAGACAGCAGGTTCACTCGCTGCGCTCGGAATGACAACCAGAAAAGCAAGAACAACAGCACGCCTTCCTCTGCTCGCGCTACTAGCTCAGCACCCAAGTATCCTTACTGCCACCGCCCTGTGAACTATTCACCACCAGCGAGCCCCGCGTGAGCGCAACGCGCGTAAGCCCGCCGGGGACGATGGTGACCTTGTCGCCGTAGAGCACGTAAGGCCGCAGATCGACGTGGCGCGGCTCAAGCTCATCGCCGATCAGACACGGCGCGCGCGAAAAGCTGATCGTTGGCTGCGCGATATAGTTGCGTGGATTGGCGTTGATGCGGTCGGCAAAATCCTTGCGCTCCTTGGCCGTAGAGTGCGGGCCGATCAGCATGCCGTAGCCGCCTGACTCTCCCACCGCCTTGACCACGAGCTTGTCGAGGTTTGCCAGCACATGCTGGCGGTCTTTATCCCGCGCACAAAGGAAGGTCTCGATATTGTTCAGCACCGGCTCTTCGCTCAGGTAGTAGCGGATGATGTCCGGCACATACGCATAGATTGCCTTGTCATCGGCGACTCCGGTGCCGAAGGCATTGGACAGCGTCACATTGCCCGCCCGATACGCATTGAAGAGCCCGGCGACACCGAGCATGGAGTCGGAGCGGAAGGCCAGCGGGTCGATGAAGTCATCGTCCACGCGCCGATAGATGACATCTACGCGTCTCAGCCCGCTGGTGGTGCGCATGTAGCAGACATTGTCGTGAACCACGAGATCGCGACCTTCGACGAGCTCGATGCCCATCTGGCGCGCGAGGTAAGCGTGCTCGAAGTAGGCGGAGTTGAAGACGCCCGGCGAGAGCAGGACGATGTTCGGCTCCGGTCTTCCCTCGGGAGAAAGCGAGCGCAGCGTGCTCAGCAGCACCTGCGTGTAGTGCTCGATCGGCCGCACGTTGTAGCTGCGGAAGAGCTGCGGGAAGATGCGCTTCATCACGCGCCGGTTGGTGAGCATGTAGCTCACTCCCGAGGGCACGCGCAGATTATCTTCGAGCACCGCGAAGTCGCCGTTTTCGAGGCGGATCAAATCGGTTCCGCAGACGGCGATATAGACGTTGCGCGGAACCTGCAGGCCGCACATCTGGCGGCGGAACTGCGGGCAGGAGTAGACGAGCTCGCGCGGAACGATGCCGTCCTTCAGGATGCGGCCCTCGTTATAGATGTCCTTGAGGAAGAGGTTGAGCGCGGTGATCCGCTGGGTCAGGCCGCGTTCCACGGTCGCCCACTCGGCGCTGGTGATGATGCGCGGCAGCAGGTCGTAGGGAAAGATGCGCTCGGTGCCTTCGTCGCGTCCATAGACGGTGAAGGTGATGCCCTGGTTGAGAAAGCTGAGGTCAGCGGCCTGCTTGCGGCGCTGCATCTCTTCCGGCGGCAGCGCGGCCAGGTGGCTCAGCAGCGGCTCGTAGTGCTCATGCAGGGTCTCCGAGCCGGAGAACATCTCGTCGTACGCATGGTCAAGCTTGTAGTTCTTCAAAGCTGCGAGTTCGAGGGGGCGAAGTGGAGTATCGGGCGCAACCTTGTCCATGTGCCCCTCAGTATAGGGCACGAGGCGGGCCCTTTATGCCTCGTTGATGCCGCTTCCGCCCCGGCAAAAGGGGGCATTCCGGTAAAATACGTCTTAACCCAATCTTTTCACTACAACTGTCGCCATGCGGTAAACTGGAAGCGACGCGCTTTTCACCCAATTTCGGAGCCGTGAAGGCCTGCACCTTCTTCCACGTGTGCGTCCAGCTCCCTAAAACCGATATTCAGTCTGATCAGAACAGGAAAGCCCTCTCCAAGTGAGCACCCCAACGACCGCCCAAGCCATCCGTAACATCGCCATTATTGCCCACGTCGATCACGGCAAGACCACGTTGGTCGACGCCATGCTGCGCCAGAGCGGCACCTTCCGCGCCAACGAGGCTGTTGCCGAGCGCGTCATGGACTCGAACGATCTTGAAAAAGAGCGTGGTATCACCATTCTCGCCAAGAACACGGCGATCCAGTATCACGACTCCAAGATCAACATCGTCGATACCCCCGGCCACGCCGACTTCGGCGGCGAGGTGGAGCGCGCGCTCAAGATGGTCGACGGCGTCGTCCTGCTCGTGGACGCCAGCGAAGGCCCCCTGCCCCAGACGCGCTACGTGCTCTCGAAGGCGCTTGAAGCCAAGCTGACCCCGATCCTTGTTATCAACAAGATCGACCGTCCCGATGCTCGTCCCCAGGAAGTGCTGAACGAGGTCTATGACCTCTTCATCGACCTCGATGCCGACGACAGCGTCCTCGAGTTCCCGGTCATCTACACCAACGGCAAGGCCGGCACCGCGACCATGGACCTCGCCGTCCCGGGCACCGACCTGCAGCCGCTCTTCGAGCTCATCTTCAAGACCATTCCTCCCGCCACCGGCACGCCGGATGGCGACCTCCAGGTGCTGGTCACCAACCTCGACTACTCCGATTACCTCGGACGCCTCGCGATCTGCCGCGTCTTCAACGGCACGCTCAAGGCCGGCGAGGAAGTCAACCTCTCCCGCATCGACGGCACGCTCCAGACCGTGAAGATCACCAAGCTCTTCACCTTCAACGGCCTCAAGCGCACAGACACCGAAGTGACCGAAGTCGGCGACATCATCGCCGTCGCCGGTATCCCCGCCATCACCATCGGCGAGAGCTTCTGCGCGCTCGAGAACCCCAAGCCGCTGCCGACCATCAAGATCGATGAGCCGACCATCGCCATCGTCTTCTCGGTCAACAACGGCCCGTTCGCCGGCCGCGAAGGCAAGCTGGTCACCTCGCGCAACATCAAGGAGCGCCTCGAAAAGGAGCTGCTCACCAACGTCTCCATCCGCGTGGAAGATACCGGCACCCCGGATAACTTCAAGGTGCTCGGCCGTGGCGAGCTCCAGCTCTCCGTGCTCATCGAAATGATGCGCCGCGAAGGCTTTGAGCTGATGGTCTCGCGTCCGCAGATCGTCACCAAGCGCATCAACGACCAGCTCATGGAGCCCTCCGAGATTCTGACCATCGATATCCCTGAGAGCTTCGTTGGAACCGTGATTGAGCGCCTCGGGCCGAGAAAAGGCGAGATGGTCAAGATGGCGAACCACGGTTCAGGCCGTGTCCGTATGGAGTTCAAGGT
This sequence comes from Granulicella mallensis MP5ACTX8, assembly GCF_000178955.2. Lineage (NCBI taxonomy): Bacteria > Pseudomonadati > Acidobacteriota > Terriglobia > Terriglobales > Acidobacteriaceae > Granulicella > Granulicella mallensis. The sequence goes on along the minus strand of NC_016631.1, from coordinate 5,931,724 downwards.
TCCGTCGCGCGGTCTTATCGGCCTGCGCAACGAAATGCTCACCGAGACTCGCGGCACCATCGTCATGAACTCCATCGCCGGCGACTATATCCCCTACACAGGCGAGATTCCGCAGCGTCCTTCGGGCGCTCTGATCTCGGACCGCCAGGGCGTTACGACTCTGTATGCGCTGGACGGCATCCAGGAGCGCGGCGTTCTCTTCCTGGGCGACGGTGTTGAGGTCTACGAGGGCATGCTCATCGGTGAGCACTCCCGCGACAACGATCTCGACGTCAACTGCGTCCGCGAGAAGAAGCTCACCAACATGCGCGCTTCGGGCTCCGACGACGCTGTCCGCCTGGTGCCCTTCAAGGTGCTCACGCTCGAGCAGTCGATCGAGTTCATCGCGGACGACGAGCTGGTCGAGGTCACGCCCAAGTCGCTGCGCATGCGCAAGAAGGTGCTGCAGGCGAACCGCCGTCCCAAGGGCAACCGCAGCGGCGCTCAACCCGAGTAACTGCTCTTCCTTCAGCAAACAACAAAACCCTCCGTCTGGAGGGCTTTGTTGTTTTTGGTCGTTGCCGTTGCTTGGTGGAGATTGTCTGGTGGAAAAGGCACGACGTAGAAAACCTGCATAGAACTGAGCCCCGAAGGGGCGACGCCATACCAGCCCAGGGCGTAGCCCTGGGTTCCGAACCCGCCAAAAGTAGAGGGCTGAAGGCCCGACCTAATAGGTCGAGTCACCATTTCATCCCGTAACCAAGGGGGGTAAAGCCGCTCTCCCTACAAATCACAAGGACTGTGTTGTCCTATGCCGCCTTCTTGCCCTGTATCTGGAATGGAATGATCTTCGGCTGTTTACGCTTCAGCGCCTGGCTCAGATCATAAGCAGATTGAACCGCCAGCCAGAGACGGGCTGTGCTCAGGCCAGCTCGTTCCAGCCTGACCGCTAGATCAGGGCTCACAGAGGCACGAGTATTTACGACGCGTGACAAGGTGACGCGTGCAACCCCAAGGTGGCGTGCCGCTTCGGCAATAGAGATATTGAGACCGTCTTTCCCGAAGCTGTCTTCCAGTAATTCGCCCGGGTGGCAGGGGTTTTTCATCATAAAGCGGAACCTTTCTAGTGATAATCCTCATAGTCGACCAAATCAACGTCCGCTCAACGCAGCGATATCCTCATGATCCAAGTCGAAAGCCCCAATCCATTTGTGTCCGGCGAGCTGCACCCAGCTGAAGATAGAGCTGTCTTCAAGATCGACAAAGCCAGGGTCACCTTTCATGCGCCGTAGCATGAGAAGTACCAACTGGAAGCGTGGATCGGTATCGACGATTTTGAAGGTGAGTCGTGGTTCACGACCGTCCGCAGAGCCCAGTTCAAAATAGCTCTGGTGTCTAGTCTTTGAGCCGTAGTCGGTTTTCAATGCGATATCCAGCAGCATAGTAGTATCTCCAGTTTCTCGGTGATCGTAACAAGCCGATGCACTGGATAGTTGGCTTAGGCGGGATTTATTGTGGCTGGGATTCGGACCTGAAAAGCCCACAAGGTTGGGGGCCAGAACAACAAAACACACGAGGCCGCCAAAGGCGGCCTCGTGTCCATCCAGACAAAAACTACTTCTTCGCGTGCTCGAAGCGCTTGTTGACCTCTGCCCAGTTGATGACGTTCCACCAGGCCGCGAGGTAATCAGGACGCTTGTTTTGATACTTCAGGTAATAGGCGTGCTCCCAGACGTCGTTGCCGAGGATCGGGTACAGACCCTGCGACAGCGGATTGTCCTGGTTCGCGGTGGTCACGATCTCCAGCTTGCCGCCCTTGAATACCAGCCAGCCCCAGCCGGAGCCGAACTGCTTGGCGGTCGTCTCGTTGAACTTCTTCTTGAAGTCCTCGAACGAACCGAAGTCTGCCTTGATCTGGGCTGCGATTTCGCCCGTCGGCTCGCCGCCGCCGTTCGGTCCCATGATCTGCCAGAACATGGTGTGGTTGACGTGTCCGCCGCCGTTGTTGCGGACGACACCGCGCACGTCTTCGGGAATGCTGTCCAGGTCCTTGATGAGTTCTTCAGGTGTCTTTTTGCCCAGGTCAGGGTGCTTTTCGACCGCGCCATTCAGGTTGGTGACGTACGTCTGATGGTGCTTGTCGTGGTGCAGCTTCATCGTCGCTTCGTCGATGGTCGGCTCGAGAGCGGCATAGTCGTAGGGAAGGGGAGGAAGTTCGAAGGCCACGGTGAGTTGCTCCTTATGTTCGGTTTGCGGAGGCGCAGAGCCTCGCTCTGGTGGTTGGATGCACGCGCCGCAATACGCGGCGCAACATCGTTGAGCTTACACCCGCGACGGCAGTGGACGTGAAATTCCGGTCGCAGGCACCAGCTTCTTCGCTTGTGCCACCCCAAAATTGTCATCTCGACCGGAGCATCATGGTTTTATCGTGATGCGCAGTGGAGAGACCTGCAGCTTGCAGGTAGCTGCAATTATTTTCGCCCGCGCGAACAAACTGCAGGTCTCTCCACTGCGGCGCAAAAGCGCGCCTCCGGTCGAGATGACAATTTTGTGAATGGATCAAGAAGACGGCCCGCAAATTACACCCGCGAATCTTGCCCGGCTGAAAACCCGTAACTTTATTCCCACTTTTGTGCTCTCATATTCACCATGAGCGTCTTCGACGGAACGTATCACTGGCTGGATGACGATGGTCCAGCCTTCGGCAGGCCTGGACTTGAACCGCGCTGGACTTCCAGCCAGAAAGACGCGGTTTCAACGGCCTATGCGGCTTCCAGCAGGATCTGGTTTACGGCCTCGCACGGCACGCTGAACGAGATCTACTACCCTACGATCGACCGTCCGCAGACGCGCGACATGGAACTGCTCTTCACCGATGAAGAGACCTTCTTCCATGAAGAGAAGCGCGACTTCGAGTACGACTTCCACTACGTGGACGACGACGCGCTGGCTGTCCGCGTCGTAGCGAGCGATATCGGCGGACGGTACAAGGTGACCAAGGAGTTCATTACCGACCCCCATCATCCCGTCGTGCTGATGAACGTAAAGATCGAGGGCGACGAAGCGATCCTCTCCCGGCTCAAGTGCTATGCGCTGCTGGCTCCGCACCTGGATGGTGGCGGTGCAGGGAACTCGGCGCGATCGGTGGACATCGCCGGCAAGCGCTGCATCCTGGCGTGGAAGAACAATGTCTCGCTGGCCTTCGGGGCCAGCTGCGGATTCACGCGCACCAGTTCCGGCTTCGTGGGTGCCAGCGATGGTTATCAGGATCTCTCCACCCACATGCACATGGCCTGGCAGTTCGGCCAGGCGCTCGATGGCAACATCGCGATGATGGGCGAGATCGAGGTAGCAACACACCGCGAGTTCACGATCGCCATCGCGCTCGGAGATGGTCATCACTCCGCGCTCGCCGGCATGATGCAGACGCTCGCCACCCCGTATGACGCGCATCTCAAGCGCTTCATTCAGCAGTGGCAGCGCGTGGAGTCCCCGGAGCGTCTGGCGAAGGCCTCAACCGACGGCGGCAAGCTGCTGCGCGTCTCACACAACGTCATTCTCACGCACGAGGACAAGACCTACTCCGGCGCGTTCATTGCGTCGGCTTCGATCCCGTGGGGAGCGTCCAAATCCGATGCCGACCTGGGCGGTTATCACCTGGTCTGGACGCGTGACATGGTGCAGTCGGCGACGGCGATGCTGGCCTGCGGCCGCGTCGATACCGCGCTTCGCGCGCTGGTCTACCTCGCCTGCACCCAGCATACCGACGGCGGCTTCGCACAGAACTTCTGGATCGATGGAACTCCTTACTGGCAGGGCATTCAGCTTGACGAGGTGGCTTTCCCGATCATCCTCGCGTGGCGGCTCTGGAAGGCCGACGGCCTCGGCAACTTCGATATCTTCCCCTTCGTGGTGAACGCCTCGGCGTTCCTCGTGCGCTATGCGCCGGTCACACAGCAGGAGCGCTGGGAAGAGAATGCAGGCTACTCGCCTTCGACGCTGGCAGCGGTCATCTCGGCGCTGGTTTGCGCGGCGGACATCGCCATCGCGCACGGCTCGCGCGAACTCGGTACCTTCCTCGAGGACTATGCCGACTGGATCGAGGCGCATCTCGATGAGTGGACGACGACGAACCGCGGCATGCTGCTGCCCGACGTCCCGTATCACTACATGCGTATCCGTCCGCCGGCAGAGGGCGAGCCGTTCCACAACCCGCAGATTCCTCCGGGCACCGTCCACCTCAATAACCGCGAGCCGGGCGAGAGGTTCGACTTCGAGGCGCGCGAGGTGATCGACGCAGGCTTCCTCGAACTGGTTCGCTACGGAGTTCGCCGGGCGGACGATCCACTCATCATCGACTCGCTGAAGGTCGTTGACTCGGTACTGAAGATCGACACCCCCTACGGTGCTTGCTGGCGCCGCTACAACCACGACGGCTACGGTCAGCGGAAAGACGGCGGCCCGTACCTCGGCTCGGGACAGGGCCGTGCCTGGCCGATCCTGACCGGCGAGCGCGCGCACTACGAGCTCGCGGCAGGGAAGGATGTCACCTCGTTCGTGACGGCGCTGGAGAAGTTCAGCTCCATCGGCGGCATGCTGCCGGAGCAGGTGTGGGACTACGCCGATCTGCCCTCGGAGGGAATGTACCTGGGCCGCTCGGCGGGCTCGGCGCAGCCGCTGGTCTGGGCGCATGCCGAGTACGTCAAGCTGCTGCGCTCGGTCGCCGACGGCAAGGTCTTCGACCGCATCTCGGTCGTCGAGGAGCGTTACGCGGTTCCCAAGGAAAAGCGCACGTTCCAGAGTCGCATGGAGATCTTCCAGACCGGCAGGCCAATCTCCGCGATGTGTCAGGGTGGCACGCTGCGCATTCTCGATGCGCAACGCTTCCGTGTCGTCTACACCACGGATAACTGGGAGACGAAGAATTCGATCGAGTCCCGTGTGGTTGGCCGTCCGGGGTCGTTCGTCGACATCCAGACGGCGCACGACCAGACAGGGAGCATTATCTTCACGCTGTACTGGCCGGAGAGCGATCACTGGCTGGGCCGCAACTGCGAGGTCTATATCAACGAGGAGCTTCTGCCGCAGGGACCAGCGGCGATGAAGCCGAAGTCGTAAGAAACTAAGCAGTAGCACAAAGCTCAGCCCCGAAGGGGCGGCCTATCATAGCCCAGGGTGAAACCCTGGGTTACAGTGCAAAGAAGATGCAGAGCCCTGAAAGGGCGACCTATCAAGGCAACCTCGATAGATCGCCCTTTCAGGGCTCTGCCTTTATGGTGGTTTCGTAGCCCAGGGTTAACCCTTGACGCAGAGCGCGCTGCAAATGTTTGTGGCGCGCTTTGCGTCATCACCCTGGGCTATGATGAGGCCGCCCCTGCGGGGCTCAAATTACGGCGGTTTCATCACCCATCGTTAACTCGGCTGTGGCCCCGGCACACTCACCATCCCGCCCACGCCGAACCGATCCGTCAGCATCCCAAAGAGCGGCGACCAGAATGTCGGCGTCAACGGCATCTGCACAGAACCATCCTTGCTGAGCTCGGTAAAGAGCCGCTTCACTTCGGTCTGGTCCGTCGAGTCCACCGATATCTGGAAGCCGCCCAGTGGAGTCCCCGGACGTCCCGGAGGTCCATCGCAGCCCATCAGCGTCACGCTGCCCACAGGCAGCGCCGTGTGCATGATCAGGTCCTTCGCATCCTCAGGGACGGGGGTGCCTGCGGGTGCGTCGCCAAACTTCATCGTCAGCAATCTCTTCGTGCCGAACGTCTTCTCGTAAAACGCAAACGCCTCGTTACAAGTGCCCGGAAATACAAGGTGCAGATTCGTATTCATGGTCCTCTCCTTAGGGTCTTTACGTTGTGATATTCATACGCTCAAAGGACATGCTTTGTCCTTCACGATGCGGACTTCAGCAGCTCGCCCAACCGGTCGAGGCTTGAGCTCCATCCAGCGGGCATGCCCTTCAGATTCGGTGCGAACTCTGGTCTGAAGTTCATCACATGCACATCCAGAATGACCTCGGTGCCGCCCTCGACCTCGGCAAAGAACACCGAGTTCCAGTTCTCGCAGAGTGCGTTGCCGTCCCCGTCCAGCGGCGACACCGTGAAGTGAAAACGGTAGGGCGGCTACGGCGTTACTTTCTCTTGTGCTCAGGATGTTTCTCCTTAGCTTGCAAAGTTGGGTCTTGCAGGGTCTTCAGATAGTCGTCGAGACGGTCGAAGCTTTGTTCCCAGAACTTCCGGTACTCATCGATCCAGACGGAGGCGTCCTGCAGCGGTCCAGCCTGCAGCTTGCAGGGCCGCCACTGGGCCTCGCGTCCACGGACGATGAGCCCAGCCCGCTCCAGCACCTTCAGGTGCTTGGAGATAGCCGGCATGCTCATCTCGAACGGAGCAGCCAGCTCCGTGACCGAGGTTTCACCCAGGGCCAGCCGCCCAAGGATGGCCCGCCGGGTCGGATCGGCAAGGGCGGCGAAGGTCGAGTCCAGATTTGAAGTGTTCATGTTATTTCACCAATCGGTTATATAACCGATTGGTGAAATGTAAGCGCTGAAGAAAACGATGTCAAGTGGGTAGATTGTTTTTGCTTTTGCGGTTGTTCTTGCCTTTCTGGCTTGTCATTCCGACCCTGAGCGAAGCCGAAGGGGAGCGAACCTGCTGTCTCCCGTTTTTCGGTTATGCCGCCCAGAAAATAGCGGTAAAGCCAGAAGAGACTGTCCTGACACACAGCATTTGTGACGGCGCGGACAAAGAACGGGAGGAAGCAGGTTCGCTCCCCTTCGGCTTCGCTCAGGGTCGGAATGACAAGCAAGAAAGGCAAAAGCCAGAACAGCAACGACAAAGGCGACCACAACCGCAAAAACCACAACAAATCCACAAAGCCTGCGGCTTCAGCCGCACCCGAATTGTTACGGTACGGTTGAGACCCACGCCCTTCCGTTACACTGGACTGGCCTGTGAGAATAGGGCGCGCATGGGGCGCGCGAACACACGAGCTTACACATTTGAGGACAGAATGACCGACCAGCAGAAGCAAGACGCACTCGACCAGCTTTCCATCAACACGCTGCGCTTCCTCGCAGTCGATCAGGTTGAAAAGGCCAAGAGCGGCCACCCCGGAGCGCCATTGGGCTGCGCTCCCATCGCCTACCTGCTGTACCACAAGATCATGAAGTACAACCCGGCCGAGCCGCTCTGGTCCGACCGCGATCGCTTCATCCTCTCCAATGGCCACGCGTCGGCGCTGCTCTATGGCGTACTGCACCTGACCGGCTACGATCTGCCGATCGAGCAGCTCGAGCAATTCCGCCAGTGGGGATCGCACACGCCGGGGCACCCGGAGTACGGTGAGGCTCCTGGCGTTGAAGTGACCACCGGTCCGCTCGGCCAGGGCTTCGCCATGGCCGTGGGTGAAGCCATCGCCGAGAAGCATCTCGCCGCGACCTACAACCACGACAACCACACCCCCGTCGATCACCACACCTACGTTCTCTGCGGCGACGGCGATCTGATGGAAGGCATCAGCCACGAGTCGGCTTCGCTTGCGGGCACATTGAACCTGGGCAAGCTGATCGTGCTGTATGACGACAACCTGATCTCGCTGGACGGCCCTACCGACCTCAGCTACACCGAGGACGTTACCGAGCGCTTCCACGCTTACCACTGGCATGTGCAGATGGTCGAGGACGGCAACGACCTCGTCGCCATCGAAAGAGCGATCCGTGCGGCTCAGGCCGAGACCACCAAGCCCTCGCTGATTCGCGTGCGCACGGTGATCGGTTATGGCTCGCCCAAGGCCGGCACGAATAAGGTTCACGGCGAAGCGCTGGGCGCGGAGGCCACCAAGGCTACCAAGAAGAACCTTGGCTTCCCCGAGGACAAGAGCTTCTACATCCCCGAAGAGGCTGGTAAGAACTGGCTGCAGGCGAAGGACAAGGGCGCAAAGGCCCAGGCCGAATGGCAGGAGAAGTTCGACGCTTACAAGAAGGCCTACCCTGAACTGGGCGCCCAGTATGAGCGCGCCTCTGCGGCGAAGCTGGCCGAGGGCTGGGAGAAGGCGATCCCGACCTTCCCCGCGGACAAGCCTGTGGCGACACGCAACGCCGGCCAGGTGGTGTTGAATGCTGTCGCAAAGGTCGTTCCCGAACTGTTTGGCGGCGCGGCTGATCTTACGGCTTCCACCAAGACCATCTTCAAGGACTCACCCAGCTTCCACGTCGATCCCAAGGGCCGTAACGTGTTCTTCGGTGTGCGCGAGTTCGGCATGATGGCAGCGGTGAACGGCATCGCGGCACACGGCGGGCTCATTCCCTTCGGCTCGACGTTCTTCACGTTCAGCGACTACTGCCGTTCGGCGCTGCGCATGGGCGCTCTGATGAGCACTCACTCGCTCTACATCTTCACGCACGACTCCGTCGGCCTCGGCGAGGACGGTCCCACGCACCAGCCCATCGAGCACCTGATGAGCCTGCGCGCGATTCCGCAGCTCACCGACTTCCGTCCCGCGGATGCGAACGAGACCGCTGCCTGCTGGCAGCTGGCGCTCGAGCGCAAGTCGGCCAGCTTCATGGCGCTCTCTCGCCAGGATCTGCCGGTTCTCGACGATGCGAAGTACAAGGTGTTCGAGGGCGCTCGCAAGGGTGCTTACATCCTCGACGGCAGCGGTAAGGACATCGTCCTCGTCGCCACGGGCTCCGAGGTCGAAGTGATTATGAAGGCTGCCGCGGAGTTGAAGGCTGCCGGCATCAACGCGACAGTCGTCTCCATGCCGAGCTTCAAGATCTTCGAGGAGCAGAGCGAAGAGTACAAGCTCTCGGTCTTCCCACACGGTGTACCGAAGATCTCTGTTGAAGCCGGTGCGACGATGGGCTGGTGGAAGTACATCGGCCGCGATGGCGTCGCCATCGGTATCGATCGCTTCGGCGCATCGGCTCCCGGGCCGATCGCTCTGGAGAAGCTGGGTGTCTCGGTTGGACACGTCGTCGAAGCTGCCAAGAAGCTGGTCAAGAAGTAGGGATTAGGGATTAGGGAACAGGGATTAGGGAATTAGAAGCGCGCGTGTTTTTGCTGCGGCTAATCCCTGATCCCTAATCCCTAATCCCTGGCCCTGAGGTCCCTATGACACAGGATGAAGCAAAGGCGCTGGTCGGTAAACGGGCCGTAGAGTTTGTGCAAGACGGCATGGCGGTGGGCCTCGGTACCGGCTCGACTTCGACGCTGTTTATCAAGGCTCTGGGTGAGCGCGTAAAACAAGGCTTAAAGATTCGCTGCGTAGCGTCGAGCGATGCGAGCCACAATCTGGCGGCGTCGCTGGGCATGGACATCACTACGCTCGACAAGCTGCCGGACCTGGATGTGTACATTGACGGCGCGGATGAAGTGGCTCCGGGCCTGACGCTGATCAAGGGCGGCGGCGGTGCGATGCTGCGCGAAAAGATTGTCGCAAGTTCGGCGAAGAAGTTCATCGTGGTGGTCGACCAGACGAAGGTTGTAAAGACGCTGGGACGGTTTCCGCTGCCTGTCGAGGTCATCAAGATGGCGTTGCCGCTGGTGCATTCGAAGCTAGCTGCGCTGGGGCTGAATCCTTCGCAGAGACCGGCAAAGAACGGCGATGGACCGTATCTTACGGACGAAGGAAATTACATCCTGGACTGCGCCTGCGGCCAGATCCCGGATCCTGCGGCGACGGCCGCCGCCATTCGCGGCATCGTCGGCGTGGTGGAGCATGGGCTGTTTCTGAACATGGCCAGCCTGGCGCTGATTGCGGGGGATGGTGGCGTGACGGAGATGTATCCGTAGTTTTTGCTGTTGCTGTTGTCCTTGCTTTTCTGGTTGTCATTCCGAGCGCAGCGAGTGAACCTGCTGTCTCCCGTTCTTCGCTTGTACCACCACAGATGTTTGCGTTACACCACGATCCCTTCTAGCTTTACCTGTACCTTTCTGGTGGCATGATCGAAAAGCGGGAGACAGCAGGTTCACTCCCCTTCGGCTTCGCTCAGGGTCGGAATGACAACCAGAAAGACAAAGACAATGACCCGCCTCTGCTGTGAGATTTTATTGACTCCGTAAAACAGACTTGCATCGCAACCCCCACTCCACGCGTCTTTAACGCATGAGCAATTCGACAGGCAATACGCAGGCAGGAAAAGTTTGGTTTATCACAGGCGCATCCACAGGCTTCGGCCGTGAGATGGCCGAGCAACTGCTCGCCGGTGGCGCGAAGGTCGTCGCTACCGCGCGCAAGCCCGAGCAGTTGAGTGCGTTGGCGGCAAAGTATCCCGAGACCGCGCTGGTACTGCCTTTGGACGTCACGAAGGAAGACGCGGTGCAGTCGGCCGTCGAGAAGACGCTGGCAAAGTTCGGTCACGTCGATGTGCTGGTAAACAACGCAGGCTACGGCGTATTGGGCGCGGTGGAAGAGGTTACCGAAGCCGAGTTCATGCCGATGTACGAGACCAATGTCTTCGGCCTCATCCGCGTCACCAAGGCGTTTTTGCCGCAGTTTCGCGCGCGCCGCAGCGGCCATATCGTGAATCTTTCGTCAATTGGCGGCCTCGTCGGTCTGTCCGGCTGGGGATTTTATAACTCCACAAAATTCGCAGTCGAAGGCTTCTCGGAGGCGCTCTCTGTCGAACTCGCCCCGCTGGGCGTGAAGGTGCTGATCGTCGAGCCCGGTCCGTTCCGCACCGACTTCCTGGGCCGCTCCGGCCAGGAGGTGCCTACGCGCATCGCCGACTACGATGAGACTGCCGGCAAGACCCGCGAATACATGAAGACCAACGACGGCAAGCAGGTGGGTGACCCGGTGCGCGCGGTGCAGGCGATTATCGCCGCCGTCGCGTCGCCCCATACGCCGAAGCACCTCTTGCTGGGCAAGCTGGCGCTCACGCGCTTCCGCGCGAAACTCGACGAGTTTACGCAGGAGATCGCAGCCTGGGAACCGGTAACGCTTGGGGCGGATTTTCCTGAAGGTGAGTAGCGCAAAGGGGCGGGATTTTGGTCCCGTCCCGCAGGCTCCGGCATTATTTTTTCCAGCCGGTATCTGTAGGGGTTGAAGGCCATACCCTTCAAAACAAACGCTGTCCGCCTGAAGAGGGAAAACGCCGCTTTCCGATCTGCCGCTGAAATGTTCCGAGTCTCCCCATTTCTCATTGACAGCAGTTCGGATTACTCTCTAAGAGGCGTTCAAAACGCGTAAGGATGACACATGGAACTTGGAATGATTGGCCTCGGCAAGATGGGCGGCAACATGGCAGAGCGCCTGCGCCTGGCCGGGCACAAAGTAGTCGGCTTTGATTTTTCCGCCGACGCTGTAAAAAAGCTGAACGACGCAGGCTCCGTCGGCGTGAGTTCGCTTGAAGACCTCGTTAAGAATCTCCAGGCGCCGCGAGCGATCTGGATCATGGTACCGGCCGGCGACCCCGTCGACGAGACGATTGCGAAGCTGAAGCCCTTCATGCAGAAGGGCGATATCTTCATCGACGGCGGAAACTCGAACTACAAGGATTCGCAGAGACGGCATGAGGCCCTGAAGCAGGAAGGCTTCGGCTTCGTCGACGTAGGAACGTCGGGCGGCATCTGGGGCATCACCGAAGGCTACAGCATGATGATCGGCGGCGACGAAGACGTCGTCGAACGCCTGCGTCCGATCTTCGAGACGCTCGCCCCTGCAGCCGACCAAGGCTGGGGCCGCGTTGGACCCGCCGGTGCCGGACACTTCGTCAAGATGGTCCATAACGGTATTGAATACGGCATGATGCAGGCCTATGCAGAGGGCTTCTCGATCATGAAGGCGAAGACACCGCTCGCGCTGGACCTGACGCAGATCTCCGAGATCTGGCGCTACGGTTCGGTGGTCCGCTCGTGGCTGCTCGACCTGACCGCCGACGCACTCAAGAAGAACCCCACGCTCGATGGTCTCGAAGCCTTTGTGCCGGACTCCGGCGAAGGCCGCTGGACGGTCTTCGAAGCCATCGATCTCAACGTGTCAGCGCCTGTCATTACGGAGTCGCTGATTCGCCGTCTCCGCTCGCGCGAGGACAACAACTTTACCGACCGTATGCTATCCACTATGCGCAACGAGTTTGGTGGACACGCAGTAAAGAAGAGCTAGCAACAGAGAGTCGTGAGTGGAGGTAGTGATTCCTCACTACTCTCCGCTCACCCCTCTCTCCAGATTTTGTACGAGGAGAGATTCATGTCGACAACACAGGTGAACATCAGTCCCGAGGCGATGAAGGCCAGCCAGTCCCTGGAGCGCCGCCCCGATCCATGCATCGTGGTCATCTTCGGAGCTTCCGGTGACCTGACCAAGCGCAAGCTGCTGCCTGCGCTCTACCACTTGGAGCAATCAGGCTTCCTGCCGGAAAACTTCGCTGTGCTCGGCGTCGCCCGGCGCTCGCTGGAGGCCACGTTTCCGGCCGACATGAAGGACGGCATCATCAAGGGCGGCGGCGTCGAAGAGAACGAAGCCAAGCTCGCGCCGTTCGTCGACCGCGTGCAGTACTACGCGATGAACTTCGACGATGACGCAGCCTACGAAGGCCTGAAGAAGAAGCTCGCCGAGATGGACGAGAAGTTCGGCACCAAGGCCAATCGCCTCTTCTACCTCGCGGTCGCGCCGGAGTACTTCTCCGACATCGTCTCCTACCTCGGCAAGCACGAGATGAACAAGCCCGTCGAGGGCGCGAACCACTGGGTTCGCACGGTCATCGAAAAGCCCTTCGGCCACGATCTCGAGTCGGCGCGCGCGCTGAACGACGAAGTCAACAAAGTATTCGACGAGCACCAGATCTTCCGCATCGATCACTACCTCGGCAAGGAGACGGTACAGAACATCCTCGTCTTCCGCTTCGCCAACGGCATCTTCGAGCACGTCTGGAACCGCAACTACATCGACCACGTCGAGATCACGGCTGCCGAGTCGATCGGTATTGAAGGCCGCGGGCCCTTCTATGAAGGCGCCGGTGCGCTGCGCGACGTCGTGCAGAACCACGTGATGGAGCTCCTGAGCTTCGTCGCGATGGAGCCGCCGGTTAGCTTCGAGGCCGACGCCGTCCGCAACGAGAAGGTCAAGGTATGGAAGGCGATCCAGCCAATCCACCCGGCCGACACGGTACGCGGCCAGTACGGCCCCGGCAACGTCGACGGCAAGCCTGTCATCGGCTACCGCCAGGAAGATCGCGTTCATCCTCGTTCGCAGACCGAGACCTATGCCGCCCTGCGGCTGGAGATCGAAAATTGGCGCTGGGCTGGCGTTCCGTTCTACATCCGCGCGGGCAAACGCCTCGCGAAACGCGTGACGGAGATCACCATCCAATTCAAGCAGCCGCCGTTGCTGCTCTTCAAGGGCCACGAAGGCAAGGGTGCTGAGGGCATCAAGCCGAACGTCATCTCCATGCGCATTCAGCCGGACGAGGGCATCGCGCTGCGCTTTGCAGCCAAGGTCCCCGGCCCGAACATGAGCATGAGCTCGGTGAACATGAACTTCAGCTATGCCGACGCGTTCGGTGCTTCCTCGGCGAACGGCTACGAGCGTCTATTGCTCGATGCCATGCTCGGCGACGGAACCCTGTTCGCGCATCGCGACGGTGTGGAGGCGACCTGGTCGCTGATCACCCCGCTCCTCGAAGCCTGGGCGAAGGACCCGGTCAAGGACTTCCCGAACTACGCTGCGGGAACCTGGGGGCCGGCAGCTTCGGACGCCATGCTCAAGAGCGACGGCCGGAAGTGGCGGAAGCTCTAAAGCAGGAAACAGGAAGTAGCAAACAGGAAACAGATAGGCGTCCGGGTCAGATGATTGTTCTGACCCGGACGCTCGTTATAAGCCTCTTAGGATGCATCCAAAGAATCATGATCTACGCGGAACCTGATTCACCAGGAACCGCGAAGTACTGACAACGGAGAACTGAGAACACTATGCCGCGTCCCGTCACTGTTACATACAAGGTTTGGTCTTCGCCGGCTGAGGTTGCGCTGGCTTCGGCGCGGCTGCTGGCTGCGCGCGTGGAGCAGGCTGTCGCTACACGCGGGATTGCCCGCATTGCGATCTCCGGCGGCTCGACGCCGCAGGCGACCTTCAAGCTATTGGCCGATCCATCCCAGCCGTTCCTCACGACCGTTCCGTGGGACAAGCTGCAGCTCTTCTGGGTGGATGAGCGCTGTGTCGCGCCGGATCATCCGGAGTCGAACTATGGCGTATGCCGCGACCTGCTATTGAGCAAGGTGCCGATTCCCGAGGCTAATGTCTTCCGCATGGAAGGCGAGCTCGATCCCGAACAGGCAGCCTCACGTTACGAGAGCCTGTTGCGCAACACGATGAAGCTCGAAGGCGCAGAGTCCCCGGTGTTCGACCTGGTCGCTCTGGGCATGGGCCCCGATGGCCATACCGCGTCGCTGTTTCCCAACACGGCCGGACTGGATGAGCTGAATCGTCTGGTCATCGCGAACCACGTTCCGCAGAAGGACACCTGGCGCATCTCGCTGACGTGGCCGGTCATCAACCAGGCGACAGAAGTGGCGTTTGAGATCGAAGGCCCCAGCAAGACGGACATTCTGGCAGAAGTATTGACGGGTCCTCGCGACCCCGAACGTCTGCCTTCGCAGCTGATTCGCCCCTCAAACGGCAAGCTGCTCTTCCTGCTCGACGAAGCTGCTGCCGCCAAGCTGCCCAAGGCAAGCGAAGTCTTCACCACGCCCGATGGAAGCAATAAAGTGGGCACGCTGGAGATATAAAAAGACCGTAGCTCTAAAGAAGCAACGGCAGTAGACAAGGAACCGTTAAAAAGTAGAAGGTAGAGCCGAGGCTTCGGCTTGTTTTGAAGAGCTGTGGCTTTAAAAGAAAACTGGAAGCAATGTTTCGTTAAAGGCACAGGTTTACCCGTGCCGCAAACTTAGAGGCGTACATGATTCTTGCAGGTGATGTTGGCGGCACAAAAGTCCATCTGGCTCTTTACAACTTCGCGGGCGGCAAACTTGTGCCGGTTCGCGATCACAAGTTTCCTGCGACGCACTATAAGTGTCTCGACGATATCGTCGAAGAATTTCTTGCCAGCGAAGAGACCTCCAAGAAGGAGATCATCGCCTCGTGCTTCGGCTGCCCCGGACCTGTGCGCGACGGTCGCCTGAAGCTGACGAACCTGCCCTGGACGCTCGATACGCGCGACCTGCAGAAGTCGCTCGGCATCGAGCACATCTTCTTGATCAACGATCTCGAAGCGAATGGCTACGGCATTCCTGAACTCGCGCAGGCCAAGGTCTTCACGCTGCACCAGGGCGACCCGGGAGCGATAGGGCATCGCGGGCTGGTATCGGCCGGCACGGGCCTGGGCGAGTGCCTGTTGATCTGGGACAGCCTGCGTCATCAGCACATTCCGCTGCCGTCTGAGGGAGGCCACTCGGACTTCGCGGCGAGGACCGACCGCGAGATCGCTCTCCTTCAATATCTCCGCCGCACACTCGCCGGACGCGTCAGCTTTGAGCGTGTTGTCTCGGGGCTTGGCATCAAGAACATCTATTCTTTCCTGCGCGACGATCAGAAGATGGAAGAGCCAAGCTGGCTGCGCGACCGCATGGCGGCAGAAGACCCGAACGCTGTAATCGGCCAGTGCGCCGAGGATGGATCAAGCGAGATCTGCTTCGAAACCCTGCAGATCTTCACTGGAGCCTTTGGCGCGGAGGCAGGCAACGTTGCGTTGAAGGTTCTCGCAGCGGGAGGAATCTATCTTGGCGGCGGCATCGCTCCGAAGATCCTGAAGACCATGCAGAACGGCACATTTACGCAGGGCTTTCTCGACAAGGGAAGACTCTCGCCGCTGCTCGAAACGATTCCTGTACGCATCATCCTCGACGACACCTGCGCTCTGCTGGGAGCTGCGGCCTATGCGGAGGCCCGCGCGGCGGAGATCTCCGGACACTCGGAACGCGCGGCGTCGTTTCACTCGTCGTAGTGGTGTTGCCGTTGCTGTTGTTCTTGCTTTTCTAGCTTGTCATTCCGAGCGTAGCGAGCGAATCTGCTTCCTCCCGTTCTTCGTTCATGTCACCCAGGAAATATGGGTAAAGCCATATGAGAATTGTGCTGGCATAAAACCATCTATGGTCGTCCGGGCAAAAAACGGGAGACGGCAGATTCGCTCGCTACGCTCGGAATGACAAACCAGAAAAGCAAAAGCAAAGACAAAAGCAAGACACCGTCGATCCCATAAAACCGCTTGACTGGACGAAAGACAGAGCCAAAGACTCCCTCTACGTGCTATCTTGCTTTTGCCCGACTGATGGAGTGGTTCGATGAATCGTCGCAATACCGTAGTTCTTTTCGGCAGCCTGGTGCTGGCCTTCGCCCTCGTCCCAAGAACCAACGCGCAGGCCCCTGCGAAGCATGACGCCGGTGCCGTCGAGCGGGAAGCCGCCGGCAGTATTCCCTCCGACCCCGGACCGCTGGCGACCGATCTCTCGCCGAAGCTCGATTCCAAAGACATCCGCAAGGCGATGCGCAAGGTGGCCGACTGGCAGCTCCTTGCTGCCGAATCGAAGTTCAATCAGCAGTGGACCTTCGCCACGCTGTACGACGGCCTGCTGGCGGCGTCCGAGACTACGGGCGACCCTAAATATCGCGATGCCGTAGCTCATGCGGCGGCGGACAAATTCCAATGGATGCTCGTCCAGTCGCGCTTCCCGCATGCAGACGATGAGGCGATCGGCAAGAGCTATCTGGCGCTCTATGAGCGTGCACCCGAACCCGTGAAGATCGCCGACGTTCGCGCGACGATGGACCGCCTGGTTGTTCGTCCTGACGATCCGAAGAAGAACGTCTGGTGGTGGTGCGACGCCCTCTACATGGCGCCTCCGGTCCTGACGGAGTTGTCGCGCATTACGGGCGACCATCGGTATCTCGATTACATGGATCACGAGTGGTGGGTGACTTCGGCGGAGCTCTACGATCCGCAGCAGCACCTGTTCACGCGTGATGCTACCTTTCTGAAGAAGACCGAGGCCAATGGGCAGAAGCTCTTCTGGGCACGCGGCAACGGCTGGGTACTCGGCGCGTTGGTGCGTGTGCTCACGACGATGCCCAAGGATTATCCGTCGCGTCCGAAGTACGAGCAGCAGTTCCGCGAGATCGCCGATCGTGTCGCCGGGCTGCAGCAGCCCGATGGCCTGTGGCGGACGGGACTGCTGGACCAGGAGTCTTACAAGGAGCCTGAGGTTTCAGGTACGGCGTTCTATACCTACGCCATGGCCTGGGGCATCAACACGGGACGTCTGCCGCGAGCGAAGTTTCTGCCGGTGGTCACGAAGGCCTGGGCCGGAATGCTGACGCATGTGTACGCCGACGGCAGGCTGGGCTCGATCCAGCCCATCGGCGCCGCTCCGGATGCGGTAGGTGCGTCGAGCAGCTACGTGTACGGGGTAGGCGGATTCCTGCTGGCAGGCTCGGAACTCGCTCGAATGAAGTAAGCCTTGTAGGTCGCGGGGCGCAGCCCGCAGCCGTTGCGTATGATGGCAGGCAGGATGGCGAGAGAGAGCGGCTGATGGCGTATCGTGACGCGGTGTTCTCCACTCCCAAACCAGGGAAGGGATCATCGATGCGTCGTCTCATTCCGGCAACGTTGATCACGCTGTTCGTGCTTGGCATGTTCTATCCGTTTATCTCTGGATATGTGCACGCACGCTTCGGCAAGCAGGAAGACCGCTCGGCGTTGATTGGGCAGTGGGTTGGCCTCGTCCAACTGCAGCCACTCGAAGGGCAGCACCAGCCGCCGTCCGAAGAACACGGCGCAGCGATCATGACGATCACATTCAAACCGGCAATGCTGTCCTATCTTTCCAAGCTGCAGGGTACAGCCGAGATGACCGACTACGAGTATCACGTGAAGGGGATGGAGACTTCAGGGTTTATGACTCCCTTCAACCCACAGGAAGGGCACTTCTCTGTTCGCACGGAAGGCACAAAAGGCGACGCCGCCCTGACCGGCACCCTGGAAGGCAGGTTCAACAAGGGCACGCTCACCATTACGGCGTTCAGGACGCCGCAGTTCTACATCACGGGCATTTTACGGCGCGGTGATAACGCTTCCTATCAACAACGCGTCAATGAAATGAAGAATATGCCGACTACTCCAGCGCAAGGAGATACGCATGGCCGATAAATCTGTAGTGCCATCGACAGCGATCCCGCCGTTTCAGATCAAGGCTGACTCAGCGCAGCGGATGAGACCATTAGCATGATTGCAGGCAGGATGGCGAGAGAGATCGGCTGATGGCGTATCGTGACGCGGTATTCTCCACTCCCAGGTCAGGGAAGGGTTCATCGATGCGTCGTTTAATTCCGGCAACGTTGATCACGCTGTTCGTGCTTGGCATGTTCTACCCTTTTATCTCTGGATATGTGCATGCGCGCTTCGGCAAACAGGAAGACCGCTCCGCCCTGATTGGGCAGTGGGTTGGGATCGTTCAACTCCAGCCGCTAGAAGGCAAGCACCAGCCTCCGTCCTATGAGCATGGTTCTGGCATCATCACGCTCACCTTTAAGCCGGCTGTATTTTCTTATTTGTCTAAATTGCAGGCAACGGGAGAAATCACCGATCTGGAAGGACATGTGAAGGGAGTGGAGACGGAAAACTTCATGACTCCGTTCGACCCGCATCAGGGTTCCTTCAGTGTTCGAACCAAGGGATTGAACCAGGACGATGCTCTTACGGGAACTTTGGAATGTCGATTCGATGGCGGTGTACTCACGATCAGGGGATTTGAAACTCCCGAGATGTACATCACCGGCGTCCTCAAGCCGGGCACAGCTCAGGATTATCGTGAGCAGATCAAAGACCTGGATAACGCGCCATCAACGCCGATTACAGGAGAGCCCGATGGAAAATAGATCCGTAAAGGGACTCAGGTCCGATCCCGACGCATACGCCCCCGGCGAACGCCTGCCCAGTAAGGGAACACCTAAGCATCCTTTGCTCACGGCTCGACATCTTTTTAAGCTAAGCTAAACAACCGTGGCTGATTGGCTATCAGGTCTTACCCTTGCAGAGCAGTTAGAGGACATGGATGGCGCTTCCGCAGATACAGATTGGCGATGGGATGCTCGGGGATGCTCGTCTGGCTTCCGTTGAAGTCGTTCAGGAACTGAACCAGCACTGGTGGTGCACCATTGTCTGTCGCAATACCGAAGACCAGCGCATTCCGGTAGAAGATCTGCTGGGCAAGCCGGTCGAGGTCAAGACGACCGATAGCCAGGGAGTGGAGCAGATTCATTTCTCCGGCTCCGTCCATGACGTGGAGTTGGACTATGAGGTTTGGGGCAGTTACACGGCTACGTTAATCGCCGTGAGCGACAGCTTCGGCCTGGACGTGACCGCTCATAAGCAGTACTACTCCGAGCAGACGCTCTCCTCCATCGCCGGCACGATTGGATCGCGGCACAACCTCAGCATCGCGGTTCAGGCCTCCGACAGCAAGGCGTTGAACTACGTCCAGTACGGCGAGTCGGACTGGAGTTTTCTAAACCGCCTCGTCGACGACCACGACGCATGGATGCGTCCGAGCCAAACGGGAGTGGAAGTCTTCAACAGCTTCCAGACGGGCAGCACTGTTCAGTGGCGGGGTGAAGGCGATCTGGTCGGCTTCCGTCTGCGCGGCCGTCGGGTCAATCCCAGCTTCTCGGGCTCGCACTACGATCACCATGCCATGCAGTCGAACACGTTTGAGAAGCTGTCGAAGCCGCCGCAGTTCTATCCGGCCGCCGAGCAGCTTACGAGCGCGGTACAGGCGGCCTCGGCGCAGTTGCCGCCAGGCTTCGAGCCGCAGCGCGCCCGTGCGATGACGCTCGACAACTACTCAGACCAGCTGCAGTCCGAGAGCGAACGCAGCATGGGCAGTGCGGTAACGGGCACCGGCTCTTCGCGCAACCAGTCTCTGATGGCCGGCAACACGCTGACGGTAGAAGGAATGCTCGACGCCAAGGGCACCTATGGGCTGGTGCGTGTGGTCCATCAATGGACTCCGCAGGGCTACCTGAATAGCTTCGTCTGCACCCCATGGAAGAACTACCGCAACCCAAACCCCCCAGAGGCGCGGACGTGGAACGGCATCGTCTCGGCGCGTGTTACGGGTCACAACGACCCCAAGAAAATGGGCAGAGTTCAGGTGCAGTTCTTCTGGCAGGAGGATGGCGCTACTCACTGGGCACGAGCTACCAGCCCTCACGCGGGTCCGGATCGCGGTTTCATGTTTATGCCGGAAGTCGGCGACGAAGTGGCCGTGGCGTTTGAAGACGGCGACCCGGAGCGCCCCGTCATCATTGGTTCGCTTTGGAATGGCGTGCACAACCAGTATCGCAACGATCTGCGAGGCGGGGACATCGCGACGAATGATGTCAAGCACCTCATGACGAAGAGTGGAAATCGCTTGCAACTCTCCGATAAGGCAGGCGTCGAGACGATCGTTCTGGCTACCCCAAACAATAATAGGCTCAAGATGACAGAATGCTCGGACCAGACGGGCCGAACTAACATCACGCTCGAGTCTCTAACCGGTGACATTATCCTGCACGCACCAAAGGGTCGCGTTCACATTGAGTCTCAGTTCTACTCCAAAGATATTGGAGGGGAATGATGGACCGAAAAGCAGGCATCTTTAGGGCTGGGAGTAAATCATGCCTTTAGTGAGGAAGGTTGGCATGTCGCTAGGACCATTCCTGCTGCGAGCTGCTTTCGTAGTCTGCCTGATGGCAACCATGTTTTTACTGCTAAATCATAGATGGTTTGGCACGTATGCCGCGCAATTTCGTACGCCGAATGGCGCCACGGCGGACGGCAGTTGGATCGGTATTGTCGAGGCATACGAGCCGAACGGTGACAAGATCCTGGACAGGGCAACGGCAATCCAGTTCAAGTTGCATCTGGATGACCCGTTCGTCAAGCGATATCAGGGGACAGGCAAGCTGTTTACAAGAGGAAATGCCGAACCGCGGTTCTACAACGACGTCCACTTCATGATCAATAGTCAGGACGTTCTGAGTGGAAGCGTTTCCGGTACAACAATGTCCCCAGACGATCACGATAGCGACGTAGACATTAAGGGGACCTTCCAGAAAAACAAATTTGTAGTTTCACAATTGGCCTTGCATGACTACAAGTACCGCGGTGTCTTGCATCTGGGCAACGACGCAGACTATCAAGCTTTATGCAACAGCCTGAATGGAACTAAAGACAGCAGCGCGTCACGGTGAAGAAACGGAGGGCACAATATCGCTGAGGATGAGTCACCGATGAACCGAAAAAAAGGCATAGTCAGGAAAGGGCGCACAGTATGCCTCCAGGAAAAACGATAGGGATGTCGGTGGGTGCGTTCCTGCTGAAGGCGGTCTTCATCCTGTCGCTCATGGCAGGGATGTTTCTGCTGTTGAATCATAAGTGGTTGGGCACATACGCCGGCCAGTTCAATCCTCAAAGCGGGGACACGGCGGAAGGCAACTGGGTGGGCATTGTCGAAGCCTACAAGCCGAGCGGAGAAAAGTTGCCGAACAAGACGGCGGTGCTTGAATTTAATCTTCACCTGAACGACCCATTTCTCAAAGGATATCAGGGAAAGGGCAAGCTCTTTCTGGCCGGTGACACCACCTTGCGATTCTTCAAGGACGTCAATTTCATGATCAACCCGAAGGGGAATCTTAGTGGCGATTCCTTTAGTGAAATACATAGCCAGGACCTCTTCGGCTTTCATCATCTTAGCGGCACCTTCCAAGCGAATGCTCTTAGCATTTCCGCTTTGGAATTCGCGACTACTCCTATCGTGGAACATTGCATATCGGTACAGAGGCGGAGTATCAACGCTTGTGCGCAAGCCTAAAGTAATGAACTAGCATTTCATACTAAGGAGCGAATGATGGGTGCAGAAGCAGAAGACCACAATATTGTTGAAGATGAATCTCCGACAAAGCTTGGATTAAAAGGAACCTTTAATAAGGTGATTCAGACAATCCAGGCTCCGAATGGAGCTAACAAGGACAATGCACAACTAAGATTGAAAAATATCGAGAGTCGTGCACTCACTCTTACCTCAGCCATTCCGAACGTACGTCCAGGCCACGGTCAGCACCTCATCCGAGGTGACTACAATCACCAAATCATCGGCAATCGTCACGTGCTCGTTTCAGCGGATGATACTTTGCGTGTGGGTGGCGACCAGATTCACGATATCGAAGGCGATGCGGAGTTCCTATATAACAAGAAACGCAACCAAGCCACATTGGGTGACGAAGAGTGGGTTGTCCAAGGTAACCGCGAGTGCTACGTGATCGGTCAAAGCGTAGACAACTTCATTGATAAGCATGACACCAATGCACCCGAAAGCTTCGAGTGGAAGCACGAGGAGAGCAGCTTCATCGCGACCATCAATGAAAATTGTTACTTCGGCAATAGCCTCTATGCCATGAAGACCGAGATCGGCATCGTCGACAATGATCTGAGCCTTACCGGCATCAGCTTTGACAAGCTGCATGTCAAAGCGGAGGAGCTCGTCTCAGGCATCAAAGAGGCACTCGAAGATGAAGCGGCGACGGAAGCGCTTGAGAACCCGGAGACCGCAGCGCAGGCCTGGATGTGGACCACAGAGGCAGCGACCGCGACCGCCGGATTAGCGGTGGGAGCCAAAAACTGGGTGGAAGATAAGGCCGGAAAAGCCTGGTCTGCTATCAAGGCCCATCCGATTGAGTCAGGGGTTATCGGCGTCGCAGCCGTGGGACTTGCTGTTGCTGCAGTCTTCGTCGGCCCGGAAGATATGGCGGCGCTGCCGGCAATAGGAGAGGCAGTTACGTCAGCAGGAACCTGGTTGAGTGAGACCGTTACCGGTGCAGGTGCGGGTGCGGGCACCCTTGTACCTGCAATGTAAGGAAGGCGTGAACAAGAGTGCGAGCATTTCCTCCGCAGCTAAAGCTGCACTGATTTTGGGAGATTTATGGCGGGAATGAAATCCCGCCCCTGTAAAGCAAGACACTTGTTCAGGGCTTCCCTTGAAGGGTGACAAACAGGCGGAAGCTATGAATGAAAACACGTTGGAGACCGTAAACAAGCGGCCGCGGCTTTCGCCGCAGCCTACGTTTGCGCCGTGGATACCGGCCCCGGAATCCGCGATTGCTGACGCCTCTCTCTTCTGGCTGCCGGTCTCCGGCTTTCCCTTGCGGTATGCGGAGAGACAGTGGCTATTACTCTTCCTGGAGCGCTTTTCCGCTGCCCTTACCCAGTCCGGCAAGCTGCGCTGCGAGCACTTCATGCAGCAGAACGAGATACGCGGGCCGTTGCATCACTCCTATCATCAATACAAGGAACGCTGTGTCATATACCCTGGCCTTGGCCGCTCCATGAGCGGCGGCACAACCTTGTTTCCGCCCGACGGCGCACCGGCGACCCAACCGGAAGAGAATGAGAAGCATGGCGAGCGAATAGGTCAAAGCCTCCTCTGGTTTGCCAACAAACAACCCATACCTCAACGAGAGCTCTTCGCCGGCTATGGCGGTTTCATCGCGCTCTTCTTACCGCCAGATCCAAAGCCAAAGGTACGCCCTCCCAACATGGCCATCTCGCCCGCGTTACGCGCCGCCCATCCGGCCTTTCAGCGCTTCGACGTGGAACAGATCGTTAGCGGCACCGCCGCCCGGCTCGACGCATTTCTTGATCGCAGCAAGACCCTTTTCGGCAGCGACCTTGCCCATCGCGCCGAACTCCGCAGGATGGATTTCGTTCTTCCCTTGCTGGATAGTGCAACTGTCTTCGGGGCTTCTCCAGAAGAACGGTCTTTGTACTTTGAGCTCTTCGACGTCTACGTGGGCGAAAGTAGAAAAGACAAGGGAGTGGTGTTGTTGTTTCAGAAACCGGAGTATGAACAAGTCATGCTGGATGTAGTGGCAACCATGCCGCCAGCAGAAGAGCCCGTCAGGAGATAAGCGGTGAAAGATAAAGCGGATGGACGGCCGGGAGAACAGCAAGAGATTAAATTGGAGCTTCAGGGCGTGGAGGCTCCCGTTCCCTGGCAGGCGGTTCTGTTGCCGGTAGAGCAGTTTCCCATGACTCCGCCGCAGTACGGTATCGTCCGCAAATTTCTCGGCCTGCTAACAGACGTGCTGACAGATGATTACGGGCTTCAGCAAGAGGTTCTGCTGCAAATGTGGAAGCTTTCACCCGCAACCGGGTCCAGTCTGGTGAGCGAAAATGGAGCTTCCTGGAAACCGCAGATAGGGCTTGGAGTATGGCCGGACCGGGAGCCTCCCAAAAGCTGGTCGAAAGCCATCATGATGGATGCAGTTGCCGCCAGCTTCCGCGGCGATGAGCCGGCCAAGCCTTATTACAAACTCTTCCGCCTGACGGGAGATGAAGGGAAGCGTATAGAAGCCGCAAGGACGATGCGTGGATTGGGAGTAGAAATTCAGACCTTCTCCAAGCTGGATAGTGAGGCGCTTCTGAAGCGGTCGAAAGAGCTCTTTCTGCCTACGATTGAAGATGATCGCTTTAAAAAAGAGAGATTCTATCTGCCGCTTGTGGACCGGAACACTATCAGCAGTGCGGGTTTCGCTGAGCGGCTTGATCTGTGCCTTTGTGGCGTCGATGTATACATTCGTGAAAGCGCGGAAGATCGGGGGATCCTTATCTTGTCAAGGTTGCCGCTGGAGTCTCTGGTAGAGCAGGTCAGGCAAAAATCGCAACGGAAGGCGTAACACCCACCCCCAAGTCTTCTCGATGACCGAGAAATTGGAACAGAGTGCGTACTCAGCTCCTGCATTTGTGGCTCCGCAGACGCTCACCAAAGAACATGAAGGTCGGATGGATGCCGTAGCCCCCATGTGTCTACCGGACACGTCTATATCCGGTCGAAACTCTTCTCTCTCGATATAGGCTAAGCAGCCCAACACAAGGAAAATAGTATCGCTATGGATCAACAGGTCACCCGAAACACCAGGCCCCGCGCGCCGCTCACACGAGGGGCTCTCACCATGCTGATTATGATTGGGCTGTTTATTCTCGTCGTAACGCTAGGGCCTTTGCTGTACAGCAAACTTGCCAATCCGGCGACCAACTCGCCGGATCGTTCCTCGCGCATCACAGGTACTTGGGTGGGCCGTGCCGTGCTGTCGGATCACTCCTCTGGCCGCTGGGACATGCCGGCGGAAGGGACAGGGGACTGGGCGGTGATGATCCAGAGCAAACATCGCCTGTTTACCTCCATGGACGCCACCCAGAGTACCGTTACCTTGTGCTCGAACACAGGAGCGCGAACCGTCGGCACTTTTAACATGGATTTCCTGAACGGTGGGGAGGCGGACCTGAATGTCGAGCAAACGGACAGCACGCGCGCAACCCGGATCGATCTTGCGTTTCTGTTTCCGCGCGATGGCAAGATGTTTTTTAGCGCAGTCGTCGCCGAACAAAACATGCATGGCATCCTGGAGCCCGGCCAGCCCGCTGACTTTGAGCGGCTCTGCAAGTAATTCGTTTCCCCCGCAGGAGACATGGACGCGCCCACGAGATCGCCATGACCCAGAACCTCGGCACCGTCGGACCTAACTCCAACATTTCGGCGATCTACAGCACGGTCAAGGAGCAGCATGGGACCAGATCTTCAGATCGTACAAAACACCAGCCATCATCTGCGGGTGTCCAGCCCGCAGATGTTTTTCTGGTCCGGTACCTATCTCACGCTGGCCTTTGAGGTTGTAGCTTCCTTCACCGTCTACAGGCTTCTACCGCCGCGGGCGGCCTCCACCCGCGGCATCCTGCTCATCGGTTCGTTTGGCCTCGTTCTCGTATTGCTCTTCGCTCTTGGCTGGACGAACACGCTCGACATCAACTGGGATGCAGGAACCGTTACTTCCACCAACCGCTTTCTGACCGGCTTTGAAACAACGTACGCGCTCGCCACTGGTGACCTCGACCGCGCTTTCATTGATTACGATCGCATGGGACCGCGCGTCGCACTCCATCTCAGGAACGGCGCAAACACCCTTCCCCTCGGCAGGATTTCCATGTACAAGCCGAGCCAGATGACCGTCGTGGAGGCCATCAACGACGGTCTCCACGGCCGCACTCCCGCGCAGCCGTCCGATAGCTCGGACTCCCCTACTGGAAATCCGTATTTCAACAACTCCGGTCCCGAACAGATGATGCAGCAGGAGCGTGAGTTTGAACGAAACCTGAAGCCGCAACAGCAGGAGAAGCATTAACCCGCATGCTGACCATACTCCAACCGCCCCTTCCGCCCGACGCATGCGACTTGAAGCTGCGTGCGAGATTTCCCCCCATCCCTCGACCAAAAGCCACGATCAGACCGGGTGCCATCTGTATTGGATAGGCTAATCTCCGTAACGAGCATCGCGTGTGAAAGCTGGACTGGAGCTCATCATGTGGCAAAGAATCTCGGCGGGTTTTCGCGCTGTTGGAAGTGGCATGGGATCAAAGCTGCTGTTTGTGGCTGGGATCATTGTTTTCTTTGCGTTATATATTCTAGTCCCGCGGATACGTGCAGTAAGAGCCTCTGACAGTATGTATGGCGACTGGATGGGCACAGTCTCGATTACGAAGAGTATTCCGAAGGACAACCTGAATGACACGGAATCGCAAGGGACTGCCGTCATGCGAGTGAAATTGTCACCGGTTTGGTTTTCATTTCTTGATCGTACCGAGTCCACTGCTGTGCTCATTGACGCTGACGGCGTGCGGCATACTTTTGGTATCTCTGACTTAGCTGACGGTTGGGCGTTTAGAAAACGCTGGAGCTCTAAGCAGTTGCTGGCTGGTGGAACAGACGAGACGATAATTGGGCAATGGAATCGCAGCTTTCCAGACTTTGTACTGAAATTCGATAGTTTTGGAAACAACGAATTCTCTGATGGTACGACGTATCGCATTAGCGGCTCGCTGAAGCGTGGTGATGAAGCTACGCTTCAGTCTCTCGTTCAAAACCTGAGTAGCGCACGCTGACAGCAAAAAGGAGATCACTATGTCCGATGAGGCTCCGCATCAGAATCGCCATTCTATAGAGGTTTATGTCTGGACCTCTTTGACCTCAACGGAGCCCAATCGGATTCTAGAGTTCTTCGCCGCATCGTGAGATTTGCGTACGTGACCGCGCACAAGCAGTACTCCGAGCAGACGCTCTCCTCCATCGCCGGCCGCGATTGGGTCGCGGCACAACCTCAGCATCTCCGTTCAGGCCTCCAGCAGCAAGGCCTTGAACTACGTCCAGTACGGCGAGTCGGACTGGCGTTTTCCCGCAGCAGCACTGAATCATGCGGACAGTTATGAATATTTCGTGGAAGGTATCAAATAGGATGTTGCTGACGCTCGGCCTTAGCCTGTTGCTGGCGGCTGGTTTTGGCTGCTGGAAGGAACCTGGCGTGCACGTTTCGCCGGCACCAGCGGGCGTTACACCAATACAAAAAGGATCGAATGTAAATCTGCAGATTGCAATGAATGTGGATATAAGCGGTGGACATGTCATCGTGCATGTAACCTGGAAGAATACTTCAGAGACGGACACTTATTTATTCGAACCGTGGCAGGTCTTCCGGAGCAATTTGATGGAAGGTAGCCTTCTGGGAATATCGCAGGCGGAACAGAAGGTTGATTTTCTGGGGCCGATGGTTAAACGAAGGGCATCTGAAGAGAAAGATTTGATACGGCTGGCACCAGGGCAGAGCCTGCAAGCGCAACAGGACATCACCACGCAATATCAATTTGCGACAGGCATGCATGTTTATAGTGTGATTTATTCTGCTTTCGTACAGGTAAGCACCCCTGAAAAACACATAACGGTGCATTCGCTACCGGTGACATTTATGTTAGCGCGTTGACGTTTTCGTAAACCGGTGACCGGGCAGCATCGCGACAATCATTAATCTTCAGTACGATCGGGCACACAAACGCAGGGAAAACGACGAACGTCAGTCTTGTTTTGCCGCCTGACGGAGCTGATATATTTTCGGCAAGGAAGAGTAGATGGATCAGTTCCGACCAATCAACAGGAGTAAAAGGCCGGGTATGCTGGTGCTGACTTTCCTGACAGTGTTTTTCCTGATCTGGACGCTGCTCAATCCCAGGGCCATGCTCGAACATGTGCGCGGCTTCATGCCCGGGACTTCTTCCAACTCTATCAAGGGCGAATGGGTTGGTCACATCGATATCTACGGTGTCCAGGACCCATGGCACCGCGCTCTCTTGAAGCCGGCTGTCATCCGCTTTAGACTCGGCACCCAGGACTACTTTCTCGACAACTACGGCGGAACCGGCGAAATCTCTATAGCTGGTCAGCCGCCCCAGACCTTTCACCTAAAAGCACTCTCCATCTCTGCAAAGGATCCAAACCACGAGTTTCGCACCAGCCTTTGGCTCGATGGTTATCATCCCAATGATCCGAAAGACCTGGTTTCGGGCAGCTTTCACGGGCAGTGGAAAGCTGGCGAAAGTCTCTCCATCGAACGCGACCTGTTTACCGGGTACGACATGAAAGGTGTGCTCGTGAAAGGCACCGACGACGACTACAACTCACTTGTACAGGCTATGAACGCAGCGGCCGGCGCGAAACCCTAACTGACATCACAGGAAGAGGACAATCATGGGCGGTAACTCCAGCGAAAAACCAGGTGCTCCCGAGCCTGCAGGTCCGGATGAGAACTCCACCGAAGACCCCAATTACAAAGAAGCCCCTGAAGATGGGGTCTTCACCAAGTTCGTCAAAACACTGACAAATCAAAACGGATACCAGAATGACGGATCGGACCCGGGCTTCCAACGCCTCAACGCCAACAACCGGTATCTGCCTGAGATTACGGACCCCGGTTTTGGCCGCGCAGATTTTGTGTTTCCTTTGCTGGACTGCAGGATTCTCGCAAGCGCTCGTTCTGCAGAGCTGATAAACCAATGGTTGTGTAGCATAGATCTTTACATTCGAGAAAGTCCTGAAGATAAAGGGATCCTCCTCCTGTCGCGTATCCCGCTCGACCCTTCTTAGTATCCAGTAGATCTGTCTCTTCTCGTTGACGCACTACCGCGAGGATTCTGCTCCACAAGGCCTGGTACACATACAGAGCCTTACGTTTTCTCGTGAGATAGGTTAGTTTCCCTAACGGACATTGCGTGTGAAATTGAACTGGAGAAAATCATGTGGCAAAGAATTTTGGCGGGTTTTCGCGCTGTTGGAAGTGGCATGGGATCAAAGCTGCTGTTTGTGGCTGGGATCATTGTTTTTTTCGCGTTGTCCGTGTTGATTCCGCGGATACGTTCCGTACGCGCGGCAGATAGCCTCAACGGTAACTGGATGGGCGTTGTCTCCATTGTCCGAATTGTGTCTGACGGTTCGTTGCACGAAGATGTCGAGCAACAAGGAAATGCTGTTATTCAAGTCGTTCTTTCGCCAGTGTGGTTTTCATTTCTAGATCGCACTGACGCCAAGGCTGTACTGATCGATGCTTCGGGTCAACGGCACACATTCGATATCGAACGATTGAACGATGATTGGCTGCTTCCGATACGTGGAAACACAAAAGAGTTGCTTGCCGCTCCGCCGGATGGGACCCTATCGGGTAGCTGGAACTACAGCTTTCCCGATTTTGTATTGACATTTGGAAAATCTTTATTTCACGGCAGTTATGAGCTACCCGAGAGAACCAGTTATAAGATCAGCGGCTCGCTGAAGCGTGGTGATAAGAGGACTCTGAATTCTTTGGTAAAAAGCATTCAGAAGCCGAACTACAGTGCTACTCCGAGCTGATGCTCTCCCCCATCGCCGATATTCACCCGTGAAGTAGGAGGATAAGTCGTGCTCCCAGAAGAAAAAAAGTGGCATGAACAGCACGGCACGCCCGAGGAAAAGCAGTTTGTGGCCAAGTACGGAGACCGCAACGTGACCGCAGGTAGCCTGTTGAAGAGCGTAGGAGTTATGGTTTTGATGGCCGCTGGCGTTTTTATCGTCCTCGCCGGCTATCTATACATAAGCCGTGTCCAGCTTCTGCGTCCGGTAACGGGTGCCTGGGTCGGTACCATGTCTTCTGGTGAAGGCTCGGCCGACCGCCGCGTCGTTTATGTCGATACGTCAGTAAGCTTCTTGCGTTGGTCTTCACCCACACTTACTGGTACGGTTCGCATGTGCGATAAGCAGGGTGAGACGCCATTTGCTTTGCTGAAGACCAGAACCGTAAGTGACGACACGTTGGGCATTACGCTTATCTCAGCGGAAACTTCGGACGGCGGGGAGTTGTTTGGTGCGTTGCGCGGCGATCATCTTGCTTCGCAATATGACGGCACAGATCCTGGACTGCAGGGAGAGTTGCATCGGGATAGTTTGCAGGCCTATAAGCAGGCTTGCCTGGGGTTGCGGCAGTAGGTCTATCGAGCGAGGAGAAGTGAGCGTATGACCTTCAATATGAATTCACAAGTCACCCGGCAGACCAGGCTGTCAAACTCAAAGTCCTCAAGTGGCCTTGTGGGACTGTTTCTTTTCGGTCTTTTTATCGTCCTGGCCATTGCTGGTCCGCTGGTGTACAGCAAAATGATGCACGCTGTGACCAACTCCCCTGATCGTTCCTCATTGATTGTGGGCACCTGGGTCGGACGGGCCATTTCGTCGCAAGATTCACCAGGAACATGGGACATGCCGGCTGAAGGAACAGGGAACTGGATCGTCATGGTACAGAGTAGCCGTGGCCTGCTGACTACGCTGGACCAAGTCAATGGCACGGTGACCTTGTGTTCAGACCAGGGAACTCGGTCAACGGCCAGGTTCGATCACGGTCTGTTGGAAAACGGAATCGCTGATCTGGACGTGTACCAGCATCCGCCGAGTGCCTTTCCCATTCGCATCGATTCAGCCAACATCTCCTCCCGAAATGGCAAGCTGTTTTTCAGCGGATCGCTTGCTCATGCGGAACTCCGCGGCATTCTTCATCGCGCAGACGCCGCCGACTTCGCCCAGCTTTGCAAGTAAAAGCCTACCTTGCAACCAGTAACGTCCGCCTCACCAAAACCCGTCGTCATGATCCACGCATAGGTAAATCTTTTGCCTGTCCAAACTTCACTACATCCAAGGAGCGATATGTCCAAACGTCTTATTATTGTTGGTCCCGGCAAAGGAGATATAGAAGAGTTCTCCATGGTCTGGGGCCGACTATTGGAAGTGATACGGTACTACATCAAAGGGCGCGGGGATTATGTCATGTATCGCGACTTTCTTTCTACAGGGCTGCCTTATCACTTACCGTTCTCTTTTGATCCAGACACCGCGCGAGAGTTTGCCGACGATCTGATCAGGGTAGGTTGCGAGGTCGTGATCGTGCCGGCAGGCGACTAGAACAGAATCTCTATGGGTATACCCAAAGGCGCCAACATCTTCACCATACAGATGAGAAAAGGATAAGCATGGAGCCGTCGCCGCCTTCCGCATCCGTTACTCCCAAGGGCCCGGGGATCATCGTATCCGCTGAGTTCCTCAGATTCTTTATAGTCATTTTTATCTTGGGCAGCCTCTTTCTTGGTGTTCCTTATGGCCTGCGCCTCTACCGCAACTCCTGGGCCGCGCCCAAGTTACATCCCGACACGGCGCTGACAGGCGAATGGGTCGGCATCCTGAAACCGCCCAGTCGCCCCGCACCGCCCGATCTTTCACCCAGCCCGTTCATCGCCGAATCAGATCGTCAGGAAGCCATACGCGAGCTTCGTCAGCAGAAGCAGGATGACTTTGACAACGTTCGCGCTATCTTCGTCAGTACCTCGTTGGACCCATTTCACATCGCTTCTGCCTCACTGCGCGGCTCCGCTACGATGTGCGGTCGTGATGGCAAGCTAATCAGCTACGCCTTCACCACAAACCGCGTCTCCAATGCTGGCATGTCTCTCATCCTCTACAACGACACTCAATCGCAGTTCGGCAATCTCGATGCAACTCTTCATGAAGGTGTTCTCGCAGCCGACTACCACGGCTTTGAGCCGTACCTGCTGGGTGATCTCCGGCGAGGATCACGTCAAGACTTCGAGCAGGCCTGCGCGAGTCTGACTGCGTCGGCACGACAATCGGCGCAATAGCGTGGAGGAGTCTCATGGAAAAGCTTTTGAAGCTCAGGGCGTGTCCTCAAACTATTCTTGGAGCGAAGCTGAGCTATGCACACAGTTTGTTGAGCCGCGCATCGGAAGGGCACGGTTTCAACCGTGCCGATAATGAAACCGTGCCATAGCAAACAGCTTGCACAGTCCAACTTCATCCCACGTGCAATTTTGATGACACTCCCTAGTTAGAATCGGAAGCATGTTTACCTCTCCCACGGCTGCTGTGCCACCGACCGATGCGCGACCGGCAGGGCTCAGGCTGACACGGTCCACAGCCGTAATGCTGGTGGGGGGGCTGAGCATCGCCGGTGTATTCGCGATCTTCCAGACAGCGCTTGCTCTTTGGGTGCTCTGGATGAATGATCCGCTCAAATCCATCGGTGGCCTCATCCCTCTGGTGAGCTTTGTGCTCATCCTGAGAGTCTGGCGATCGCTTGGCTGGGAGCTGCGCGGAAGCTGGTGGGGACTGGCGATTCTTGCCGCTACGATTGCGCTGGTCCATCTGCGCGACCGTGCCATTCTCGAGCTGATCCTCACGCCCTCGTGGACGATCTTCCTCCCGCCCCACTCGCTGGTGGCCATTGCCTATGCGGCGGGCGTCGTGCTGTTGTTCGGAGGGCCGAGGCTTGTTCGCGCCACGCTCTTCCCCCTCGTGCTGATGGGGTTCGTCAACCCGGTTCCCACCTTCTTTACGCTGCATATCGATCTGCCGCTGCAGCACGCTTCATCCCTGATCGCACGTGCCTTCGCTCACGCCCTGGGGCAACAGCTCACCAGCGACCAGTTGCGGCTGATGTTTACTCCGGACTTCGGCATGTTTATCGCGCCGGGCTGCAACGGCATTCGGGGAGCGGTCACGATGGGCTTCATCGCGCTGATCGCGGGATATCTCTACAGGTTTCGTCTGCGCGTGCACATTCTTGTGGTCGCTGGGGCCGTGCTGCTGGGATACGTCTTCAACCTCGTTCGGCTGTGTGTCCTGGTGCTGTACTACATCGTTGCACTGCATATCCAATGGCTGCAGAGCCGCGCAGAGATGGGCGACTACCTCATCGGCGCCTGCCTGTTCTTCGTCGCGACCGCGCTGCTGTTTACCTTGATTCGCCGATTCAGCCCTGGCCATGACTTACGCGTGCCGGCATTAGCCACAATGCCGGAGAGCACTCCCGGTGTGGCGCCAGGCTCGTTCCTGCCGCGCTGGATCGCGTTGGCGTTGCTGGTGCTGGTGGGCAGCATCACGTATGCGCGAGCTATCGTGCAGGACTGGAAGACCTCTCGTATCGCCAGCGATCCGAAGGCGCTTGGTCTGTTCCCGCAGCACGTGGGCCACTACAAGCTGCAGCGCGAGTGGAATGAGTACATGCTGAATGGTCCGCTGGTCTACTACTGGGCGGACTATGCGCCGGACGGCAGCGTCGCTCCCGAAAAGAGTGCGGTGGTTTCAGTCGGCATTTCGCCGGTACTGGGGGCGCACGATACGTTGCTCTGCCACTCGGCCCGCGGAGAAGACTGGCTTTGGCATGGCGATCTTCTTTTGCCGACGGCCAGGGGCGTTACGAGCTTCGGCCTCTTGTTCTTCAATAATGGAGCGACACAGTATCTTGAGGCGACGACAGTTTGCACCGGCACAACGTGCGGGCAGTATTCGAACGGCCTCAAGCACTTTGGCTTTGTCTACAGCCGCCCGGACACCCGCAATTTGCTGAGCCAGAGTCCCACACGCCCGATCCCGGTTCTGTTGCGCACCGCGACGCCGGACACCGCACTGGCCCCGGACACCGCCCGTGCCGCACTGACAGCCAGCCTGCGGGACTTCCTCTCCGGAGCCGATCTTCCCGAGTTCACGCGCTCCTACCGCCAGCCCTGAGCGCCTTGCGCCCGGGATTTCCTTCCATAACAACGGCTTTCTAAGGTCTTTAGCCAAAGCACCGCTCCGCGTGTTTGAGCGGGGGTGTTTTCTGCTATCAACCTTCTGTATGACAGCGAACATTTCCGACTTGACAGCTTTTGATAGGGGAGAGGATACTTCTCGTCGCACATCCAACCCACTCTTTTTCACCGGCAAAAGAAAGGGTAGAGGCTTGGATGATCACGAGTTTTCGCAGCAATTTGAGGAGTCCCATGAACCGCATACTGTCGACGCGCACGATCTCCAAAGTTCTTAGAGCATCCCTGAGCCTGAGGCTTATCGTTTTCTGTCTTACTGTTTTATTGGTGGCGAGTGGAGCAGCCCATGCGCAGTTGGCCGGTAAGGGCGCGATCACAGGCACGGTCTTCGATGCCAGCGGAGCGGCTATTCCCGACGCGACGGTTGTGATGACCAATGGCGCGACCGGAATCTCCACGACAACGACGAGCACCTCCGCGGGAGACTTCAGTGTCTCGACACTTGATCCCGGCGTTTATACCGTCACCGTCACCGCCAAGGGCTTCGAGAAGTTGAGACAGGAGGATGTGCACGTCAACGCACTGGAGACGGTAAGCCTCAACCCGAAGCTGACGGTGGGTGCCTCCGATCAGAGTGTCACCATCACGGCGGCTCCTCCCCAGCTTGAGACCACCAATGCCACGCTGGGCGCGACCATGGAGCAGGACATGTATGCCGCGCTACCGATCGAGATGGGCGCTTACGGCCAGCCTGACCAGCGCCGCGCGACCGACTTCGCCTTCCTCATGCCCGGTGTGCAGGGCAATAATACGACCGGCAATCCCACCACGAACACCGGTATTGTCAACGGCTCCGGAAGCCGTGGTGGTGTCACTGCCGTGTACATCGACGGTCTGCCTTTCGTGCGCGCCGGTGGTAACGGCGACCCGCGCTATATCTGGACGGCGATCTCGGTGGATGCCGTAAACCAGTTCCAGGTACAGACCAACGGCTACTCGGCGATCTATGAAGGCCAGGGCATTCAGAACTACACCATCAAGCAGGGTGCGAATAAATGGCATGGCGCGGTGTACGAGTTCTTCCGCAACACGGCGCTCGATACCTGGGGCTTCTACCGCGCGAACAACCCGCTGACCGGGCTGCCTGCGAAGCCGATCGAGCACCAGAACGAGTATGGAATCAACTTCGGCGGTCCGCTGGTTCCCTTCGGCACCTGGAAGGACAAGCTCTTCTTCTTCGGTAACTACAACGGCTATCGCTACTCCAGCACCACGCCAACTCCTGTCACTTTCCCGACGTTTGCACAACAGAACGGCAACTTTACGGGAGTGATTCCGGGCGGCGTCTGGGACCCGAACTCGCAGGCTGCCTGTACGGCCAACAGCACCAATGGCCCCTGCCGCTACCGTTATGGCTACTCGTATGCCGGAACCCCCGGCCCTGGGGGCAATCCGATTCTCACCGGCACACCGGATGTAATCCCTGCCTCGCAGTTCTCGCAGGCCGCGCTCGCGCTGCAGCAATTTATACCGCAACTCACCAACCAGAACCTTCAGAACAACTACTATGCCCCCAACGCAACGGCACTGAACAACTGGTCGACGACTGAGCGTATCGACTACACCACTCAGAAAGACCAGTTGACGCTCATGGCGGCGATTGGCCGTCAGGCCAGCTCCTTCCCCGTCGGACAGGCGCAGGGTTCAGGCCGCAACGTTGCAGGCGTGCCGTACAACTATGGCCAGGCCTACGCACCCAAGACGGCGGTCGGCATCATCGAAGAGACGCACACCTTTACGCCGCACCTCGTCAATCAGTTCAAGTATGGCTACGCGCGTTATAACGGTCCCACCTTTGACGCCGACCAGCTTCCTCAATACTCTGCCTCCGCGCTCGGGTTCACCGGACTGCCCTCAGGGCCTGCGCAGACCGCATTTCCCTTTGTTACCTTCAGCGGCACCAATGCCCCGACCGGTTGGAGCGGTTCTACTCCCAACGGGACGATCGCGCAGAACTACACCCTTGTCGATAACATCCAGTGGGTTGCCGGGAAGCATACCGTGACCTTTGGCGGACAGATCGCCTGGCTGCTCTACAACGTGACTCCGGCAACGGGGGGAAGCACTCCTTTGACCCTGGCCGCTTCCGTTACGGAGACAGCCCAGATTACAGCCTCGAGCAATACTTCACCGAAGTATGCGGCGGCCGCCAATACAGGAGCGGCGTATGCCAGCTTCCTGGTCGGCCAGATCGATAAGGGAAGCCTCACGCAGTATCTGGACCAGTCGTATGGCTCCCGCTTCCGGGCCTACTCGCCCTATGTTCAGGACAACTGGAAGGTAACCGACAAACTCACGCTCGACCTGGGCCTGCGTTGGGATATCTTCCCCTCCGTCAGAGAGAACCATGGCTTCATGAGCTTCTTCAATCCGAATCTTCCAAACCCGGTAACGGGTATCAACGGCGCTCTGCAATATGCCGGAGATGGCGCGAACACCTGTAACTGCCAGACCCCGGTGAACACCTACTTCAAGAACATCGGGCCGCGCATCGGACTCGCTTACCAGGTCGATCCGAAGACGGTTGTCCGCGCCAGCTACGGCGTGATGTATACGCACGGCAACGGCGTCGGCGGAGGCACGGCTTCACAAACGGGCATGGCATCCAACGCTCTTGGGTTCTCGGCTGCTCCGTCGTTCTCAGCGAACGGCCAGCTCCTGTCGACCTTTCCTCTGATGGGTTCGAACATGGCGGTGCCTGCTGGAATGAGCACTCCAGCTGCAGGGCGCGCCTCCGGCCCAGCCTATGGAACGGGCTACACCACGGTCGCTGGATATACTGGGACACCTTCCAGCAGCCAGGGCTATGCTGATCCCTACCTGGGCGGTCGTGCTCCCCAGTACATCAACTGGAGCTTCGGCTTTCAGCATCAGTGGACCGATGCCTTCACCTCGACGATCACCTATGTCGGATCGCAAGGCCACTTCCTGCAGGCCGATGGAAGCAACGCTCGCGGTTTCTGGGCCGATCAGCTCGATCCAAAGTATCTCGCGCTGGGTTCGAGCCTGAACCTGACAGGAGCGGCGGAGACGACGTTCTGCGCTACCTCCGGCGACTGCCCTTCGTACTACACGAAGTTCAACACCAGCCAGAGCGTTGCGACGCTGCTGCATCCATTCCCGTTCCAGAACGTCAGCGATCCTTACGGGAACGTGGCGAACTCCAACTACCACTCGCTGCAGATGTCGTTCAACATGCGGCCGACGCACGGCATCACGTTTATGGCGAACTACACCTGGTCTCGCTCCATCGACGATGCCGGCACGTTCCGCTCCGGTTATGCCATCCCGGCGTTTGCTTCAGGCAACGGCAAAGCCTACGCCATAGGCCGGATGGATCGTTCGGTATCAACATCGAGCCAGCCCCAGCACGTTGTGATCACGGGCGTATGGGACTTGCCGATCGGACGTCAGATCCTTGCCAATCAAGCGTGGGAACGCGCTGTACTGGGAGGCTTGAAGTTTTCGACTATCTTCCAGGCCTACTCCGGCTCGCCTCTGGCGATCACCTCGTCCGTCTGCGCGACCAATCCCGCGCAGAGCTCCTTTAGCTCTCCCGCAGGCGCCTGCATGCCGAACCTTAACCCTGCCTTCATTGGCCGCGCCCGCATCAACGGCAAGTGGGGCCAGGGGGCGACCTCGAGCGTCAGCAAGAGCTATATCGATTCGACTGCTTTCACCGGCAACAACGCCTATCAATTCGGCAACGCACCCCGCACGGCTCCGTATGACATCTACGGTCCCGGCAACAACAACCTGGATATCAGCCTGCGCCGCAGCTTCAACCTGCACATCCTGAACTCGTCCAGGTTCAACATTCAGGCCGACCTCTACAACGTAACGAACCACACTCAGTTCTCTGTGGCGAGTGCGGTGTATGGAAACGCAAGCTTCGGGCAGGTCAATGCCCAGGCAAACAAGAGCCGCTCGGCGCAGCTTTCTGGCCGCATCGAGTTCTGATTGCAGCCCCGAGTTGCGAGATGTGAGTTGCGAGAGGCGAGGGATAACTCGTATCTCGCAACTCATATCTCGTAACTCGGCGCCTCACTTTAGTGGTGCTTTGAGTCTCTGTAGCCTCGTGCCAATTACATAATCAGGAAGCGCTCGCGCATCAGCCGTTGAAAGCGCGGCTTCCAGATCAAGTCGTAGGCCAGCTCTTTGCCGGGGAACATCGCAAGCGCCGCGGAGCGTGCGTCGGCGATCATCTGCGAGGCGTCGTCGATGGTCAGGGTGGAGTCCTGCGCGATCACCTGCATCACCATGTTCATCATCATCTGCATCCGTCGGATCAGGCGCTGCTCTTCGAGCGCTTCCGGCGTTGGCAGAGGCTTCGCGGGATTCGGTGTGACTCCTGTCGCTCCCATATCTTTTTGCATAGTAGCTCCTTTCGCCTTCTTAATAAGATGCGGCGGTACCAGCGGAGATTCCACCCTCGCTCGTCAGCAGGAACGTCTCCGCGCCCGCGCGGTCGGTGCGGAAGGTTTTGACGTGTGCGGCTTCGAGGCGGCCGAGCACCTCAAAGCGTGGATGCCCGAAGGTGTTGTATCGACCGACGCTGATGACGGCCTCGCGCGGCGCGACGGCGGCCAGAAACGCCGGCGTCGTCGAAGTATTGCTGCCATGGTGGCCGACCTTCAACAGGGTCGCCGGCGCGACGCGTCCATGCTCCACCATCGCCGCTTCGCTCGGTGCTTCGGCATCGCCTTCGAGCAGGACGCTGGCTTTGTTGAAGTCCAGGCGCATCACTAAAGAGTCGTTGTTCACGGCCTCACGGGGATTCTCATAGCTCGCTTCGGGAGCGAGCACGCTGGTGTGCAGGCCTCCCCAATTGAAGGCGTAGCCCGCGCGAAACCAGCGTACGGTGATGCCGAGGTCCTGTGCCTCTTCGAGCAAGGCGTGGAGTCCTGGCGACTTGCCCGGCTGCACGCTGAGCCAGAGTTCGTGCGGACGCAGATCGCGCAGCACCGCCGGCATGCCGCCCATGTGATCGCTGTGCGCGTGCGTCAGCAGTATGGCATCGAGACGGCGAATGCGCCGCGACCAAAGATAAGGCGCGACGACCTCTTCGCCAATATCCCATCGGTCCGGAGACGGCACCTGCTGCCCGACCGGACCGCCTGCATCGACGAGCAGCGTCCGGCCCTCAGGAGAGACGACCAGCAGCGAGTCGCCCTGGCCAACGTCGAGCGCGGTAACCTCCAGCACGCCGCGATGCAGCAACGGCGGCTCCGGCAGCAGCACTGCCAGTGGAATCACGGCCATGGCGGCAACGCCGACCCACTGCCACATCCTCTGTCGAGCACGCAGGGCCCAGCAGCAGAAGACGAGAGCGGCACAGGCCAGCGCGATCGCCGCAGGGGCTGGCATCGGCACGCGCAGATCGGCGAGGGCGATGTGGCCGAGGTGCTCCACCAGGGCTCGCACGGTATGCAGGAGCAGAGCGGTGATCGCGCCGGGAATCATCGCCAGCCAACTGTTCAAAAGGGCCACGCAGAACGTGAGAACCGCAACGCAGATCAGCACTGTGATCAGCGGTACAGAGATGAGATTCAGCGGCAGCGCCAGCAGCGTGGCGCGATGGAAGTAGACGGCCATCGGCAATACCATGCAGAGCTCTACCACGATACCGATCAAAAACGCTTCGCAGGCCCAGGTCACAGCGAGCAACAGCCACAGCGGCAGATCACGTGCGCCTTTGCCGAGCAGTTGCGCAAAGAGCACGCCGAACATGCGCAGGCGAACGCGAAGCTGCGCGACTTGCGGCGGCAGAAAGGCATCGAGCCGCACGAGCCAGAGATTATGTGTGGCGCGCTTCCAGGAGTGCAGCAGGCGGTCGCTCAACGGCAACGCAAGTCCTGCGATGGCAAGGATGACGAGGAAGGTCATCTGGAAACCTGCCTCGAATAGAGCGCGCGGATCGAACACGAGTACGGCGAGCCCTGCCACGCCCAGCGCATTGAGCGCGCCGCTCTCGCGGGCCAGCCAGCGCGCGAGCAGATACACCGCCGTCATCCCAAGCGCGCGCTGCACCGGAACGCCAAAGCCGGTGAGCAGTGCGTAGCCTGTCGCCGCAACGATGGTCGTTGCAACGGCTATGCCTTCCGGAGTGCGCAGTTTGCGGAGAATCCAGAAGAGCACTCCTGACAGCAGGACGATATGCAATCCCGAGACCACGAAGAGATGAAAGGTGCCGGTCCGTTCAAAGCCTGCGCGAAGCGTCTGACTCAGCCGTCCACGGTCGCCGAAGAGCATTGCGTTCAGGATCGCGGCATCTTCCGCGCTGAGGTGTGCGGCTGCGGGCAGCAGGCGATTGGCGCGGGAGTGTACGAGCATGTCGATGCGGCTCGCCGCCCATGACTGCGCGGCATAGAGGCGGCATCGCCAGTCACGAGTCGCGGCTCCGGTTTTGTGCACACGCGCGGCCTTCACACTGGATTGCACAGCGATGCCTTCGCCAAGCAACGCCGCTGCGTGCGACCATGCGCCGGGATCGCGATAGGTGTCCGGCACGCGCAAGCGCAGCGGCAGTTCCAGCACGTCGCCACAGGCCAGCACCGGCGCATCGCCAGTGATCGTCACGCGCACTCCGCCTTGCAGTGGCCGCATGGTGGAGGTGTCCG
This sequence comes from Granulicella mallensis MP5ACTX8, assembly GCF_000178955.2. Lineage (NCBI taxonomy): Bacteria > Pseudomonadati > Acidobacteriota > Terriglobia > Terriglobales > Acidobacteriaceae > Granulicella > Granulicella mallensis. Next base: position 5,891,092 of record NC_016631.1, on the reverse strand, counting down.
GCGTTACATCTTCGATGGCCTGTACATCCAGATCGACGGACTCCAACGGATGTTCGTTGTCGGCCTCCCACGCGCCGGGTTCCATGCGCCACGGTTCCTGCGGCTGTTGTGGGGCAGCGTCGTTCTGTTGTGTCTCGTGCAGCAGGCGCACCCGCACCACACGCCCACGCACGATGCGGCTCAGGCCATCGGCGTAGGGGATGAGCGCTGTCTGCGGCGGAATCGCGGGTTGTATCTGCGCGCACCAGCAGCCGGCAACGATCCATAGCGCGAGCGCGGGAACAATGGCGATGCGGTTGGCGCGCCATTGGCTGAGGACAGCGAGCAGCAGTAATAACGCGGTCGATCCAGCAAGCAGAACGGGAGCATGCCAGCTTCGGGAGAGTATGTCTCCGAGCGCGAAACAAAGCACGGCAGCCAGCAGAGGCATCCTGCGAAAGCGCAGCGCTTCGACCGCCGGAGCGGAGTCCATCCAGAAACCTGAAGTACCTATGACCCGCATGAGAGGCGACGACTGAGTTCTGCCCAGTGTGCCATTAAAGCGGTTCTCTGGTTATTTGATAGGGGGGGAAGCAGAGAAGTTCGCATAAAAACAGCCCTGAAGGGTAAGGTGCCCCTGCTTTTGTTCTTGTTTTTGCTTTTGTTCTTGCCTTTGTTTTTCTGGCTTGTCATTCCGAGCGTAGCGAGCGAACCTGCTGTCTCCCGTTTTTCGCTCATGCGGCCCCAAAAGTAGTAGCGAAGCCAGAAGGAGATTGTTCTGGTACGCAAACATCTGTGGCGATATAGGCAAAGAACGGGAGACAGCAGGTTCGCTCGCTGCGCTCGGAATGACAAGCCAGAAAAGCAAAGGCAAGAACTGTCGTGGCACGTCCTACCTGCGTGCCAGCATCACAACAGTCTCCAGATGAAAGGTCTGGGGAAAGAGATCGACCAGATGTATCTCCGCAATACGATAGTCCCGTTGCAACACAACTAAATCGCGAGCCAGCGTTGTCGGATCGCACGAGACATAGACCACGGCAGGCGCAGCGAGCTTCAGCAGCAGCTCACAAGCCTCCACTCCCGCGCCCGCACGAGGCGGATCGAGCACGATCAAAGCAGGCCGTTCTCTCTGCACAACAGCGCCACGCAGAAACTCCAGTGTCGAAGCCTGTACGGATCGGTGCTGCGAGCCAAGCTTGCCGAGACTGATGCGAAGATCATTCGCCGCAGAGGGATTAGCTTCGACGGCAGTCACCTGCGCGAAGCTACGCGCCAGCACCCGCGAGAAAAGCCCGACACCGGCAAACAGGTCCCAGGCAATATCGCCGCTGCGTCCGACGCAGACGAGAGGTAACAGTTTCTCTACAAGGAAGCGATTGACCTGAAAGAAACCGCCACGGCTGACCCAGTAGTTTTCATCGGCAACACGATACGCAAGCCCCGCGATTCCCCAACCCTCTGTGAAGTTCGTATTCCCCCCACGAGCATCGCCCGTAAGAACGCCAGCCCCCGAGAGCTCCGGCACGCCCTGCTGCAAGGCCTCGCACAGTCGTGCGAAGCTGTTCTTCTTCGCAGGCTTCGCGCGTGCACACAGCAGCGTCATCTGCAGACGCGAAAGATCGGCGTTGCAGAAGAACTCAACTTCATTCGCAGCCTCGAGCCACAGCTTAGCTTCAATGTTGTTTTCGGAAAGCTGCAGGAGAGCAACGGCAGCCTTCCATAACAAGGGTGCGGCGATAGGGCATTGCGTAATGGGAAGGAATGCGTTGGTTCCGCGAACGCTATACCCAACGCGAAACAAACCCTCCACCTTACCGAGACGAAAGCGCACACGATTGCGATAACCCCACGGTTCGCCTGTGTGGCTTGCGATCTCCGGCAGCGTGTTGACACCTGCGCGCTGCATCGTCTCCCTCAGGATGTCGCGTTTGATCTCAACCTGTGTCGCATACTCTGCGTGCTGATACTGGCAGCCTCCACAACGGCCGAAGTGCGGGCAGGGTGGCTCGATACGCGTGGGCGCAGGCTCAATCACACGCTGCAGTGCGGCTTCGTTCGCTCCTGAAGGTGCATCGATCTCGACAAGCTCTTCCGGCAGCACGAAGGGCACAAAGGCCACTGCGCCCGAGATCCGGTGCGCAAGACCGGCACCACCGTAGACAGCTCGCTCGATGCGGACGGTTTCTGCCATCACTCGTGCCCCATGTAGAAGAGGCTGAGGCGCGGAAGGCTGCGGGCCTCGAGCAGGCGCTTCTGCAGGAACTGCGCCTGGATCTGCCGAATCTGCACCGCGCCCATCTTCGCCCGGTATGGCGCAAGCTCGCGATCAGCCTGTTCGCGCAACGCGACGATCTCTTCCTCGGGAGCTGTGCTCATCAGGGTTGCGAAGAGTTTTTCTTCGAGCACCGTCAGCGTGCGGTCGAGTTCATCCAGAGGCATCGGAGCCGCGCTGCGCAGGACTTCAGCCAGTTCGCGCAAACGTCGCGCGGTTTCGCTGAGTGCGATCGAAGTGGGCTTTGCAGCGTCGACGGCCTTCGCGTTCTCCTCGAGGAAGCGAGCGACGCGCTCTGTCTCGAAGCCGCTCTCGACGGTCTCTTGCGGTGCCGTCTTCACCGCGCCGGTCGCAGCCTCGGCCATGTCTTCGGCGGCCTGCATGACGGCTTGCGCACACCATGCCAGGCCATTGACCTTGCGCATCCGTCCCTTGGCCCGCTGCATCTTGGCGTCGTATTTATCGAAGGCGTCGTCGATCCCGCGCAACGCGGCCTCGAGCGGAATCCCGGCCTCGCGCCAGGTCTCAATCAACGCCCAGTCCAGCGTGGAGAGCATCAACAACGAGCCGCGCCTGCGGCTGAAGCGCTCTTCGATCTCCGAAAAATAATGAAAGTAATTCATAAAAGCAGGGATTAGGGAACAGAGATTAGGGATTAGGTTCAAAGGGCTCTCTAATCCCTAATCCCTGTTCCCTAATCCCTGCCTCACCGTCTTCTATGGCGCTCCTGGTTGCGTTCCCAGATGAGCCGCAGGCCGTTCAGCGTGAGCATCTCGTCGACTGCTCCAATGTATTTGGAGCCTCCCGCGATCAGCTTGGCGAGGCCGCCGGTGGCGATCGTCTTGGTCTCCGGTCCGAGCTCCGCGATAAACCGCTCCAGGATGCCGTCGACCAGTCCGATGTAGCCGTAGTAGAGCCCGATCTGGATGTTGTCGGTAGTGCTGGTGCCGATGATCTTCGCCGGCTTCTTGATCTCCACGCGCGTCAGCCGCGCGGCGCGAGAGAACAGCGCCTCGGCGGAGATGCCGAGCCCCGGCGCGATGGCCCCGCCCAGGAACTCGCCCTTCTTCGAGACGACATCGAAGGTCGTCGCCGTGCCCATGTCGACGACGATGGTCGGCCCGCCGAGCAGTTCATAGGCGGCGACGCAGTTCACGACGCGGTCCGCTCCGACCTCGTTGGGATTGTCTGTCAGTATCGGCAGGCCGGTCTTGACGCCGGGCTCGATGAAGAGCGGCTTGATGTGGAAGTACATCTCGCACACGAGCCGCAGGCTGGAGTCGAGCGGCGGCACGACGGAAGAGATGGCGATGCCGGTGACGACGTCCGGCTTCAGGCCGCGCATGGAGAACAGCGTCTGCAGCAGCACTCCCAGCTCGTCCGCCGTCTGCTTGTAAGGAGTCGTGATGCGCCAGTCCGCAACCAGTTCGTGCGGTTCGCCCTCTGAGAGACGGAAGAGTCCCACGACCGTATTGGAGTTGCCGATATCGAGTGCCAGTAGCATGGTCGCCTTTCCGCCTCGGTTGAGGTGCTATTCCATCTCGCGAACGCCGCCCGAGAGCACCGTCCGCAGCACGCCGTCGTCGCTTGCGACGAGCAGAAACCCATGCTCGTTCAGACCGGCCGTTACGCCAGTATATCCGCCCTGTTCGGGCACCTTCACGCGTTTTCCACGCGCCCAGGTAGAGCCTTCCGCAAACCGGGTGAGCAGATCTTTTTCGCGTGGAGCCGATATGTCTTCCAGCAGCATCAACTCGTGGTCAAGAGCTCGCAGCAACGCGATCAACAGGCTGCTGCGCTGCAGCGGCTTGCCGCTTGCGAGCCGCAACGATGTCGCCAAAGGAGCGATCTCCTCTGGGAAGGACGGGTGATTGATGTTTATCCCCACACCGATGACGGCATAGCGCAGAGCGGCGTTCTGGTCGCGCTCCAGTGCCGTTTCGACGAGGATGCCGACGCACTTCTTGCCGTCCAGCAGCAGGTCGTTTGGCCAGCGGATGTCGGCGGTCAGTCCGGTGCACTCTCGTATGGCCCGTTGTGCCGCAAGGCCGGTCGCGAGCGAGATCAGGAGTGCATCGCGCAGCGGCAGCGCGGGTTTGGTGAGGATACTCACATACAGGCCGTCTCCTGGCGTGGAGTGCCACGTATGGCCTCCGCGTCCGCGACCCGAGGTTTGCTCGTCCGCGACGAAAACCGTGCCTTCAGGAGCGCCCGCGGCCGCCGCTTCGAGCAGCCTGGCATTGGTCGAGTCGACGGATGCGAAGTGTTGAAGCCCGCGGGCAAAGCGTGTGCCGATCAGCGCGGCGCGGATCTCCGCAACATTGAACTCTTCAGCCGAAACCATATCTTCAATGCTACAGCGATTCGTGCTGCAGGCTCAGCTCTGGATCGTCTGGGTGGTGAGTGTGCCGGTCGCGAGATCGATGGTCACGGAGTCGTCAGGGGTCTTGGTGTCTGTGCCATCTGAGGCCGGGTGGTACTCAAGGTGCAGCAGCTTTGCATTGACCACAATGCGGAGATAGCCGTAGTTCTTGAAGTCGTAGCTGTTCAGCGTGACGGAGTCATTGCGCTCGGGCTGTGCGAAGGCCGGCATCGGGATGGGCGTGCGCAGCGTCGGGTCGATGTTGAGCTTGGAGAGGCCGTGGCCCCCGTTGCCGACGACGTAAAACGGAATCTGGCGCGAGCCCAGGGTGCGGGTGAAGCGCTGGTAGTTATGCGCGTGTCCTGAGAGAACAACGTGGGGCCAGACGCCGACCGCCGCGCAGACAGCGTCGATCTCCTTCAGCATCACCATCGAGCCGGAGTGCTTGCCGAAGGCATAGGGAGGATGATGGACGGCGAGGATCACAGCGCCCGTGAACTTCTGCTTCTTGATACGAGTCAGTGCGGCCGTCAGGTAGTCGATCTGGACGTCCGAGAGATTAGGGAACTTCGGCTTGCCGCTCTTCGGGTCGGGGGTGGAGGAGATGACGCCGGGATTCTCCATGATGTTGCTGTAGAGGCCCAGGATGCGAACAAAGGGCGCCTCCAGCGTGAAGTAAACACCGGGCTGGATCATCGTGGTGCGCGAGATGCCTACGGAGTCGGTCGAGTGCGCGAAGCCCGGCGTACAGAAGTTGGCGAGGAAGGCGCTCAGTGAATCGTCCGGGTTGCCGGTGCCGGCGGGCGCGGGCAGAACGATGCCGTCGTGGTTGCCGGGGATGGCAAAGATGGGCGCGGGATAGTTTCGGTAGGCGTCGTAGAACTGGTCGTAGTAGTACTTATGCTCGCCGAAGCTGTATACGATGTCACCGAGATTGTAGAAGAACCGGGGCACGGCTCCTGCTGCCTCGCCGGTGAAGTCGGCGAGCATCTTGTCCACTACTTCGTTCTCGGTCTTCGGCCCCTGGGTCGCACCGGTATCGCCCGCCGAGTGAAACACCATCTGGCCGGCACTCTCAATGCTGGAGACGATGGCCGCACCGCCAGGCCCGAGGGCATCGGCGAGGTTCAGGACGGGCTCAGTGACGCCCGGAACGCTGGGAAACGCCAGCGGAAGAAACTTGTGGGCCGCGATGAGAGCGTCCATCTCCTTATAGGCCTGCGTGTCGGAGGCGTGCGCGACCTTGTACTTCGTGGGGTCCGGCGTAAAGGTGGGATCGGCAAAGATCGGCGTACCGGCGGGTGTGCCCTTGGGGGACTGTGGCGAGAGGGTGCTCGCCACAGCCGCTGCAGTTTTCTTAACGGTTTTCTTTGCCTGAGACCTTCGTGCGGTTGCCATGGAAACTCCTCGCCGGCGCGAATACAAGTGTTCGCAGGCTAAGGGCAGGCCGCAGGCAAGTCAAAACAAAAAACCGATAAATTCGGCAACGAAAAGGGGATAGATATCCTCATAGTATCTTTAGCCCCCACAGAGTCGTCATCCTGAGCGAAGCGTCCCGGCTTTTGGGGACGCGGAGTCGAAGGACCCCGAGGGCCACAATCCTGCCCATACCTTTCGCCCCTTTTCCACCTCGAGCTCTCGAGCCTGGACGTTCGCGCTGGAGACGATCCCAACACCATGGGCAAGATCAAGCCCCTCGGGGTCCTTCGACTACGCACCTCGCAAAAAAGGCGAGGCGCTCCGTTCAGGATGACGCCTCGGTGGGGGATCAAGATAAGAACACTATCTTGGCTTTATCTTCGGTTAGACCGCTGGCAACGCGTCAAGCGCAGCCTGGGCCTTGTCCTTCAACGCACGCGTTTCGGCGGCCTGCTTCTTCAACCCTTCGACGATATGTGCCGGAGCCTTCGCCACAAAGCCCTCGTTGTTCAACTGCCGTTCAGCCGCCTGCAGGCCCTTGTCATACTTCGCAAGGTCCTTCTCCAGACGCTCTCGTTCGGCGGCAACATCGATCTGGCGTTCGTAGATCACCGCTACATCGAAGTTGGCCGTGGCACGCGCGCTATTGCCCGTCGGGGCCTCGTGCACCAGTTCAACGGAGCTGACACGAGCGAGCCTCGCGAGCATGTCGGAGTTCGCGTCGGCCAACGCGGAGATGCGGTTGTTCGCATGGACCTGAATCGGCGTGGCCTCTTTCTCCGGTACGCCGAGCTCTTTGCGCAGCCCGCGAACCGTGACGATGAGCTCCTGCAGCGTGTTCATCGCCTCGACGCTGAGGGCATCGTTGGCGAAGTCGCCAGCCTGCGGGAAGCGTGTGAGCGCGATGGACTTCGCCGGTGACTCATTGCCGACCGAAGCGTAGAGCGCGTGCCAGAGCTCTTCGGTGATGAACGGCATGAAGGGCGAAAGCAGCCGCAGCGCTGCCTCGAACACGCTGACCAGCGCGCCGAGCGTGAGCGCGGTGACATCGTTCTTCTCGCCGGTGAATTCAAGCCGCAGCTTCACGAGCTCCAGATACCAGTCGCAGAACTCACCCCAGAAGAACTGGTAGACGGCGTTCGCGGCTTCGTCGAAGCGATAGTCCGCGAGCGAACGTTCCACGTCCGCGCACACCGTGCTCAGGCGCGCAAAGATCCAGCGCGTCTCGAGCGGCGTCTGCTCCGGCAACTCAAGCGACAGGGAATCATGCGCTCCCAGCGAGACCTTGTATCCCGCCTCGCGGCCACGTTCGATCTGCATCTGCAGAAAGCGTGCGGCGTTCCAGATCTTGTTTGCAAACGAGCGATAGCCCTCTGTGCGGGCTTCGCTGAAGGCGATGTCCGTTCCCGGCGAAGCCTGCGAGGCGAGCGTGAACCGGACCGCATCGGTCCCGTACTTCGTGACGACTTCGATGGGGTCGATGACGTTGCCCTTGGTCTTGGACATCTTCTGCCGATCGGCATCGCGCACCAGCGCGTGGATGTAGACCTCGCGAAAGGGCACGGCATCGGCGAGCGAGCGTTGCGAGCCGTCAGGCATCGGCACATCGAGCATGAAGTGGCAGCCCAGCATGATCATGCGGGCCACCCAGAAGAACAGAATGTCGAAGCCCGTAACGAGAAGCTGTGTCGGATAGAAGGCTGCAAGATCGGGCGTGAGTTTGTCGCTTCCGTCCCAGCCGAAGACGGTGAAGGGCAGCAGTCCCGACGAGAACCAGGTATCGAGGACGTCGGTCTCCTGCACCAGCTTTGCGCCGCCGCACTTCGTGCAGTCGGTGGGCGTCTCGCGCGAGACGTTGATCGCGCCGCAATCGCCGCAGTGCCACGCAGGAATGCGATGGCCCCACCAGAGCTGCCGCGAGATGCACCAGTCGTGGATGTTCTTCATCCACTCGCCGTAGGTCTTGCGGTAGTTGTCGGGCGTGAACTTGATGTAGCCCTTGTCCACGGCTTCAATGGCCTTGTCGGCGAGCGGCTGGATCTTGAGGAACCACTGCATCGAAAGCCGCGGCTCGATGATCGCGCCGGTGCGCTGCGAGACGGGCAGCGTCAGGGTGTGGTCCTTGATGGCCACAAGATGCCCCGCGGCCTCCAGGTCGGCGACGATGCGCTTGCGAGCCTCGAAGCGGTCGAGGCCGTCGTAGGGCGAGCCTTCGAGCTTGATGTGCGCCCGCTCGTCCATGATGTTGGGCGACGGCAGGTTGTGCCGCCGGCCGATGGCGAAGTCGTTCGGGTCATGCGCAGGTGTGACCTTCACCGCACCGGTGCCGAACTCAGGATTAGCCCAGTCGTCGGCGACAACGGGAATCTCTCTGCCCATCAGCGGCAGCACCAGGTTCTTGCCGAGGAACGCTGTATAGCGCTCATCCGTGGGATTCACGGCAACGGCAACGTCACCGAGCATGGTCTCGGGGCGTGTGGTCGCGATGATGAGGGAGCCGGAGCCATCCGCCAGATCGTAGCGAATGTGGAAGAGCGAGCCTGCACGCTCTTCGGACTCTACTTCGAGATCGCTGACCGCAGTTTGAATCTGCGGGTCCCAGTTGACGATGTACGCTCCGCGATAGATCAGCCCCTGCTCGTACAGGCGCACGAAGCTCTCCTTCACGGCACGGCTCAGGCGTTCGTCCATCGTGAAGTACTCGCGCGACCAGTCGACGCTCGCGCCGAGCCGCCGCATCTGGTCGGTGATGGCGCCGCCGTACTGTTCCTTCCACTTCCAGACGCGTTCGGTGAAGGCCTCGCGCCCCAGCTGCTGGCGCGTCGTCGTGCCTTCGGCGGCGAGCTGCCGCTCGACCATCATCTGCGTCGCGATGCCCGCGTGATCCGTGCCCGGAACCCACACTGAGGTATCGCCGCGCATGCGGTGCCAGCGCGTGAGGATGTCCATCTCCGTCTGGTTGAGCATGTGCCCCATGTGCAGCCGGCCGGTAACGTTGGGCGGGGGCAGCAGTTGCACGAAGGTCTTGTCTGGGTCGGCTTCGCCTGCGGGTGTGGCGACATCGAACAGCCGCTCTTCCACCCAGAACTTCGCCCACTTCTCTTCAATCGACGACGGATCGTATGTCTTTGGCAGTTCCTGATTCATAAGCTTTAAGCGTAGCAGGAGGAGGACAGAGTGTAGAGGGATAGAGCGTAGAGGATAGAGAAAACAAAAGAGCGGCGCTGAATACGATCATTCAGCGCCGCTCCCTTATTCGTTCTACTCTCTACACTCTATCCTCTACACTCTATCCTCTACACTCTGCTTTTTAGAGCGGATTCAGCTTGTCCAGACCCTTCTTCTTCTTGTGGGTGCTGGAGCTTTCGTCATCCTTGTCGAAGGGCTGCTTGGGATTCTTCTTCTTTCCGTTCTTCCCGGTCGTCGCCGTCTGTGCCGCCGGTTGTGCCGACGCACCCTTCAGCTCGTTTACCTGGTCGGGAGCCTCGGCTGGCTTCTCGATAGGTGGCAGAGCAGCGGTGTCCTTTGGGCCGGCAGTAGGCAGTCCGTTGTTGGGGTCGGGAGCTCCCGTCGCCGCAGGCAGATTGCTTACGGGAGACGTGCTCACTCCAGGCGTCAGCACCTCAACGCCCAAGCCTGTACCCGTGGGTCCGCTACGGGCAGGGGCGGCTTCCATCGTGGACGTAGTGCTGTCGTGAGCGGCCTCGCCTGGTGCGGGAACGTCGGAGAGGGTAGGCGGCGCGGCAGCGGCTGAAGGCTCCGCTGTGGTGGCTGGAGCCGCGCTGTCGCTCCCGGGAGCCGCTGTAATGGGAGTCTTGGCTGCATCGGCGGCAGCAGCAGCTGCTGCTGCAGGATTGAGCGCGCCCGCATAGCTGGCCAGCATCTGCTTGATGACCTGCGGAGCCGTGGTGATCGGCGCATCGTCTAGCGGAGGGTCGCCGGCGCGTGCTGCGGGGACCGTATCCGGCTTATGCAGGATCAGCAACTGGAGACGGCGGGACATCGTGTATTGCGCACGGCTGCTTTCGAGGGCTTCGCTGGCCGCTACCTGTTCCGGGGTCGGTTCCGGAATCGGCAGGTTCATGGCTGCGAGCCGTTCTTTGGCGTCTTCCGCGTGCGGTGCGGCGGAGTGCTCCAGAACCACTGTCCGGTAGGCGGTTGCGGCCTTGCCGTCATACTCCTGCAGCAGCTTGGCGCGCGCTGCTTCCGGCAGGGCCTGCGAGCGGATGATATGGGCCTGGGCCGCATAGGCATCGCCGAGTCCGATCAGGGCGTCGTCCATGTGGCTGTACTGCGGATACTGGTCAATCACGGTCTGGTAGCGAGCGATCGTTGCCGCCCAGTTCTCATGCGAGGCGTAGAACGCACCCAGCTCGGCCTCACGCGTGGCCATCACTTCCTGAACCTCGCGCAGCTTCTGGCGTACCTCTTCGAGCAACTTGGGGGGAGCATCGCGATACTGCCGCAGCATGGTGCGGTAAGCTTCCTCGGCCTTGAGAGCCTTGGTATAGTCGCGGTCCGGAACGTCCATCTGCTTCAGGTAGATGTCGCCGACGCGCATCTGGGCCTCGGCGGCCTCGGGCACGTTCGGGAAGAAGGTGATGAAGTCGGTATATTCCTGCTCGGCCTGGGCCAGGGCGGCTGAACCGCCTTCGCGGTAAAAGCTATCGGCAACGGCCAGCTTGGCGCGCATCTGGTACTGCGAGTCAGGATAGGTGTTCAACAGGGTCTGCAGGTCGAGACGGGCGACGTCATAGTGGCCGCTCTTGGATTGGGCCAGCGCCTTGTCGTAGAGCTGCTTGTCCGGCAGCTGTGCGTCCTTGCTGAGCTGCGGCTGGAGCTTGCTGTCACGCTTGATCACCGCACGGGTGTCTTTGCCCTGCTTGACGCGGTCGGCCTTGGCCACCTTCTCGTGCTTCTTTTTCTTGTCGGGGGTATTGCTGAGCGTAGCGCTGGTCGCCTGGTCGCCGCTGGTAGCCTGCGCGGGAGCGGTCGTAGCAGGCTCGGTTGTCTGCGGCGTTGCCGCTGCCGGTGCTGTTTCCTGGGCCACAAGGGCGAGAGACGGGGACAGCATCGCTGCTACTGCCAGCCCGGCCATCCATCCAGCCCGGCGGCTCGTGAAAAAACTTCCAAACCCTGTACGCATTGCAACTCCATCCGCCCACAGCGATGCTGCGGGACTGCCTTTTATTCTAGTGCAGTTTCACCGTTACTGGCCTCGGGAGAGCCGTGCCGGATGGTTTTCAGGGGAAGAAAACCGGGCAGACCTCTCTCTTCTCAGCCGATACCTGTTGTGAACTGCCCTATTTGCCCGCCCGGGAAACCCGGCGGGGGAGTGCCTTCTTGCCCGGGAGGGGGGCTGCTTTCACCCTTGCTGTTCTCTCTCCCGCTGCTTTGCGCGCGATCCGCAGGAACTCACGGGCATTCTTTTCGGTCTTGCCCTTCTCAAAGATCGCCGAGCCGGCCACGAGCATGTCCGCTCCTGCTTCGACGACGCTCGCTACCGTATCGTGAGCGACCCCGCCATCGACCTCGATGCGAAAGTTCAGCCCCATCTCCTCCCGCAGGCGGCGCAGATGCGCGATCCGCTCGACGGAGCGCGGCAGGAACTTCTGCCCGCCAAAGCCGGGGTTCACACTCATCACGAGCACATGGTGCACCATCGGCAGCACTTCAATGAGCATCTCCACCGGCGTCGCCGGGTTGATGACGACGCCCGCGCCCATGCCGTGATCGATGATGTGCTGCAGGGTGCGGTTCAGATGGCGGCATACTTCCACGTGCACGCTGACCATATTCGCCCCGGCTTCAGCAAACGCCGGGATGAACTGGTCGGGGTCCTCGATCATCAGGTGGCAGTCGAGCGGCAGTTTGGTGACCGGACGAATCGCCTTCACGACCGGCGGCCCGAAGGTAATGTTGGGCACGAAGTGGCCGTCCATCACGTCGACGTGGACGATGGTGCCGCCGCCACGCTCGGCGCGCGCGATCTCGTCCGCAAGATGTGCGAAGTCCGCCGCCAGAATCGAAAATGCTAACTCAATCACAATGTTTCTCCCGCTTGCCGGAATCTTTCAAGATTACCAGCCTCGCGTATCGTAACTGAGGCTTTGCGCATGAGGGTGTGGCCGCAGAGGCCAGGGGCGACCACTCAGGGATGCTTCGAGTCGTGAGACACAAGAATCGAGATACGAGCTGATTCCTCGCCTCTCGCAACTCATCTCTCGTAACTCGACGCAAACAGAAGAACACCCCGGATGCCAGCTTCTAGGACCCCGCCGCCTCCCGAGTACCGGATGAAATCATGCGAGCGCTGAACGCGCTGAGCACGCTCAGGACAATGGAGATCAGGAGAATATCGTGATACCCGGACAGGAAGGCTTCGTTGATCGCTCGTCTCACGCGCGGGTCACTGGTCTCGGCTCCCGCGAGTTTGGGGCGTTCACGGTTGATGTTTTGCAGGGCTTCGGGCGAGAGCGCCAGTTGGTCAAGGCTATGCGTGAGAGCTCGATTGAACCCGAACGACAAGACCAGGCCGAAGACCGCGACCGCTAAGAGTCCGGCAATTCGTGAAACGGCATTGTTGACGCCCGAAGCCACACCCGCTTCGCTGTCGGGGACGGATTCCATCACGGCTGTCGTGAGCGGAGCTACGCTGATCGCCATCCCCAGGCCAAGCGTCAAGATGGCGGGGAAGAGTGTCGTCCAATAGGACTGGCCGATGCCGCCTCTCAGCATGAGCGCATAGCCTGCCGCCGCTATGAGCGGTCCGATCGTCAGGGGTGTCCTTGCCCCATAGCGCGCGATCAGTCCACCGGACCAGCGGGACAACAGAAAGATCAAAAGGATAAGCGGGAGCAGCGCGCCTCCCGCCTGGGTCGCGGAGTAGTGCTGAACTTGGATGAGATCGAGCGGGAGAAAGAAGAGCAGACCGCTCAGAGCCGCATACAGAAAGAAAGTAAGCAGGTTGGCCCCACTGAAGTCTCTCGAGCGAAATAACTTGAGGGAGACCATGGGAGCTGGGGAGTGAGCCTCCAGCAGTAAGAAGGCGGCGAGCGCGCCAACTCCGGCAACGCCCATCGCCCACACGATACGGCCACCGTGTGGAGCTTCGATTAGCGCGTAGGTCGTCGCTCCCAGGCCAAGGGTCGCCAGCGAGGCTCCTCGCCAATCCAGAATCCGGCTGGCCTCTTGATTGCGGCTCTCTGCGACATAACGCAGCGTCAACGCCACAACGACAACCGCCAGGGGGAGATTGATAAAGAAGACCCACCGCCAGGAGCCATGCTGGACCAGCCAGCCTCCGAGAACCGGACCGACCGCCGCCGTAATGGCTGTAAAACCCGACCATGTGCCGATGGCGCGGCCTCGTTCGCTTGCCGGAAAGGATGAACTAATGAGGGCTAGACTTCCCGGTATCAATAGCGCTGCGCCGACTCCCTGGAAGGCTCGCGCAAGAATCAGAAACTCAATCGAAGAAGCGAATCCGCACCACGCTGAACCAGCAGCAAAGACCAGCACACCTGCGACAAAGATCTTGCGGCGACCGTACAGGTCACCGAGTGAGCCTCCCAGCAGAAGCAGCGAAGCGAGTAGAAGCGCATAGGACTCCACGACCCATTGAAGATCACTCGCGGTTGCGTGCAGAGCAACCTGCACCGCTGGAAGCGCAACGTTGACGACCGTCCCATCGATGAAGGCCATGCTCGATCCGAGAATGGTCGCAACCAGAACCCATCGTCCGACAGCGGCCGATGGGGTTTTCGAGGAAGCGTGCATCGTCGCCCTCCAGAGGGATACGAGGATCATCTTACCGATCTGTTACCCGAAGCGATGCTCCGAGTCGTGAGATACGAGAATTGAGATACGAGTCCTTACTCGCCTCTCGCAACTCATCTCTCGCAGCTCGACGCCAAGAGGCAGGAACCAGAAGGACGCCGCGCCCTTGCGGCTTGTGGATCGACAAGGTACAAATGCCGAGATGAGCGAAGAGACGATGAGCGGAAAAGACAAGATCAGGTTTGGCATTATTGGCAGCGGCGGCATCGCGCGCCGCTTCGCCCTCAGCATGCAGCATACGGAGAACGCCTGTGTCTCCGCCGTGTGGGGACGCAATGAAGCGACCGTGGCCGCCCTGGCTGAAGCCAGCAACGCTGAGGCGTGCCTGACGCTGGACACGCTCTTCGAAAGATGCGACGCCGTTTATATCGCCACGCTGCCGGATACCCACGAGCAGTTTGCGCTGGCAGCTCTCAAGGCGCGCAAACCGGTGCTGTGTGAGAAGCCGTTGATGCGAAGCAGCGAAGAACTGGATCGGGTGCTGGTTGCGGCTCGCGAAAACGACCAGCTCTTTATGGAGGCGATGAAGCCTCCTTTCTTTCCGCTTCACCGCTCGCTGCGCAAGCACCTGGAAGAAGATCCCATCGGCGATGTGCAGTATGTGCAGTCGGGATACTGCGATGCGCGTGTGCCGCCGGATCATCCTTCGTGGCGGGCCGATCTGCACGGAGGCGCCTTGCAGGGGATCGGCGTCTACCAGGCGTGGCTGGCGGTGGAGTGGCTTGGGCAAGCCTCGTCCATCGCGACCATCGGTCGCATGCAGAACGGTGTGGACGCCTTTGCCTTTGTGCAGGTGGAGCATCAGCGCGGATTTTCGCAGCTTCACTGCGGCATGGGGCTCTCGTCCCCCGGTGAAGCAACGCTCTGCGCGGAGGGAGGCCATGTGTCCCTGCATGCGCCCTGGTGGAACCCCGTGCGGGCCACGATCCGGTATAAGGATGGCCGCGCAGTCACACTGGACGAGCCCTTTGCAGCAGGTGGGCTCCAGTATGAGGTGGATCACTTCTGTCAGTTGCTGCGCACGGAGACGAAGATGAGTCCCGTACTGACGCATACTATCTCCCGCGACGTGATGCATATTCTCGATACGGCACGCGCGCAGGTGATGGCTCCGCAACTTCATCGAGGGTAGACGCATAATGGGGCCGCCACAGAGGCCCGAAGCCCCGAAGAAATGCTCCGAGTCACGAGATACGAGAGTCGAGATACGAGTCATTACTCGCCTCTCGCAACTCATCTCTCGCTACTCGAAGCAAAACCGAAGGATGCCGGTAAGGTCCATTACCCGATGTCCCCCGGCGTCACACTCTTGCGCGAACGGCTACGCTTTGGCAGCACCGGCACAACGCGCTCTACGCCCTCGCGGCCCGGATGAATCACCTTCGTCTTCAAGTTCTTCGCGGCCTCGCGATCGACGGCCTGCAACTCCCCCGGAGGCCCGAGCACGATCCGCGCCGCGCCGTTCAGGATGCGGCGTATCGGCCAGGCGCCGTCGGCGTTCGGCAGAAAGACCTCACCCGCGCGCTGCTTTTCAGGCCGGTAGTACCAGCGGCGAAAGAGCGAGAGCGAATCGCAGCGCTCGTTGATCTCCGCCTCGCCCGCAGAGTCCGCGCGCTCCGCAAGCCTTTGCAATACTTCGCGCGCACGGTCCTCGGGAGAGAGCGTCGCAGCCTTCGTGGCGGCTGGAGCTTCGGAAGCAGGCTCATCCAAAGGGACCGCCGCCAGCATCAACGGCTGCGCGAACAGGGAGCTTCCCACGGCCGTCTGTTCCCGCACCGCGCGAACGCCCAGCGTAGAGAGCGGTTCCGGGCCAACGATCCTTCCTCGCTCCAACAGAAAGACCGCGGCCTCCTCAAGCTTCTCGCCTGCGCGTGGCGCAGCCTCCTGCAGTACGACGGCGCGCAGTTCCGCGACCGGACGCACCAGCTCATCGACCAGCAGTGCAGCCGCCTTCACGCGCTCCCATTGCTTGTGCAGGGCAGCGGCCTCCTCGAAGTCCATGGCCGCGCTGGCTTTCTCGCGTAGCGCGGCGACCTCCGCCAGCATCGACTCACCGCTCGTGGCGAAGAACCGGAAGACGCGCTGCGCCTCGGCGGCATACTCCTCGGCGGAGCACGCCAGCTTGCAGGGCTCCATGCACTTCTTCATCTCGCCGTAGACGCAGCCAGGATGCTCCGGATAGGGCTGCAGGTCTTCGTAGCAGCGTCGCAGCTTGAAGAGATCGAGCACAGCATCGCAGTAGCGTTCCGCTGCCGCCCGCGAAGGGAAGGGGCCAAAGGTTTCGGCGAGGGCCCGCTTGCTCAGGCGGTTGGTCGAGTAGACGCGCGGATGCTCGTGCGTCATGGTCACGCGCAGGAAGTAGGGAGGATGCAGCCGCAGTCGCCGCCGTGCCTCTTCGGCCCCGTAGACCGCACGCGATGCGCAGTAGAGCACCAGTGCGGACTCGAACTCCGAGCCTGTCGCTGTCCACTCGATCCAGCGGACTTTTTCACGCAGGTTGAGGCGCTTGGAGAGGACCGGCCGCCCCTGTTCATCGACCGCTTCCGGGGGAGCGAGCAATCGCCGCAATCTTCTGCGCAGATCTGCCGCACGGGTGAGATAGGGTTCATCTCCTTCGCGCTCGCCACGCAGGGCGAACACGCCCGGAGCTGCGGGAACATTGCGCAGAATCTCGTCGGCATTGGCCGGGAGAAACTCGATGCGATGGCTGAAGTCGAAAGCTGCGCTCACAGCGAGAATTGTAGCCGGACTGCCTTTGTATTTCTGGTTTTGCTTTTGTATTTCTGGTTTGTCATTCCGAGCGCAGCGAGTGAATCTGCTTTCTCCCGTTTTTCGTCAGTGGCAGCACGGACGTTATGGCCGATACAACTCATGGCTTCCAATTTTTGCCCATATATTCCTGGGTGATACGGGCAAAGAACGGGAGGAAGCAGATTCACTCGCTGCGCTCGGAATGACAAACCAGAAAGGCAAAAGCTCTAACTGCCCGCGACCGTCATGCCTTCAACCCGCACCGTCGGCACAGCGCCGCTGCCGCGAAACTCCAGGTCATCCCCAATCGCCGACACATTGCGGAACATGTCCTTCAGGTTTCCCGCAATCGTGATCTCTTCGACGGGATACGCAAGTTCGCCGTTCTCGATCCACAACCCGCTCACGCCCAGCGAGTAGTCGCCGGTGACAAGGTTCACGCCGGTGCCCATCGTCTGCAGCACGTAGAGACCTGATTGCACATCGCCGATGATCTGCTCCGGTGTCGCCGTTCCCGGTTCAAGAAAATAGTTGCCGCCGCCGATCCCCGGAGCGCCCGCCAGACCGCGCGAGGCCTTGTGAGTTGTCTGCATGCCGAGCTTGCGCGCGGTGTAGGTGTTCAGCATCAGCTCTTTCAGTACGCCGCGTTCGATCACCATGGTGCGGCGTGTCGGCAGACCGTCGCCGTCGAAGGGTGAGGTCCCGAAGCCCCCCACGCGCAGCGTGCTGCCGTCAGCCAGCGCGTGGTCGAAGACCATCGTGCCGTCATCCACCATAGTGATATTTTCGCCCGCAACCTGTTCGCCGAGCTTGCCTGCGAACATCGACGCGTTGCGATAGATCGCATCGCCATCGGCCGCGTTCAGCAGATTGCCCATCAGCCCCCGCGCAGTCTCCGGCGCAAAGACGACAGGGCACTTCTGCGTAGGAACGCGTCGCGCGCCGAGTCTCCGCAGCGCACGCTTGGCAGCGATGATGCCGATCTCTTCCGGCGATTCGAGCAGCTTCGCGCTGCGCGCGCTCGAGTACCAGGAGCCGCCCTGCATCGCTCCGCTTGCATCCTGGGCGATGGGCGCGGCGGAGAAGCCGCAGTAGCTGCGGCGATACTCGCCGGCAAAGCCTCGCGAGTTCACCATCACGCGTCGCGCGTTCGAGGCATCGAAGTCCGCGCCCCTGGAGTTCTGGATGCGGGTGTCGAAGCCCATCGCCGCGGCCTCGCAGCGCCGAGCGAGGTCGATGCGCTCGGCGGCGGGAATGTCGTGCACGTCGTCGAAGTAGAGCGCCAGCTCGTCGACGTTCTGCGAGCCAAAGGCCTCACGCTCCGGCAGGCCTGCAAAGGGATCGATGCCGGTTACCTTGGCAAGCTCCACTGCGCCGCGCACCAGTTGTTCCAGGCCCTCGCGTGAGAGGTCCGATGTCGAGGTGCTGGCCGTGCGTTGTCCGCCCTGGGAGGGGAAGAAAACGCGCAGCCCCAGCGCTCGCGAGCCTGACTCCGTGAGCTGCTCCACCTGTCCCAGGCGGATGTTGACGGAGAACTCTTCGCTCTCAAAGCCTACTGCTTCGGCGTCGGTCGCACCCGCTTGGAGCGCGCGTGCGACAACGTCGGCGGCCAGGCTCTGCAACTCTATCTTCGAATCTGTTTCGGTAGCCAAGTCTCTTCCGCCTGTTGCTCTCTACTGCACTGGAGTGCTCGAAAGCCGCGCCGGACGGCTTTCCTCAGCCGCGCGAACGAGGATGCCGGCACAGTGCTCCGCATCGCTCTTCAGCTTGTGCGCCGCATGCGAAGCCGGGCCGTTGGCGATGTGGCGCTTGTGTACCTTCAAGGCTCCGTGGCAGTCCTTGCAGCGAAACTCGGTGTCGCCGTCGCCCAGGGCTTCGTCCACGTTCTTTATCTTCCAGAACGGCTCATAGCCGGTTCCGCTCGCGCGAACGCGGCGCCGCTTTACCTCGCACTCGTACAATTTTTCCGTTTTCGCTTCAACCTTCGTAGCCATGCATGATTTCTTTCCTGGTGCGGTTGCGGTGCGTGAAGGCTTCTTTTCTGTAGTCTTCGAAACTATTGCCGCGGCTAGCGGCCTGTGCCGCCGACCGTCATACGGTCCAGCTTGACCGTCGGCATGCCAACGCCGACCGGCACGCTCTGCCCGGCCTTGCCGCAGGTGCCGATACCTTCGTCGAGCGCGAGATCGTTGCCTACCATCGACACATACTTCAGGGCCTCAGGCCCATTGCCGATCAGTGTTGCTCCCTTTACCGGCGCGGTTACCTTGCCGTCTTCGATCAGGTAGGCCTCGCTGGCGGTGAAGACGAACTTGCCGTTCGTGATGTCGACCGAGCCGCCGCCAAAGTTCACGGCGTAGAGTCCGCGCTTCACACTCTTCAGAATGTCCTCGGGCTGGTCCTCGCCGTTGAGCATGTAGGTGTTGGTCATGCGCGGCATGGGGATGGCCTGGTAGCTCTCGCGACGGCCGCTGCCGGTGTTCGGCATCTTCATCAGCCGCGAGCTCAACTTGTCACTCAGGTAGCCGCGCAGAATGCCGTTTTCGATCAGCACCGTCTCCTGCGTCGGATTGCCCTCGTCATCCACGTTCAACGACCCGCGCCGTCCAGGCATCGTTCCGTTGTCGACCACCGTCACCTTGCTCGACGCCACCTGCTGCCCGATCAGGCCGGCAAAGGCGCTGGTCTTCTTGCGGTTGAAGTCGGCCTCAAGCCCGTGGCCGACGGCCTCGTGCAACAGAACGCCGGGCCAGCCGGGGCCGAGCACGACTTCCATCTCGCCTGCGGGCGCAGCCACCGCGCCAAGCTGCAGAATCGCCGTGCGCGCAGCCTCGCGAGCGAAGTGCTCGGGCGATTTGTCGCCGGTAAAGAAGTCCAGCGCGACACGTCCACCGCCCCCGCTGGTGCCGCGGGCCGTGTTGTTTTGCTCATCCTTCGCGATAACGAAGATATTGAGCCGTGCGAGCGGCTGTGTGTCGCTGGCAAAGGTGCCGTCGCTGGCAGCGATCAGGATGCGGCGCAGCTCGTCGTTGATGCTGGCCCGCACCTGCACGATGCGAGGGTCGAAGTCGCGGGCAGCCTTGTCGGCGCGCTCGATCAGCTTCAGCTTCGCGGCGATCTCGACGTCGCTGCTCACCCCTGCCACCGGATAAAGCTGCGGCGTGCGCGTCTCGGTAAAGCCCTGCACACGCTCAATCTGCGGTCCACTGGCGATCAGGGCTGCCGTACGTGCGGCTTTCAGCAGGCGGTCCGAACTCAGGTCGTCGGTATAGGCAAAGCCGGTTCGCTCGCCCGAGAGCACGCGAATCCCGCATCCCACGCTGATTCCCTGGGCTGCCGTCTTGACGATTCCCTCATCCATGCCCAGCGAGGTCGAGGTGACTGCCTCGAAGTAGAGATCGGCAAACTCACCGCCCGCGCTCAGGGCCTCCCCGAGGCAGCGCTCGAGCAGACGTTCACTGAGACCGAGTTTCTCGAAGAAATATCGTTTGTGGTCGGTGATTTCAGGCAGCAATGAGTATGAGGCAGACGCCATCTTTCTATTCTAGTCCGATACTCGGACATGCAGCATGGCAGGCCCTCCGGACACGCCTGGGCGGGGCTGTTGGCGTTCCGTATACCCCGCGAAATCCGCAGCCCGGCTGCCCCGTACTATCGTCCTCAGACGCCGCTTTAACCCCATAACCCCATGAAAAAGCCTATCTCCACCCGAATTGCAGGTCTCGACACCCTCCGTGCGCTGGCAATTCTGGCGGTAATGGCCTTTCACCTGTCCTGGAGGCTGCCGGAGCGGCTGATGCCGGTCGCCAGGTTCGGCTGGATGGGCGTGGACCTGTTCTTTGTACTCAGCGGCTACCTGATCGGCTCGCAGCTGCTGCGGCCGGTGAGCCGGAGGCAGGAGATCTCGCTGATCGAGTTCTATCGCAAGCGCGCCTACCGGATTCTGCCGGCGTACCTCGTAGTCCTGGGACTCTACCTGCTTTGGCCGGCATGGCATGAGGACAAGGCAATGTCCCCGTTATGGCAGTTTTTGACCTTCACCGAGAATCTCTTCGTCGACTACTCGAAGAATCATGCGTTCTCGCACGTGTGGTCGCTGTGCGTGGAAGAGCACTTCTACCTGGTGCTCCCGCTCCTGGTTCTGTGGCTGTCGCGCCGGCCTGCGCTATGGAAGACCGTCTCTGTGCTGCTCTTCTTCGTTGTGCTGGGAGTCGCCATGCGCAGCTACGAGCTGGTGCACGTCCTGCGCCCGCTGGATACGAATGGCGATGAGTTCAGCACGCGATACATCGAACGCATCTACTACCCGACCTACAGTCGTCTCGATGGCCTGCTGGCGGGAGTGGCCCTGGCGCTGATCAGAATCTTTCGCCCGGCATGGTGGTCCGCCATCGCCCGTCGCGCGAACTGGCTTCTGTTGGCGGGATGCGCTCTTGTTGGAGGCTGTGTGTACCTGTTTTTCAACCGCTTCAGCTCCGATACGGGCCCAGCCGCCGTGGGCATCGTGATCGGTTATCCCTTGCTATCGCTGGGGCTGGCGTTCCTGGTGGTCGCCGCCATCGAGACGCGCAGTTGGCTGGGACGCGTGCGCGTGCCGGGCGCGAAGCTCCTGGCAACGCTCGCCTTCAGCCTCTACCTGACGCACAAAGAGATCGCCCGCCTCGACAGCCTTTATTGGCACCACCTCGCGCAGGCCCGCGACTGGCGCTCGGTACTGCTCCTCGGAGTTACCTGTGTTGCAGGCGCGGCCATTCTCTATCTCTGTGTGGAGCGGCCCTTCCTGGCACTGCGCGACCACCGCGAAAAACGCGTACCAGTTTCTTCGGTTGATGAAGAAGCGCGCCTGGAGCCCGCGCTTTAACTCAACGTCCGTGCGAGGGGTCGGGTGAGTTCGCAACGTTCATATCCAGAAACACCTTCGGGAATCCCGGAGCGTAGCAGTTGCCATCCGAAGCATAGGTCTTCGCGCAGCTCTTGGTGATGGCGGGCCTGCGTGGCGACTGCGAGTACTGCCACGCCACCAGATCGGGCTCGCCGGCCTCGGAGAGGGGCTTGGTCTTCAGCGTGCACCCCGCTGCGGGAGGGCACTGGTCCTGCGTGTCGAAGATGGCGACCTCGTGCAGTCCGCCCTTCTTCACGCGGTCGCGGATGTCCTGCACCGTGTCGATCCACACGCCGGGATCGTCCTGCACACGCTGCCCGCTGGCATAGACGCCCGGACGGTAGTCCGAGGCGGCAACGGCCTCCGTCCAGCCCAGCAGGTAGGCAGCCTGTTCATCGAGCAGCCGCCCTCCTTCTTCCTGGTCCAGAAAGACGATAGTGTTCTTGGGAAAGCCTTCGCTCTGCGCGGCCTTTACAGCAACAGCGGCATCCTTGCGCCCGAGGTCCGCGGGCGTAGTTCCGGCCTTCTTCGCCTTAAGAATCTCCGCGTCGAGCCGGCCGTTGGCCAGCACGAGAAAGCCCCAGCCCTGCTGCTTGAGCAGCTCCCGCTTGCCAGCCCAGGAGTTGGTATCGTCACCGGGAGGGACGGTGAGCCAGTAGCCGGTAAAGGCAAAGTCTTTGCGCATGGCGGCCATGGTGTCGTCGCCGGGATAGTCGTTGCGGTCGAAGCCGAGAGATTGCGTGTCGGCGGATGCAGAGGACGCGACCGGAACAGCAGATTGCGCCGAAGCGGAAGTTGCAGCCGTGGAACTGGCGGATTGTGCTGGACCGCTGCCTCGTGAACAGCCACAGACGGCCATCGTTCCCAATAAGATACCCAGACCCACGATGCGCATTGATTCTCCTCCTGCCCAGCTTACAACTGCGGCTACAATCGCTCTCAGAGAGCGGCCATGTAGAGCGCTACCCTCAAGGAAATCGCACGATGCCCGAGCCGCCGGACCCTCGCTATCCTATCGGTACGTTCACGCCGCCCCAGACCATTACCCCGGAAGACCGCCGCAACGCGATCCTTACACTGGCTGAGATGCCTGAGTTGCTGCGCGAGGCTGTTCGGCACCTCAGCGCGGCGCAGCTCAGCACTCCCTATCGTGAGGGAGGCTGGACTCTGCGCCAGGTGGTACATCACGTCGCAGACTCGCACATGACCGCCTTCCACCGCCTGCGCAAGGCCCTCACAGAGGACTGGCCTGAGGTCCACGGCTACGACGAAAAAGCCTTCGCTGAACTACCTGATGTTGCAGCGCCCATCGAGTGGTCACTGGAACTGATCGAAAGTGTCCATGCACGCTGGGTGATGCTGCTGCAGACGATGACCGAAGATCAGTGGCATCGCGGCTTTCGCCACAGCGAGCGCGGTCCGATGGCGCTCGATGCGGTGACGCTGGAGTATGCATGGCACTCGCTCCACCACGTCGCGCACATTACGAGACTGCGCATTCAGCGGGGCTGGTAAAGCAGGAAACAGGAAGTAGCCAACAGGAAACAGCAAGGTCATTTAGCTTCCCTATGCCGCCTCGACCCTCCGCGGACAAATCAGTCGCGCCCCAAACCGCTGCGCAGATCGCCACTGCGATTGAAGACTTCGTCGCGCAATACGGCGAAGCCGCAATACTCGAAGACGGCAAAGTTCTCTTCGATCTCCGCTCCGCGAAGTACACGCTCTCCACCGAGCACGACCGCTGCACGCTGCATCTGTGGAGCGAAGAGCGCAACATGGTGCGCCGCATTCTCTCCGCGACCCCGCGCAATGGATCGCTGCGGCTGTCGACGCAGCGCTTCGGCCAGGCGCAGCCAAAGCTGCTCGAGCTTGTAAGCTCGCGCGAGCGCCGCACTCCAACTACTCGCGAGGCTGCGCGTACGCGCTACCTCAAGACACTCGAACGAGTGCTGCAACGCGAGTTCCCTGATTGGAAGCCCGACGCCTTTCGCACCGCGATGGATCTCGAACGCAGCTTCGGTCCGGCCTATGCGCGCGGCTCGTTGATACGAGGCAATCAGGCCTGGGCCGTGATCGGGGTGAACGAGCAGGAGACCGCGACAACCATCGACGGCATCCTTACTCTCGGCATCCTGTGGCTGCATCACTGCCGTGAGCAGGCTGGCGGAAGGCGCTTGTACCAAGGCCTCAAGCTTATTCTGCCGCGTGGCACGGCAACGCTGACGCTCTCGCGCCTCGCCTGGCTCAACGAGGCGGCAGCGCAGTGGCGGCTCTACGAGCTTGACCAAAACACAGAAGAGTTAACGCCGCGTGATGCCGCTGACCAGGGCAATCTGCGCACACGTCTGGTGCATCATCCCGACGAGAAGGCCGCGAGCGAGCGCTTTGCAGACGCCATCGAGCAGGTGATGCAGCTTGTGCCGGCTGGCGAAGAGCAACGAGTGGAGCAGCGCCTGCGCAGTACGGCGGAACTGGCCTTCCTGCTGCACGGCATGGAGTTCGCCCGCGCCCGCATCGGTCTTGCACCGAACAGCTTTGCGCGCACGCTGGAGATTACGGCAGGAGTCGATGAGACACCCCTGACGTCGGCCACATGCCGCGAGATCGCCGCCAGGATCGCCGAACTCTTCCGCCGTCGCCGTGCGTTTGGTTCTGCTACTGATTTCGCTCGTCGCGGCCAGAGACCGTCACGCCGCATCGGCGCTGCCTCGGCCACCGCCGCGCACTCGCGCCTGCAGCTTCGTGCGGAGCGTCCTGCGGAAGAGGGCAATCCCGCGCAGGACCCGCTCTACCGGGCCGCTCCCGAACGCTGGCTGGAGTCCGTGCTGCGCCGCGATCTCGCTCCGCTCACGCGCAGCCTCGCGCCCCAGCCGAGAGTTGCTTCTTTGCCTCGCGCCGAAGCCTTCGCGAACGACCCCGATCCCGACACGCGCGGCAATCGCGCGGATCGTCCTGAGTCGGTCCCACCTTTTGCTGAGGCAGGCAATCCTCACGAACCCCGCGTCATCCCTCATCTCGATCCAAATCATGTCTACACGCAGGTGCCCGCCATTGCTGGCGCCAGCGACCGTGGCCTGCTCGACCTGCTCGGCGTCACCGCCGACGGCCGCCTGGCCGTCATCGAACTCAAAGCCGACGACGATCTCCAACTCGCGCTTCAGGGGCTCGACTATTGGATTCGCGTGCGCCACCACCACCTACAGACCGCCGACGCGACGACGGGCCTCGGCGAGTTTCAGCGCCACGGCTACTTTCGCGGCGTCGAGCTTTCGCCCTTGCCGCCGCGCTTATATCTCGTGGCTCCCACCCTGTACATCCATCCGGCAACGGAGACGATCCTGCGCTATCTCTCGCCGCACGTGGAGTGGAACCTGCTGGCGCTCGATGAGCGCTGGCGGCAGGAGATTCGAGTGATATGGCGGAAGCAGAGCGGGCGGAGTTGAGTGTTAATACGTTGTATGTACAATGGAGGAGTAGGTGTTCGATTGGGATGAAGCAAATATAAGCCACATCGCTCGGCACGACATTACACCCGAGGAGGCGGAACACGTCCTTCTCAATGATCCCCTCGAACTGATGGTGCAGATTCACGGAGATGAAGAGAGAGTATTGCATGTTGGCGCGACGAAAGCGTTGCGCTATCTCGTAGTACTCACAACGTGGCGCGAAGAACGATTGCGGGTGGTTACGGCCTATGAAGCTCCTCGCGCGCTTCGGTTGAAATACATACAGGGCCAAAGGAGACAGTGATGAGTGTCAAGATGGAAGGGGTTCCAAAGTTCGCGACAGAACGCGAGGAGGCTGAATGGTGGGATGCAAATCCCAACCTGGTCGTCAAACTGTTCGAGAGAGCTGAAGCCGAAGGCAAAATCACCCGTGGGACGACAGCCAAGCGGTTGGGGCTCAGTACGACTGCAACCACAATTCGGCTGAGTAATGATGATCTCGCCAGAGCGAGGGCGCAGGCGGAGACAAGGGGCCTACGCTATCAGACCTATCTCAAGATGCTGCTGCATGAGGCCCTGGCCCAGGAACAAAAACCAAAAGAAACAGTTAGCCCCATGCCGCGGGTGCAGCCTCAAGCTCGGCGTCCGGTTCGGAAACAAAGTCCGGCTGCAGCTCGTTCGCGCGCTGTGTAAAGAACGCTTCCACCTTCTCCATCACCTGGGCTCCGCGCTTGGCGTCGAAGATCTCGCGGCGCAGCGTCGCACCGCCCGGAACACCGTGCGTAAACCAGCTCGCGAACTGCTTCATCCGCCCGATGGCATCGCGCTGGGCGCTCTCGTGGTTGCGCTTCAGGCGCTTCTCCAGATCGCTGTCGGCAGGGCCGACGATCTCAGGATGCTCGGCGACCTCGTGCATCAGCCGCTCGAAGTAGTCGCGGATCATGCGGTAGCGGTCCATGTCGGTTGGCTTGTCATACGTGCCCACGCCGGTGGCCTGCTTGGAGGCGGTGTACTGCGCAATCTGGCGGAAGATCCACGGGTTCGCCGGTGCGGCGCGGCCGATCATCACAGCGTCGCAGTGGGTCGCTTCCACCATCGCGGCAGCGTCTTCGGGAGTACGGATGTCACCATTGCCGATCACGGGAATTGTCACGGCGTCCTTCACGGCGGCGATCCACTCCCAGCGGGCCACGCCGGTGTAGCCCTGCTCGCGCGTACGGGCATGCAGCGCAACGGCGTTCAGACCGCAGTCCTCGGCCATCTTCGCGAGTTCCACGCAGACAATGTTCGAGTCGTTCCAGCCCATGCGGAACTTCACAGTGAAGGGAATCGTCACCGCCGCGCGCACGCGCTCAAAGATCGTGCGGATTGCGGGCAGATCGCGCAGCAGCCCTGAGCCGCCGTTGCAGGCGACGACGCGCTTGGCCGGGCAGCCGAGGTTCAGGTCCACGAGATCGAAGCCCGCGTCCTGACAGATGATGGCGCTCTCCGCGAGCGTGGCCGGGTTCGATCCGAAGAGCTGCGCCGAGATCGGGTGCTCGTCCTCATAGTAGGTCAGGTAACGCTTGCGCTTGGTCTCGCGCATCCTCGAAAGCCCGTCGGCCGAGGTGAACTCCGTCATGATGAGCCCGCAGCCGGAGACCTCATTCGAGGTTTCAACGTCGATGTCCGCACCCTGTGTTTCGGGTGTAGCGGCTTCAGCGGTAAACATGGACGAGTTCTTGATGAAGCGGCGGAAGACCGTATCCGTAACTCCGGCCATGGGCGCGAGCACGGTCGCGGGCGCGATCCGCACGCCGCCGATGTGCATCTCGGCGGGCACGCGCGCGTGCTGCGGCATCTCACGCGTATCTGAGGTTGCCGTTGTCTCCCAATCCTTCTTCATATACGTATCGCGTTCCACAAGGCTTTCAAGTATCAAAAGATACTAGTTCAAGAAGAAAGGCCCCCGCTGGTCGCGGAGGCCTCTCGGTTTCGCTGAAATGCTGCGAGAGTTACTTCGCGTTGGCAGCGGCTTCGGCCTTCTTCGCATCGGTTGCCGCGAACTTGCGGCGGAAGCGCTCGATGCGTCCGGCGGTGTCGACCAGCTTCTGCTTGCCGGTGAAGAACGGGTGGCAGGCGGAGCAGATTTCGACGACGATGTCGCCCTTGTGCGTGGAACGCGTCTGGAAGATGTTTCCGCAGGCGCACTTCACATTGATGTTTTCGTAGGTGGGATGAATTCCAGTCTTTGCCATGGTGATACCTTTCGTAGCTAACCCGCCGCAGAACGGTTCGCTTGCAGTGGCATTGAAACCAGCCGGTTGGGCCGATCTTCAAGGGGCTCAGTGCATCGATGTTCCTGTCGCGCTGCGAGCTTGGACCCCGACTCCCGGGGTTTCAGGCGCTTTTTGCTAGTTTACCACCCACCGTCAAGAGGGCAAGCTGCCCCTGCTTTTTGCTTTTCTTGTTGTCTTTGCCTTTCTTGTTGTCTTTGCCTTTCTTGTTGTCATCCCCGCAGGGGATCTGCTTCCCCCGCCAGTCCACGCAGCCCCTCGCCAACCCATTATTGCGAATATGTTCGCAATAAATTACAGTGCGGATATGTCGACGACCGATACCCGCCTGCCCGTTACCGTCCTCTCCGGCTTCCTCGGAGCGGGGAAGACCACGTTGCTCTCCGCCCTGTTGAAGATGCCCGAGATGGCAAACACCGCCGTTATCATCAACGAGTTCGGCGAAGTAGGCCTGGACCACAGCCTCGTCGAGCATAGCGACGAGAACATCGTCGAGCTGCAAAGCGGCTGCATCTGCTGCACCATCCAGGATGATCTCCATCAAACCCTGCAATCGTTGATCGCAAGACGCTACGTCGGTTCAGGATTCGACCGGGTGGTGATCGAGACAACCGGCCTCGCGGACCCCGTGCCCATCATCCACACGCTGATGACCTCGCCGGAGCTACAGGCCCTCTACCATCTCGACAGCGTCGTTACGGTGGTAGATGCCGTCAACGGCAGCCACACGCTCGATACTCATCGGGAGTCCCGCAAACAGGCCGCGATGGCGGAACGCATCCTCCTGAGCAAGACGGACCTCGTCAGCAAAGATGTTCGCGAAGAACTGATCGACAGGCTTCACCGCATCAACCCTGCGGCGAAGATTCTGACGGGACGGCCACCGGAACTCTCCGTGTCCGATCTCTTCGGCGAAGAGGGATACGACCCTTTGAAGAAGACCGAGGACGTACGAAGCTGGCTCCAGGCAGAGGCTTATCAACGGCAGGAGCATGAGGGACATCATCACCATCACAACGTGAATCGGCACAACGACAAGATTGAATCATTTGCTATCACGCACGAGCAGCCGATCCACGGGCTGGCTTTCGAGATGTTCATCGAGATCATGGCCGCGAAGGTAGGGCCGCAGTTGCTGCGTATGAAGGGCATCGTCAATGTAAAGGGAGAGGACCGGCCTGCAGTGGTTCACGGCGTGCAGCACATCTTCCATCCTGTGCAGTGGCTGGACCAGTGGCCCGACGAGGACCACCGCACCCGGCTGGTCATCATCACGCAGAGCATCAAGAAAGAGGTCATCGAAGGCTTCTTTAATACTCTCATCGCGGCGATGGACGAGGCCTGCAGCGATCTCAGTGCGACTGCCGGGTGATCTCCATCCCTTACCAGAGAGGAGCCGCAGGCTTCCCCGGTGTCTCTTCTCCCGTGGATGTACCCATATGCTCTTGCTCACATCCCTCACAGATGCGTCATCCTGAGCGAAGCACCTCGCGTTCTTTGCGAGGTGCGTAGTCGAAGGACCCCGAGGGATTTGATCTCACCAAACAATGTTGGGACCTTTTCCACCACGAAAGCCCAAGCTCGAGCGCCTGAGCTAGAAAAGGTGCGAAGAGCATGGGTGATACTGCAACCGTTGGGGTCCTTCGACTTCGCGTCCCCAAAGGCTGGGACGCTTCGCTCAGGATGACGATTCTGTGGTGAGATAAAACACATCATGGGGTCAGCTATAGCAGGACCCTAGCCACTCTTCAATCCCGAGCTCTCCTTAAGCGCAACACCCGTAGCCTCAAGTCGTCGGGCTTCCTTCATATAGAACGCGATACGTTGTGCTGCATCGTTATAGCTCAGCCCCTCCTGACGGATATTCGACACGCAGTTGCGCTCGGCGTCCGTGCGGCCGGGAAGAGGGTTCCACGTGATGTAGACCCCGAGCGAGTCCGGCGAACTAAGTCCGGGGCGTTCGCCGATCATCAGCACGACAAGTCTGGCTCCGAGCAGATGTCCGATCTCATCGCCAATGGCCACGCGGCCCTGCGAGACGATGCAGATGGGCCCCAGGGAGCAGTCGTCCAGCGTGGGAAGCAGGGCATCGAGCAGCGGCAGCGCATGGCGCTCGATGGCCAGCGCGGAGAGTCCGTCCACGAGGATGAAGGCAACGTCGGGTTTTTCCGGGGTGCTCGCGGCATAGTCCCGCAGTGCTTGTGCAAAGTCAGGATGCAGGGTGCGGCCGAGATCGGGGCGGCGCAGGTAGAGATGGCGGCCCTTCTGGCGGGATTCGCCTTCGATCGCGCTGCGCAGCACGAAGCCTGCGCGGCCTCGCAGCTGCAGTCCATGCAGCAGCGCCGGAATGTCGAGCAGGGTGTGAACCGCGTCGCGCGCGAGCGCATGATCGAGCTGAAAGCGAAGCTGCTCCCGCGTAGGAATGGCAGCGCCGGTAAGGCCCAACGAGAGGCGCGCGGTGGTGGGGAGCTCTTGCGGCTTATCTGTCTTGTCGATCTCGCGGCTCATTGGGCAACCTCCAGCGGCAGCAGCGCCGCAGGCTGACCGAGGCGCTGGAGTTGATGAAAACCTTCGCCGGCGAGCCAGGCTTCGAACTCCGGCGCGGGCCTGAGCCCCAGCAGACGGCGCAGGTAGAGCGCGTCGTGGAACGAGGTGCTCTGGTAGTTCAGCATGATGTCGTCGGCGCCAGGCACGCCCATGATGTAGTTGACGCCGGCCGCGCCCAGCATGGTCAGCAGAGCGTCCATGTCATCCTGATCGGCTTCGGCGTGGTTGGTGTAGCAGATGTCACATCCCATCGGCAGGCCGAGCAGCTTGCCGCAGAAGTGGTCTTCGAGCCCTGCGCGCAGAATCTGTTTGCCGTCATACAGGTACTCCGGCCCGATGAAGCCTACGACCGTGTTCACCAGCATCGGTTTGTAACGTTGCGCGACGGCGTAGGCGCGGGCTTCGAGCGTCTGTTGGTCTACCTTGTGGTGCGCATTCGCCGAGAGCGCACTGCCCTGGCCGGTCTCGAAGTAGAAGACGTTCTCTCCGCCGGTCTCACCGTCAAGTCCTCCGCGCTTGAGCTCGCGGGCCATGGCATGGGCTTCGTCGAGCAGCTCCAGGCTGACTCCGAACGACGCATTCGCGGCCTCGGTTCCGGCGATCGATTGAAAGAGCAGATCGAGCGGCGCACCCTGCTGCATGGCTTCCATCTGCGTAGTGACGTGGGCCAGCACGCAGCTTTGCGTAGGAATGCTGTAGCGCAGGCGCACGTGGTCGATCAGCCGCAGCAGATGGGTCACACTGGCCACGCTGTCCGAGACCGGGTTGATCCCGATGACCGCATCGCCGGAACCCAGCCGCAGACCATCCAGGATGCTGGCGGCGATGCCCAGCGGGTCGTCGGTGGGATGGTTCGGCTGCAGCCGAGTGGAAAGCCGCCCGGGGAGACCGACCGTCGTGCGGAAGCGGGAGACCACAGAGATCTTACGGGCCACCTGGATCAAATCCTGCACGCGCATCAGTTTGGAGACGGCGGCAGCCATCTCCGGCATGATCGACAGTCCGGCAAGCCGCTCGCCGGTGGCTTCGTCGGAGAGTAGCCAGTCGCGGAACTCGCCGATACTCAGCCCGGCGATCGGCGCAAAGGCTTGCGGATCATGGCTATCGATGATGAGGCGCGTTACGGCATCGGTCTCGTAGGGAATGACGGCTTCATTCGTGAAGACGCTCAGGGGCAGCTCGGCGAGGGTCATCTGGGCGATGACCCGCTCCTCCGCCCCGGAGGCTGCTATACCCGCAAGCTGGTCACCCGACCGCAGCGGCGAAGCCTTGGCCAGCAGCGTCCGCAGGTTGGCGAAGGTATGTTTCACGCCGCGAACTGTGTGACTGTATGGCATACGTGTTGCCCAGATTGTAGTAGGTCGCCGTTACGTCCTTGCGTCAGGCGGCAGCTTTCCTCGTTTGCGGCGTGATTCGCACAGACCGGCAAGGCTGCGATACTGGATATCAATGGTTGAACCCTGCCCTATCTGCGACGGCTCCGGCCTGCGCCTCGTCGAACGCCCCGGCGGCATCCGCGTCGCGCAGGAGTGCGTCTGCCGGGCGGCTCGCCGTACCGAGCGGGCGACGGAGCAGGCCCGCATCCCGCAGCGCTACGCGCACTGCTCGCTCGACGAGTACGTCACCAACTTCGCCGGGGCCAGCCGCTCGCTGGCCTCCGCCCATGTGATGGCGCGCAAGTTCGTCCAGGGCTACCCGTTCGACACCAACGGCAACGGTCTGCTGCTTACCGGCTCCATCGGCGTCGGCAAGACGCACCTCGCGGTGGGCATGCTGCAGGCGCTGATCTCCGAGCGCGGCGCCAAGGGGCTGTTCTACGACTATCGCGACCTGCTCAAGCAGGTGCAGAACAGCTACAACCGCAGCGTGAACGAAACGGAGCTCGAAGTCCTCGCCCCGGTGTTTGAGGCCGAAGTGCTGGTGCTCGACGAACTTGGCGCGTCGAAGCCGACCGACTGGGTGTGGGACACCGTCGCGCACATTCTGAACACCCGCTACAACGACCGCCGCACGACCATCATCACGACCAACTATGCGAACCTCCCGCCCTTTGGCGGCGAGGTCTCAGGGGCACGCGCCGCAGTGCGCGAAGAGACCCTGGGCGACCGCATCGGCGAGCGCATGCGTTCGCGCCTGCAGGAGATGTGCGTCGTCGTCGAGATGACCGGCGAGGACTTCCGCCAGAAGGTCAAACGCGCCAGCTTCGCCTAGGCCGTCTCGACTCGTTTCTCGCTACTCACCTCTCGAGTCTCGTAAGAAAACCCTGGCTCGATCCTGTGCCCAACTTCGAGCTGCGAGAGTCGAGAAGCGAGTTTGCCATCACACGCACGCTGGCGGTATAGAATCGGCAATCATGCAGGCACCTGACCCGAAGTCAACGACGCCATCCTCCGGAATGTTCAACGAGCCGCCCCGCGAGCGCAGCTTTCCCACGACGGCTGTAGGTATCGCCTCGGTTGCGGTGGTGATCCTGGTGCTCGTGCTGGTGATGCTGGGCCACCGTCATGGCAGCTCGTCTGCTGCTAACGCGGCCTATGGCCCCAATCTCGCGATCAGCAACATTCAGATGAGCGAGTCGACGAGTATCTCCGGCGGCAAATCCACCTACATCGACGGCCACATCGCGAACCACGGCCCGTCGACGGTCACCGGCGTCACCGTGCAGGTGCTGTTTGCCAACGACACGGGGATGCCTCCGCAGACTGAGACCGTCCCCCTGAGCCTGATCCGCACCCGCGAACCCTACATCGACACCGAGCCGGTCAGCGCCGCCCCGCTGGCTCCCGGCGCGGAGGCCGACTTCCGGCTGATCTTTGAAGGCATCAACGACAACTGGAACCAGCAGAAGCCCGAGATCCACGCCACACAGGTCAGCACGCGATAGCTACCGCACGGCCGCATGCACGGCCAGCAGCGTCTCCAGCACCCCTTTGAGCTTGTTGAGATGCAGCGCATTCGCGCCGTCGCTCTTAGCTTCGGCGGGGTTGTCGTGGACCTCCAGAAACACTCCGTCGATTCCCGCCGCCACCGCCGCCCGCGCCAGCACGGGGATAAACTCCGGCTGTCCGCCTGAGACGCCCTTACCGCCGCTCGGCGTCTGCACCGAGTGCGTGCCGTCGAAGACCACCGGCGCAAACTCGCGCATCACCGGCAGCCCGCGCATGTCGACGACCAGGTTGTTATAGCCAAAGCTGGCGCCGCGTTCCGTCAGCGAGACGCGCTGATTGCCGCTCTCGCGGATCTTCTCGACCGCATGGCGTATGTCCCACGGCGCAACGAACTGGCCCTTCTTCACATTGATCGCGCGGCCGGTGTTGGCGGCGGCGATCAGCAGGTCGGTCTGGCGGCACAGGAACGCCGGAATCTGCAGCATGGCCTCGACCGGTCCCAGGGCGTCGCTCGCCGCCACGCACTGCTCGGGCGTGTGGATGTCCGTCAGCACCGGCAGCTTGTTGCTCTCCGCGATCGCGCGCAGGATGCGGCAGCCCTCGGCCAGCCCCGGGCCGCGAAAGCTATGGATCGAGGTGCGGTTGGCCTTGTCGTAGCTGGCCTTGAAGATGTAGGGCACGCCGAGATCGGAGGCGATGCGCTGGATGGCGTCGGCCAACCCGCGTGCATGGCTCTCGGATTCAAGGACACAGGGCCCTGCGATAAGAAACAGCTCGCCGCTGCCCGCGGTCACGCTGCCGATATTGAACTTTTCTGGATGGCTCACAAATTAAGTGTATTCGTAAATGGACGTGGAATAGGGCCGCGTAAAAAGGCCTTATTAAAAGTCGTGGACTTGCGAACAGTGCCGTGGTTCAATTCGCACGTAGTCAAATCAACGCAGAAGAGGAGATTGTATGGGACACGGAATTATCTGGTGGATTTTGATCGGCCTGATCGCTGGTTTCCTGACCGGCAAGATCATGAAGGGCGAAGGTTACGGCGTCATCGGCGACATCGTGATCGGAATTCTCGGCGCGATTCTGGGTGGTTGGCTCATGAGCTTCTTCCACGTCGGCGGTGGCGGAATCATCTTCAGCATCATCGTCGCAACGCTGGGCGCGATCATCCTGACCTGGCTGTATCGACTGGTTACGAATAAGGGATAAAAGCCTGCAAATAAAACAACATGAGCCCGGCATGCCCGGGCTCTGGTTGTTTTGCTTTTCTTGTTGTCATTCCCGGAGGGAATCTGCTGTTTGTTGGGAGCTCGCAAAGATAAAGGAGATCAAGGCCGACACAGACACATGGGACACTGTGGCGCCTACCCCTATCCGACGAAAGGGCTCTACTCTACGGTGTAGCAGGTGCGCCCGCCGGCGCCGCCGCGTCCTGCGTGATGAAGGAGCTGGCCGTCGCTCCCGGCCCGAGCGTCAGATCGGCTGTCCCCATGCGGCCCGAGGCCTCCACGCGAACCACCATGCGAGTCCGCACCGCCTTGGGGACGGCGTCGAATTTCACCTCGAAATCGAGAGGCAGCTCGATGCGTCCTGTAGAAGGAGCAGCCGCAGGGGCCTTGAACTCCAGCCTTCTGGCGTCGGCCTTCAACTCTTTGCCCTTGCGGTCGAAGGCGGTCGACATGATGATGAGCCGGGTAAAGCGCGGCTTGGTGCCGTCGGTAATGTACCAGGCCACTCCGCGGGGTTCGACGTGGAACTTGTACGTATTGCTGTCGGTAGGAGAGGTCGTCACGGTAAAGGAGACCGCGTCGTAGGCCATGTTGCTCGATCCGGCATTGGCAAGCTCCGAGACCAGGCGGTTTCCCATCCTCCCATCGCGGGTCGGACGCGCGGCGAAGCGGTTCGGATAGTAGCCCTGGCGGGTGATAAAGGTAAGGCCGGGGCGGTCGAGGGTGACCTGGATGCGGCGGAGCTTATTATGCTCATCCTCCGTGTTGTTGGTGGGGACATAGGTCAGGGTGTAGAGGCTGGAGCCGTCCCGGATAGAGGTGCCGATCTCGGCGTCGACATCGTTGCGGCCATAGAGGTTGCGGCCTCCGGTGGCGCGGGCGAGTGCCTGGAAGTCGGGGTCGCCGCCGAAGGCCGCGAAGATTCCCGCATCCCTGCCATAGACGCCGGGGTTCACCTGCACCCCGGCCGGGTCGACAGTGTAGAGCGTGACGCGGGCATCGCGGAGTTCGTTGACGGTCTGTTCGACGGCGCTGTGAACATGCTGCTGATCGTCCACGGAGATCCGCGCGAAGTCGAGCGTGGGGAAGCCGCGGCCGATCCAGATCATGTTCTTATGGCCGAAGTGCCCGATGCTGGCTTCGGCCACCCGTCGCAGGGAGTACAGGGCTGTCGTATAGCGTTCCGCTATCCAGGCAAACTCATGCACCTGCCAGGGGTAGGCGACGAAGTGGTGATCGAGCGCGCTGAGGATCTCGTCCTTGTTCTGGGTGTAGTCCCGCAGCACGGTAAAGTGCTGCAGGTCCACGGCGATCAGCATGGTCGGCGTGTCGAGCTTGTCCGGTTGCTTCTCGAGCCACTTCTTCAGCGAGTACCGCGCGAAGGCCATATCTTCGAAGCGGGTGTTGAACTCGTCGAGCAGGACGATGTTAACCGGAGCGCGCGGCGCCAGGTGATCGAGGTCCGCTGTGGAGTTGATCGTGACGTCGGGTGTCGGCGTGAACTGGCCGGGTGTTTCGAAGTTGCGAACCTGCTGCGGCGCACCGTCTTCAGTGATGTGAAACTCTTCCCGCTTGAGATCGGTGACAACCTTGCCCTTCTGATCGACGACGACACCATCCAGGACCACCAGATTGACGTTGCGCCGGATAGTGTTCGCCGGAGTGGAGGGGGCCGGCTGCTGCTCGACCTGAGTCGGAGCCTGCGCCGGGGTCTGCGCAAGAGCGGCGGCAGGATCTGGCGCAGCAGCAGGGGCCGCAGGCTGTTGTGCACCAGCGGTCAGGCCAAGGCTGAGAGCGAGAACGAGCGATAGAGAGAGGGGCCGAGAAGCGGAGGCAGCGGCGAATACGGAAGCAGACAGAGAGCGCATCGAGGGAAGCTCCAGACGACGCCTACCAAGATACACAAGTCGTAATTCAATGGGTTTACAGTTCAGCGAGGTTTCGATTGGCTTTGCAAACAGACTCGGAGGGAATGCCAAGGATATACGCAAAACAGACAGAAAGCCGCACAGAACCAGCCCCGAAGGGGCGGCTTCATCACAGCCCAGGGCGTAGCCCTGGGTTACGGACCTCCATAAGGCAGAGCCCTGAAGGGGCGACCCATCGGTGCCACCCTAATGAAGAGACGGAGGAAACCCACGTCTCGTTAAGGGCATGGGTTCACCCATGCCAAAAAACCTGCCTCAACCCACGGCTTTAGCCGCTGAGGGAACGCGCTCCAGCGCGCTACATTCCGGAACTCGGCGTCCACGATCTCGAAACGACAACCCTCACCCCTTGCACAACGCTGGCCGATACGCTGGCGGGCGATCCTTGAATCCAAAACGAGGTACCCACCCAGCTTCTACTTGGAGCGCATCTCGGAGGGATGACGCAGAACAGCGGAACCTGGCGGCGCGATGGCTTTCCAGAATCTCTTCTCTCCAGCGGCCCTTTCTTCTCGCACGCCAAGATTCAGGAGCTCGTTGAAGCTAAGCATCGGACTATCGAAGCTGTCGGGCTGGCATTTCTCATTCTTCACTAACTTCGCTCCATCGAAGAGGGCGAGGCCCGCGATGTCGAAATTGTCTCCAGTCGAGGTATAGGCGAGATAGCTGTAACGCCCGTTCAGGAAACGAAGATACCTGTCATCCTCGGTGAGTTTGCTGCTCTGCTTGTTGGTCCATTCACTGACCCGGATCGCAGTGCGGAAATCCGTGGGAGCCTTTGGGATCGAAAGCTCGATCGCGTCCTTGGCACCGTACCGGTAGACGATCGACTTGTATCCGTTCTGCGCTGCATCGACCTCAGCGCACGCGGATACGATCTTCTTGCTCTCCAGCGTGCAGGTGAACAGAAAGTCCTCCTGCTCAGTGCACAGGCTGGCCTTTTGCGCGAAGGCGCAACGTGGAGAAGCGATCGCGAGTGCCGTGAGTACGGTGCGGAGGACAAGCTGTTTCATCGACATACCGTTGCGTCCTTCGTGTCCTGTCTCTAAAGTTTGCAGCATCCTTCAAAGCTGGTTCGAAATAGAAACTACTGGAAAGGGTGGCTCTCTTGCTCCGCAAGAGTACGAGATTGATGGAATGAACTTTAGAGATACCACACGAGCGAGTGCCAGCCAGTGCAGCCCCGCATTGCGAGCCATCTTCTGCAACGCGCTGCCGGGTGCCCCATTCATGCGCGTTCTTTGCGCATGAGTGGGCGGCCACAACTCCCTCGCCCATCCCACTCAGGACGATGATGCCGTCATGAAGGGGGCACCCAAAGGATTCAGGATACGTATGGTCCACCCGCCTTCAGCCGCGGAGGGAACGCCGAGAGCATACGCAAAACTGAAGACTTACGCGAAACAGGCAAGGCTGAGGACTTACGCAAAACAGACAGAAGCCGCACCGAACCCAGCCCCGAAGGGGCGGCATATTCCAGCCCAGGGTGAAGTCCTGGGTCACGGACCCTCATAAACGCAGAGTCCTGAAGGGGCGACCCATCGGTGCCACCCCAATCCTCCGGCACCACGCCGTCACCGTTGCTGCCGAGATCTTTTGCCATTGCCTCTGAGATAGATCCGGACTTTAGTCCGGACACAAAGACCCAACCCCAGAACAAGCTCCATCTCTTAGGACAAGCTTTCTTCTTTACGCACGATAACCCTCTGGTAACCTGCTCTTGCTCGCATACGTGAGGTAGCCATGCAGTTTCCTGTGCCAACGCTTACGCGGGAGTTCCTGTCAGGATTCGCAGAGATCTGGCGGCTCTGGGTGCCGCTGCTACTGCTGTTGGTTTGGGTCGGCTGGGCTACTCGACGGTGGCGGGGTGGAAAGTTGCTGCTGTGTTCGCTTGTTCTTCTGGCTGCGTTTGCCGCAGGGGTAGTGCTAAGAGAACGAGCCCTGGAGCGGGCGACCATGGAAGCCTGGAACAAGCTACGTGTCCCTCTGCCCGCAGCGGCCAGGATCGATGGTTTGCAACTGGCAGCCGGGACGATGGTGCGTTGGAACGAGGAGCGAAAAGGACATCTGCTAACCGCCGAACTTGGGAGCGGGCAGGAGGTGTCCCCCGGGGTGGTGCTGGCGGGAGAGGTCGATCACCTGGTTGACGAATGGTGGAGGGGAAGTCTTGTTCGCGACTCCGTGGTGCGAGGCTGGAAGTGTGCGGCGGGGAAGATCGATATCCATAACTCCGGGGAGCTTCGCTGGTGTCTCCTGTCCGGCACCCAGAAGCTTCCAGTGGGAGAGGTTCCGGCGGGGACAGCGGTCTTGCTCGATCCTGGCGATCCGAGCGATGCACTGCTTCACCTGCCGAATGCCGGGATGCGCGCGAACCCGGGAGAGTTCTGGATTGCCCCCAACGAATGGTTTGTCTTGTATGCCGATGGCGAACTGTATTCGGTGCCGGGACCGATCACGCTGCGCGGAGTCTCATTTGAATCGAGTGTTGTCTTGCGCTATGGCGACGAAGACGTCACGCGCTGGTATGCCGGCGCTGGCACTCCAACCCCTCCGAAGCTTGCACGCCCCCCTGGGCCGGTGACGGGATGGAGAGGCGATCCTGTCTCTCCCTTGAAGTGTGAAGGCGGTCACACCATAAGCAAATACAACCGGATCACAGTTCCGGTGAGCGGAGATATGGTGACGACGACGCATTGGGACTCAAGCAGACCTCGATCAAAGCCAGTCCTCGACTCGTACCATTGTGATCTTGGCCCTGCCGGATGAGGGTGGGATGAAAGACAGGACAGCGAGCCATGGAATGAAAGCTCGTCAACGCACGCTATGCGCAAATTAGGCCGGTGAGCCAGCCCTCAACCCACGTCTCGTTAAGGGCATGGGTTCAGTCCTGAGCGCAGTCGAAGGATGCCATAAAAGCCCGCCTCAACCCACGGCTTCAGCCGCTAAGGGAACGCTGAGGCCATACGCAACTTACAAACTTACGCAAAACAGGCAAAGCTGAGGACTTACACAAACAGATAGAAGCCGCACCGAACCCAGCCCCAAAGGGGCGGTATATCCCAGCCCAGGGCGTAGCCCTGGGTTACGAATCCCCTTAAGGAAGAGCCCTGAAGGGGCGACTCATCGATCTCACCCCAAGCCTCCGGCACCACGCCGTTACCATCGCTCCTGAGATCTCTTGCTGTTGCCTCTGAGATAGGTCCGAACTTCAGTCCAGACACCAAGAACCAACCCCAGAACGAACTCCCTTGCCGTCACCTCTGTTTCGCTGTTGCTTGTTTCTCGCTGTCATCCTGAGCCAACGGCGAAGGACCCCCGCATTGGTTCTGCCACAGATGTAAGCGGAACAAACCAACGTTAGTAATACGGTTTGTCTCTGCCACCACGAACGCGGGTCCTTCAGCTACGCTTCAGGATGACGACGAAAAACAGCGCTAGTTACAGCGACCCGTCACGAACGCGTTCTGCATGCAGAACGCTCATCCCACAATTGCGACTCGTCGGTTGAAGAGGTTTTGGCTTACTACCGCGATGCCGACTTTGTTGCTAACCCGTAGCAGTTTTTGAAACGCCGTTTTCCGGACAAGTCGCCCCAGCATTGCTAAACTGCTCTCGTGAACTGTAGAGATATTTCGGGGAATGTTAGGAGCTACAACGGAGAGGGCAACTGGTCCGTGGAAGAGGTTCAGAGGCGCTATCGCGACTATTGCGCAGCTTCTCACGTTGAGAGCTGTCGCTCACTTTCTCCTCGAGAATTAAGAGAAGGCGACATCCATTGGATATACCCGATCATGGACGAGGTCATCCAGGGTATTGAAGAGAACGACGTGGCCTGTATTGCGTTGGGAATTGATTTTGCCGAAGAAGATGCGCGTTTCCCCTTTGGAGCGACGCTGAAATCAAACACGGCCCGAGCCTTACGTCGAAGCAATCTGACGGAAGTACAGAAGTCTCGATTACGAGAGCGTATCTCGACCATGCTGGTATCGGGTGTCATTCCTCGAGAAATGCGGGAATATGTAAAGCTGTTACGGACGGTTGGTGTGGGTGAGCACTGGCCTCGACTGGATCGAGAGATTCCACGAGACAATCCTTACGCGATGCGGTACTACAAGACCCTCCGCGCAACGGAAGGCTTGTCGGTCTGACTCCAAACTCCTGGCGTCACACCTTTGCAGTTGCTCCTGAGCCGCTTTTTTCCCGTTGCCTTTGAGGCAGGCGCGGGCTAGATCAATGCTTTAGCGTTGGGTCTCAAGGACACAAGGCCCAACCCCAGAGCTGGCTTCAACCCCTGGGACCTTGCCGTTGCTTGTTTTTCGCCGTCATCCTGAGCCGTACCGGGGTCCCGGCGAAGGACCCCCGCATTGGTGCCACCATAGATGCACAAGGGAACAAACCAATGCCAGTGGTGCGCATTGCGTCTGTGCCACCGCAATGCGGGGGCGTCTTCAGCTTCGCTTCAGGGTAACGGCGAAAAACAAACAGCGGCAAAGTGTCTCCCATGGTATGGCGCATGAGAATGTCTAAAACAACTGGATGCGCCTACGGTCAAGAGATCTTTGGGCCGCATTATCGTTGGACTTGAACGTTTGTACTTGCTTCCGCTTCTTCTACTCCTGTGAGCTCCAATATTCTTCTGGCACCTTTACGAACTACCTCGCTCGCATCGTTACGAGCGCGGTCTTTCAAGAAGAGGGTTATCTCTGGCTGGTGAGACCATTTTTCGCCCAGTATGATAACGATCCAATTTTTGACGAATTCTGATACTTCAACTTCGAATCGATGTAGAAGAAACTGCTGTAAATCTAGGGTAACGGGTGCCACAGCGCCTAACGCGATGATAGCGCCAGATCTAACAAACCACTCTTCGTCTGTGGCGGCTTTTTCGAGGAGCAGGGACAACAAGTCAGGGTCTTTAGGCCAATGTTGAACAAGAGACATTAACGCAGTATGGCGCGCGAGATCACTTTTGCTCTGCGTGGCTAATGTCTTAAGCCACAGTAAAATGTCGGGTTGGTCCATCCATCCACGAACAACTTCCTCTATGGCTTTTGAGACGCCTGCTCTTGGATCGTCGCTGAAAGCACGGTCTTTGAGCCAGGACAATGTTCCGGGGCTATTTTCCCATCCGCGTGCAACAGCTTCAATTGCTGCAATCTGAACTGCCACAGTCGGTCCACTATAGGCTATCTTCTCAAACCATTTCCTAGCTTCTTCGCCTCGCCAAGTGAGCGCAATCCATGGCATTACAGCAGAACGTATATCGTATTTATCATCTGGAAACAATCCTAAAGGCTCATCCTCAGGATTGCTTCGCTCTGCTATCTGGACTAGTAAATTCCAAAGTTTTGTGTCGGTTGTTTGGATTGCCTTGCGATTGCGAACTTCGTACAAGCAGCCAGCAGCGAGCATTAGATTCGCCAACCCTTCATTAGTCCCATCCTGATTGATGAGAAATTGGATGAGTTCCTCGGCTTTGGTCTCATGCACCATCCCGGCAATAAGGCGGAGAACCTCACGCCATTTCTCTTCTTTCCAATGTTGACCGTAGACTTCGTCTCGAAGTTGGTCAAAGCTTAGGTATAGCTGACTGCCTTCTTTATGCCCTAGGCGCTCGACGAACCACGCCGCACAAAAATATTCGAGGAATGTGCGATGGACAAAAGAAAAACGACCTGCTCCGACCGAGGCAATAATAAAATTGCGCTCTTCAAGCTGTTGGACAAGAGCGATAGCGCTTTTATGGCTATCAGTTATCCCCAGTTGGATAAGAGATTCTTTAAAGCGGCCAATTAGAAGGGGCCGTTCGATTAAATTTCCAGCAAGGCCACCTTTTGCATTTTGCATTTCGCCTGCAAGATCACGCAGTAGCCTGTCTTTATCATCACGGTCGAATTTTTCAGTAGATTGGAGTGCACGATCAGCATCCCAATCGTGCAGGAGAACCTCGCTGGCCTTCCGATAAAGAGAAACACGATTTCTTGGAAGTTCCTGGCTGCGATTCAGAATAGCCATCATTGTCAAAAGTAATGGATTGCCGGCAAGTTCACGGATCGAGGCGCTATCGGCGATCGCTCTTGTAAGTCGTTCTCTAAGTTGGGAACGTTTTGATTCATCGTCTTCTGCTAATCGATGCCAGCGCTCAAGAAATTCTTTAATCTGTGATTGGTCAAAGTCTTCAAGCGTGGCATGAGCGAAGCCAGCATTAGCTAATCGCTCAGGTTGATAGCCCACCTTTCTAGATGTCACTACTATTTGTGCTTGTGGGTATTGGCCGGAGATCGTTACAATCTCTTCGATTACTGAGTGACGGGTAGCCGGAGTGAAAATTTCATCTAGGCCGTCCAGATAGAGTGCTGCTTCTCCTGCTTTAAGGCGTTCATCTAGCTCGGATGTGTCCCAACTGGGGAACGTTAGCCCTGATTCGCAAAACTTCAAAAATCCTTCCTGTTTTTTCCCATATTCGCGCAAATCGATAAGGATAGGGATCGGGCCTTTAAAAGAGTTAGCCCAAGTGAGGCAGAGATATTTAATTAACGCGCTCTTACCTGCCCCAGGGTCACCAGTTACGACGATGTGCCGTTTTGGAATATGTCCATTGTTGATTATCTCGAGGATAGGGCGCAACGGACTGGATTGATAACTTTTTAGTAAGTCACTTGCTTGCATCTCATCAACAGGTTCCGAAATGTGCCCTTCTTCACGTATTTTTCTTAGAATTTCGGGCGCTATGCCTACAACCGGTGCGGATTCCCTAGCTGATTGAAGGACAAAAACATTCCATAGCGAAACTTTTCGATCTACCGTGTAAGTGCTAAAGTGCAAGGTGGCTAATTGGAGAGTATTGCATTTCTTTTCTATAAGAAATTTGCTGTATACGGCCAAATCAAGAGTGCGATGGGGACCTGCCAATCGTTCGGTGGCGGCGGCGATGCGTTCTGCTGCTTCGCTCGTTCGTTCATGTAGGACGGTGTCATATGCTCCACGAAGATTCGGATCATCGCGGAAGTACCGTCTAATCGCACGACTGTAATTCCGTCCCACTTGAGTCCAGTCGAAGTCTTCCGGTAGGTCCGCCCCCTTTATTCCGCTCCAGATTCTTTCAATAGGGCCTAAATCTACCTCTTTAGTCTCAGGGTTCATCCACTCTGCGATGTCTGGGGTGGCTGCAGCTAGCAACTCCGTCAACTGATCTCTGTAGCCAGGAAGGGCGCTGGTAAAGGGAGTCGTGTCCTCTAACTCCCTATACCATTCTTCGGCAAAAAGCTTGACCGCCTGCTTTGCAGCTTTTTCACGGTCAGTCGGCCGCAAACGATGAAAAAGTGCTTTAGCGCCGTTTCCCGCCACTTCTTTGACGACAATCTTAGATTCCTCTGTGGCGAATGAGTGAATTGCTTTAAGCACTTTTGCGGAGGCAAAAATCGTGGCGAGTTCCATGGCGGGAGTATAACGAATGATCGCCGAGAATATTCAAAGATAAGGGGATATTTCACTATATTTGCTTTGCAATTGGTTGTTCAGGTTAAGCAACTGATCTCCGTAAAGGCATCGCCAGTAAATAAAAACAAAGGCAACTCAATGTGCGAACGGCAGGATTCGACACCCCGTTTTTCACTCATTGAGCGCATTTCGTAAAAATAGCCACGAGCGCGTTCAGAAGTCGGGTTACTCTCTCAGAGCGCGGACTGCAAATCCAAAAAGCATGCCAAGTTTCTATAGTAAAAAGAGCCCAGGCGATAGCCTGGGCTCTTGCTCGTTTGGTTCGCAAAATCTCAATCCTTATAAGGATCGAACTCATTCGCCCCCGCCATCGCCACGCCAACCGGCGTAAGCGTGTGCAGCACACGAATCGTCGAGCCATGCGCTGCAAGCACCTCCGGCAGGCGCTTGTAGCAGTGCGGCGACTCGTCCAGCCCG
Organism: Granulicella mallensis MP5ACTX8; assembly: GCF_000178955.2. Lineage (NCBI taxonomy): Bacteria > Pseudomonadati > Acidobacteriota > Terriglobia > Terriglobales > Acidobacteriaceae > Granulicella > Granulicella mallensis. The sequence continues at coordinate 5,847,354 of NC_016631.1, read as the reverse complement.
CCGCCCTTGAGAACGACGTTCGACCTCTGCATCCAGTCGTTCATCATCTCCGGCTTCACCAGCCCCTCGCGCTTGCAGACGCCGGTCTTGCGGTCGAAGACCCCGGCAGCCTGCTTGCGTCCCATCACACGGCCTGCGCCGTGGACGGTCGAGCACAGCGAAGCAGCCTGTGCGGCAGCCGTCGCCTTGCCCTCCGCCGTGCTGAGGTCGGGCGCCGTGCCCTCGAGGATCACCGACTGCTCGCCCATCGTTCCGCCGACGAAGCCCCGCTGGCCCGGGAAGGCCGGCGTCGCGCCCTTACGGCAGACCCAGAGCTGCCTGCCGTCGTGCTCCTCCAGCCACGCGAAGTTGTGGTGGTTGTGCACCTCCTCCTCGATGGTCGCGCCCAGCAGCTTCGCCACACGCGAGCACACCCAGTCGCGCCCGGCATAGGCGTACGCTCCGCCAAGCTGCATCGCGGCGATGTACTGCGCGCCGAGATCGCTCGTGACGTCGAGGAAGACCGGATCGACCATCATCCCGTCCTTCGCCCCCGCCGCCTTCAGGAACCACGTCGCAATGCCGTGGCCCAGGCCGCGCGAGCCGAAGTGCACCCCGACCCAGACGCGGTCCTGCTCGTCGGTGAAGAGATCGACGTAGTGGTTGCCGGACCCGATGGTGCCGAGCTGGGCCTCCGCCTTGCGCTTGATCGGTGCGGCGGCTTCCGTGGCCCAGCCGGGGTGCGCATCGCGCTCGAAGAGCGGGTGCTCGACGCGCTCGGCGTTCTTCCGTCCGACGCCGAAGCTCAGCGTGCTCCAGATCTCTTCCATGACGCGGTGGATGTTCGCGCGAAGCTCCGTGCCGGGCATGTCGAGGCGTACGGCCTTGTTGCCGCAGGCGATATCGAAGCCGACAGCGGTAGGCGAGATGCGCGACTCGGTCGCTATGACTCCGCCGATCGGCACGCCATAGCCGAGATGGCCGTCGGCCATCAGGGCGAAGCGGTCGGCGGTGCGGGCGCAGAGACGCGCCTGTTCGAGGGTGTTCGCTTCGTGCTCTCCGAAGACGGGGATGTTGTCGATGATCTGCATTGCAGTGTGTTCCTTTCTGGCGGTATCCCCTTTGGTGCCTGTTATCCATCTGCTCTTGGAATCAGCTCGAACGGTGCAAACAGTTTGTTGAAGCAAGGATCGGAAGGGCATGGCTTCAGCCATGCCGATAACGTTTGTGGCACGGTTGAACAGGTTGCGGAAAAGCTCATAGAGGGCAAGAGCGTTTGATCTTCAGGGCCAACGGCCCGTCTCATACCAGCCTGGGGTGGAGCGCAGCAGCGAGCGGTTTCTAGCTCTCTGCAAGCGTAGCCCCAGGTCAGGGGTACCCCCAAGAGCAGAGGGCTGTAAGCCCGATTCATCGTGCCTGCACAGGCGATGAGTCGGGCTTACAGCCCTCAACTCCTTTGCCTGCACCTGACCTGGGGCTACGCTTCCCGAGCCATCACGCTATCGCGTGCCGTCTCGGGTTCGCTCCACCCCAGGCTGGTATGAAACGGGCCGTTGGCCCTGAAGATCAAAGACTCTTTCGTTATCTGTGACTTTTCCGCAGCCTGTGAAACCGTGCCCTTCCGGTCTTTGCCTCCCTGTTTCACTCGAAATGACAACGAGAAAAGCAAAGGCAACAGCCAAAAAAGGGACGTGCCGGGGTTGGGTTGCTCCTCTCGCGCGAATCGCTTGAGTCACAAAAAGAAAGAGCCCAGGCTGTCGCCCGGGCTCGGTAGTACGCGGTGAAGGAGAGGCTTATGCCGCTACTTCCTCCTGCGTGGAAACCTTTGCCGAGGCGACTGTGTAGTTTGGCTCGCCGATCTTGAAGCGCGCGAAGCGGCGGACGCTGATGTTCTCGCCGAGTTTGGCGACCTTCTGAGCGATGAGCTGTCCGATCGTCAAGGATGCTTCCTTGATGAACGGCTGCTCCAGCAGGCAGACTTCCTCGTAGAACTTCGACATCTTGCCTTCGACGATCTTCTCGACGACCGGCGCGGGCTTGCCGGTAGCAGCAGCCTGCGAACGGAAGATATCCTTCTCGCGAGCCAGGTCGGCCTCGGTCACTTCATCCTTGCCTACGAAGCGAGGATCGACAGCGGCGATATGCATCGCGATATCCTTCAACAGCTCCTGGAAGTCGTCGGTGCGCGCAACGAAGTCGCTCTCGCAGTTGATCTCGAGCAGCACGCCGATCTTGCCGCCGGCATGGATGTAGGTTCCCACTGCGCCCTCGTTCGTGGAGCGCGAAGCCTTCTTCGCAGCCGAGGCCATGCCACGCTTGCGGAGGACGACGAACGCCTCTTCCATGTCGCCCTTGGCTTCCTGCAGGGCCTTGAGGCAGTCACCCATGGGGGCGCCGGACTTTTCGCGGAGTTCCTTAACGAGCTTGGCGTCGATCTTCGGAGTTTCAGACATTGCAGTAATTTCCTTCTCGCCCGCACAGGGAGGGCGCGTGAAAAAGGGGTGCAGGCTTGGAAGCCCACACCCCCATATAGTAGGGGGCTTTGATTACGGATCGGCTAATGCCCATCCCTTCAAAGCCGAACCCCTTCCGGGTGCCTAGGCAGTAGCTTCAGCAGGGATGGATTCGGGCTCGGTCTCTGCGGCTGGGGCCTTGCGGATGCCCCCGCCCAGAACGGCGTTAAGGTCGATGGTCTCGGAATCGTCCTCGACATCCTCAACGGATGCCTCGGCCGAACCGGCGGACTCCTGGATCTCGCCGAAGATCTCTTCGCCGTCCTCACCGATGAAGTGAGACTCGGTCGCGATCGGCTGGATGTCGGCATACTCCTGCGACAGGGCCTTCTCGGAGATCATCTGCGTGCCCTCGTAAGCCGAGTCCGCAATCTTCGTGGTGAAGAGGCGGATGGCGCGGAGTGCGTCATCGTTGCCGGGGATCACGTAGTCGACCACGGTCGGATCGCAGTTGGTGTCGACGACAGCAACGACGGGGATACCGAGCTTGCGGGCCTCTGCAACAGCGATGGCTTCGTTGTTCGAATCGATGACGAAGATCGCGTCCGGAAGACGCTTCATGCTCTTGATACCGGAAAGATTAGTCGACAGGCTCTTGCGCTCGCGCTCCAGCTTAATGACTTCCTTCTTCGTCAGCAGCTCATAACGGCCGTCCGTGGACATGTCGTCGAGCTCCTGGAGACGCTTGACCGACTTCTGAACGGTGACCCAGTTGGTCAGAAGACCACCGAGCCAGCGGCTGTTGATGTAGGGCATGCCGGCGCGGGTAGCTTCTTCTGCCACGGCGTCCTGTGCCTGGCGCTTGGTGCCGACGAACAGAACCAGCTTGCCGGTCGCGGTCAGGTCGGTGACGAACTTCGACGCGTCCTTGAACATCTTCAAGGTCTTCTGCAGGTCGATGATGTAGATGCCGTTGCGCTCGCCGAAGATATATTCCTTCATCTTCGGGTTCCAACGCTTGGTCTGGTGGCCGAAGTGGACACCGGCTTCGAGCAGTTCCTTCATTGTGATGCTGGCCATAGAGGCTCCTTATGCGTGCATCGCTTGCGCTGCGACGTGAAGCGATTGAGATCCCCGAGGGGAGATTTGATTCCTGCCACCAGCACGATGCCGGTAGGTGAAGCTAGGGATTAGGGACCAGGGATCAGGGATTAGGAAGTACACAACTTGCGTCGTGCTAATCCCTAATCCCTGTGCCCTAATCCCTAAGCAAGCGCTAGCGCTTGCTGAACTGGAAGCGAGCGCGAGCGCCCTTCTGGCCGTACTTCTTACGTTCCTTGCCGCGAGCGTCACGGGTAACCATGCCGCCGGACTTGAGCGCCTTGCGGAGCTCAATGTTGAACTCCATCAGCGCGCGGGCGATGCCGAGCTTGACTGCGTCGGCCTGGCCGTTGACGCCGCCGCCCTTGACCGTGGTCAGGACGTCGAAGGTCTCGTTGATGTCGGCGATGCCGAGGGGAAGCTTCGCGGCGGCGCGCTGCGCCGGGGTCACGAAGTACTCCTCAAACTGCTTGCCGTTGACGGTGAAGTTGCCCGAACCGGGGCGCAGGAAGACGCGCGCGATGGCGCTCTTGCGTCGGCCGGTTCCGTAATACTGAATCAGGTCTGCCATGATGGTGTCCTTGAAAGTCTCTAGAAGTGCCTGGGGCTAAGGCCCCTCAAAATTGGTTCCGGTGTTTGTTCAGGAAAAACTGAACGAATCCGGTAAAGCTGTACTCGAAGATCCGGGCCTTAGTACTTTGCCGAGGAGTTCGAGCCGACGAGTTCAAGCGCCACAGGCTGCTGAGCGTAGTGCGGATGATCGGCGCCCTTGTAAACCTTGAGCTTGGTAGCCATCTGGCGGCCCAGCTTGCTCTTCGGCAGCATGCCCTTGATGGCTTCTTCCAGAATCTTTTCAGGACGGCGGGCGAGCAGCTTGACGAAGCTCTCTTCGCGCAGGCCACCGGGGAAGCCCGTGTAGCGGCGGTACAGCTTCTGGCCGGCCTTCATGCCCGTCAGGTGAATCTTCTCGGCGTTGATCACGATGACGTGATCGCCCATGTCGATGTAGGGCGTATACAGAGGGTTGCGCTTGCCGGCCAGGACGGAGGCGGCTTCAGAGGCGAGGCGGCCCAGGGTCTTGCCGTTGGCGTCGAGGACGAACCACTTGCGGACGATATCTTTGCCGCTGGGGATCGTGGTGGTGTTATTCAGATTCACGGTTTACTCCTTGGTTCTGCCGTCTTCGTCCTTCGTGGCCCGGCTTGTAGCTCGAAGACTTTGTGGACTCTTTACAGCGTTAGGCGGCAAAACGAGCGCAGGCACGATTGCCCGCACACGAGGAAGCCGGCGTTGCGATGGAGCGCACAGAGCCTTTGCTAGGAATCTAGCGGCAGGGCTGGGGAGTGGGTGCTTCGATGGCCGGCTTATTTGTGCCTTGCCCCGGTGGACTCACCTCGGTGTCTCGCTCTACCCTCTCGTTGCCGCCCAAAACCCGGGCACACGGAGGTGCAGGCGCGAAACTGCGCGAGATTCCAGCCTAGCCAAAGGGCTGACCAATGTCAATGTTTTCTTTGCCCACTTCGCAGAGTCCGAGACGTCAGGGCGATAATCGCCCAAAGTTGAGCCTTTAGTCGATTATCCACCCTTTTCCTCCCATTTGCGCACTTTTGGGGCGCCTAAAAACTGAACGACGTCCCAAAGCTAATGAGGCGGTTCGCCGCCGTACTGGCCGTCGTATTTCCCTGGAACGGGTTATTGAGCGAGATCGACTGGCCGAAGAACGGGGAACCCAGCACTCCCACCGGAACCCCGGGATTGACGTGATTCAGCACGTTGTCCGCTTCGAAGTTGAAGCTCAGGTCATAGCGTGGATCGGGCTTGGGAGCCGGAGTCTTCGGAGCAGGCGTTCCTGGCGGAAGCGGTTCCGGAGCCGGTCGTGGACCGAACTTCACGTGTTTCGACAGACCCAGCTCCCAGTACACAAAGCTCGGCGAGTTGCCGTAGTTGATAGGGATGATGGTCTGCGTGGGCAGGGGAGACGTATCGAAGTTGCCGAAACGTGTCCTGACGACGGAGGGGCGGGTAAGATCGGTCGCGAAGGCGGGCCGGTCGTTGAACTGCGTGTCGCCGTTCAGGTCGGTCCCGGTGGTGATGTTGAACGGAACGCCGCCCTGCCAGGAGAAGAAGGTATAGCTGCTGATGCCGAGAGGCAGATCCAGCGAGGCAAAGCTGAAGAGACGATGCCGCGAGGTGGCGGTGCGGCCGAAGTCGACGCTGGGATCGTATTGGTTGGAGGCAAAGCTGGTGGCCCCGGAGGCATCGGACTTTTTGGCCGGTATGACGTAGGCCGCGAAGAGGTTAATGCGCTTGGTGGCCTGATAGTGGCCGTTGATAAAGAAGACGGTGCTCTTCGTCGTGCCGGTCGCGGCAAACTGGTAGACGTTCTGCTGGGTGCCGAGCGGACGAACGCCGCTGGTGGGGTCTCCATAGATATAGGTGCCGGGCAGCGGGGCGTTGATGTTGCGTGTGAGCCACTGGTGATCGCCACGGTTATAGAGGTAGTTCGCGCTGACATTGCCCTTTTTGCCGAGGGCACGTTCAGCGGTGAATCCGCTGGTGATGGTGTACTCGGAGCGCAGGTTGGGAGCGACCTGGTAGATCGTTGGAGGGCTTGAGATGAGGGACGACAGCGAAGGCTTGGTGAGGGGATAGAGGTCCGAGCTCGGATTATTAAGGGTGTAGGAAAGCTGTGCCACACCGTTCTCGCGAATCGTGGTGAGCAGGTTCGTCGCCTTGAACCGGTCATAGAACAGGCCGGTCCCGGTGCGCAGCACGACAAACGGCTGTCTCTTGTCGGTCTGGCCAACGGCCCACGCCAGACCTATACGTGGCGCGGGATCTACATGGTCGGGAATCGCCGATTGTGTCTCGAAGCGAAACCCGAGATCGACGGTAAAGTCCTTGCGCGGCTTCCATTCGTCCTCGGCATAGAGGGAGAGGTCTCCTGTCGAGACGGAGGCGTTGGTCTGCCCGCCGGTGATGGTCAGCTGCGTGGCTCCTCCGCAGATGGGGCTCGTGCTGGTCGTTGTCTGCTGGCAGGTCGCTCGAATGGTCTGATCGCTGGCCCCGTTCAGCAGGCCGGCCTGGGTGATCTGGTAGGCCGTGATGTTGGGAAAGATGTACTGACCGTTGTAGTTGGCCGTGGCAAGGTTTGCCTCGCGGTACAGGCGATAGCGTCCCCCCATGCGGAAGAAGTGCGTCTTGTGTTCGAGGGAGAAGTACTCCTGGAACTCGTAGGCGTCCTGGTTGTCGTGCAACTGCTGGGCGGGACTGCCGCCGCCGTTGAAGGCACCCTGCACGACGATGGTGGGCGAGGTGTCGGTAGGGTTCTGCTGCAGGCGTGTGCGGATGTACTGGAAGTGCATCTCGTTGGTCATCTTGGTGCCGATGACCTGGGTGTTGCTGAGCTGCAGGGTCTGGGTCGTTGTCGAGCTGTTGTAGCCCTCGGACGGTAGTACGAGCTGGCCGATGCCGCTGTTGGTCAGCGAGGCCCGGTTGAACTGGTAGTGTCCGGTGAAGGTGTTGTTGGTGCTCCACTGGCGATCGAGCTTGGCGCTGAAGTAGCCGGTTGTCTGCGGGTTGGTGACGGTCTCGGTAATCGCGAGAGGCTGCAGGTTCGCATCGAGCGTGGTGGCATTGACGATCGAATTGTTCAGCTGGTCGTTGTAGGAGCCGTCGGTAAAGAAGGAGGTGTTTTTGCCGATCGGGCCGCTTACATTGCCATAGAAATGAACCGAGTGATACGGCGGCTGCGGGCCTGTGCCGCTATAGGGATTGCGGGCGTTGAAGACGTCGTCGTTGCCGTAGGTGTTGATCTCGCCGTGGAACTTATTGCTGCCTGGCTTGGTGAAGATCTCGATACGGCCGAAGCCCAGCTCGCTGTACTCCGCGGAGAAGGGGTTCTGGTTGATGCGGATCTCGCGGATGGAATTCTTGGGCGGGAACTGGCCGCCGCTGAAGCCGTCGACGTAGACCTGAGGAGGCTGCTGGGGATCGCCGCCGCCGGCGAGCGCAAGGACCTCCTGCTGAAAGGTTCCGTCGTCGGTGGAGAGGGACTTGAGATCATCTCCTTTGAGAACTGTGGCGCTCTTGTTGTCGGCCCCGGCGGTGCTGGAGGAGGTGTCGGCGGCCACGTCTACCTGCTCGGTCTGGGTAGCGATGACCAGCGAGGCAGGCAGGTTGGTGACCGTGCCCTGGCCAATGATCTTTGCGGTGCCGACATAAGGATCGAAGCCGGCGGACACGATGATGACTTCATAGGAGCCGGCGGGCAGGCTGAGGTTGAAGCGCCCTGTGCTGTCGGTCGTGATATTGCGCTCGATCCCGTGACCCTCTATATGCACGGTAGCGGCTGCCACCGTGGCTCCGGAGGGATCTACGACGACGCCTGTGAGTACACCATCTTTTGTGGAGCTTGCTGCGGGGCCTTGTGCGCGGCAGGCTATTGAACCCATGAATCCAATCAAACTCAGCAAGAAAACACAGTACGACCGCCAGCGGTTCGGCATTAAGACCACCTAAGAAAAATCACGTAATGAGGGCCCGTGTTCCCCTTTAGACCGTGAGAAGGCAGAGAGGTCATCTTAGTTATCGAATATTTGATCTGGAGGGTAATGAAGTTGATAACAAGGGCGGTTGGTCTTTGCTTTGCGGAGCGTAAAGTTCTGATATGAGCGCCACCCGGATCTTGTTCGTTCTGCTGGGCCTGACGGTAGGAATGGCCGCCCAGCAGCCTGTCCTTCAGCCAAGCACTCCACCGGTAGCGGCAGAGCACGATCCGGTTATCGATGCGGCGGCTCTTGAGATTGGTCGCGCACTATTCCTGCGCTGCTTCTGCGCGGACAATAATCTCAGCTTCGACATCGAGGGAAGAGCGCAGGGCTCCGCTAAAACTACGGACTGGACGTTGTCCGGCATCAACGTGCAGAAGGTTGTGCGCAAGGGGCCGGGCGCGATTGAGCTGGAAGGTGTGCGAGTCGCGATTCGTTATGCGACCGACCGGCATGAGTTCGACCGGCATCCTCAGAACGATGAAAGGATGCGTCTCACGCTTGCCGACAAAGGCGATGCCACGGCTTTTGAACGAGAGTTGCAGATGGTGTTCTCGATCGGTATCGACCGACCCCTGCAGCGCTCCATGCCCGAGCACTGGCAGCACTACTTCGATCCATCGATGACGTGGCCGCAGGACTTGCTGACGGGGGCGCAGATTGTTACCTTCGCGGCTGTGCCGTCCGCAGGCAGCTCGCAGGCTGTGGTTACGCATCGTGCGGAGGCTGGTTATACGCTTCCGGCTTCGCACGATCACGTTACCGGAACGGTCCACATGCGCCTGGTGGTCGACACGGAAGGCGTAGCGCGGCATATTGCGATCGTTCAGCCGCTGGGCTACGGGCTGGATGCTCGTGCGGTCGAGGCTGCGGCGAAGTATCGCTTCACGCCAGCGATGCTTGATGGCAAGCCTGTGGCGTCAAATGTGCTGATGAACCAGGATTTTCTGGTGGTGCAGATGCCGCAATAGTTGTTGAGCTCGAATGGCAACCAGAAAAACAAAGTTAACAACAATTCTAGCCGGGGTCATTGCACAGTATTCCCATGTCCATTCGGGAGCGGTCATCTATGTCCGCCTTGAATCAGTCCGGATGAACCACATATCTGCGGAGACCCTGAACGGGTCGCTCCATGAGATGAAGGCTGGCAATGCACAGCAGGAACGTCCCCGCAATCGTAAAGGCTGCTCGCCAGAAAAATTGAGGCCAGCTAAATATCGGAGACGCGAGGTATTTGTCGAACAGGTAGATAAAAAAGACATGGTACATATACATGCTGTAGCTGATGGCTCCCAGAAACAGCAGAGAGGAAGACCTCAGCCATCGAAACGATCGCGATCCCGGATGATAGAGGATGTAGCGAATCGTGCAATAGACAAGGTAATTCGTCGTAAGGAGAATGAGCGCGCTTGCCCTGTTGTGTATGCTGCCTGCGAGGATGCCGACCTCATAGATGAGTGCCACAACAAAACAGGGCCTGCTGTTGAATATTTTTAAAAAGCGTCGCACCATCGGTGTAGCGCCCTCGCCCTCTAGCATCCATTCACAGGCAAGCAAAGCGCCCATCGCCAGGCCGTCGAAGCGATACCACGTGCTTCGAAGCATGGCGTGTCCCGTAACGGCGAGCATGAACGTTCGCAGTCCGGCCGAGAATGCAATCACTGCAATGCAGATCCGATAAATATTTGGAATGGAGAATCGGCGGATGATCTGGGGCCAGATGAGATAGAACTGCTCCTCGATCGAGAGAGTCCACGCAGGTCCGTTGTCCTGAACGTGAAATTTATCATCGAAGTTCACGATGAACAATAATGCGAGAAAGACGTAGCCACGGCTTCCCGGGATCAAAAGCCAGGTAACCAGTAGATGAACCAGGTAGACCGGTTGAATCCTCAGTACGCGCTTCCAGTAGAAGTTATGGAAGAAGCTTTTCTTCTCTCGTGAAGTGAACAGCAGCGAAGTGATGAGAAAGCCCGAGAGAACAAAGAAGACGTCGACACCAAACGCCCCTAAATCCGCAATGCGAACTGCAATTCGCCATGCGATAGGTTGGGTTACGGCATGATGGTTGGCTCGCCCGGTAATGAAGAGGTGCAGAACCAGTACGGAAGCCGCGGCACATCCCCGCAGCCCATCCAGTTCTTTGACATGCTGCAGGTTTTTCCTCATCGCTAAGTCTTGCCTCATGCACGGGTGCGATTACTTCGATACGAGAACTACGAACACGATGAGCTGCAACGTAACCTTTCAAGAAAGGGCTATGCGGTCAAGGAACCATAAGATTGAATGCTCTGGATATACCGAGTTTATAGCTTCTTTCCGTTCCCGTTTAATGTTCCAACTGGTTGGTGCTCGGCTGCTGACCCATCTTCGTGATGAGTGGTTTTGGGGTGTGGCGCTTGTGCGTTCGTGTTACTGTCGTCGGTTCCGCGGGATCGAGGCGGTAGAGGATCAACAGGTTGCGGTCGGGGTCGTCCATCGACGGAAACGCTGCGACGCGCTCGATGCGGTAGAGCGGAGTGAGCGCATCCATCTTGTCGTCGTCGAGTTCGTTCCACGCGGCATACCAGCCGGGACGGTATTGCTTTACGCGCTCATCGAGATCGAGCGTTCCGAAGTCGTCGTCGATGGACGGCAGGCCGGTCATCAACGTCAGGTCGGAGCCGGAGATCGACAGTACGAGATGAGGATGGGTTTTGTCAGAGAGAACGATACGCTTGATGCTGTTGGCCGCGGACTCGAAGGTGTACTCGGGATGCCGGATGAAGTAAAGCTGCAGGAGGGCGTCGGGAACCACGATGCCCAGCACGGCCAGCGCCGCGAGTAGAGAGGCGACGAGTTTTGCGCGGGGTGCGTGGTTCTGGCGGAAGCAGTCGATGCCCAGCGCTACCAGCACCGTAATCGGCGCGGCGATGACGAGGTAGTACCTCGGCTGCAGATTATTGTGATACGCGAGGAAGGCGAAGTATCCGCCGACCCAGAGCAGCAGCGAGGGCACCAGAGGGTTGCGGAAGAGTCTCGGACGCCAGAAGAGAGCCAGCGCCAGCACAACGAAGAACAAGGGATAGATCACGTGGCCCATCCACCCGCCGTCGGTGATGGTGTTCAGGATGACGGTGGGGAACGGTTCAAGTTCGATGCCGGTGTACGCGTTAGCGGAGAAGAGATACTTGTAGTCCGCCAGATAGTGCGGGCGCACGATCAGCAGGATGTAGGCGAGCCAGAGGCCTATCGCCATCAGCGCGGGGAGGATGGCGAAGTGAAGCGCGGTGCGGAGGCGATATCCTGCTCGTGCCCAGATCATGTAGGCGACGGCTGGAACAAGAAAGACGGCGGTGGTCTTGGTGAGGACCATCGCAGGGAGCAGTAGTCCGAGCGCAAGGGCGGGAAGCAACGCCTTGATCGGTCCTCGCCGGAAGCTGAAGGGCTGCAGATGCGAAGCCGCCAACAGCGCAAGGGCGGTGAGCGCGATCAGCAGCGGCTCCAGGATGGCCATTCGCTCAAAGACGTAGAAATAAGGGCTGGCGCAGAGAAACAGGATTGCGATGGGAGCGGCCAGTGCAGGACCGGAGCTGTGCGTCTGGGACCGGGTATGGCGATGGATGAGCCGATAAAACGTGAACAATGTAAGAGCGAAGATGCAAAGCGTAAGCGCTCGTGCGGCACCGGCGGAGACTCCGGTAAAACGAAAGACGATCCACTCGATTGCTGGCCAGACCGGCAGCGCGACCGCGGGATTGAAGTCGCCTTTCCAGTACCAGTGGCCGGTCAGGTAGTGCCGGATGGCCGCGTCGCCGTACCAGCCCTCATCGGTGTACTTTGCCCAGTCCATCCAGGGAGAGTTGTTAGGGAAGTCAGCGTTGAGGTGGAGGAAGTGCAGCGCGAAGAGTACCGCGGCTGCGGCAAGCATTGTCCAGCGCAAAAAGGATGCAACGGAAGTGCGCGACGATTGAGGGTCCACGTCCGGGGAGATCCCCTCGACGCGGGGTGGGTCTACGGCTTCGGTCGCGGGGTACGGAGGCATCGGCAAGGCTCAAAAACGGAACGCACAAAAGAGGCAATTCAGACGGTACATCTGTCTGATGCAACTTCGCTACAGTTTGCAGTTCTTGTCATTATAAGTTCGGTTGAGTTTCTGCTCTGGATCTTTCGGCAGCGCCACTACTCGATCGGCCACTACAGAGGTTTCGGCTGGAGTCGTAGGGCCGATGCGTATACTGGCCACATCAAAACGTAGAGGAATTGGCTTAATGAGTGATCCGATATCGCGAGTGGGCAAACTACAAACATTAAGGCCTGCATCTCGCGAGACTGGCTGGAGCCGGGAAGCCACCGTGGCCGTTGTTGTAACGCTGTTGGTGTTGCTGGTTCGCTTCTGGTATGGATGGCATGTCAGCTTCTGCGGCACACCGGATTCCTGTGCCTATCTGGCTCTGGGGGAATCCCTGAGCCATCATCATGGCTTTTTGCAGAACTTTCTCTATCAATACCAGTTCGTCAGTCTGCATGTGCCGACGAATGGCATGGAGTACTGGCGGCCCGGCGTTAGCCTCCTGCTTCTGCTTACACAGCCCTTTGGGGGAGTAACCCTGCACTCAAGCCTGATCGTTACAGCGCTGGCCGGGGTTGTAACCGCCCTGGCTGCCTGGCGGATAGCCTCCAACTTTACCGATAACAGGGGCGTCGCCTGCGCCAGTTTCCTGCTGTGTCTTGTCCTGCCGCCATTCTGGTCCGGTTCGATCTCACCGGATTCTTCGCTCTACTATGGAGCGTTCGCCGCCTGGTTCCTTGCCCTGTTTTCGGTTCGCTTCCGCGGCTATCGCTCCGATATCGCAGCTCTGTTCTGTATCGCGGGTCTTAATTTCATTCGCAACGATGCCATTCTCCTGTTGGTTCCGATGGCAGTTGTGTTGTGGTTGCGGAGGCGGTCCGGCGAGCCTCGTGGCACTTCGATGCCCTACGTCGTGCTGCTGGTGGCTGGTTTCTTTGCGGCAACACTTCCTCTGGATATTCTCAACTACGCGGTGACGGGGAAGTTGTTTCCAGGAGGCGCTTCCCAGGTACTGTATCTCACGAACCTCTCTGAGCTGACGAGTTACGGTAATCCCGCGCCCGACATCCACAGCATGCTCGCCTTCGGCATCTCCGGGCTCGTCAAGCTACGTGTTGTGACTCTTCCGCTCATCCTCTATCGCGCTCTCTTCCTCTATATCGGCTTTGCTATCGTTTTTCTGGCAGGATTGGCTCTTCGCCGTGGCACTCGCACCACAGAAGAACTTCCGTTACCGGAGTTTGCCGGCGGCCTCAGCTTCGCTCTCACCCTCCTTGGTGTCTATGGTCTGGTGCTTCCGGCCATTGGCGGGTTTTCCGCACTGCGCTCTTTTACCGGACTGCTGCCCCTGGCAGCTGTCCTTATTGTGGTGGGTATCTACAGGGCAACGGATTCCAGCACGATGGCTCGCGGGCTGGTCTCTGCTGTGATCCTGTTTTACCTCACAACGGGAACCATGGAAGACCGCCGCGAGCAGGGCGGCCTGAACCAGACCGGCGATCAGGATCGTCTTGTCGCAACCTATCTATCCGCGCATGGAGGGATTGCGGGCCGTAGTCTCATCATGACGAATGATGCGGCGCAGTTTTCTCAGACCACGGGCTATGCCGCGGTTCCTGTGCCCAACAATGGTTTGCTCGCAATTCAAAAGGCTATTCAGGATTTCAGGCCACCCTATGTCCTGTTGAACACAGAAGGTATGCCGGGTTCGGAGACGGTGGTGCAATCGATATTGCAGCCCGCCGGCATGGCGAGGATCCCAGGAACAACCGTTCTTGTCCTGACAATGGCGTCATCTCGCCCGTAACGTGAGGCTCTTCCGAAGACGGGAGAACTGCAAGACCCTAAGTCCGCAGCCGCCTGGTCCATTGCGAAGCCGCGTGGAGAAGAAGGATGACGATCGCGACGATGAGCCAGGGCTCCAGGCACAGAAAGCCCGCTACCCAGAGCTTGGACAGCCTGAAAGCATGCGGGATATGGAACGCTACATTCATCACGAGAATGGTGTGTATGGGAAGCAGGAAGACGGTGGACAACGCAAGGACCGCTCTGGCCTGGAACGACTTCGGATGCCGGAAGACGAACAGGAGCGCCAAGAGGATGATGCCGGTGTTGTACGTGCGCTGGTAGATGGGCAGTAGCCCGATCAAGCTGATGGCAGAGAGGAGCAGCCAGCTCTTTTGAGGGTCGTGAGCGTGTGACTTCCGCAGGATCATCAACCACCACAGCGCCAGGAGAGATGCCGTGGTCCACGCCAGCACGTTGGCCAGGGGGATGCTGTGATAGATGGCATAGAACGGCATCTGCAGGTTGATGCAGGCAGGGTTCGGCCCAAAGAAGGAGGCGGCCCCGTCATAGGAGAACAGGTAGGTCGTGTTTTCCCGCAGGTGAAGGAGCCAGGCTCGTCCAATCGGTGCGAGGAAGGCCAGAGTGAAGAGGGAGATGGCGGCGACAAAACCTGCGCAGAGGCCGAGCAGTTTCCATCGTTTCCCCAGAAGAAAGAAGAGCAGGGCCGGGGGGCCTATGGTGGGTTTGATGCAAAGGCACAAGGCTAGCAGGAGCGCGGCGCCAGCGTTGTTTTCTTCATGGGCCAGTAGGAGACTCAGGAGAAACAGGATGCAGGTGATTGCACTGGGGTTCGCCAGGCGGATGGCGGTGTGTATGGGTGCCAGTCCAAAGGCAAAGGCGAGAAAGAACCAGCGGCGGGAGCTATGCCAACTGGTGTTGACCAGGGCCGAAAAACGGAGAACAAGCAGCGTATAGAGCGCGGTGCATAACAGCACGTAGAGGGCGCGCGCGGTGACCCAGCGAAAGAGTGCCAGCGGAAAGAAGAGCGGGAGTGCGGTAGGAGGATAGATCGGGCGCTGGGCGGAGGCGTCGAGGCCTATGTCAGGATCGGCGCCGCGAGCCATCCATTCCTCCAGGACCCCGGGGTACTTGTAGGGGTCCTGGTGGTGCATCAGCCTTATGGCAGCAACGTAAGGGGCTGCCATATCGTTGCCCTGCTTATGCATGGCGAGAACGGGGCCCCTCACGAGGAACTCCGCGAACGCGAGCACTGTCAGCAGAATGGCGAGTTTGAGGCGCAGGGTACTCGGAGTTGGAGATCGGTGTTCGGTCACGGAACCTGTCTACTCATACGAGAGAGCATCGATGGGATCTTTGCGTGCTGCCTTGAGCGCGGGATAAAAGGCCCCTAACAGTGCTCCCAACAGTGCGATTCCAATTGCCTTGAAGACCCAGTCCGTCGTAACGGCGAAGCTCAGGGTTGGGAACCGGTTGTGCAGCACGGCACGAAGCATATAGGTCGCAGCGACGCCGATGGCAATTCCCGCTGAGGCAAGCAGCATGGTCTCGCGCAGCACGACGGAGACGATACTGAGTTGTCCCGCACCCATCGATTTGAGAATGCCGATCTCTCTCGTGCGCTCCATCACGGCGGTGTACATGGATTGGAAGATGACCATGAACCCGATGATCGTCGCAATGCTGATGACAACTCTGAGCGCGATGTTGAAGCCGGGCAGATGGTCGGGAGTGAGGGTGGAGAGGAACTCCTGCATGGTCTGGACACTCCAGTCCTGCAATCCGTCGGTATGGAGAATTTCGCTGCGGATCGCCTCCTGATACTGCGGCTGCTCCTCTGTGCGGAGATAGAACATGGTGGCCTTGCCGGGGCTGTTGTCGAGGGCCTCCATGGTCTGGAGAGGGATGAATTTGCGGCTACCTTTGCCATGCTCGACGATGCCGCAGACCTTGAAGTTGTGGTTGAGCACCTTTACAGAGTCGCCGACGTTGAGATGCGGCGTTGCGGCTGCCTGCAGGTCGTCGATGATGAGATCGTCGGGGCCTTTGAAGGGGCCGCCCGATACGAAGGTAAAGGCCCGGAGCGCGTTGAAGGAGTTGAAGTCGATACCGTAAACGGTCTCCAGTGAGGTTCCGGCCGTGAGCTTGATGTAGACCGGGGAGACGACCTGCACGTGCGGCAGCTTGGCGAGCACATCGGCGACGCGGACGTCGGCAGAGGCAGAACTGGTGTTCATGAGAGCACTGGCGGCGCCGGGGTGCACAATCATGTCCCCGCCGATGCCGGAGGTCTGTGCGCGGGACCCGTTGAGGATGCCGTAAAAGATCGCCACAACCGAGAGAATCATGATGACTTCGATGGCGACAGCGAAGGCGCTGATGACCGAGCGAAGCGGACGATGGACCAGATTGCCGACAATGAGTTTGTTCATAGGGTTACGCTAAATTTCCAATTGTGACCGGGAAAGGCACCAGCTTTTTGATAATCATGCCATGCCGAAGGTGCGTTCGGCGGTTGGAGGCGCGGCCTTTTCAGGATCAAAGATAGAGCTGACGACCGGAAGGACGTACCTGCAGGCAAAGGCGAGAATCACCATGTATTGTGTCGTGGCCACCATGCCGAAAAGCCCGCCCACAGCGCCCTCCGGACCCGTATGTGCGACGACCAGGACCGCAATGATCGCGGCGGGATGACTCCGGACATCGCCCAGGAACCAGGAGACGACAAAAAAGATAGCAGCCATACAAAGAGGCGCAACGAGAAGCACGCCGGTCAACCCGCCTTCCCGATAGAGATCGGCGGAGACTCCAAAAGAGACGCTAGTGTAAACATCGTCGTCGGTGATGGCGCCGACCTGGTGTCCGTAGAGGTTGCCAAAGTAGACGAAAGGTTTATCGGGCCAGAAGACGCGAGGAATAATGTTTTCCGCACTTTCCACCAATGGCTCATAACCCATGGGGCCGTATTGTTCCGTTACTCCAATGAGCGCATCATCGGGCGACAGCATCTGAAGCCTGTCAAAGAGACCCATGGAGTGATTGTAGTAAGCCAACTTGCCGTATACGCCCGCGGTGTTTTCTGCATTTGCCTTGACGACTTCATCCATGTGGGTAAGCAGATGGACGGCGAGCCTTGCATTCTCTACCTCACCCCCCTCGTTGAAGATTCTGCCGTATTGTGAGTAAGGAGTCGCGTACGTGTAGGCTACGTAAGCAACGATCACGAGCGAGATGATGTTAACGATCTTCAGCCTGTAGCGGCATATTGCGGCCGCGAGAACCCAACAGAAGGCGGGAGCGAAGAGAGCCTGCTTGGAAAAACTCAAGAGGCCTTCTCCCGTTGAAAGCGCAAACAGGAAGAACAGCCAGGGGGTGATGCTGCGCTGTCCATGGCTGGAGCGAATGGTATACATCACGCCCAGAATCAGAGCGAAGGGCAAAAAGTGATCGCCGTTATAAATAGTCTGGATGAGGCTGCCCGATATCAGTCCTAATGCGGCAAGCGCGTAAATGACCTTGAGGAACAGGGCTATAGCTGTTGAGCCTATATAGACAGAGCGCAGACTCGGCATGGGAAGCCGGGCTTGAATAAAGGATTTACGGGGCCGGAAGCGGCTTTCGACATAGGCCCCGAACAGCATCGCGAGCATCCCGAAGAGGTAGACCTCCATCGTGCGCTCGGGGTTAATCAGGTTGCTGCTGGCTGGTTCCCCTACGCACGCTTTCACGACAAGACCTACGATGGCTGTGAGCGTGGCATTAAAGAAGATGTAGGCGCCTACGGGGCGATCGAGGCCTCCAGCGATATTGAAAGCCGCCGTCGCGGTAAGAATGAAGGCGAAGGCGCAGAGCGCAAACATCAGTTGCGTTTGCTCGAAGATTTGCACAATGAAAAGTGCCGTGGCGAACGTGGTGGCCCAAGCATAGGAAATCCGCTCTGGATAAGGGATATGCATTGGACATCTCATTCTAGCAAAGCAAATTCGCTGGTCCGCCGGCATCCTGTTGTTTTGACAGGAATGCCATGATCGACCTGGGAAACCTGTTTTTGCTTTTCTTGTTGTCCTTCCTGCGAGAAGGACAACAAGAAAAACAACCACCCTCCGACCCACCTCGCAAAAGCGCGAAGTGCTCCACTCAGGATGACGTCACTGTGGGGGCAAAATGAGGCCGATAGTCGAAGAACCGCTTCAGGCGCAGGAATCGTTTCTCATAGAGATGATAGGAGAGATACGCTGCCCCCAGGGAGATCGCAAAGACCAGGCATCCTGTGAGCACCACCTCAACCCCTTTATTGGGGGTGAGGTAGACGGCGATAGCTCTTTTCAGAGGAGCCTGCAGGTAGCTGAAAAGGATCAAGTGCAGAACATAAAGGCCATAGCTGTACTTTCCCAGGCTCCGCAGCGGCCGGACCTCGAGGAGACGCTGGCCTATGGAGCTTGCCAGGGACCAGGCGATGAGCCCTGCGTATCCCGCGGCCACCAGTGTATAGCGGAAGGCAAGCTGAAAAGTCGGCCAGAATGATGGGAGGATGCCCCCTCCTGGAGGGATCGCCGCCCGCAAAAACACCGCCGCCAGAATGCACGGGATGACAAAGAAGGGAGCAACGCGCAAAACCTTGTCATGGGCCCGGCTGCGAAGCAAAAGAGCAAGTGCCGCCCCGGCCAGGAGGGTGTCCGCACGGCAAAAGGTGTTGTTGTGGACGGTGAAATATCCCGCGCCGTGCATCCAGCACCCCAGTCGTGCCAATGGACAGACGACCAGGCTGAGGGCGCAGATTCGCAGCAGGTTCAGACGCGTGCGTGTGAGATAGACCAGCAGCGGCCAAACGAGATAAAACTGCTCTTCGACCGCCAGAGACCAGAAGTGGCCCAGCGGCAGGGATCCTGTATAAGCCGCCACGGGGATGGCGATCAGACTCGTGTTCTGCAGGTATAGCCCTAACGACCACAACTCCCGGTTCCAGGAGAGGCCGTATACCAATCCAGCAACGATATAGAGAATCAGGACCCCATAGTACAGAGGGAAGATACGCAGTACGCGCCGTGCGTAAAACTTGCGAAAGAAATGTGGATCTTGAAGGGAATCGTAGAGTATCCCCGTAATGAGAAAACCGGACAGAACAAAGAAGAGATCTACGCCGGTTGCGCCAAAGGCGAACAGCGACGCGATGGCGCGGGTTCCAGCCGAGTGGGGGTTCCCAGGGAAGAGATGAGAGGCAGTTACACCTAGAACGGCCAACCCGCGAATCCCGTCGAGTTGAGGCAGGTGACGCGCGTAGGGACTGGCTTCCGCGGTCGATGAAGAGCGGCCTGGGGTGCGCATCAAGTTGCTTCAGAATAACAAACGCTTCGATTGCGAGTTTGCAGTCGGGGGTAACTTCTTTATTAGTATGAGTGGAAGCACCCGTAACGATTTAGGTGCGGTAGTGAATGCTCATTCGCGATCTTTATATAGTTCGTGGCATTCTGGCATGGGATATATGCTGGCTCCTTCCGGAACAGGTAATGGGGGCAGACGGTTTCACAAGAGGTAGATACAGGAGCGAAAGATACTTGCGTGGGCTCCAGGAGCGCCACGGCACGGTCTTCGCAGGGCCACAGTAATGTCGATCTGCTCTTGTAGCAGTGATCGGGTCCGCCAGTATGGCGACACGGTTCGCATAGGCCGAACCGTTGGAGATCGAAGGTGTCCTTCGGCAGAGACTTGCAACTGGAACGTGAAAACCGCGGGGTGTCGCTGGAAGAGCTCGCACAGGGCACAAAGGTGCCGTCGCGCTTTTTGTGCGCCCTGGAGGCCGACAACTTCAGCGGCCTGCCCGGTGGCGTCTTCAATAAGGGGATTGTCAGCAGCTACTGCCGCCACCTGGGAATCGCGGAGGAGTCGTGGCTCGCGCGGTTTGCCGCCAGCACCCATACCAGTAGCGATGAGCGGGACTGGGCGGTCTTTGCGGAAAACGTAAAGCGCAATCGCGTACAGATGGGAACGGGCATGCGCCAGCGCTGGTGGGGCGTGCTGCTGCTTCTGATCGTTCTTGTCGCGCTGGCCTGGGTGACCTGGCACTACGTCATTCAGCCTGGAGTCCGTCCCTACGGCGTGTTTTCCTCGAGTATGCTCCGGCTGCTGGAGAATCCTGGTTCGGGATTGCAGGGGACTGGCGCCTGTTAGGGCGTGCCCTCAAATTCTCAGGTTCAAGCTAACGCTGAAGGCCCGCCCCTTCAAAACAAGAATCTAGCGACTGATGTCCCTGCCCGTCACCTGAGAACGAGCCTGCGTCAATTTCCCGTTGGCGTACGTCTCTATCTTTCAAAGGTTCATGATTGAGCAGCACGCGCCCCCGGTAGCCCTGGTGTATCTACTGCATTTCTTGTCAAAACTCATTTCTAAAGAGGCGCGGCAACACGCTGCTTGACCGTTATCTCTCTGGAGGGGTTTTTTGATGGGTGGTGTTCGTGCAGTTGTCCTGATGTTGATTTGTCTTTGTACGGTTAGCGCCGTTTCTCAAACCGCAACGACTTCACTACGCGGGGTTGTGAAGGATTCGAGCGGTGCACTGGTTCCGGGCACCTCCGTTACGCTTCTGGACAATGCGACCAACAATACCTATCGTGCTGTCACCAATGCCTCCGGCTTTTACATCTTTCCGGTCATCGCTCCGGCGCACTACCTCATTACCCTTACTGCCGGTGGCTTTGCTCCGCAGAACCGGACTGCCGAACTGCTCGTCAACCAGCCGGCCACTATCGACTTTACCCTCAGCGTAAAGTCCGACACCATAACGGTGGACGTTAGCGCGGCCACCCAAACCCTCAATCTTACGGATGCCAGCATGGGCAACTCCGTCGGAAACACGACGATCCAGGCACTGCCGATGGAGGGCCGCAATCCCGTCTCCCTGCTCAGCCTGCAGCCTGGCGTGCTCTATCTGGGACAGACTGCGAGCACTGCCGATAGCCGCCAGGGCTCCGTTGCCGGAGGCCGCTCGGACCAGGGCAACATTACGCTGGACGGTCTGGATGACAACGATCAGATTAATGGCACAGCCTTCACCGGTATCCTGCGCTCTACCCTCGATTCCACCGAGGAGTTTCGCGTCACGACCTCCAATGGCACCGCTGAGGCGGGCCGCTCCTCCGGTGCTCAGATCAATCTGGTCACCAAGTCCGGAACCAATCAGTACCATGGCGCACTGTATGAGTACTACCGCCCTACGAACACTGTCGCCAACGATTTTTTCAACAAGTACGATCAGCTGGCTACTTCGCCGGCACAACCGAATATCCCCCAGAAGTATGTTCTGAACACCTTTGGCGGCAGCATCGGCGGGCCCATCAAGAAGGACAAGCTCTTCTACTTCTTCAACTACGAAGGACAGCGCCAGGCCATCGATGCGGTCGTCAAGGACACGGTACCCACGACCACCTTTATGCAGGGAGAGTTGAGTTACCCCGACCTCAATGGGAATGTCCAGACGTTGACTGCTGCGCAGGTTGCGAAGCTGGATTCAGCCTGCACCGGCAATACGTTCAATGGAGCGCCGGTCTGCCCTGCGGGCCCCGGAGCCAATGCTGCCATCCTCGCCTACTATGCGAACGTGCCTGCCGTTGCGCCTACGTCGAATCCCATTCTCGGCGACGGACTCAACAGCGGCGCATATATCTTTACGTCGCCGGCGCCCTCTACTCTCAATACGAGCATCCTCAAGATCGACTACAACCCGAATGGTGCGAACCATATCTTCGTTCGCGGAAACCTGCAGAAGGACACGACGTCCGCACCGGAGAATCTTCCTGGGCAGCCTGCTGCCAGCTACACAGACGACAACACGAAAGGGATCTCCGCCGGTTATACCTGGATTCCTACTGCCCGCATCGTCAATGACCTGCGTTATGGCTACATTCGCCAGGGATACCAGATCAGCGGGCAGGGCGCCGGCGATTACGTTACTGTCGTTGGATTTACCCAACCCACAGCGCTGACCCGCAACACCATCCTTCATGTCCCGGTGAACAACATCACCGACACCTTGAACTGGAACAAGGGCTCGCACACCTTTGCGTTTGGCGGCAACTGGCGCATGATTACCAACCAGCACGGCACCGATGCGAACTCCTTCGATAGCGCCGAAACCAATCCCGCCTATGCCAACGCTTCTACCTTGCCGCTCCCGGCTGGCGGCATCAACGCAAACTTTACGAACTCCTGGATGTACGCGTACAGCGGCCTCATGGGCGTAGTTCCGGAGCTTACGAACTTCTACAACTACCAGGTGACTGGTCCTAACTCTGCCACGGCCATACCCGATGGGGGCTTCGTCAATAAGAGTTTCCGCGACAACGAATTTGAATATTTTCTGCAGGACACCTGGCACGCCCGTTCCAACCTGACGTTTACCTTTGGCGTGCGGCATACCGTCCTGCAGACTCCCTATGAGACCAATGGCCAGCAGGTCGCGCCAACGATCGATACCGATGCCTGGTACAAGGAGCGCGAATCCGCCGCACAGCAGGGACAGATCTACGAGCCTTTGATCTCCTTTGCCCCGGCTGGTAAGGCCAACGGAAAGCCGGGTTACTGGCCCAAGCAGAAGGCCAACTTCGCGCCTCGTATCGGGGTGGTCTTTGCACCCGATCCCAAGACGTCCATCCGGGCCAGCTTCGGCATGTACTTTGATCACTACGGCGAGGCCCTCGTGAACTCCTTCGACCAGGAAGGCTCCTTCGGTGTCAGCGCCTTCAGCTCCAACCAGGCTGGGCAACTGGGCTTCGAAACTGCTCCCCGCTTTACCGGCCCACACAACCTTCCCAATATTCCTCTGCCGGCCCTTTCTCCGACTCAATCCTTTCCATTTACGCCTCCGGCCGATGGATTCGGGATCGAATGGGGTCTCGACAACCGCCTCAAGACTCCCTATGCCGAGGCTTTCAACGTCTCGATCCAGCATGAATTCCCCAAGGGCTTCGTCTTTGAGGAGGCCTACGTCGGTCGTCTAGGACGTCATCTCCTCCAGCAGGTCGACATGGCGGAACCGGTTAACTACGTCGACCCTCAGGGGGGCGGCGATTACTTCACCGCTGCTGCCAAGCTCTCTGCTGCGGTGGATGCTGCACCCTATGGAAAGTTCAACGGAAGCACTCAGAAGGTGGCGAATGTTGCGCCTATTCCATACTTCGAGAATGTCTTTCCCTATATGAAGGGCCTCGACTACCCGGGGGAGAGTGCCACCCAGTCAGTCTTCAATAACACGTGGGCTCCTGAGCGCTATACCAACGGTGAGACCTTCTCTCTCGCACTGCTGGAGAACATGGTGTGCAGTTGTTTCGCCAACGGCCCCGCGCAATCCCGCTTCTGGAGCAGCCAGTTCTCCTCGCTCTATGCGTGGGATTCCATCGGGACCAGCTCCTATAACGCCCTGCAGTTCACGCTCCGCCACCCTGCTTCGCACGGCCTGACGATTGATGCCAGCTACACCTTCTCCAAGTCGCTCGATATGGGCTCAGAGACGGAGCGCGCCAGCCAGGAAGGGAACACGGACGGCTCGTATACCAACTTCGCGATTCAGAACACCTGGAATCCCAAGCTCAACAAGGGACCTTCGGACTTCGACACCCGTAGCCTGATCACCGGGGACTGGGTCTATGTCCTGCCCGTCGGTCGTAACAGGGCTTTGCTTGGTAGCTCGAAGCACATCGTGGACGCTTTTATTGGCGGCTGGCAGTGGTCCGGCCTTGCTCGCTGGACCAGCGGATTGCCCTTCACGCTCAACTCGCCCGCGTTCCCGACGAACTATAACGATCCGGGCTTTGCGTTCAAAGTGGGCAACGTCAATACGAAGAAAAACTTTGTCGCTGGCATTCCCCACGTCTTCGATGCCGCTACCACCAGTGCTGTTACGAGCGGCATTTACACCGGCAACGGTCCTGTTCGGCTTCCTTATGCAGGAGAGGCAGGACAGCGCAATAACTTTCGCGGCGACGGCATCTTCGACATCGACTCCTCGCTCACCAAGAGCTGGAATATGGGGAGCAGGCTAAAGCTCAGGTTTGCGGCTGAGGTTTATAACGTCACCAATTCCGCTCGCTTTGACGTCAGCGGGAATGGATTGACCGCGCATATCGCCAACCAGGCCTTCGGCGCCTATAACTCAACGGTCTCCACGTACCGGCGTATGCAGTTTGGTCTGCGGCTGGATTTCTAGGGTGGGGGCGGCAATCGCCTTGAGGCTACGGAATCAGGAGCAGGAGAGAATGGGGCTTTGGGCAGTGTCCTGAGGAATCGGAACAACAACGAATCTCCTATTTTGTTCGCCCACAGAGACGTCATCCTGAGCGGAGCCCTCGCGCTTTTTGCGAGGTGCGGAGTCGAAGGACCCCGAAGGACTTAATCTCTCCCAAGAGGTCGGGACCTTTTCCAGCACGAAAATCCAGGCTCGAGCGCTTGAGGTTGAAAAGGGGCAAAGGGTATAGGTAAGAGGTCAACCCTCGGGGTCCTTCGACTCCGCGTCCCCAAATACCGGGACGCTCCGCTCAGGATGACGCTTCTGTGGGGAAATGCAAAACAAAAACTATGCATGCAGCGAGCTTGATATTCGCTCTAAATCGTCAGGGAACGCGCTTCGCGCTGTATTGTTTATCGTTCTTTTATTCGACGGCTCTTTGAGCCGATCCTCAGTATCGACAGGTAAAACTGCTGATTCCTTCCTGAAAGGAAATCGCAGGAAAAACAATTTCAGCGCATAATGGAATCTTCATTTCAGCAAAACGGAACCTGGACTTATCGGAATCCGTAACCAGAAGACCAACGCAGCCAGTGATCTCCCGGATCTCAGCGGCTGTGGCATCTTTTTTATTTTCCTGATTGCTGAAGTGGGTGTTGAGGGCAAGGCCGGAGGACCAGATAGAGCAGCCGGCCACCAGGTTTATGTGCATCGTGGAGACGGCGCGCTTTTGCGCGGGATATTTGCCGGTTCTGGCGGAGCCGAGGATTCTCTGGTCGTAGTTTGCATGGGATCAGGGTGAGACGTTGGTAGAGCTTTTGCAAGAAGCTGTCGGGTATTTTAGGGGAGCCTTTTTATGTTGACGCGTTTCAAGTGTTGTACCGTATGGGTCGTAATGCTGCTGGTGCTTGCCAGCGTTTGTCATGTAGCTCGGGCGCAGACGGTAACAGGGTCTATTCGCGGCCTCGTTGTGGATCAGAGCGGAGCGGCTGTTGCAGACGCAAAGATTATGGCTCGCAATGTCGATACCAACGTCGTGACGACTACCCGCACAGACCGCAGCGGCACCTATAACCTTCAGGTTTTGCCCATCGGCACCTATGTGGTTTCAGCTACCAAACCTGGCTTCAGTGTTACCGCGGATCGTCCCTTCACCCTGGAGATCGACCAGATCGCCAAGATCGACTTAAAGCTCCAGGTCGGCGAAGTTACTACGACCGTCGATGTCGCTGCCGACTCCGGTTCTGTGCTCCAGACCCAGGACTCCGCCCTTGGCACTACGATCACCGCGAACACTCTGGAAAGTCTTCCGCTGAGCGGTCAGAATTTCTCTGCGGCGACGATGTTCGTAGCTGGTGCGGTCAATCCTACCTATGACCTCGTCGGCGGCACGAATGGAACAGAGCGAGACCTGACCCCTACTTCGATCCCTTCTTTCAACGGCAATCGGCAGCAGACCAATAATTACGTTCTTGATGGCGTCGAAATCAACGAAACACTGAACAATGTCATCGGCTACAACCCCGCGCCTGAGGCTCTGCAGGAGATTCGCGTCATTACCGGCAATGCCAGTGCCGAGTATGGCAACGTCAATGGTGGCGAAGTCATTATGGTGACCAAAGGGGGAACGAATAAGTTCCACGGCAGCCTGTACTCGTTTTATGAGAACCAGGACCTGACGGCGAACCTCTGGAGCAATAACTACAACCACACCCCCAAAGGTTTCTTTCATCAGAACCAGTTCGGCGCAACGTTCGGCGGTCCGATTTATAAAGATAAGCTCTTCTTCTTTGTGGACTATGAAGGCTACAGAAACAGCGCCGGAGGCTCTGCAACGGCTACCGTGCCAACCGCCAGGATGCGCACTGGCGATTTCTCCGAATTCCTGGGATCAGGAAATACAGGCCTTCTTCCGGCCAACTATGTGCAGTTCTATGACACGCACAATGGACTTACTCCTGCAACGCCGTACGTCAATAATCAGATTCCGATTCTCAACCCTGTAGCGAAGTTCCTGTTCGCGCATCCAGAGATCTATCCTTTGCCGAACCACGCTCTTTCTTCTCCAACATCATCGCCCGACTCAGGAAACTATATCGGCTCTTCCAAGACGGTCACGGTCAACAACCAGGGTGATACGCGCATCGACTACGTCCTGGGAACGAAAGACAGCATCAACGCTCGCTTCTCCATGGGAGATGCCTGGGACGCGACTCCGAAGACTGTGTTGCCCATTACCTTTCCTGGAGGGAACGAGTACCCCTTCATCGGTGGAGTGATCAACGAAGTCCACACCTTCACGAGCGCACTACAGAACGAGTTCCGTGCCGGCTACACGCGCGTAGCGTGGCTTCAGGGCGCTCCGATCGACTCCACGGGTCTATTTGGCACGTCCGGCAATGCGACCGTCGGCATTCCCTTTGCCGACCAGCCTTATTCCGGCTTCAGTCTGATGAACTTCTCCAGCTCTGAGAGCAACATCGGAACCAAGGGCGCGGGCACGACTTATTACGACAACACCTTCGACTACGGCGACAACGTGGTCTGGTTGCGCGGCAAACACATCATCAAGGTCGGTGCTGAGATTCTTCGCTATCAGCAGAACAACTACTATCCCAGCACCAATGGTGTTCTCGGACAGTTCTCCTACAACGGAGCTTTTACCAAGAATGCGACCGCTGCCGTTGTAGGGGGACCCAAAACTACCGGCTATGGTTATGCGGACTTTGTTCTGGACGACTCGTCGTCACAGGGCGTGAGTGGTGTCTCCGGCCGTGTTGGACAGCGTCAATACCGCCTGGCGTTCTACGCACAGGATGACTGGAAGATCCTGCCAAACCTTACCCTGAATCTGGGTCTTCGTTATGGCTACGACCAGCCCATCTACGAGGTCAACAACAAGGAAGTTAACGTCAATACCGACAATCCTGCCTCCTGCCCGAACTGCCTGGAGTTTGCAGGACAGAACGGCAATAGTCGTGCCCTGTATAACCCTTTCTATGCTGGTTGGATGCCTCGTATCGGCTTCGCCTATCAGATGAATCCGGGCGTGGTTATCCGCGGCGGCTATGGCATTACCGACGACCTCGAAGGCACGGGAGCCAATCTCCGTCTCTCGCAGAATGCTCCCTTTATTTTCCAGTTTTCGAACACGGGTTTGACGCCGACCGCAACCTCTGGAGGAACGCCGACTCCGGTTGAGAACGGATTTGCTCAGGCTCCGGGCAACGTTCAAGTCTCCAGCACGCGCTACGAAGCCTGGTCTCATCGGCTGCGCCCGGCTCTGATCCAGCAGTTCAACCTCACGACTCAGTTTCTGCTCAACAGCAATACCTCCGCCCAGATTGCCTATGTCGGACAGTTGGGGCAGCACCTGATCGTTCCCGAGAACATCAATCAATACACGACACCGAATGTGCCGTCTTCGAGCCCGTACTTCAATCTCGTTGGCGCAGGAGGCCTCGTCTATCTCACGCAGTCCGAGGGCTACTCGAACTACAACGCGATGCAGACGACGATTCGCCACCAGCAGAACAATGGGCTGGAGTACACCTTCAACTACACCTGGTCCAAATCCATGACCAACAATCCGGGGTTCTACGGTGTTACTGGTGTGGATGGTGCAAGCGTATTCCCGCAAAACGTCTATGATCCGCATGGAGATTACGGTGTCTCGGGTTTCGATACACGGAATGCGGTCAACTTTACGGCTGTCTACCAACTGCCTTTTGGACATGGCAGGCAGTTTGGCGCTCACTGGAACCGCGTGCTGGATGAAGCGATCGGCGGTTGGAAGCTCTCCGGAGACGCCATCCTGTACTCCGGTTTCCCGGTGACGATCACCAGCACGAACGTATCCAACACCAACAACTCCACGGCCCGTGCCAATCAATACGGTCCGTTGATTGTTCGGAACCGCAGCCTGCTCCACTGGTTTGGTACCGATCCTTCTGCGGTCCCATGCACGGGCGCACAGGTCGTCAATGGTGTAAGACAGCCATGCGCCTATGGCCCGGACCTTACCAACACGTTCGGCACCGCTCGTGTAAACACTGAGCGAGCGCCGGGATACCGCATCATCGATATGTCCCTGTTCAAAGAGTTCAGGACCTATAAGGAGCAGGTCATCCTGTTCCGCGTAGATGCCTTCAATGCGTTCAATATCGTGAGCTATGCAGAACCGGCAGCCTCCGTGAGCAGCACTACTTTCGGTCAGATCACGGCCTCGCTTTCCCCTGCAAGACAGTTCCAATTCTCGGCCAAATACCGCTTCTAAGGCAGGATTGAGGTCGGTATACATTCCAGGGCGTCCGCTTCGGCGGGCGCCCTTTTTCCGTTGGATGGCCCCTGGCGCCTCTCAGGGCCGGATTTCGACGGCTGGATGTTCGCCTTTGGCCGGGGAGGGATGTGCAGGTAGAATAGACAGGTTCCGCCTAACCGATTCATTTCGGCTCTGATGGAACGACCGGAGTGTGCCAAATCTGCTCGCAAACCTCGCGAGTGTGTGCGGTGAAACAGCCGGTCGTCGGGCGTCCGGCGCATCCTGAAAAGGGGCGCAAGGCGGGTCCGGCTATCTGACTCAAGGAGCTTCACGCTTTGTCTACATCAACCGACCGTTTTCTCTTCACCAGTGAGTCTGTTACCGAAGGCCATCCCGATAAGATCGCCGATCAGATTTCAGACGCGATTCTCGACGCCTGCCTCGCACAGGACCCCTACAGCCGTGTAGCCTGCGAAACCCTGACCTGCACCGGCCTCGTCGTTGTTGCC
The DNA here is from genome assembly GCF_000178955.2 of Granulicella mallensis MP5ACTX8. Classification (NCBI taxonomy): domain Bacteria; kingdom Pseudomonadati; phylum Acidobacteriota; class Terriglobia; order Terriglobales; family Acidobacteriaceae; genus Granulicella; species Granulicella mallensis. The sequence goes on along the minus strand of NC_016631.1, from coordinate 5,818,428 downwards.
GGTGAGATCACCACGAAGGCCTATGTTGATTTCCAGACAGTGGTGCGCGATACGGTCAAGGAAATCGGCTATGACGACGCGCTCAAGGGCTTCGACTCGAACACCTGCGCGGTGATTTCGACCATCAACCGCCAGTCGCCCGACATCGCTCAGGGCGTGGATACCGGCGGCGCCGGCGACCAGGGCATGATGTTCGGCTACGCCACCAACGAGACCCCGGAGCTGATGCCGACACCGATCTCGCTGGCGCACAAGCTGGCACTGAAGCTCAGCGAAGTCCGCAAGTCGGGCAAGATGGGTTATCTGCGGCCTGACGGCAAGAGCCAGGTCACCGTGGAGTATGACTCCAACCACAAGCCGGTTCGTGTGGATGCGGTCGTCATCTCGACCCAGCACGCTGAGGAAGTCGGCAACGAGCAGTTGCGCGCCGAGGTTCTGGAGCACGTGATCCAGGCCGTTATCCCCGCCGAGTTGCTGGATGCGGACACCAAGTACCACATCAACCCGACGGGCCGCTTCGTAATCGGTGGACCGATGGGCGACTCCGGCCTGACCGGACGCAAGATCATCGTCGACACCTACGGCGGCATGGGCCGTCATGGCGGCGGAGCGTTCTCGGGTAAGGATTCGACCAAGGTCGATCGCTCGGCCGCATACATGGCGCGCTACATCGCGAAGAACATCGTGGCCTCCGGCCTCGCGGACCGTTGCGAGGTGCAGTTGGCCTACGCGATCGGTGTGGCCGATCCGGTCAGCATTCGTGTGGACACCTTTGGAACAGGCAAGATCGGCGAGCCGCGTCTGGTTGAGCTGGTGCGCGAGAACTTCAAGCTGACGCCGAAGGGCATCATCGAGAGCCTGGACCTGCGCCGTCCGATCTTCAAGAAGACCGCAGCTTATGGCCACTTCGGCCGTACCGGCGACACCTTCACCTGGGAAGCCACCGACAAGGCAGCCGCACTGAAGGCTGGTGCTGTAGCCGAGTTGGCAGCGAAGTAGATCTTCCAGCAGAAAATGCAGACGGGCGAGCCGGAAGGTTCGCCCGTTTGCTATTTTGCCTGTACAGCCTCAAACGCGACGAACGCATCTAGCTAAATAAGGCGACGTGTGTGTGTCCCGCAATCTGAAATACCGTCGCGGGGGGCCTTCGCTATGTTTCTCAAATCTGAGTTCGATATCCAGTTCCATCTTCCTGAAGCGACGCCGATGCTCGCCTTGCTGCACGTGCATCCGTCTCTTGAATCGGGGCTGATGACCGGAGATGCCCTCAGGGTGGAACACCTCGAAGGTGAAGCTCCCACCGAGCTTTTGGTCGAAGAGTTTCTCGATGCCTTCGGCAATCGCTGCTCGCGGTTTGCTGCGCCAGCCGGGCGGATTCGTCTCAGCGGTTGCAATACTCTTTCGGTAGACGCCGAGCCAGACGCACAGCCTGTCCTTGCGCGGCAGAGCCCGGTCGAAGATCTGCCGCCAGAGGTGTTGCAGTTTCTTCTGGCCAGCCGCTACTGCCAGGTCGACCTTTTTGGCGGCGTTGCGCAGGACCTCTTCGGCTACACGCTTCCGGGATGGCAACGGGTTGCGGCGATTCGCGATTGGGTGAATTGGAAGGTCGCGTTCAACTATCAGACCGCGCGCTCGACCAAGACGGCGATGGATGTCTTTACGGAACGCGTGGGCGTCTGCCGCGACTTTCAGCATCTTGCGATTACGCTGACGCGCTGCATGAATATTCCCGCGCGTTACGTGATGGGGCAGCTTGGAGACATTCGCATTCCCTACACGGGACCGGGTGACTTCCATGCGTGGTATCAGGTATGGCTCGATGGCAGATGGTGGAATGTGGACGCACGCCATAACAAGCCTCGTCCCGGACGTGTGCTGATGGCGGTCGGTCGCGACGCAGCCGATGTCGCGATCACGACCAGTTTCGGACGTGCGGACCTCAAGCACTTTTACGTGGAGTCGAACGAACTCGACGAGCAGGGCAATCTGGTGCCACTGCCAGGCGGCAGGCCGGCAAAGGTCGAAACGCCAGGAGTATAAGAAGTTTGCCTGCAATGCTCGGAGTGTGGCGCCGCGCGTCCACGTTGCAGGATACTTACATGGCGACGACAAGTTGGACAACAGCGACGATAACGGGAATCGAAGACATGGGTAAGACCAACAAGGGGAACGGCAAAGCAAGCGTGCCTTCGGTGTTTGCGGGCAAGGCCTGGCAGCAGGTGCTGGCGCGGGATGCGTCGGCCGACGGGCAGTTTGTGTATGCGGTTAAATCGACGGGCGTCTATTGCCGTCCGAGCTGCCCGAGCCGCAGGCCCGAGCGCAAGAACGTCAGCTTCTTCCCCAATGCCTCTACGGCTGAAGCAGCAGGCTTTCGCGCGTGCCTGCGCTGCGAGCCGCAAACCGTTGCTCCTAAGGCCGATCCGCAGGCAGAAGCGATTGCGGCTGCCGCCGACTTTCTGAGTGAACACGCAGGCCAGCGCACGTCGCTTGAAGACCTTGCGGCTGCAGCTGGTGTTGGTAAGTTTGCGGTGCTGCGTGGATTCAAGCGGGTGCTCGGTGTAACTCCCGGTGAGTTCGCCCGGGCACAGCGTAAGGAGCGCTTCCGCGAAGAGGTACGTACGCCGCGCAACTCGCGCTCGCCGGTGACGGACGCAGTTTATGCAGCAGGATTCGGTTCGTCGAGCCGAGTGTACGAAGATGCCGATGCAACGCTGGGCATGACTCCGACGGCGATGAAGGAAGGCGGCGCGGGCGAGACGATTCGTTATGCCATCGCGGATTCGCCCCTGGGGCGAGTTCTGGTCGCTGCAACGGATCTTGGCTTGTGCGCGGTGTTGTTTGCGGACTCCGATGTAGAAGCGGCGGTCGAACTGCGCGAGCGGTTTCCGCAGGCTGTTCTGCGGCGCGATGATAAAGAACTGACCGAGGCTGTCAGCTTCGTGCTGGCTCGTCTCGACGAGAACGCCAACGCCGCAACGCTGCCGTTTCATGTGCGGGCGACGGCGTTTCAGCAGCGTGTGTGGCGTGCCTTGACCGAGATTCCTCGCGGCGAGACGCGCACCTACGCCCAGATCGCCGAGGCGGTGGGGTCTCCAAAGGCGGTGAGGGCTGTCGGCACCGCGTGTGGAGCGAATCCGCTGGCCGTGGTGGTGCCGTGCCATCGCGTGGTCGGGGCGGATGGAAAGCTCACTGGGTATCGTTGGGGGACTGCGCGGAAGAAGAAGTTGCTGGAGATCGAGAAGGCGATTTGAAGCGGTGGTGCTCCTGGTACTTAAGCGGGGTTTTTGTCAGCGTAGAGCCATGAGGTATTGAGCGACGAATTCCTCGTTGCTGGATACCTCATGGCTCTATGCTGGACAAAATCCATGTTGGGACAGGAGAGGGTACTTGAGGGACTTTCGGTACCTGGACGTGTGGCACAAAGCGCACGCCTTTACGCTGAACGTGTATCGCATCTCGGAGACATTTCCCAAGACGGAAACCTTTGGATTGGCAGCGACGCTGCGCCGTGGAGCCGCCCATCTAACGATGAAGATTGCTGAAGGTTGCGGCGCGATGAGCATGCCGAGTACATTCATGCCTTGCAGCAGGCGCGGGCGATGGGTGTCGAGATCGAGTATCAGCTTCTGCTGGCCCGCGATCTCCAGTTCCTCGAACCGGCAACCTATGACACCCTGCAGCATGACGTGATCGAGGTCCGCAAGATGCTTTCCGGCGTGATTAAAGCACCGCAGAGAGTGTCCGCTTGATATCCTATAGGTCGGTTTCTAAGGAGAACAGATGGCGACAGCGATATTGGATCAGGCAACAACAGCGTACAAGGTAGCGGACATCAGTCTGGCAGAGTGGGGACGCAAAGAGCTCACCATCGCCGAAGCTGAGATGCCTGGTCTGATGTCGATTCGTCGCAAGTATGCGCCGAGCCAACCTCTCAAGGGTGTACGGATCACCGGCTCCCTGCACATGACCATTCAGACGGGCGTGCTGATCGAGACCCTTGTTGCTCTTGGCGCCGTAGTGCGCTGGGCAAGCTGCAACATCTTCTCCACGCAGGACCACGCGGCGGCGGCCATTGCCGCGGCCGGTGTCCCGGTCTTTGCCTGGAAGGGCGAGACGCTCGAGGAGTACTGGTGGTGCACCGATCAGGCTCTGCGCCATGAAGGTGGCCTGGGGCCGCAGCTCGTCGTCGACGACGGCGGCGATGTGACCCTGCTCATCCACAAGGGCTATGAGCTTGAGGATGGTGACCGCAGCTTCGTTGACGGCAAGGCTGGCTCGGTTGAAGAAGAGGTCATCCAGAAGCTGCTCAAGAGCGTGCTCGCTGAAGATTCGCAGCGCTGGCACAACGTTGCCAAGGAGTGGCGTGGCGTCTCGGAAGAGACGACCACCGGCGTTCATCGCCTCTACAAGATGATGGAGCAGGGCAAGCTGCTGGTGCCGGCCATCAACGTGAACGACTCGGTGACCAAGAGCAAGTTCGACAATCTGTACGGCTGCCGCGAGTCGCTGGTCGACGGCATCAAGCGTGCAACGGATGTAATGGTTGCGGGCAAGGTGGCTGTGGTTTGCGGTTATGGCGATGTGGGTAAGGGGTCGGCAGCTTCTCTGCGCGGACTCGGCGCGCGCGTTATCGTCACAGAGGTCGATCCGATCAATGCTCTCCAGGCTGCGATGGAAGGCTATGAGGTCACGACGATCGAAGAGACGCTGGGCCGCGGAGACATCTATGTCACCTGCACCGGCAACCTCGACATCATCACGCTGGAGCACATGCGCCAGATGAAGGATCAGGCTATCGTCTGCAACATCGGCCACTTCGACAACGAGATCCAGATGGCGGAGCTCGACGGTGCGAAGGATGCAAAGAAGACCAACATCAAGCCCCAGGTCGATCAGTACACCTTCGACACAGGCAACTCGATCTTCGTTCTCGCCGAAGGCCGCCTGGTAAACCTGGGCTGTGCGACGGGGCATCCGAGCTTCGTAATGTCCAACAGCTTCAGCAACCAGACGCTTGCGCAGCTCGATCTCTGGGCCAACAAGGACACCTACAAGGTGGGTGTGTATGTTCTGCCGAAGAAGCTGGACGAAGAGGTCGCACGTCTGCACCTGGAGAAGATCGGCGTGAAGCTGACGACGCTCTCCAAGAAGCAGGCGGATTACCTGAGTGTGCCGGTCGAAGGACCCTACAAGTCGGATCACTACAGGTACTAAAGGCAGAGTGTAGAGGATAGAGTGTAGACAAAAAGCCGAAGCCACTGAGAGTTCAGTGGCTTCGGCTTTTCTCTATCCTCTACACTCTGTTTTATTGATCGTAGTCGTCGGCGACGACGGCTTGAACACCTGGTGCTGTTGCGACCGGCTGGTCGATGAATACGATGGTGCGGGCGGAGCCGGAGGTGTATGTGACCTGGGTGCTGGTATGGAGCGTGACCGTCGTTGGCACGGGCGTTGTGCCTGCGGGTAGGACGGCAATCGCGTAGGTGCCGGCAGGGACGTTGATGTAGCCTGAGTTGCTGTTGAAGTCGATATTGGTTGCCACTGGCGAGGTGGCCGCCAGCTTGCCGCCGCTGGGGATGAGGTAGACGTCCACGGGTCCTACATGCGTAGCCTGCTGGACAAAGCGCAGCGAGACTTCACCGGCGGGTGCGGGCTGCGACTGGTCCTGCAGGACGGTCTCCTGCATATTGGCGAGGCTGTTGCCCACGATCACCGTGTATTGCCTGGTGCTGCCGAAGGTGGCCTTAGCCGAGACGAGCGTCTGATTGGTGTTGGCTTTGGCTGAGGAGAGCGTATAGGCTCCGGCGGGCAGCGGTACGTAGGAGGTCACCGTGCCGAAGCCGAGATTGTAGGCCAGGCCAGAGCTGTTCTGGTAGAAGTCCTGGGCCGGTGAGTCGGGTGTGGCAACGATCACGCGAACCTGTGCGGCGTGCGTGGCATTGATATCGATACTCTGGCAACCGGACAGGCCAAGGCCCGCCAGCAGCAACACGAGTGCGCTGCGCCGGGGTACCGGTCTTCCAGGATGAGGCGATGTCGTGGCCATCAGTCAAAGGTCCAGTCGCGAACAGACTCCAGCGCAGAGGGAGGACTCCCTCCACTCTATCCGATTCTGGGCGAAATTGGCGTTGTTTTGAACGGGCGGGGCTGAAATCCCACCCGTTCAAAACTGGGCCCATCCGGACTATTTGCCGGGCTTTTTAGCGATGATCTGGCTGGCGATCTTGTTGTAGGTCGCCTGCGGCAGGATGCCCTTTGTAACAAGCTGATTCTTTGCGGTATAGGGACGTCCTGCGATGATGCGCTTGGCATAGGCGTCGCCGACTCCTGTCAGAGCCTTGAGCTGGTCGGCGGTGGCGGTGTTGATGTCCAGCAGATCCGTGCTGGCGGTGGCGGACGATGCAGGCTTGGCCTGCGGTGCGGCGGCAGGCTGCGCCAGCGAGAAGGTAGCGGCAGTGGCGAGGGCGACAATAGCTGCGATTCGACGGAAGGTGCGCATCGTGAGGTCTCTCCGGAACTGAGTTGATGGTGCTGGTCGTCCAGCATACTGGGAAACTGTATCCGGCGAAAGACAGTCCGTTAAAAATATGAGATTCTGGCTGCGAACCAATCGAGGGATAGCGCGATGCGCTTTTTGAGCGGGACTATGGTCCAGGCAGCCTGCCTGGCCGCCACGGTAGCCATGCGAGGACAAGATACTGGCGCGGCTGCGGGTGGTGCCTCGACTTCAAATCAGACACCGCCAAACAAAACTGTTCGGATTGCCGGCGGAGTGATTGCAGGCCATATTCAGACGCTTATCCCGCCGGCCTATCCTCCGGAGGCGAAGGCTGCGGGAGTGGGTGGCACGGTTATCCTGCACGCGGTTATTGGTCAGGACGGAAAGATTCAGTTGCTAAAGGTGGTCTCTGGGCCCGATCTGCTCCAACAGGCAGCGCTCGACGCTGTTCGCCAATGGACGTACAAACCCTATCTCCTGAACGGTCAACCGATCTCGGTGGATACCACGATCATGGTCAACTTCAACCTGAACAAGCCTAAACCGGTATCTCCATCCGAGATGAATCCGTAAGCTACACCGTCGCCAGGACAGCTTTTCCTCTGCCTGCTTCGATCTTCACAATCTGTCCGTCGCGCATATATAGGATGCGGTCGGCGATCTGTGCGGCTTCGGGGTTGTGGGTGATCATCAGCACGGTCTGGTTCATCTCGCGGCTGGAAGCCCGCAGCATCTCCAGGACGGCATCGGAGTTCACGGTATCGAGGTTGCCGGTGGGTTCATCGGCCAGCAGAATCGCGGGACGCGTGATGAGCGCGCGAGCGATGGCTACACGCTGCTGCTCACCGCCTGAAAGTTCATTCGGACGGTGTTGCAGGCGTCCCTGGATGTTCAGCAGCTTGGAGAGATGGTCGAGCAGTTCATGATCGAAGGGTTTGCCGGAGTCGGAGATATCGTGCGCCAGCTCGATGTTGGCTGCGGCTGAGATCGTCGGCAGCAGGTTGAAGCGCTGAAAGACAAAGCCGATGTGGGCGCGGCGCAGCTTGGTGCGTTCGGAGTCGGAGAGCCGCGAAAAGTCATGGCCCTGGATCAACAGGGAACCGGAGGTCGGGGAGGTAAGGCCGCCGAGGACATAGAAGAGCGTCGACTTGCCCGAACCTGAAGGTCCAACGATAGCGACGAACTCGCCTGGATCGACAGTAAAGCTGACATCGCGAAGAGCAGGGACGGCAAGTTTGCCGGAGCGGTACGTCTTGCCGAGGTGGCTGGCTTCGATGATCGGTTTCACAGGCTTAAGTTTAGCGCAGAGGCGTTTTTGTCGTTGTTGTCGTCTGGCCGTACACTCGAAAACGCGGAGGCTGGCACTATATGGTCATTGGCATTGGGACGGACATGATCGAAATCGAGCGCATCCAGCGCAGCGTTGAGCGCTTTGGGGAAGCCTTCCTGCAGCGCGTCTTTACCCCGGGCGAGGTCGTTTACTGCACGAGGAAGAAACATGCGGCTGAGAGCCTCGCGGCCCGATTCGCGGCCAAAGAGGCGGGGGCCAAGGCCCTGGGTACGGGAATCAGCCGCGGCGTGAGCTGGCGCGAGTTCGAGGTGAAACGCGAGCCTGGACAGCGGCCCGAACTGTATCTGAGCGGCCGTGCCGAGGAGATTGCACGCGCCCTGGGGATACGGCGTCTGTCGCTGAGCCTGACTCATTCCCGGGAACTTTCGATGGCGGTTGTGATTGCCGAAGATTAGCTCGCATCCTCTTCGCAGTGCATCTCATCCAAAAAAGACCGCTGCCGCTGCTACGATAAAGGAAATTATCCGCGCATCCGCCAAGTCCATTCGTCCAGTCGGCAGTAGCCAGCGGTTGTCATGCGAGGAGTGCCATGCCGAGTCAGCAGGAAGTAAAGTGGTCACAGTTGAAGGTAGGGTTGATCGTGCTTATCTCGGTCACGCTGCTGTGCACCCTGCTGTTTCTGATGACCAGCGCCTCGGGCATGAGCCCCTTCAGCAAGAAGCTGATGGTCAAGACCTTCTTCCAGAACTCCGGCGGCCTGAAGGTGGGAGCTCCGGTCAGCCTGGAGGGCGTGACCATCGGTGAGGTGAAGAAGGTGTTGATCTCCACCGACCCGGCGCGCAAGCTTACGCCGGTCTTCGTGCTGATGCGGCTGGACCCGAAGTTTATCGGCAGCCTGCACAAGGACTCAAGAGCCTCGTTGTCGACGGTGGGCGTGCTCGGCGACACGGTGGTGGATATCAACAGCCAGTCGGCCAATGGGCCGGAGTTGCAGGATGGCGATGAGTTGAAGACGCTCGAAACGCCCAACCTGATGGATGTGGTGAAGGCCAGCCAGGGCACGATCGAGAGCGTGAATGTCATTCTGTCGAAGCTGGACCACATCGTCGACACCATCCAGAGTGGGCAGGGTTCTGTCGGCAAGCTGATCAAGGACCCCGAGCTTTACAACAAGGCTACGCAAACGATCGACGAACTCCACACCCTGACGGCGAACATCAATGAGGGCAAGGGTTCTGTCGGCAAGCTGATGCATGACGACCAGCTCTACGACCGGCTGAACGATACGGCTGCGAAGCTCGACACGATTGCCAGCAACCTGAACGCGGGCAAGGGGTCGGCAGGGAAGCTGCTCAACGACGACCAGCTCTACAACAATCTGAACTCGACGCTGGCACATACGAACTCGCTGCTGGCCGAGGCGGATGCCGGCAAGGGCGGCGTGGGATTGCTGGTGAAGGACCCGGCGTTTGCCCGAAAGCTGAACGATACGGTCACGAACCTGGACGATCTGCTGAAGGGCGTCAACCAGGGGCACGGAACCATCGGCAAGCTGGCGACGGATGATGCGGCCTATACCAACTTGAACAACCTGCTGACGTCGAGCACCGATCTTGTGGGTGCTATCCGCAAGGACCCGAAGAAATACCTGACGATCCACCTGAAGATCTTTTAGCGATATCTGAGCTGTAACAAAAATTTCTCCATAAAATGCCTCTTCTGTCCGAGACATCTCTGCGCGCTCACGCGTAGGATGACCCGCATCTCGCGCTTTGCGTGAAATCGGATCTCCAAAAGGACACGTGATGGCAAATCCCTTCGTACACCTCGAACTCTGCACCCCCGACCTCTCCGCAGCCAAAGAATTCTATGGCAAGCTCTTCAACTGGACCTTTGTGGACAATGACATGGGCGAAGGCATGGTCTACAGCACCTTCAAGCCTGAAAGCGGTCCCGGCGGTGGGATCTTTTCGATGCCCGGTGTCCCTGTCGCCTGGCTTCCCTATGTCGGGGTCGAAGACCTCAAGGCAGCTACCGAAAAGGCCACCTCCCTCGGCGGCAAACTCGTTCGCGGCCCTCAGGAGGTTCCCGGCATGGGTTCGTTCAGCATCCTCATTGACCCTACGGGCGCGACCATCGCTCTCTGGCAGGCGAAGTAGTTGCTGCCAGATAGGGAGCGTCATTAGCTCCCGGAAGAAAATCTTAACGCAGAGGCCGCGATGGCACCCGTAGCGTCCTCTGCGCTAAAGGTTTTCCTGTGCCTGAAGCTGGCGTTGTTTTCACCTGGCTCTCTATTCAGACAATTCTTTGGCAACTTTCCATTCTCTCTGTTCGTACTCGAAACAACCGTTAGCTTCGCTCTATCGAAGAGGACCTTCTCGGAGGTATGCTCTCTGGCATAGCGTTGATTGTTGTCTTTTCAAGGAGTTCCATGCGCACGTTTGTTCCCGCCTGCCTGCTCGCCCTGGCCGCTCCACTGTGTCTGGCCCAGAACCTTGCCAGCGCCGATGCTTCTTCCGGCCCGACCGCTGTTCCCAAGAAACCCATCAGCTTCGATGTCTCGGCTATCGATAAGACCGCCGATCCCTGCACCGACTTCTACCAATACGCCTGCGGCAACTGGAAGAAGGACAATCCTATTCCGGCCGACCAGGTACGCTGGGGACGCTTCAACGAACTCTCCGATCGCAACAACTATCTGCTCTATACCGAGCTGAAGGTTGCTGCCGATGCGCCGAAGACACCGCTGCAGAAGAAGTACGGCGACTACTTTGCCGCCTGCATGAATGTCGCCCTGGTCGATTCGCTTGGCGCCAAGCCCCTGCAGCCTGAACTGGCCATGATTGAAGGGCTCAAGAGCAACAAGGAGCTTGCGGCACTGAACGTCGCGCTCTTCAAGGAGCACGGCGGCGGCGAGCTATTGGGTGTGGGCGTGAGCCAGGACCAGAAGGACTCGAGCAAGCAGATTCTAAGCACTGGCCAGGGCGGGCTTTCGCTGCCCGACCGCGACTACTATCTGAATCCCGACGCGCGTTTTGTGAAGATTCGCGCGCAATACGTCGACCACGTGACGAAGATGTTCGTGCTGCTGGGCGACACTCCCGAAAAGGCGGCTACGGAAGCCGACAATGTGATGCGCATCGAAGTCGCGCTGGCCAAGGGATCGATGGATCGCGTCGAGATGCGCGATCCGGCCAAGCGTTACCACATCATGACTATCGCCGAGATGCAGAAGCTCACCCCGGACTACAACTGGCCGCAGTTTCTTGGGGGTATCGGCATGGGCAGCGTTCCGACGGTCAATGTCAGCTCGCCTGGCTTCTTCACGACTGTGAATACTGTTCTCGACACCGAGAGCCTCTCTTCGCTCAAGAGCTACCTGCGCTGGCACACGCTGCACGGTGCGGCACCGCTGCTCTCCGCTCCGTTCCAGGAAGAGAACTTCGCTTTCTTCAGCGCTACCCTGCAGGGACAAAAAGAGGAGCAGCCGCGTTGGAAGCGCTGCACGCGTCTCACGGACAGCGCTCTCGGCGAGGCCGTTGGCCAGGACTGGGTGAAGCAGAACTTCCCGCCTGATGCCAAGGACAACATGGAGAACCTCGTCCATGCCCTCGAGGCGGCTCTGGCGCAGGACATCGCGCAGCTTCCGTGGATGAGCCCCGAGACCAAGGTGGAGGCTAAGAAGAAACTCGATTCGATCCGCGACAAGATCGGCTATCCCGCGCACTGGCGCGACTACTCGAAGCTCGAGGTCAAGCGCGACGACCTGCTGGGCAACATCCAGCGCAGCGACATCTTCGAGTACAACCGTAACCTTTCCAAGTACGGCAAGCCCGTCGATGAGACGGAGTGGGGCATGACACCGCCGACCGTCAACGCTTACTACAACCCGCCGCAGAACGACATCAACTTTCCCGCCGGCATTCTGCAGCCTCCGTTCTTCGATAACTCGAAGGACCCGGCTGTAAACTTCGGAGCGATCGGCGTGGTGATCGGCCACGAGATGACGCATGGCTTTGACGATCAGGGCGCCAAGTACGACCTGCACGGCAACGTCAACCAGTGGTGGACGAACGACGATCTCGCCAAGTTCAAAGACCGTACCGAGTGCGAGGCCAAGGAGTATGACGGCTTCGAGGTCGCTCCGGGACAAAACCTGAACGGCCATCTGACGCTCGGCGAAAACACCGCCGACAACGGCGGCATCCGCATCGCCTTCCAGGCATTGCAGAGCGTGCTGGCGAAGGAAGGCAAGGATGCCGAAGAGGCGAAGATCGACGGCTATACACCGGCGCAGCGCTTCTTTATCTCCTTCGGCCAGGTGTGGTGCGAGAACAAGACCGAGCAGTCTGCACGCGTGGGCGCCAAGACCGATCCGCACAGCTCCGGACAGTGGCGCGTGAAGGGGGTAGTGCAGAACTTTGATGAGTTCGGCAAGGCCTTCGGTTGCAAGGTCGGCCAGCCCATGATGCCAGCCAGCGGCGGTTGCCGCGTCTGGTAAGAAGCAGGAAACAGCAAACAGGAAGTAGGAAACAGGTAAACGACAGAGGCCGCCGAGTGATCGGCGGTCTTCGTCTTTGCTGTTTCTTGTTTGCCACTTCCTGTTTCCTGCTTCTTTCCTGCTATGAAAATTGGCATAAAGGCCGACTACCTTCTACAATCAGACGAAGGTTCGTACTCCTCCCCGAGACGGTTTCCCCGGATCTCGAACGCTCTAATCAAGCGGCGAGACGGGTGATGAAGGAAGCGCATGAAGTTGAGTTTGTATGGCCGTTTAGCGATGGCCCTGTTGGCATCGGTGGCGTTAGGATTAGGCATGACCGCCTGCGGCGGCGGCACCATCGGATACGTCTGGGTTCTAGGACAGCAGTACAACCAGATCGCTGGCTTTAAAGTGGACGATTTTACTGGCAATCTGACTTCGATTGCCGGCTCCCCGGTTTCTTCGAACGGAACGAATCCCGTCATGATGGTGGTAAAGCAGGGTGGACGGTTTGTCTACGTGATCAATCAGGGCACAGGCGGCGGTCCCGGCCAGAAGGGCACCTCTAGCGGCATCTCGGTATTCTCTGTTGGTGGTGACGGCGCGCTGACCTACCTGTCTAACTATGAGAGCCAGGGCTTTGTTCCCATGTGGGCGCAGTTCGATGGTGGTGGTACGTTTCTCTACGTACTGGACAAGTACGCTCCTGATGCAACTTGCGACTCCACCGCAGGCTCGACCTGCAACGGTTCGATCACGGTCTTTCAATCTGATCCGAATACAGGGCGCCTGACGTTGGTTCAGAATACCCAGTCGATTCCACCAAACAGCGCTGCCCCGACCTTCTTCGAGGTTGGCCAGGCTCCTATCATGATGAAGACCACGAACAGTTGCCTGCTTACCGTGAACTCGGCAGATCAGTCGCTCTCGCCCTACAGTATTAATAGCTCGACCGGGCAACTTAGCTTTACCGGACCGAAGACTCAAGCCCTCAATACGGTCTCCGCAAGCTCAATCAATGGCAATGGTACATATACATACATTACGGACACGGAACCTGGGGTAATTGTCAATGGCGGGCCAAGCCCAGGTCGTATCTACCCGTTCACTGTCGGCACGAACTGCAATCTGAATCCCGTTACCGGTGGTACTGTGCAGAACTTCGCAGGCACCTTGAATCCGGACTACTCGCTCGTAGATATCAGCAACAAGTATCTGTATGTCCTGAATCAGTCGACTACCAGCACGACTGTGGGTACTGCCTTCAGTTCGATGTCGGCATGGACGATCAATCCGACGAACGGCCAGTTGGCCCCGATTGCGGGTGCCCCATTCACGACGGGGTCCGGTCCGGTCTGTATGGTGGAGGATGCATCGAGTCAGTACATCTATGTCTCCAACCACAACGATGGCACTGTGACGGGTAAGGTGATTGATCCGACTACAGGCAATTTGAGTGCCCTGTCTCGAGGCTCAACCTTTACGGCTACGGGGCAGGCGACGTGCCTGGGATTCAGCGGCGCAGTCAACTAAAGAGAAAGACTCTACGGCAGGCCTGGCCTGCCGTAGAGAAATTTAAGTTCCCGGTCTTTGAGGCCGGTATTCAACAAGGGGCCGCTACGGCGGCCGGACGCAAGGGAAGCCCCATGAAGTTGAAAAGCATCGGTCGCGCGGCACTGGCCACGGGAATGTCACTGGCAATAGGGCTTGGCTCTACAGCGTGCAGCCGCGACTACACCGTGGCGTATGTTTACTCCATCTCATCGCAAAACGCGACGGTTTCAGCCTATGCTGTCGATTACCAGAGCGGAGCCTTGACGCAGATCAATGGTTCCCCGTTCTCAGGAACGGGCCAAAATCCGGTAGCCGTGGCCGTCACGCCCGATGGCAACTTCCTCTATGTCGTCAGCCAGAAGGACAGTAATGTGGTTGAGTATGCCATCGGCACGGACGGCAAGCTTTACGGACAGAACACCTATAATCTCACCGGCAGCTTCGGGACAGCGGCGGCTGTCGATTCTACCGGAACCTATCTGTATGTGACCTACCGGTTTCAGACGGGCTTCGGTTCGGGTTCGCCCGGACCAGGCGGCATTACGATCTTCCCGATCACCCAGTCGGGCAGCAACGTTGGCAGCCTGGGTACGGCGATCAATGTAAATGTTGGTAATAATCCGGTTTCTATCGCCATCTCGAATCCCACTGTTCTGAGCGGTGCTACCAGTTCCAGCGTGTACGCCTATGTCGTCGATCAGGAAACATCGACGACAGGCCCGTCGGTGATTGGCTTCCTGCAGAATCAGTCAAATGGTAACTTGACCCTGCTGCCTGGTTCCAGTTGCACCACGACTTCTCCGACTGCCTGCACGGGGGTTAAGGCAGGCGTACAACCGAGTGCTATTGTGGTCGAGCCGTCTACAAAGTATGTATATGTAACGGACGAGGCCTCAAATGCAATCATCGGTTATGGGATTAATGGAGCTGGGCCAACTGCAGGCGGTCTGACGGCGTTGAACAATAGTCCGTTCAGCACCGGCACTGGCACCGGACTTTTTCCTGTAAACCTGACGATCGAGCCACGCGGCAAGTTCCTCTATACCGCGAACCAAAACTCCAATACGGTGAGTGCTTTCGCCATCAGCATCTCCGATGGTTCGCTTAGCGGTGTAGCCACTACCGGCTCTGCGACTGTGGGTACTTCTCCAACCTGCGTTACCGTTGAGCCGGCGCTGGGTATTTACCTTTACACGTCGAATCTGGTCGATTCCAGTATCTCGGCTGAGAAGATCGATCCGAACACGGGTCAGTTGTCGGGTATCGATAACACACCGTTCACGACCGGCCAGGATCCAACCTGCGTTACCGCGGTTGCTAATGGCAACCACGCCCATGCACAGTCGGTCATCGTCAACTAGAACAGAAAGCTGCAAGACAAACGCCCCAGCCTATGGCTGGGGCGTTTGCTTTTGCTGCTACTCCTGGGCTGTTGTTGGTAAAAAAATCAAAAAAGGCGATGTCTTTGATTCGCCAGAGACTATCTAAAACTGGAACGCTATCTCGGAAACAATCACTTCTAAATCGATGTAAGCCAGCAGTTTTCTCATCTAGATCTGGCGGGTGTGCTGACCCCCCGTTCGTCGAATCGTGATGGTGTGTTCACTACAGCGTGAAGTGCAAACCGCGACGCTGAAGCGTCACGGTTTGCGCTTCGCGCTATAAGGAATGATTCATCACGCTATCGCACGCCGCCCAGTAGATCGACCAGCCGCCGGAACCCGGCGGCTCGCGCTGCGCTGTTAGGAGCGTTGGCGTCGGGAGCTTCGCCTGCACGCATGAAGCCGTGTCCTGCACCATCGTAGGTCACGGGTTCATAGGTCTTGCCTGCGGCCTTCATGTCAGTCTGGGTCTGCGGAATCGTTGCGGTGATGCGCGCATCGTTGCCCGCGTAGAAACCGTAGACCGGAGCGGTGATGCTCGGCATCGTGTCGGCTGGTGGCGGAGGGCCATAGAACACGAAGGACGCGCTCAGGTCCTTGCGATGTGTGGCGAATAGAAAAGTCTTGCCTCCACCCCAGCAGAACCCTGCCACATACAATTTGCCGTTCGCCGAGGGCAGTTTCTTGCCGTAATCAGCAGCCGCATCGAGGTCGCCTGTCACGACATTCGCGTCCAGTGCCGACACCGCCTTTACGACTGCATTCTGGTCGGGAAACGCGGCAGTTCCACCGGGCGACATCGCCATGTAGGCTGCTCCCGCTGATGGCGCGGGCATGTTCATGTGGGAGTGATCCTCCGTTGCTTGTGCGGATGTCCCCTTTGCCGCAGCTGTGGCTCCAGCAGTCTGGGGAGACTTTGCCGCATCGGCGGGCACGCCTGTCATCGGGGGCCCAAAGCCGCTCAGCAGGTCTGGCTCGACGACGATGTAGCCTGCGCCTGCGAGTTCGTCGGCCATCTCTTTGGCCCAGTCGCTCTGTCCAAAGATCTCGTGGATCAGGACGACGACGGGGGCCTTATCCTTGACCTCGGGGTACACAACAAACGCCTGCAGCGCTCGGCCATTGGACTCTTGAATGGTGACGTACTCACCGTGTCGAGGGCTCTTGGCAAGCATGGTTTTGGCCCAGTCCTGGGACACACACGGAACAGCACACGCGCCCAACAGGGCGACCGTTAGACCAGTAGAGAAGGAGGGGAGGAGTCGCATCATGCCAGCGAGTCTACTTGGCCCTTCTTGCAACTGCAATGGAGATTTATACGGACCCTCGATAGGGTCCTGAATCGTCGGCCACAGCAACGAAAGAAAGCCCGCTTCTCCGATTGCAGGAGAGCGGGCTTCCGTTCGTATTCGTTGCGAAACTAGACCCGATAGCCGGACTGCTGGGCTGCGAAGTCGCCGATGACAGGAAGCTTGAATACGCTACCCTGCGACGCTTTGATGATGCAGAGCAGCCAGCAAACGATCACTGCGAGATTGCCGATTCCTCCGATAATCCAACCGAAAACCGGAATGACGAAGATGAAGCCAATGCAGAACCATACGAGCGCCAGCCCAAGACACTGAAAGGCGTTGAATTTGATAAAGGGCTTCTGGTTATAGGGAGCCACTACGAGGAAGAAGATCGCCGGGATGATCGTGACGTAGGCCAGTGCTCCGAGCATGTTGTCGCTCAGGCCTTCGGCTACAGGTTGAACCGGAGGGTACTGCGCGGATGGGGGCGGGTAATTGGGGTTGGGGGTTCCCCAGGAAGGGTCGGTACCGGGATCTTGAGGCTGGCCGTTCGGTGTTTCATCCATGACGTGCTCCTCTATTATTTTTATTGGTTTGTGACAAAGCGTTTGATGCAAATCTGGCCAGATCTGTGGCCACAACGTACATCAAATTTCCTCGTTCAAAACAGCTTTGGGCCCAGACCTTTCACTATCGATTGTTGTCCAGCAGGGACCCAACAATTCCGCCTACAACTCCTGCTGTTCCAACGCGCCGGTCGCTGCCTTCGCTCGAGAGATAGGGTTGCAGCGCATGGGCCATGTTGGAGAGGGGCAGCGTCTGCAGCCAGATGCGTCCCGGACCGGTGAGGGCTGCGAGGAAGATGCCGTCGCCGCCGAAGAACATATTGCGAATGCCCTGAATACGCGTGATCTGGAAGCTCACGGATGCCTGAAAAGCCCCGACATGGCCGGGATGCACGCGCAGTGTCTCGCCGGGTTGCAGGTCGCGAATGACGACCTCGCCGCTGAGCTCCAGCCAGGCCGTGCCGTAACCCGCGACCTTCTGCAGCAGGAAGCCGTCGCCGCCGAAGATGCCCGCGCCCAAGGACTGCTGAAAGCCGACGCCGAGCTGAATCTGCGGTGTGGAGCACAGAAAGCCGTGGCGATGGATCATGAACTCATGCCCGGGGCCGACTTCGATCGGTACGATGTGCCCGGGGATCTTGGTTGCGAAGGCGACCTCGCCGGGATAGCCCTGCGCGGTGTATTCGCTCATGAAGAGCGTTCCGCCGCCGGCCATGCGCTTGATCGCGCCGAAGAACCCACCGCCGCCCGCCATCTGAGTGTGTGTCGACATCGCGATGCTCTGGGTCATCCAGCTCAGCTCGCCGGCTTCGGAGATGAGCGACTCGCCCGGCTGCAGCAGCGCCTCCAGCACCGGCATGGTGGTTCCTATAATCCTGCTTTGCATCGTTCCCGTTCCTTCCGTCTGCGTAGGATTTTGTTTGTTGCACAACATCCTACGCCAGGAACAGGGCCTAGGGAACAGGGCTCAGAGTCCAGAATGCTTTCTGAGCCCTGTTCCCTGGGTCCTGGGCCCTGAGGTTCTATGGATAGTTCGTAACCTTCGGAGTCACGCGCGGGGCTGTCGCGGTCGCTCCGCCTGTTTTGTTGATGACATTGCTGATCTCGCCCAGCTTATCCAGGGCGACCGTAATCATGTGGTGAAACCGAACGCCTGGCTGTTCCGGTACTTCAATGGCGCGGGTCAGAATGACGTTAGGCTTCCTGAATACGCTGTAGATGCCCAGCCCCCACGCCTCATGCGATGTCACGTTGTCGGCAACCTTGTAGGAGGCCCAGCCATTCGTGCCGGGAGCGCTGGTATAGCTTTCCTGGGTGGGCGGGTCGTACGGAATCTCGGACTGATAGAAGTACGTCCGGCCATGGTTGCCGTTCCAGAGCACCTGGTACTCCTGGTGATGCTCGACGAACAGACCGTAGATCGTTACCCGGTCGCCGTTGACGATCAGGCCGTTCGCGCTGAGGTTCTTGTCCCAGCCGACGCCGGAACCGTGGTCCGCGCGCCAGATCCAGGTGTGATCAACGATCGTATCGTTGCTGTTGATCGTCAGGTTGCTCGTGGTGCTTCCGACCGCTGCTCCACCCACACGAAAGAACACATCGTGCAGCGAGATCGGGTTCTGGGCGTGGCTTGCCTTGCTGCCTGCGGGACCGATTTCCAGCAGCACGGGAGACTTCGCGGCCCCTGCATCGAAGAGCAGCCCCGCAAGGATGATGCCGTCTGCGTCCGAGGTTGTCATCGCCGCGGTGCCTTGCGTCGGGCGGAGGGTTGCGAATCCCAGTCCCAGCACGACCGTGTTCGGACGGGTCACGTGCAGGGCTTCGGTCAACTCATAGATGCCGGGAGTCAGCAGCAGATTCTTGCCTCGGGCCAACTGGGCATTGATCGTCGCTGCAGTATCGCGGTCCGGCCGAGCGATGTAAAACTTCTGGAGCGGAATGTTTCTGCCCGGCGTTACGCCGGTGTGCCACGTGATGCCTGCGCTGTCCTTTCGCAGCTCCGGCACGCGCACGCTATAGTTGCCCTTCGCGTCGACCTGCAGAAACGGCTTCTCGCGGACGATGGGGGTCTGGGCGATCTTCGTGAACGGAGGCTGAGGCCACTCTCCATCAGGCGCATGGGCCATGCCGACGAACACCATGTTCCAGTTCGATCCCGTCCAGTTGTGCCACTCACTGTTTCTTGCGATCCACTGCTGCTGCGGACCGGCGTTCACGGTACCGTCGATCAGGTCATCGGCCATCCAGCCGCCGCTGGCCCAGCCGCCATTCTTGTGCAGCACCATGTCTCCGCGAATGTGCATACGCCGGAAGGGTGCGGCCTGAGAGACGGCCCAGCGCATCGTGCCGCCTGCCGGGGTTACGCTGAACCCCTCGGCGGTTCGCCAGAAGGTTACCGTCGCATTGTTGCCGCGCACGGGTTCGGCGCGTACATCGCCGGCGATGCGTACGTCGTCGGGCGAGGCTCCCAGGCCGATCACCTCGGTATAGAACCCGATCGGGACGTTTACCTTGTAGTCGCCGGGCAGAAAGAGCAGAGCATTGCGCTCCGGCCCGAACTCATTCCGCTGTTGCACGGTGTAGACCTTGTCGATCTGGGCCTGTATGGCCTCAGGCGTCATCGACGGACTGAACACCATGACGTTCGGCCCGAACTCCGGCTTCGCCTGTTGTGCAACTGCGAACCCGCCAGCCCAGGTGAGGGCACTTAGTATCCATCCGAATCCAGCTACTCTGCGCATGATCATGCCAGACATTCTAAGGGCATGAGGCAAGGATGGGATAGAGGACAAACGATAGTCTTGAATGAGAAATTGCAAAGATGCAGATCGAGAATGGATGCAGATGGAGAATAAAAGGGTAGAGACAGGCACCCATCTAAGCCGCAATATCTTATGCCGGGCCTGCCGTTATCCGATAACGGTGCAAAGGCCCTCTTTATTGATCCCATGGCTCCAGCCGGCGTCTCGCAAAGCCTCCAAACGAGACTATGGGCTCAAACCCTTTGAGCTGATCGTCCATGACCACTCCTCGCCTGACCTCTTGATCGCTGGCCGCATCTTCCCCGGCAATTCCGCAGATTCCGAGCACCACCTTATCGCGAGGAACGTCATCTTCCTTCCCTAATATCAAGAGATAGCGCCGAGTCTTCACCAGATGGGCTGGCTTGCGCAGCTTGCCGTCAAAGGGGGCTCCCGAAGAAAGAACTTTCTGGATGGAATTACTTCTCCATGGCGAATCTCCTTTGAGCCCGGCTATTACCCTTACTCGTGAACTTTCATACTCGATACCGTCGGAGTCCTTGCCAAGACTTACGCCATCTTCCAACGCTTCGACCGACACAATTCGGCTCGCATCCCGACCCAGGGCATACAGCGGCAGGGCACATCCTACCGGCATCTGTTGAGAGCTGGGTTTTTTCGGCGGGTCTCCCCAGGGAGATTCGTACAGATGCCAGGAATGAGCGGCGGGGTCAAGCTCCTCTAGGGTAAGGCAGGAACTCCAGCGGGTAGCGCAGGACAATTGAAAATCGCTTATTTTGGCTACGTCTTCAGAAGGCATGCTATCCGCGTAAGTCGCTCTTCCCATAAGGCAAAACGTGCAGCCTCCCGGTCTCCACGTGGTGTAGTCGGGGTGATGGCTCCGCTGTTCCTCCTGCTTCCCTTCCGGCATACCAAGGGAAGCCTGGCTTCGGACACTCATGATGAGCTCAGCGCCACAGCACACCGGTTGCGCGCCCTTCGCGAAGGGCGATTGCGTCATATCAATCCAGACTCCCGATCGCACAACGATCCCGTTCTGGACTAAGAACATCGCCTGCATCAGGCGTAAACCACCTCCCCATTGCCTAGGCAGGAGTCTAAAGGCAGAGAGGAAATACGTCGTTCGCGACGGCCACTCAACGGCGTTGTTATTGATTTGTGCTGTCAGGTCGTGCAGCGTAATGACGTACAGGCAGTCTTCAGGCGTACATGTGCCGTCATAGTGGCCCCAACGTCCCCAGTGCGCTATGAACCGCTGCGCATCGTTCCAATTGCTTTGGTGGAGGCGCAACGAGTGTATGTCTGAGAGCAACGATGCGGCTCGATGCACGAGAATACGTTGGCGGATCTCGCCTGCCGTGCAAAGAGCAAGGAAGATCAACAACAGCGTAAGGAGGCACCCTTGGACCATCCGCTTTACCCGGCGCATCCCCACCTCGCAGACTGGATTCCTGGTTTAGACACCGCAAAGCCCATCCGGGTTCGGAGCAGTGCGGAGGGACTAAAAACGATTATTGCCGCATGTAACGAATGGATGACAGGCCTAGTACACTTTGTAACAGAATGTATAAGAGAATCCTCCTCAAGCTATCCGGAGAAGCCCTGGCCGCCGGCCGTGGTTTTGGCGTCGACGCTGTCTTTGTAAGCGCAATCGCGAATGAGATCGCCGAGGTTGCCCGCAGTGGCTGTGAGATCGCGATTGTCGTCGGCGGCGGCAACTTCTTCCGCGGCGTCGCCGAACAGGCCGTTCACATGGATCGTGTCGCTGCCGATCATATGGGCATGCTCTCTACGGTCATCAATGCCATCGCCTTACAGGACGCCATTGAGAAGACGGGCCTGTTCTGCCGGGTGATGTCCGCTATTGCGATGCACCAGGTCGCCGAGCCCTATATCCGCCGCCGCGCCATTCGGCACCTCGAAAAGGGCCGCGTCATCATCTTTGCCGCAGGCACCGGCAACCCCTACTTCTCCACCGACACCGCAGCCAGCCTGCGCGCGATGGAGATCGGCGCCGAGGTCCTGCTCAAGGCCACCAGTGTCGATGGCATCTATACCGCCGACCCCAAGATAGACGCCGACGCCGTCAAGTTCGAGCAGATTACCTACATGGACATTCTCAAGCTGGGACTCAAGGTCATGGATACGACTGCGGTGTCCCTGTGCAAGGACAATAACCTGCCGATGATCATCTTCAGCATGCGCGAGAAGGGCAACATCGCCCGCGTGGTGAAGGGCGAAAAGCTGGGCTCGCTGGTAACTGCGTAGAACAGGCGATTACTTGTCTGTTCGCGCCGGTTCTTTTGCGAGAAAGCCCGTCGTGTGGGCATAGCCGTCGAAGAGCGCGGAGAACGTCTCGTTCGAGGCCGCGTTGGTCAGCACGTAGTGGCCGGAGTCGACGGCGGTGGACCATCGGTCCGCGCCTGTGGCGGCATCCACCGTCACTGTTCCCGGCGCGCTCTGCGTGAAGTAGGTTGTCCCCTGGTAGGCCAGGCCTCGTACCGCGAACAACGCGGAGAGCATGTCCCACATGGGGCGCTGATCTGTCTTGGCAAGCTGCAGGCCGTAGCGTGTGGGATTGACCGCAGGCGAGGCCTTGGCCGGAGCTCCGGCCAGGATGTAGAGGCCGTTCGCGAAGCCGTTCAGGTAGACCGGCGGATAGCCGTGCTGGCGTGTCCACTGCGAAAAGAGCGCGTGAAAGCCCGGGGCATCGCATTCGAAGTTCCACTCGGTTCCCGACGGATACTTGCCTCCCATGACCGAGAGTAGCTTTACCTTCTGCTTGACGAGTTCGGCTCCGCTCAGCGGACTGATGGCATCGGCGGGGCTGGCTAACAGGCGATTGAGGCACGTTGCAAATCCCGTCGCTACGATGGCCACGCTGTGTGGTGGCTGCTTTGCCAGCGCACTGCGATAGACCGCGACACAGTCGGGATAGTGAATGCGCGTGTCGCCGGGATCAAAGCGTGCGACCAGCTTCTCCGTCCATTGGCTCTCGTTACAGGCGTTCTTCCTGCACAGTACGTTGGAGGGATCGTTACCCTGGTTCGCGCCGACGGGCATCTGCGGATGGCCAGCGTAGTTGGCGAAGAGCTTGAGCGTAGGGGCCGAAAGAGGGTTGGCCGAATCGGCGACCATGGCGAGGATCTTGATCTCACCGCGGTCGGCGAGGGTGTGCAGAATGGGCAGCGTGGCTACGCAATCGACGTCCTGCGAGCAATCATCGTCATAGATGAGCCGCTGCTGCGCCGGAACCGGCGTGCGGAACAGTAGAAGGAAACACAGGACAATCCAAACGCGCATACATGCATTTTATGGCTTGGCTGAAGCCATGCCCTTAACGAAACAGTGCCCTAGCAGACTGCTTGCAGTTTGGTTTTACTCAAGAGCCATTTGGTGACAGGTCCTAGACTATTGCCGCCGCGCGCTCTTTTTGGGCTGCCCGTTTTTGCTTCCACCAGGCTCCGATGGCCAACTGTGCTGGGTGCTCCACAAATCTCCTCACCGACATGGCCAGAAGTACGACGAACACATACGAGATCCACGGATCGAATCTCGCTACATGCAATTTCTCCGGCACATGGTTCTGGTGAAGCAGGATGAACACGTTGAAGTGCAGCAGGTAGAGGCAGTAGGTCGAAGTGCCGATGGCTACCAGGGGTCGAATGGAGAACACGCGGGCCAGGGGGCTGGGGCCGGAGAGCCCGAGGATGATGGCTCCGAAGATCGGGGTCAGCAGGCCGCCGTGGATCATGATGTAGGGCAGCCGCGTCGCCAGATGATAGGTCACAAACCAGGCTGCCGCGAAGCCGCACAGTCCGACGATCATGCGTCCGCGAACGCCAAGCTTTGCTGCCTCATGCAGGCGCCCAAGGGTCAGCCCCGCGAGGAAGGTGCAGACGTAGGGCAGCGGCGTGTACTTCAGGGTGTTGATCCAGAAGCCGTCGCTGTAGCGGTCGGCCATATGGCCGAGATGATCGGGGTCGTGCAGCACGTAGATCGAGTGCGGAATCATTCCGACCACCCACAGAATGGTGAGCATCACCAGAAGCTTGCCCCAGCTCCGTGGCCAGCGCAGCCGCATCAGCCAGGGAAAGGCGAGATAAAGCATCACCTCGCAGGAGAGGGTCCAGGTGACGGTATTCCAGAACGTGGCCAGCCGGGGAAAGCAGCCCTGCAGCAGCAGCGGCGTCAGCACGACGCCTTCATAGAACTGCGTGTGCGAGCGGACGTGCCACTCCGCGATGAGCATGGGGATGGAGACGATGAGCGTCAGCACGTAGACCGGATAGAGCCGCGAGAAACGGGCCATCCAGAAATCAAGGGGATTCAGCGGCGCGGGCCGGTCCGCGTAGTTGTAGGAGAGGATGAATCCCGAGATCAGAAAGAAGAAGCTGACGAAGACGTAGCCGATATCGATCAACGGGTAAAGCGAGAGCCAGGGATGGGCCTCCCAGCGCAGTCCCGCCGGCGTGAAGTGGAAGAGCAGAATGGTCAGCGCCAGCAGCGTGCGGAGGCCTGTAAGCGCGGGCAGGGGAGGCTTGCGTTCGCTGCGTACGGGAGCGGGTTGCAGAGCTGCGGCTGCTTCTCCTGTCGAGGTCGGAGCGGGTGGGAAGGCGGTGGAAGCGGTCGGGGCCGAGGCTAGCTGTGTCATGCGATGCATCCCGCAGGATGTGGGTGGTACGATTTTGCGCCAAGCAAAGTTTCGGGGGCTCGCGGCGCGGTTTCAGTGGACCGCGCCGCTGACTTGGAGATTCTCACGCGCTACTTCACCTCGACGTGCTCGAAGCCGAGGCCTTCGAGCATGGCTGTTACGGTTGACCGCGCGTTTTTCGACGCGGCGTCGAGGATTCCGTCGGAGAGGGCCGCCGTCTGCAACTGCTGCTGTGCCTTGGCCCGTGTCTGGCTTTCGAGATTGGGGTCCGCGGCGACGAACAGGCCTGTGTCGCGTGCATAGACGCGTGTATGCGCGTTGTCGATGGTGGTAAGAAAGACCTGCGAGGGCGGGAGTGTGAGCTTGATCGAACGGTCGCCTGCGCCTTCGGTGATTTGTACGTCCTCGGGCTTCATCTGGCTCATGTCGACACCGGCGATCGTCTGTCCATGCACGATCATAAGGATGCGGTCTCCGGCGAGTGCGTCGGGGAGGACCGGGCTTGATTTATCGCCTTCAACAACGGTGTCCAGCGAGTAGACGACACTCTCCAGGCGGCTCAGCCGCTGCACTTTCTCGATCACCATGGGCGCGGAGACTACATTCAGCGGCCTTCCGGTGATCATCGACGCCAGTTTGCCGGGGAAGCCCTGACGTGCGTGGTGGACGAACATTCCAAGCACCACCGCGCCGAGTACGAGTGCCAATACCAGGCCAGAGAACATTCCCGGTCCACGCCGGCCATAGTCGTACTGCGTCGTCATTCAACCTCCGGATTTACTGCGTGCATCATCCGCAATAGTATCGCGTTGGGTTGGGGCGCAGGTGTTTGATGGTGCAATCGCCTTCGGACTCGATCCCGCCCATACGCATCGGCAGTATCGTTGCGGCACGATCGGTACTTACAACTGAGATGCTGCTTAAACAGATCACGGCAGCCGAAGCTGCCGTGATCTGTTGATAAGGGGAGAACTAACCGGCGATCTTGTTGAAGACGAAGAACAGGCAACCGGAGAGCAGTGCCGCTGCGGGGAGGGTGAAGACCCATGCCAGGGCGATGTCACGGACCGTCGACATCTGCAGGCCGCTGCCGCTGGAGGCCATCGTTCCGGCGATGCCGGAGCTAAGCACGTGGGTGGTACTTACCGGGGCCCCGTAGGTATCGGCAAGCCAGATGGTGATCATCGCGGTGATTTCAGCGGAGGCGCCCTGAGCGTAGGTCAGGTGCGTCTTGCCGATCTTCTCGCCGACGGTGACGACGATGCGCTTCCAGCCGATCATGGTGCCCATACCCAGGGCCAAGGCAACTGCG
Organism: Granulicella mallensis MP5ACTX8; assembly: GCF_000178955.2. Classification (NCBI taxonomy): domain Bacteria; kingdom Pseudomonadati; phylum Acidobacteriota; class Terriglobia; order Terriglobales; family Acidobacteriaceae; genus Granulicella; species Granulicella mallensis. The sequence continues at coordinate 5,792,633 of NC_016631.1, read as the reverse complement.
ACCTTCACCCAGGTGGGGATGAACTTGGTCGACTTGTCGAGGAAGGCCTTGTAGTTGGTGATGACCTTGGTGTCGTTATCCGAGAGCTTGGGACCGAACTTGGGTAGCAGGGTGATAGCCGCGCTGGTGAGGTACATCTGGTTACGGACGTTGGCCTGCATCCCGGCGGGGACGTTGCCCAGCGAACCGTAGTTGGTGGCTTCGTTGCGGATGTCGGTGACCATCTGCTCGAGGGCGAGCATGGTCTGCGGCTGGTACTTGTGGTCGGAGACGAAGCGCTCGAGTTCAGCTCCCGTGTCGCCGACCGTCGCGGTCGGATCTACATAGTTGTGCAGCGCTCCGGCTACCTGCGTGGAGACGGCGGCGAAGGTCTGAACCTCGCTCCGGCCGACGGTGTGGTTGAGCGCGTAGGCCGTGGGGACGGTACCGACGAGGATGAGCATGATGAGGCCCATGCCCTTCTGTCCGTCGTTCGATCCGTGGAAGTAGCTGACGCCACCGCAGGTAAGGACGAGCAGGGCGCGAATGTAGAACGGTGGCGGCGCAGTGCCTTCGGGAGCCTTGTAGAGGCGTGGGTCACGAGCGACCAGCTTGAAGAAGAAGAAGAGCAGGGCGGCCATGCCGAAGCCCACGAGGGGGGAGACCAGGAGGGCCTTGAAGACCTTGATGACCTGATCCATATCGACGCCGCTGACGCCCGACCGGCCATGAATGAGCTGGTTGGCAACGCCGACGCCGATGACCGAGCCGATCATGGTGTGCGAGCTGGAGGCGGGCAGGCCTCTCCACCAGGTGGCGAGGTTCCAGAGGATGGCGGCAACCAGGAGGGCGAAGACCATCGCGAAGCCCGAACCCCTGCTGACCCTGAGGATCAGTTCGACGGGGAGCAGGGTGACGATGGCGTAGGCCACGGTACCGGAGCTCAGAAGCACGCCGATGAAGTTCATGATGCCGGAGTAAACCACGGCGATATGAGGCTCAAGCGAGTGCGTATAGATGCAGGTTGCGACGGCGTTCGCTGTGTCGTGGAAGCCGTTTACGAACTCGAAGCCCAGCGCGATGAAGAGCGCGATGCCCAGCAGGATGAAAGGGAACACCGAGGCAGAGTGGACGACGGAGAGGTCCGCGCTCAGATGGGTCCCGATGTAGATCAGGCCGATGAGCAGCATGATGCCGAAGGCGATTGCGCCCCATTTTCCAGGGGAAGAGTGCGCGAGCTTGCTGTCGAGCAAGGAGCCTTGCGGGGAGGTGGCGGCGAGAACAGATGGGTCAGATACTGGAGTTGCCATAATGGGTTCGCCTTGCGGAGTTCAATCGAAGATAGATGCTGGTTGGTTCCAGCCTAGACCTCAGATTGAGCCCAAAAATGAAAGCTACGTTAAGTTTCAGTCGGGAAATAAGCGTACAGCGGGAAGCCGAGAAGCGGCGCGCTGGGTATTCTGATGCATCTGAGAGGCGTTGCGCAAGGGGGATGCGATGGCGGAGTTGAAAGTAGTGCGGGGCGACATTGCCAGGCTTCAGGTGGAGGCTATCGTCAATGCTGCCAACAGTTCGCTGCTTGGAGGAGGTGGCGTGGACGGGGCGATTCACCGTGCCGCCGGGACGGAGCTGGTGGAGGCCTGCCGAAAGCTGCACGGCTGCAAGACCGGGGATGCCAAGGCGACACCGGGGTTTCGGCTGCCCGCACGCTGGATCTTTCACGCCGTCGGGCCGGTTTGGAACGGGGGAGAGCGCGAAGAGCCGGAGAAGCTGGCGAGCTGCTACCGGCGTTGCCTGGAACTGGCTCGGGAGAAAGGGGTAAAGACGATGGCGTTTCCGGCGGTCTCGACCGGGATCTACGGCTACCCCAAAGAGCCGGCTGCGGAGATCGCCGTGCGGGTGTGTCGCGACCTGGCAGATGAGTGTGGGGTGGAGCGCGTCGAGTTCTGCTGTTTCGATGAGGCTACGGCAGCGGTCTATGAACGGGTGCTGGGGCCGGGAAGTGAACTAGCGTAAACGCTAGATGCTCCCTTCCAACCCCCTCCACAGGATCGTCATCCTGAGCGAAGCACCTCGCGCTTTTGCGAGGTGCGGAGTCGAAGGACCCCGAGGGGCTTGATCTTGCCCAGGAGGTTGGGACCTTTTCCAGCACGAAGGTCCGGGCTCGAGCGTTGGAGGTAGAAAAGGTGCGAAGGGTATGGGCAGGGCTGCAAACCCTCGGGGTCCTTCGACTTCGCGTCCCCAAAAGCCGGGACGCTACGCTCAGGATGACGATTCTGTGGAGGGGGATAAAAATGCTGTCCGCGGCTGCGCAAGAGGAGAGTGAGAGTAATTTCTCTCCCCATTCTTAAGATATAGCCCACCGGGGGGCTTGCGGCAAGCCCCGGATCATGACGTAGAGTCGGAACCTTCTGGAATGGGAGGAACGACATGAATGCGTTTTTGACGAAGGATAAACATGCAGTGGTGATCGCCGGGGGCGGTCCGACGGGGCTGATGCTGGCGGGCGAATTGGCGTTGGCCGGGGTGGATGTCGCCATTGTCGAGCGGCGCGCCAGCCAGGATCTCGTTGGCTCGCGGGCGGCAGGCCTGCATGCGCGCACCCTCGAGGTCCTCGACCAGCGCGGAATCGCCGATCGATTCGTCTCGCAGGGACAGAAACATCCCTGTGTGCGCTTTCACGTGTCCCTGGACATCACCGACTTTCCTGCCCGGCACAACTACGTCCTTGGGCTGTGGCAGAACCATACCGAGCGCCTCCTGGCCGAGTGGGTCGGTGAGCTGGCGGTGCCGATCTATCGCGAACGTGAGGTGACGGGCTTCGCGCAGGACGATACCGGCGTCGATGTCGCGCTCTCCGACGGTCGGTCGCTTCGAGCGGAGTATCTCGTTGGGTGCGATGGTGGTCGCAGCCTGATTCGCAAGGCAGCCGGTATCGAGTTCCCCGGGTGGGACCCGACGACGAGCTGGCTGCTCGCCGAAGCCAGGATGGCTGCGGAGCCAAAGTGGGGATTTCACGAGGATGCGGTCGGCACCCATGCGATCGGCAAAGGCGAGGGCGGGACGGTCCGGGTCGTGCTGGTCGAACCGCAGTTGCGGCTCGACAACGAACCCACCCTGCGCGATGTCAGCGAGGCTCTCATCGCCGTCTACGGAACCGACTATGGGATTCACAGTCCTGTCTCGGTCTCCCGGTTCACCGACATGACACGGCAGGCGGCGGCCTATCGCGACCGGAGGGTGCTTCTGGCGGGTGACGCCGCGCATGTGCATCCTCCGATGGGAGGACAGGGCCTCAACATCGGCGTGCAGGATGCGGTGAATCTGGGATGGAAACTGGCCCAGGTGGTTAAGCGGACATCGCCGGAAGAGCTTCTGGATACCTATTACGCAGAGCGCCATCCGGTTGCTGCCCGCGTATTACTCAACACGATGGCGCAGAGCGCGCTGCGGTGTTCGGACGATCGCACCAAGGCCCTGGGTACCATCGTCTCCGAACTCCTCGGGACGGAGGAGTCGCGCAGACGAGTCGTCGCGGAGATGTCCGGCTTGGGCGTTCGTTACGACCTCGGCGAGGGGCACCCGCTGCTCGGACGCCGCATGCCCGATCTCGACCTGGTGACAGCCGACGGCCCACGGAGGGTCTTCACCCTGCTGCATAAGGCTCGACCGGTGTTGCTCAACCTCGGTGAGCCAGGTGGCTTCGACCTCACTCTCTGGACGGATCGCGTTCAGATGGTCGATGCCAAATACGTGGGTGCATGGGAGCTTCCGGCAATCGGGGTGGTCACGGCTCCAGCTGCCGTTTTGGTTCGGCCTGACGGATATGTGGGCTGGGTGGGGGAGGGAACCCTGGTGGGTCTTGCTGATGCGCTAACGAGATGGTTTGGATCGCCTGCTGTGGTGTAGCGCATCGTCGAACGCCTCCAGCGGCCGGTCATTCCCACCCCAGCGCTCGGAGAGATCCAGCAGCGGAACGGTCATGGCCGTCGTCACGAGGGCCATGAGGACGAAGAGGGTGAAGAGGAGCGGGGTGAGAACCCCCTCCTTGTAGCCGACGTTCAGCACGATCAGCTCGACGAGGCCACGGGTGTTCAGCAGGATGCCGATCTGCGTGGACATCTTCCACTGCATGCCCGTGGCCCGGGCGGCGAAGATCGCTCCTCCGATCTTGCCGGTGACGGCGAGCACCAGAATTAGCGCGAACCACTCCATGCTGCCGAGAGAGAACGTTCCCGGCTGCATGCGCAGACCGGTCATGGCAAAGAAGACCGGGAGGGCTATCCAGGTGATGGGCCGGAATGTCTTTCGGAAGGCCTGCTCCAGTGGTGCGGCATCGCTGGAGGTGAGGGGGATGCAGATGCCGGCGAGAAACGCGCCGAAGAAGGCATGCACTCCGAGAGCCTCCGTAATGCGGGCGCTGAGGAAGGCGAAGGCCACGGCTCCGGGTAGCCAGAACGCTATGCGCGGGCTGGAGCTCCTGACCAGCAGCCGCTTCGCGAGCGGTCGCACCAGAAGTAGCATGACCGCGAGATAGGCCAGCAAGGCAAGCAGCCGAAGTCCCGTGGCTGCAAGGTTGTGGTCCGGTTGCTGGCTGTGCGTCAGGTTGAGAGCCAGGGCGAGCAGCGACCACGCCAGCAGGTCGTTGGTTGCGGCACAGATCAGCGCGGTGGTGGCCGTGGAGGGATCGATGCGGAGGCGGGTAGACTTGCGCTCTTCGATAATGCGCGCGAGCACCGGCAGCGCTGTAATGCTCATCGCAATGCCGGTGAAGAGCAGAAAGCCGAGCGGCGAGACATGGGGTCTTCCGAAGCGTGCGCGAAGCATCGGAGAGACCGCCGCTCCCAGCGCAAAGGGAAGACCGACGTTCCCCAGGAGGATGGCCAGCGTCGATCTGCGGTTTCCGCGAATGGTGGCGAGGTCCAACTCCGCTCCACTCAGGAAAAGAAAGAGCACGAGGCCGATGTTGCTGACAGTCTCCAGGGCCTGCAAGTGAGTCGCTGGAAAGAGAGCTGCGAAGGTCGCGGGAAACAGGTGGCCGAAGGCGAGGGGGCCAAGTAGCAGGCCTCCGGCGATCTCTCCCACGACGCGCGGCTGGCGCAGCCGTTGCAGGGCGTAGCCGCAGAGGCTCGTCACACAGAGAATGGCTGCCACCTGCAGGACGGGCAGCAGAAGCTGAGACACGAGGTCCGGAGCGGTCACGGGCTGGTCTGTTTGCGACGCTTTTGCGCGGCGTTGAGGAGGATGGCCAGCTCGATGAAGAGCAGGACGAGTCCGGTGGGAAGCATGCGGGTGCCGAGCATCGACGGCCAACCGAAGCGGAAGTCCGCGTGCCAATCGAAGAGTGTTAGCCCCAGGCCGCCGAAGAAGAGCACGGAACCCACCCAGCGGCGGAAGCGCGGTGTAATCTCGCTCTCGCCTTTGTGCTGGCCTCCGGCAACCTCTCGCACAGGTTGCTGTCCTAACCCGTACCGGTCATAGATGCGGCAACGCAGCGTGGGATGGAGCGCCACCTGCTGCGTAGCATGCACTTCGGCTGCGGGCAGGGAAGAGAAGACCGTGCAGAAGGAGTGGCCGGCAGATATGTCGTCTTGCGATGTGATTGGTTGAACGATGGCGCCTGCGTAGAGCACTGCAAATTCGCCGTCGGCCATGCGTTCGTTCCAGCTTTGGGGCTGAGCTGCTGGATCGAATAACAGCAACGTGCGTGGCTGTTTGGCCGGCACGACGGCATCTCCTGCTGCTGAGAGAGCCATGTAGAAGTACAGACTACAGGATTCAGTTCCCCGGAATCTGGCTGTAGGTTGTGTCCCAGTGCGTGAGGAGGTTGTGCAGCACGGTGCTGCCGCAGAGCCAGGCGGATTCCAGTGCGAGCCTGGTGCCGATGTAAGGCGCTGTGACCGACTCGACTGCATCGTGGCCAGGCTGCTGCATGGAGTAGTTACTGCCGGTACGCAGCACCAGCACGCGGTTCGAATCGACGCGGTGCATCTTGTCGAGGCGTTCGATGGCGTTCATGAAGCCTGCGTCTTCCATCTCGGTCATCACAAAGGTTCCCTTGCCCTCAGTGTAGAGCTTCACCCAATCCTCGGCGTACTGGGTCATGATCTTGCCGTGCCAGTAGTAGTCGGAGGCGAAGGTGTCGCCCATGAGGACGAAGGGCGGGCGCTGGGCGTTGGGATATCCGGTGAAGCCCTTGCGGAACTCGGCTACGGTGGGGTCGTCGCCCAGCTTGAGGTCTTTGGTCTGCGCAAAGGCCCAGGCGGCGAGCTTCGGGTTCAGCGGATAGAGGTTCGATCGCATCCAGTCGGCCTTGGGCAGGGTGGCGGGTTTGGGGGCAGAGGCTCCGTTGGGGAAGATGCCATAGGGCCAGGTGGCGGGGGCCTCGCGGGGATCGATCGCGCGGGCCACGTCGTTGACGACGTAGTTGGCCCAGGCGGCGGAGCCGATCGAAGCGCTATGGGGATCGACGCCCGCGATGCCGTTGATCAGGAGATAGGCGTGGCTGAGGTCGAAGCGCGGGTCGAGGCCGAGCGCCATCATGGAGGCGGTAGCGTTCACCAGCGTCGTTCCGCTGACCATGCCGAGGATCGTGTGCTCGGGGTTGGTGCGTAGCGGGTGCACGCCGCCGGGGAAGTCGATAATCTCCGTCAGGTGTTCGCGCTCGACCCAGAACTGGAACTCTCCGGGGAAATCGCCGGTGTCCTTACCGACCTCAAAGGTCGCGATGACGACCGCCCGAATCGGCCAGGGTTTGGCTTCAGCATGAAGGGACGGGGAAAAGAGTATCGCAAGCAGGAAGAGGATGGCCGGGACGCAAGGGGCGGGTGTGCGCAAATGGAGCTCCTGGAGAAGGGGAGATGCAGTCTTGATGGGTTCAGAGTAACGCATTCGTATCCGTGAACAGGCCGTTAATCGGTGGCCGGAGGGGAAAGGCTGGCATCGAGTGACGCCTCTCAAGCATCTGAAGTTGGCAACAGAGCAGCATCCTGGAGAAAACAATGAGCACAATACAGAAGACATTCAAGATCGGCGGCGACCTGGAAGTGAACCGCCTTGGCTACGGAGCGATGCGGCTGACCGGCAAGGGAATCTGGGGCGAGCCCGCAGACGCCGAAGAAGCCAAGCGCGTTCTGAAGCGTGCCGTGGAGTTGGGCGTGAACTTTATCGATACGGCCGACAGCTACGGGCCGGATGTGAGCGAACGCCTGATCGGCGAGGCACTCTCTCCCTATGCGAAGGGGCTGGTGCTTGCGACCAAGGCCGGCTTGACCCGGCAGGGACCGGACCAGTGGCTGCCGGTAGGCCGTCCTGAGTACCTGACCCAGCAGGTAGAAATGAGTCTGCGCCTGCTGAAGACCGACGTGATCGATCTGTGGCAGTTGCACCGCATCGATGCGAAGGTCCCGGTGGAGGAGTCCCTGGAAGCGGTGGCCAAGCTGCAGAAGGCGGGCAAGATCCGGCACATCGGTCTGAGCGAAGTGAAGCCGAAGGAGATCGATCAGGCTCGCAAGGTGGTCGAGATCGTCAGCGTGCAGAACATGTACAACGTCGGCGACCGGCAGCATGAGGATGTGCTGGAGTACTGCGAGAAAGAGGGCCTGGCCTTCATTCCGTGGTTCCCCGTGGCGGCCGGCAAGCTGGCCCAGCCGGGCGGCAAGCTGGATGAGGTGTCGAAGCGCCATGGAGCGACCGTGTCGCAGCTCTCGCTGGCATGGCTGCTGCACCGGAGCCCGGTGATGCTGCCGATCCCCGGTACCTCGTCGGTCAAGCACCTTGAGGAGAATCTGAAGGCCGCTGAGATTTCGCTGTCGGATGACGAGATGCAGGAGATCGAGTCGGCGGCGAAGTAACGGAACCGCCCCTATGAAGCGGGATAGGTGCTAAGGACGAAGGTGCGATCTATCGCGGCGACGCTGATAGATCGCACCTTCAGCGGCAGGCAGGGTCTGGTAACTGTTTCTTGCGCATGGTATGGTTCCGCAGAGTTCGTTCTACCTAGGGATCCTGCATGCAAACACGAAATCTTCTCCCCCTCCTCGTGATTCAAGCGCTGCTTTGCGGCGCGATTTCAGCCCAGACCTCTACAGCCGACCCCAGCGCTTTGCGCGCTGCTGCTACACCCTCCAGCGATCAAACCTGGTGGAAGCATGCGGTCGTCTATGAAATCTATCCGCGTTCGTTTCAGGACTCCAACGGCGATGGCATCGGGGATCTGAACGGTATCACGCAGCGGCTGGACTATCTCCAAAAGCTTGGTATCGACGCAATCTGGATCTCGCCGATGTACCCTTCGCCGCAGGTGGACTTCGGTTACGACATCTCCGACTACGAGAATGTCGATCCGAAGTATGGCTCGTTGGCTGACTTCGATCGCCTGATGGCCGAGGCGAAGAAGCGCAATATTCGCATCATGCTCGATATGGTGTTGAACCACACCTCGGACAAGCACCGGTGGTTTATCGAATCGGCGAGTTCGCGCACCAATCCGAAGCATGACTGGTACGTGTGGAACGACGGCGTACCGGGCACAGGCAAGAATGCGCACCAGGGGCCGCACGGCAGCGTGGTGCCGCCGAATAACTGGATTTCGGGATTTGGAGGTTCCGCGTGGGAGTGGAACCCGACCGTCAAGCAGTTCTACTATCACCAGTTCTACAAACAGCAGCCCGATCTGAACTGGCGCAATCCCGAGGTGGAGAAGGCGATGTTCGGCTCAATGCAGTTCTGGCTGGATCGCGGGGTTGCTGGCTTTCGGCTGGATGCCATTACGGACTTGTTTGAAGATCCGAAGTTGCATAACAACCCGGAGACGGGCGGTATCAACGCGCAGGGCGATCCTAACCTGGCAGACACCTATACCAACAACCTGCCGGAGGTGCATGACACGATTCGCCGCATGCGCGCAATGGTGGCGAAGTATCCCGGCAACCGCGTGCTGATTGGGGAGACCTATCTCCCGAACACGGCTGAGCTGGATAAGTGGTACGGTGGCACGGCCAAGGATGAGTTGCAGTTGCCGATGGATATGATCGTCGGCTTTTCCAACAGACTGAGCGCTTCCAACTTCCGCAAACGGATTGAAGAGGTCGAGACGCAGGTGCACGGCTCGCAGCCGCTGCTGGTCTTCGACAACCACGATAACGGGCGCAGCTGGGAGCGCTATGGCGATGGCGTTCACAACGAACAGATCGCCAAGCTGATCGCGGCGATGCTGTTCACTACGCACTCGACGGCGTTGATGTACTACGGCGAAGAACTGGGCATGGTCACCTCTGTGCCGACACGCGTTGAAGATGTGAAGGATCCCATCGGCATTACCGGCTGGCCGAAGGAGAAGGGCCGTGATGGCGAGCGCACGCCCATGCAGTGGGACGGTGCAACCGACGCTGGCTTCAGCACGGCTTCCAGCACATGGCTGCCTGTGGCTTCGAACTATAAGACGGTCAATGTACAGGCCGAGAGCGGCGATCCAAACTCGCTGTTGAACTGGCACAAGGAGTTGATCCATCTGCGGCGCGATCTGCCGGCCCTTCACGAGGGCGGCATGGTGATGCTCGACAGGACGAATTCGAATGTGTTGTCCTATGTGCGCACGGCTCCAGCAGGCGCAAAGGCGGTGGTCGTCATGCTGAACATGTCGGCGCAGCCGCAGACTCTCTCGCTCGATCTTGCGGAAGCAGGATTGAAGGGCAAGCGTGTAAAGACAATCCTGACAGACGAATCATCGCTCAAAGGGTTGTCGGCATTGACGAATGTTACGCTGCCGCCGTTTAGCTCCTGGGTGGGTTCGGTCGAGTAAGACTGTTCGACTTCGCGAGATAGCGACGGGCCAGCTCAAGAAAATTATTGGCGAGAGTGGATGGAACGCTGGACCGGACACCAGAGTCGATGGTGGTTCGGTCCGGCGTCTGTACTTCGCGATAGACTGCGCCGGGCATCTCCAGGTTCGTGAGGCACGCGGGTGCGAGCGAGACTCCAAGCCCTGCAGCGACGAGGCGGACGACTGTTGGCCATTGGGGCGCGTCCTGAACGATGTTAGGCCGGAAGCCGCTGCGCTCGCAGCAGGCGATCGTGCGATCGAAGGCGAGAGAGCCCATCTGGCGGGCGAACAGCACGAAGGGTTCTGCGGCAAGATCCTTCACGCGTAGTGTGCGCTTGCGCGACAACGGATGCGACTGCGGCAGCACAGCGATATAGCGCTCCTTGAGCAGCGTGGTCATCTCGAGGCCTGGGGTGGGATCGCCGTCGCGCATCAAGGCGAGGTCGAGTGTGCCCTCCAGCAGTGCGGCGATCTGCGCGGAGGTAACGAACTCGCGCAGGCGCAGCTCCACCTTCGGATAGCGATGCCGGAAGCTCTGTATGGCCGCCGGAAGCTGGGTGAACATTACGGAGCCGCTGAAGCCAACGGTGAGCGTTCCTTCTTCGCCTCGGCCGATGCGGCGCACCTGCGTCAGGTCGTCACGTACTTTGTCGAGCGTGCCGCGTGCGCGTTCGGCGAGGAGTTGGCCGGCGGGCGTCAGCTTTACACCGCGCGTTGTGCGCAGAAACAGCGGATGTCCCAGCAGCCCTTCCAGCTTGCGAATCTGCTGACTCAGCGGCGGCTGGGCGATCCCGAGCCGCTGAGCGGCCTTGGTGAAGTGCAGCGTATCCGCTACGGCGAGAAAGTAACGAAGATGGCGAAGCTCGATCTCATCATTCATATTGATTTTGTCTGAATAAGCATGTTTCAGCTATTGGACATCCTAAATGCTTCTTCGTAACGTGAAGAAGAAGGAGTAACGGCATGGCAATCTCTGGAACGAAGGACACCACCTGCTTTGTCTGCGGCCCCGATAACCCGCTAGGCCTGCGGGTTCCGTTCGTGCCGGATGGCGACGCGGGCAGTACGGCTGTCTATGTGGCACGCAAGGAGCACGGTGGATGGAACGGGATACTGCACGGAGGGGTGACGTTTTCGCTGATGGATGAAGCGTTTGGATGGTGCCTGTACTTTCAGGACATCCCATCGGTCACGGCGCGTATCGAGACGCGGTTTCACAGGCCGATTCCGATTGGCACACGGCTGCATGTTCGTGCCTGGGTGGTTGGGCAGCGGAAGCGCCTGTTTGACGCGAAGGCCGAGGTGAGAGTGGGCGATGCGGACGGTATGTTGCTGGCAGAGTCGGAGGCTGTATTGTGCCGCGTTATGCCTGCTCCTGTGTCCGAACTGGAACTGGCAGGAGCAGGCCGATGAATGACATTGAAGTTCGTGAGTTTCGAGAGGGGGATGAGTCGGCGTTTCGTCGACTGAATGAGGAGTGGATCGTGCGCTACTTCAAGCTGGAGGCCAAGGATGAGTATGCGTTTGCGAATCCACGCGAAACGATCCTCGACCACGGCGGCAGAATCTTCTTTGCCGTGCGAGCCAGAGAGTGCGTAGGCTGCTGCGCCCTGCTGGCGATGGGGCCGGATGAATATGAAGTGGCGAAGATGGCAGTTACTGCTTCCGCACAGGGAAGCGGGCTTGGAAAGCTTCTATTGCAGAGCACGATCAAGGCAGCACGCATAGCGGGAGCGAAAAGGCTTTATCTGGAGACGAATCATGCGCTGACGCCGGCGATTCGTCTGTATGAGTCGCTGGGGTTCCGGCATCTTCCGATTGAGCGGGTTGTGCCTTCGGCGTATGAGCGTGCGGATGTGTTCATGGAGTTGGTGCTGGCGATGCCAGCCCGTTAGACTGGCCGTGTGCCGACCATCCTGAGATTTCGCGGCTTCAACATTATGGTGTTCACGGACGATCATGAACCAGCACATATTCACGCGCGCGGCAGAGGCGTCCAGGCCGTCTTTCTTTTGAATTGTGCCGGTGGTCCGGTTCTTCTCCAAAGAAGTGAAGGAACAACGGTTGCTGAAGAGGCCGCATTGGCTCGATTTATTACTGAAAATAGAGCTATTCTGTGTGAAGCATGGGAGGAGTTGCATGGTCACACAAGAAGCGCATGATCTTGCAGAAGCACGCGCCCGACAGATAAAGGAAAGTGGTCTTTATGCCGTTGCTGCTCACTTTGATGCTGCGACTGGGTTGATGCACGTCACCCTGAAGAAGGGCTTCACGGTTTCCTTTCCGAAGGAGCGATCGCAGGTGATGGCGAACGCAACGAATGAGGACTTGAGTGAAGTAGATATCTCAGGTGCCGGCTGGTATGTCATCTTTCCTAAGCTCGACGATGGCTTTACGGTAGAGGGAATGCTCTCCGGCCGCTTTGGCAATGATCGCTGGGAACGGGAGTGGGCAGAAAAGCACCAGGAGCTTCAGGCTGCCTAGCCGCTAGCTCCAGTCGTCTCTCACTACAGCCTGATCCGCGAAGACCTGCTCGAAGGCATCGGTCTTCTTGACGAGGATATCGCCCAGCTGCTCGGCCTGGCGCAGGACAATCGCCTGTAGACGCACAAGCTCCAGCATCGCGAGGAACGTGCAGATCAGCGCGCGTTCGGAGTGCGTGCTGTGCAGCATGCGCCGCAGGCTTACGGGTTTGTCTTCCATCAGCAGGCGACGCTTCACGTAGTCGATCATCTGCGCTACGGTGACGGAGTCCTCGTTGATGGAGTGCACGGGACGTTCGCGCAGCCGCTGCAGGATGTCCTGGAACACGCGCACGAGGTCTACCGTGTCGGCGGCGATCTCGCGTTCGCCTTCGACGGAGTCCAGGCCTTCGTCGTGGAGAAAGGCCTTCAGGCCGGGCTTGGACCAGGTGGCCTCTTCGATCTGCTGCTTCTGCATCAGCATCTGCGCGGCGGCCTTGAAGCGCTCGTGCTCCAACAGGCGCTCCACGAGCTCGCGGCGCGGGTCGTCGTCGACGCCCGCGGCAACGGCCAGAGGGTCGCGCGGCAGCAGCGTCTTCGACTTGATGTGGATCAGCAGCGAGGCTACATAGATGAACTCGCCCGCGGCATCGACGTCGGTCTGTTTCAGGTGGTGCGTGTATTCCAGAAACTGGGCGGTGATGCGTGCGATGGGAATGTCGTAGATGTCGATGTTCTGCTTGCGGATGAGGTCGAGCAGCAGATCGAGCGGGCCGTCGTAGACCTGGCCGACAGTGATCGAGAAAGGGGACTGCGAGGCCTCTTCCCTGTCCCTGTCTTTCTCTTTCTGAGTCTGCTTTCTGGGCTCAGGCGGAGGCGGTGTTGGCGGGTGCTCGAGCGCGAAGGGCTCTGAAGGCGTGATGCTGTCATTGGACGCGACAGCGGCTTCAGCTTCTGGCGCTGTGTCGTTCCGTTCCTCGGAAGCAGTCTCCGGAGCAACCTGCTCCGGGGCTGTTTCTTCGTTCGCGTCGATCTTCTGTTCGTCCTTCAGCTCATCGCTCATTGTTAGGCCAGCCCCATTGCGAGCTGCACTTCGTGCAGCGTCTCCTGCGCGCGCTTGGCGGCGCGAGCGCTGCCGTTGGCGAGCACATCCTTGATGACGCCGGGGCGCTTTTCAAGGTCACGGCGGTGCGCCTGGATCGGCGCAATGGCGGTGACGATCGCGTCCGCAACCCAGCTCTTGCACTCGATGCAGCCGATGCTGGCCTTGCGGCAGCCCTCGGCGGCTTCAGCCTGTACGGTTTCGCTGGAGAAGACCTTGTGCAGATCGAAGACCGGGCAGACATCAGGATTGCCGGGATCGATACGGCGAACGCGAGCCGGGTCGGTGACCATCGTCTTCAGCTTTTCGCGTAGATCGGCTTCGGGCTCGGCGAGCATGATCGTGTTGCCGTAGCTCTTCGACATCTTGCGGCCGTCGAGTCCGGGCAGCTTGGGCGAGGGCGTCAGCAGCACCTTGGGCTCGGGCAGAATCTCGCCACGGCCAAAGCTGCCGATCTTCTTCGTCTGACCGGCGGCCTCAAAGAGCTGGTGATGGCTGAAGTCCGTGCGGGTCGAGTTCTTCGGCTCTCCGGCGAGCTTGCGGGCCTTTTCGAGGATGGCCTGCATCTCCCAGGGCGCAGCGTCGGGAGCGAGATAGAAGTTGCCGGGGTAGAGCTGGTTGAAGCGGCGCGCGACCTCGCGGGTCAACTCGACGTGCGCTACCTGGTCCGCGCCGACGGGTACGAAGTCCGGCTTGTAGAGCAGAATGTCGGCGGCCTGCAACAGTGGGTATCCGAGGAACCCGTAGGTGCTCAGGTCCTTGCTCGTAAGCTGCTGCTGCTGGTCCTTGTAGGTGGGCACGCGCTCAAGCCAGCCGAGCGGCGTGAACATGCCGAAGAGCGTATTCAGGCGGTCGTGCTGCAGCACATCGCTCTGGCGGAAGACGACACAGCGGCCGGGGTCGAGCCCGGCGGAGAGGAAGTCCAGCGCGATCTCGAAGATGTTGTCCTGCACGCGGCTGGGATCGGCGTAGTCCGTGGTCAGGGCGTGGAGATCGGCGATGAAGAAGTAGCAGTCGTACTCGTGCTGCAGGCGCACCCAGTTGTAGAGGGCGCCCATGTAGTTGCCGAGGTGCAGCCTGCCGGTGGGTCGCATGCCGCTGAGGACGCGGGGGCGCGGTATCGTTCGTGTTGAAGAGGGGCTCATTGTTTCCGAGGTTAAGGATACATGGCGGGAAGGACGCAGGCCTATTTCGTTGCTTTTAGTTACCCTTAGCTACCCTAGGACGAGAGCCATCGCAAAACCGTCATAGCCCTTGCTGCCTACGGTTTGCAACGCAGTCGCCGAAAGACGGGGTTCTGCCGCCATCATTTCGAGGAAACGGCGCTGTCCCTGCACATTTTCGTCGGTGCTGGACGCGTCGGCGATCTCGCCCTCGCGCACGATGTTGTCTCCGATGAGGAGCGTTCCCGGGCGTGAAAACTTGAGGGCCCAGGTCAGGTAGTTGGGATTATTGGGCTTGTCGGCGTCCATAAAGATCAGGTCGAAGGGCTCGGTTCCTTCCGTCTCCATCTTTGCAAGGGTTTCGAGCGCCGGGCCGACGCGGATTTCGACAACCTTCGCCAATCCTGCGCGTGCGATGTTGGCGCGGGCCACCTCGGCGTGTTTCGGGCTGAACTCCAGCGTCGTCAGGCGGCCGTCCGCAGGCAGCGCACGGGCCATCCAGATGCTGCTGTAGCCGCCGAGGGTGCCGATCTCGAGGATTCTGCGTGCGCCCCGTAGTTGCACCAGTAACTGCAGGAACTTGCCCTGGTTCGGTGCGACGTCGATGGTTGGGAGCCCGACCTCGGCGTTGGACTGCAAGGCGGCGTCCAGCACAGCATCCGAGGGCACGAGCGTCTCGGTGAAGTAGCGGTCTACGGCGGTCCATTGGGTCTGTGACATCGTTGCTCCTTTGAAGCGTTTTGTGAGCAGGGGGGATGCGGGAGAATGTGACTGCTCTAGGCCCACCACGCCTCGGCGGCGGGTTCGCGGGGAAGAATCTTCTTCAGCAGGTCGACGGCGAACCGAACTCCTTCATCGACCGACAGCAGAGGATCTTCATGCTCGATGCTGATCGCGCCGTCGTACTGGACGGTGCGCAGGGCGCTGAGGATCTCGCGCCACTCCTGCTCGCCGTGGCCGAAGCCTACGGTGCGGAAGTTCCAGGAGCGCTCTGCCACGTTGCGGTAGCTCTTCGGGTCGAGCACGCCATTGCGGTTGAGCGTGTGCTGCTGGAAGGCGAGGTCTTTGGCGTGAACGTGGAAGATGGAGTCGCCCAGTGCGGCGATTGCCGTAGGAATGTGGACGCCCTGCCAGAACAGGTGGCTGGGATCGAAGTTGATCCCGAGGTTGTCTCCTGCGGCGGAACGCAGGCGGAGCAGCGTCTCCGGGTTGTAGACCAGGAAGCCGGGGTGGGCTTCGAGTGCGACGCGTACGCCGTGCGTGCGAGCAAACTCTGCTGCCTCGCGCCAGTAGGGAATCGCGACTTCTTCCCATTGCCAGGCGAGCAGTTCGGAGAACTCCGGAGGCCACGCAGTCACCACCCAGTTGGGTACTTTGGAACCGGCGCGATCGCCGGGACAGCCTGAGAAGGTGACGACTGTCTTTACGCCCAGCCGTTCCGCGAGCAGCACGGTCCGGCGAAAGGTGGCATCGTCACGTTCGGCGAGGTCGCGGTCCGGGTGCAGCGGATTGCCGTGGCAGGAGAGAGCGCTGATACTCATTCCGTGATCGGCAAGGCGGCGGACGAAGGCCTGCGCTCGTGAGGGATCGGCCAGCAACTCGTCGACGGGCAGGTGAGGATTTCCTGGAAATCCTCCAGCGCCCAGTTCGAGCGCTTCGATGCCGAGCGTGGCAGTCTTCTCAATCATCTCGTCTGTGGATAGGCTGCCGTACACAGCGGTGAAAAGTCCGAGTTTCATTCCATGGTCCTCGCTAAGGCAATCATCCTACATTTGGGGTGTGACATTCTTGTCAGTCAACCGGATTGACAGCAGAACCGGCGGAGTGATCTTCTTGTGCCGCAGAGGCTCCGCGAGACTATGTCCTTCCTCCCTTCCTGTAATCGACGTGTATTTCTCCAGTCACTCTCCGCGACCGCGTTGCTGGCAACGGTTCGCCCCGTATGGGGAAAGACGATTCCACCCATCGGTGCTCAGCTCTATACGCTTCGCAAGGAAGTGGTGAAAGACCTGCCGGGAACCCTGGCTGCGGTGCGCAAGATCGGCATTACGCAGGTCGAAGCGTTCCCCACGGTGTATAACCATCCCGCCCCTGAGCTGAAGAGAATCATCGAAGACGCGGGGCTTACCTGCCCCAGCGCTCACTTCGACTACGACAAGCTCGAAGAGAGTGTCGACTACGCGAAGGCGCTTGGGCTGTCGTATATGGTCTGCCCGATGCTGCCGAAGGCGATGTGGAGTGCCGATGGCTTTGTACAGGCTGCGGCGCGGTACAACATGATTGGTGCTAAGGCGAAGAGCCTGGGGATGAAGTTCGCGTTTCACAACCACAACTACGAGTTTCTGCCGATAAAACGCTCCGGCCTGCCGGACACTACCGGCTTGCAGTTGTTGCTGGAGCACACAGATCCAAAGCTCGTCTTCTGGGAAGAGGACTGCTACTGGGTTGCGCAGTCCGGCAACGATCCGCTCGCGTTGTTGAAGCAGAACGAACGCCGCGTGCGTCTGCTGCACCTCAAGGATCGCCGGGCCAACGTACCTACAAACTTTGCGATGAGCAAGGAATCGGCGTTCTATACCGAGGTGGGAACGGGCACCATTGCCTGGCCTCCGATCCTGAAGATCGCTCGTGAAACCGGCGCACTGCTATTTATCGAGCAGGATGAGACGGCGGGGCCGCCGCTCGAAAGCCTTGCAATCAGTTATCAAAATTTGCGGAAGTATCTCGCCTAGCAGAGTTTCAAAATGAAATAAGTGATGAAGTGTTGAGTTCATGGATTTCCAGCCGCATGAGAAGCCCTGCTGTTCTGATTTCACGGCCTCTTCTCTGCAGCCACAACCCTAAGAGGGTTATCCAAACCACGATGCACGCAGTTAGATGAACATATGCCCTACAGAGGCG
Source organism: Granulicella mallensis MP5ACTX8 (assembly GCF_000178955.2). Lineage (NCBI taxonomy): Bacteria > Pseudomonadati > Acidobacteriota > Terriglobia > Terriglobales > Acidobacteriaceae > Granulicella > Granulicella mallensis. The sequence continues at coordinate 5,775,203 of NC_016631.1, read as the reverse complement.
GTACAGATCTAAGCCCCGTAGGGGCGACGCCATCATAGCCCAGGGTGAAACCCTGGGTAACAATGCCATACGAAAGGTATAGCCCTGAAAGGGCGATCTATCTATGCCGGCCGTGATGGGACGCCCTTTCAGGGCTACACATCTAGGTAGGGTCTCTAACCCAGGGTTTCACCCTGGGCTATGATGGCGCCGCCCCTTTGGGGCTAGTTCGGTGGCAGCGTTAGACAGTCTCTCAGGAAGTTGAAAGGACTCATTCTATGAATCTTCGCCGGATTTTCAATCCGTCTCGCTATGCCGTTCTTCTTGGTGTGCTGAGTCTTACACTCTGCGCGAACGCACAGAGCACGGCTCCGCAACGGCCCCGGATTACGGGCATCTCGCATGTCGGCTACTTCGTCTCCAACCTGCAGGCGAGTATCGCCTTCTGGCATGACTTTCTCGGCTTCGATGAGGCATACGACCTGAAGAAGCCAGGCAGCGATGAGACCCGTATCGCGTTCATCAAGATCAACGACCATCAGCACATCGAGCTCTTTAACGAGGTTCCCTCCGATACGCGCAACATGATGAGTCACATCTGCTTCACCGTGGATGACGTGGAGCAGATGCGAACCTATCTGAAGTCGCAGGGGCTTAATGTGAAGCCGGGCAACGGCAGCAAGACTCGTACGGGCGACTATGCGTTCGAGATCAAAGATCCGGACGGCACCCTGGTGGAGTTTGTGCAGAGCCTTCCCGATGGGCTCGAGAAAAAGGCTGCGGGCAAGTTCCTGCCGGACACCCGCATTTCTACAAAGATCTATCACGCTGGTTTTCTCGTTGGAAACAGCCAGCGTTCTCTGGATTTTTACGGCAAGGTCCTCGGCTTCAAGGAGACGTGGCGCGGAGGCGGTAATCCAGCGGAGTTGAGCTGGATCAATATGCGCGTTCCCGATGGTGACGACTACGTGGAGTTCATGCTCTACCGCAAGCTGCCGACCGACTCATGGGGCGGCAAGAATCATCTGTCGCTCGAAGTGCCGGATGTGACGAAGGCTGTCGAGACTCTCGAGGCGCGGCCTGCTTTTAAGACGTATGGCAAGCCGTTGACTGTGGCTACGGGCATCAACCATAAACATCAGGTCAATATCTTCGATCCCGATGGAACACGCGTCGAGTTGATGGAGTCTCATACTATCGACGGCAAGCCGGTTTCATCGTCTACAGCACCTCCACCACCGCCTTCGCACGACTAAACCGGTTATGCATCGGCGCCGTCTTTTCGATCATCCATCTCTGTATAGAAACGGATCAGGAGAGCGTACAAATGAGGAAGACGGTGCTGATTACTGGAACGTCGTCAGGTATTGGACTGGCGACGGTGAAGCTGTTTGCCGAGAACGACTGGAACGTCGTCGCAACTATGCGCAACCCGGCGGCGGGCGGCGAATTTGCAGGGCACAACAATGTCCTGGTGGTGCATCTCGACGTGAAAGACCTCGCGAGTATCGAGCGGGCTGTCGTTGCTGGCATCGAGTGCTTTGGCAGGATCGATGTCCTGATCAACAATGCGGGGTACGGCCAGTACGGACTGTTTGAAGCGCTCTCACGAGAGGATATCCAGGAGCAGTTCGACGTCAACGTCTTCGGCGTGATGGATGTTACGCGGGCCTTGCTGCCGCACTTCAGAAGAAACAAGGGTGGCCTGGTCCTGAATGTCGGTTCGGGTGCAGGATTGTTTGCACTGCCGATGATCTCGCTCTACTGCGCGAGCAAGTTTGCGCTGGAGGGATTCTCCGAAGCGCTGGCGTATGAACTGGCGTCGCAGAACATCGTCGTCAAGCTGGTTGAGCCTCATGGCGGCGTGAACAATACGAACTTCTCCGAGCGGTCGGCGGAGAGCAGCGCGAAGGACGATTCGCTAACCGCCTACGATGGCTTTGTCGAGCGCACGCAGGCGGCGTTTGGCAGCATGACGGCATCGCGGACGATCTGTTCGGGAGATGTGGCGAAGGTCATCTTTGAGGCCGTAACTGATGGCACGGACAGGCTTCGGTATCTGGTAGGCGATGACGCGAGAGGCTTCATTCGCGCGTGGGATGAGATGTCGAACGCGGACTATGTGCAGTTCATGCGGTCGAAGTTTTCGGCGGAAGGCTAGGCCGTGCCGGAAGCAGATTCCCTGCGGGAATGACAACAAGAAAAGCAAGAGCAAAAGCCGCTACAGGCTGAAGAGCAACTGCTGGAAGATGCCCATCAGCGGTGCGAAGACGATCATGATGAGCGTGAAGCCGAGGAACATGAACGCGAACATCAGGTAGAGCCCAATGCTTTGGTACGTCTGCGCGGCGTTGTAAGGCAGGTAGTGCATCAGGATCTTGCCGCCATCGAGAAACGGCAGCGGAACCAGGTTGAAGACGAAGAGCAGCAGGTTCATCAGGATGCAGAAGTAGAGAAACAGGATCAGCGGAAAGATCGCCGGCAGGCCTTCCGTCGAGACTCCAAGGTTACGAAATCCCAATGCATCTGCGGTTCGCAGCGAAGCGTTCGCATCGGCGTTGACATGCCGCAGGACGATCAGCACGACCAGGGCAACGACCGCCGCGAGCAGTTGTGCTGCCGGGCCTGCGAGGGTGGCCATCATCTCATCGCGTGAGGGGTTGCGGAAGTTGCGCGGAGTCATGGGGACGGGCTTGCCCCAGCCCAGTATCAGCGGGCTGCGGAAGATATAAATCAGCGGCCAGATCGCCATGCCGAAGAGATCGAAGTGCTTCGCAGGATTCATGGTCATGCGGCCCATCATCCGTGCCGTCGGATCGCCGAGACGGTTGGCCATCCACGCCTGCGCGCAGTCATGCAGTGAGATGGAAAGTACCATCACAAGAAGTTCAAAGATTACGAGTGCACCAGTCAACGGCATAAAGATAGCTTACCGGAGGACAATTTCACGGAGCCTTTAGGTCGCCCTGGGCAGCCAGCCGTATCCCGAATCTCCTACTACTCAATGGCATAGATGATCTGCACGGTGGCAGTGCTCTGGACGCGCTGTGCTTCGATGGCGAGTGGAGCAGCCGTTTTGGCTTCGACATTATCACTCATCATGGCAAAGCTTCGAACACGAGGAGCGATGAACCCATTGCTGATGCTGTTGGTTGCGTACAGGGGCTTGCCGAGCGTGACGCCCATGCCCTTAGCCAGCTCCGCTGCGAGCGCACGGGCATGCTCGGTGGCGAGGCGGATGGCTTCGCTGTCCAGCGCGATGTTGTTCTTCATGCGCCAGTTGATGTCACCGCTTTGGTTGGCACCAGCCTGTACGGCAGCATCGAGGATAAGTGCGGCATCCTTCGGATCGACACTGACGGTCCAACTCTGCTGGACGCTGAACTTCATCCCCTTCTGGGTCTTGATCTCGTAGTCGGTGAGGCGGGAGACGCGCTGGCTCTGACTCTGGATCTCGGAGCGTGTGGCTCCGGCGTCAAGCATGGCCTTGGTGATGCCGTTGGAGCTATCGGAAGCAGCCTTGTACGCGTCTTTCAGCGTCGCGCCGTAGACCGTAAAGCCGACGTGGAGATCGGCAACGTCCGGATCAGCCTCGGCGTGATCCGTGGCGGAGATCGCAATTGTACGATTGTCCTTGTTGATCTGAACGGACGGGTTGTCAGCAGTCTGGGCCCTTGTGGCGAATGGCAACGTGGCGGCAAGAAGAACGAGTGTGGCAAAGCGTAGAGTCTGCATTGTTAGGCATCCTTGTCGCCGGTCAACAGGTCGGCGAGAGTCTCTTTGTGCTTCGGTTTAGCGGCGGTTTTTGCTTTGGGGTCGGGCAGTACGCGCTCCGGCGGAGGCGAGCCGAGACGTTCGCGGGCGTTGGCTTTTACGGCCTTCGTTACGGAAAAGACCTTTTTCTTCGTCTTGGCCACGGTGCTGTCTCCCTCTGCGTTTCCCAGCGTACTCCAAAAGTGCGGTCAGTCAGGCGGATAGGCTGTCAGTGTGGCATACTTCGGGATGCCTCGCACGGCGGTAGCATAGAACTCGAAGAGGTCTGGCGCGGAGCAGCGCGCCGGAGGTGCTGAAAATGGAAGAACGCGATTTTTTTGACGAACAGCCTGAGCAGCGGACGCACACCATGACCTGTCCGCACTGTGGCCAGGCGGGCGAATATCAACTGGGGTGGCTGGTGCGGCGCAAGAAGCCGCAAGTCCCTCGCGGAGCCGATGAGCGCGATCGCGCACGCTTTGCCAAGGCCCAGAGCTACATGGTCCGGCGCGACGATATGGTCGGGTGCAAGAATATTCGCTGCCGCAAACGGTTTGAAGTCATAGGGATACAGTCCGTGGCGGAGCTGCAGGAGGCTGCGGTGGGGCCCACGGAGAACCGCGCCGAGCGGATCAAGGCAGCCTTCAGCCGACGCTCGCAGGGGTGAACCAAGGGAGTTAACCCCACCTCAAGCGTTGGTTGAGGTGTTACCGATTCGGCAATGGCCTTTGTGGTTCACAGGGCAGGTTGTGATTTAATGAGCTTGCAGCGCTCTAACCGCGCGACAAGATTTAGCAGGAGACTCACCATGGCAGCTCTCATCCCCGTAGAAGAACGTAGCCTGACCCCCGCTGAGGTAGCGCACCTGGATCAACGCCGCCGTCGCGGCCATCTGTTTCTGGTGATGGGCTTCCAGTTCCTGCTGGTCAGCGTCTTCGTCCTGCTCTGGAGCGGACAGGATGCAACCTACTCGCCCGGCTGGGCCCACCCCATGGTCTATTGGGACATGCTGGTGTTCACCTGCGCGGTGACCTTCCTAATCAAGGGTCTCCGCATGCGCCGCGGCGTCAACGAGTTCTTCTCTTACTAGAGATTGGTTTTTGGAATAGCGAAACGGCGAGCTTCGGCTCGCCGTTTTTGTTTGGTGTGCCTAAAGATTTTGAAATCGCTGCAAGCATCTTCTGTGAGTGTTTGAAACAGTCGGTGTTTGCATCTGCTATTGTGGCAAGTTCGCTCTTATGCGGAGGCACGAGTGGCTGCTGTTGGTTTCGAGATGAGAGCTTTGGCGAGTATTGTCCTCGCTGAACCGTTGCGTTTTTCGGTTGTCGAGATGGTTCTGCTGCTACTTTTGTGCGCTGCTTCGGCAGCCATGTTTCTCTGGCGGCTGTGGCCGATTGCCAGCAACATCTGGCGCTCGAAGAAGGACGCGGACTTCTCGTTTGCCCCGGTCGGCAGGCGCGTCTGGGTCTTCGTCTGGGAGGTTCTTTGCCAGGCGAAGGTCATTCGTCAGCGGCCTCTGCCGGGCATCGCGCATGCCTTCGTCTTCTGGGGGTTCCTGGCGTTTGCGCTGGTCAGCCTCAACCATCTCGCGACAGGAGTGCGCCTTGGCTTTCTGCAGCACGCGGGCTTCGTGGGGACGTTCTACTTCGGCTTCGCCGGCATCTGGGCGGTGCTGGTTGCGATATCGATCGCCGGATTGTTCTGGCGGCGTTTCATCTCGCGTCCACGCTGGCTGGGGGAGAAGGTCTCGGTCGAGTCCGGTGTGATCGCCGGGCTGATCTTTGTGTTGATGGTCAGCTATCTCGCCGCCTTCTTCGTGGCGGACGATAGCGTGGCCGTACAGCTCCTCTGGTGGACCCACACGCTGGCGCTGCTGATCTTTCTGCCGCTGATCCCGCACACCAAGCACCTGCATCTCGTGCTGAGTCCGCTGACGGTCTTCCTCAAGCGCGGCGAGTTCTCGCAGATACCGAAGCTGGAGGGCGACGAAGACTTCGGCCTCGTGGCGGGCAAGGACCTCACGCAGATCATCTCGCTGCAGGCGTATAGCTGCGTGGAGTGCGGCCGCTGCACTGAGCACTGTCCTGCTTCGACGACTGGGAAGGTGCTCAACCCGAAAGAGATTGTGCTGGGCGTGCGTAGCTATCTCAATACCTTCGGTCCGGCCAGCGAGACGCCGTTGCTGAACGAGATGAGGGAAGAGTCAGCCAATACCTCACCAGACAATCCCGTCGCCAATTACCTCAGCATGGAGGCCGCCTTTGAATGCACGACCTGTGGTGCGTGCGAGTACCAGTGCCCGGTCGGCGTGGAACATCTGCCGATCATGGTTGGTCTGCGGCGCGGCGCGGTCAATACCGGCGCATGGGAGGACCGCTACGGCACCAAGCTCTTCCTCGCGCTCGAGAAGCAGGGCAATGCCCTGGGCCTGAGCGCGCTGGAGCGGGAGAAGTTCATCGCCAAACAGGAGTTCCCGATCTTCGATGGCTCGCAAGAGTACTGCCTGTGGCTGGGCTGCATGGGCGGCTACGACCCTAAGGGCCGCGAGATCATCGCCGACTTTGCACGCGTGATGCGCTATCTCGGCACGAGCTTTGGAGTGTTGAAGAAAGAAAAATGCACGGGCGATCCCGCACGCCGTCTCGGCAACGATCTTGTCTTCGGCTCGCTCGCTGAGGCGGGACTGAAAGCTTTTGAGCAGGCGCAGGTGAAGAAGATTGTCGCTATCTGCCCGCACTGTGTTCGCACCATCGCTACCGACTGGCGCGAGTACGGCATCGCTCCGGAGATCGAACATCACTCCGAGTTCATGGCGCGCTTTGCGGACAAGCTGCCAAAACAGAAGGGCGAGAGCATCGTCTACCACGACCCCTGCTATCTGGGCCGCTACCAGGACGTCTACGAAGAGCCTCGTGCGGTTGTTGCGGCTGCGGGTTCGCTGGTTGAAGCCGAGCGCAACCATGAGCGATCGTTCTGCTGCGGGGCGGGCGGAGGGCTGGCGTTTCTTGGTGAAGAGACTGGGGAGCGCGTAAGCCACGTGCGCGCGAAGGAACTTGTCGCCACCGGAGCGCAGACCATCGGTACGGCATGTCCGTTCTGCAATACGATGTTCCGCGATGCCCTGGGTGCGGTCGGCGGAGAACAGCCGCCGCAGTTGCTGGATATTGCCCAGTTGACGGCGCGTGCGCTGTAGAGCCTGCGAATCGGATTCTTCCTGGTAGAACGCTAGCCGATCTTTTGCGGACTGCGGAACATCTTCTGTTTGCGGCATTCGCATCAGAGGAGAGGAGCTTCTCGCTCTAATCTGCTGGCGTAGCCGAAGTCTCGCAGACGTTTCAACTCTGAAGTTACGAGCAATCTGTATCTCGCATAGGCGACTTCGATCTCCTTGTATATGAAGACAGAGCCCAACATTCTGGTTGAGAAAAGGAAGAGCCTTCGTGCGCTGCAAGCCACGAACTTCTTTCTTGCCGATGTGCAGACCGGGCTCGGTCCCTTTCTGGCCGCCTATCTCGCCGGTGCAGGGTGGGCGCCGGGACGGGTTGGTGTTGCCCTTACGCTGGGTGGCATCATCACCGTTGCCCTGCAGACCCCTGCAGGTGCCCTGGTCGATAAGCTGCGCTCCAAGCGGATGATTCTCATCTGTGGCTGCGGTGTGCTCGCCCTGGGCGCAATTCTGCTGAGCCTGACTGCCGAGCCCTGGGCGGTCTATACGTCGCAGGTTCTCATCGGCGGCGCTGGGCCATTCCTCGCGCCCACACTCGCGGCGATCACGATGGGGCTGGTCGGCGTGTCTCTCTTCGACCGGCAGTTTGGAAAGAATCAATCCTTCAACTCGGCGGGAAATGTCTTCTGTGCTCTTCTCATCGCCGTGGTCAGTCACTTTCTGGGGAACCGCACTATCTTTATCTCCGCGGCTGTCCTGACGATTCCTACGGTTCTTTCGGTGACGTCCATTCGGCGTGATGACATTGACTATGAACTGGCACGCGGAGGATGCGAGAGGCTTGAAGGGGGAGAGCCTGGAACTACTGCATCTGTTATGCAGACGCTTCTTGGCGACAGGGTTCTCCTGCTTTTTATGGTCTGCGCTTTTCTCTTTCATTTCGCAAACGCTGCCATGCTTCCGCAGCTTGGTGAGATGCTCTCCGGAGGGGCGCGTGCGTCGGCTGCTCCGTTCATGTCCGCCTGCATTGTGGTCACGCAGGTTGTGATTATGCTCTCTGCCTCTTCGATCGGCCGGTTCGCGAATCGTATCGGGAGAAAGCCTCTTCTGCTGCTGGGCTTCGGTGTGCTTCCGTTTCGCGCGCTGCTCTATACGCTGACGCATAACAAGGGTGGTCTTATCGCAATCCAGCTACTCGATGGTGTCGCGAACGCCATCTTCGGTGTGGTCTCGGTGCTTGTCGTCGCGGATCGCACGCGCGGCACCGGCCGCTTCAATCTCGCACAGGGAGGATTGGCTACTGCCGTTGGGTTGGGCGCGGCGCTCAGCACTTCCTTTGGAGGGAAGATCATTCAACACTTTAGTTACAGCGTCTCTTTCCTTTCCCTCGGTGCGGTAGCGATATTCGCTGTGCTGGTGCTGCTTTTCGGTATCCCGGAGACCTTGAGACAGGATGACCCTGCTGGCAGCAAGCCAGCCTCAACCAAGACACCTTCCGGAGTGGCCGCATGAATCGCGAGCCTGAAAACTCTTTGCAACGATGCCATGTTGAGAGGGCACTGAAGTACGGGAGAAAAGGTTAGGTGCCTACTCCTGCTCTAGCTCATATTCTCTTGCCACTCATCGTGGTGCTCAGCATCCTGCTGATGCTGGTGCGCCCGCGTGGCATTGCGGAGGTCTATTGGATCAGCGGTGGGGCTTTGCTGCTGGTTGCTCTTCGTCTCGTTCCGCTGCCACTTGCGGGGCACGCCGTGGCCGAGGGATCGGACGTCTATCTCTTCCTGATCGGCATGATGCTGCTCTCCGAACTGGCACGCGAGCAAGGCGTCTTCGACTGGGTTTCATCGGTCGCGGTGCGAAGTGCGAAGGGCTCCTGTACGCGGCTGTTCACGATGGTGTATGCCGTCGGAACGCTGGTCACGATCTTCATGTCGAACGATGCGACGGCGGTGGTTCTTACACCTGCGATTCTGACCGCCATACGGAAGGCAAAGATTCAACCTCTTCCGTATCTCTTTATCTGCGCCCTGATCGCGAATGCCGCGTCGTTCGTGCTGCCGATCTCCAATCCCGCAAACCTCGTGGTCTTCCATACGGGGATGCCACCGCTCGGACAATGGCTCGCCTTGTTTGGGGTGCCGTCGCTGCTTTCGATTGGCGCAACCTATCTTGTAATGCGCTTCCTGTTTCGCAAAGAACTCTGCGAGACGATCGATAGCGAGGCTGAGGACGCGCCTCTCAGCACGAACGGCAAGCTGGTCCTCTCGGGTCTGGCTGTGATGATCGCCGTTCTTCTGACGGCCTCGGCGATGAGGAAGGATTTGGGACTTCCTACCTGCCTTGCGGCCCTGGTGATTACAGCCATTGTTTCGATCAAGGCGAAGAGCAACCCGCTCAAGCTGGCCGCCGAGATTAGTTGGGGAACCTTGGTTCTCGTCGCAGGATTGTTTCTCCTGGTGGACGCGGTCGAGAGCCAGGGCGCGCTGAAGTTGACGCAGACCTGGCTGGCCTGGGCGCAAAACCTTCCCGCGGTAGCAGGCACCCTGGTCGTCGGGTACGCGGTAGGCATTGCGAACAATCTCGTGAACAATCTTCCGCTCGGTTTGATTGCAGGGGCGACCTTGCATGCTGCACAGGCGAAGGGCTTGCTCGCGAATGCGGTGCTGATCGGAATTGATCTGGGGCCCAACCTTTCCGTCACAGGATCGCTCGCAACCATCCTCTGGCTGCTCGCCCTGCGCAAGGAGAAGCTGGATGTGAGCTTTTGGGATTTCCTGAAGGTCGGCATCGTCGCTATGCCTATTGCTCTATTCGTCGCGCTGGGGGGTGCTATCGCGATGCACCTGCTGCTGCACGGCTCGTAACTTTTACCGGCTTGAGCAGGCGCAGTCTTTGCAGAACGTGTGATTCAGGCGGTGCGCTGAAATCATGAGGAGGCTGCCGAGAAAGGTGATTGCCACTTCGATCCAGTGGCCAGGCAGCCGGTCTCCTGCAAAGGCAGCGAAGAAGATGCAACCCAGTCCTGCAACCATTAGGAGAATCACCCGCGCCCGCCGATGAGTGCGGAATCCCCTGATGAGGGCAATCGTTCCGATGAGCGCAATCATCAGCGCCAGCGACCGATGCGTTCGCTCCTCCGACGGAAGGAAGTGCACAAAGACCGTCGACATCGAAAGCAGGATGGGTGTGATCAGGCAGTGAACGACGCAAAGGACGGATGCCCATATCCCGACGCGGTCGGGCCATGCGGTTGCGGTTGGTTCGAGAGCGATTTCCGGTTGCAGGCGCATGATGTTTCTAGGGTATCGAGAATGTGCTCCTGTTAGCAATACCTGGAAGTTTTTTCTACGATGCCAAAGGGTTTCTGTCGGATGAATCATAAAATTTGTTGAATCAGGCGCGTTCACAACAGCGCGAAGCGTCACACCGTGACGCTTGAGCGTCGCGGTTCGGAGGGAGCCGTGGCCTTTAGGCTACGGAATTCAGGCTTGGCAAAGATGTGGCCTTTAGGCCCGGGCCTTCTTTTGGCTGCGAACAAAAGGCCCGAGACTGAAGCCCGATTCTCGCCTGACCTTGCTACCGTAGTCTAAAGGCTACGGCTCCCTCCGACTCCCTGACGCTAAAGCGTCAGGGAACGCGCTTCGCGCTATGTTCCTGATTAGCTTCCGATCTGATTCTTTAGGGCGCGAGCGTTGTTAGGTCCTAATGCTTTTCCCGCCCTCCCCAGAGCCGATGAGGCAGAACATACGTGAATCCTGCGAACTCCTCCCAATGCGTCGAGGTCGAGGTGAGTCCATGGTCGAAGCCTGCATCTACGACCAGATTCTTCCTGATTGGATATGACCCTGCCCATAGGTTGCCGACGGCGTTCCCTCTCGTGAGCGGCTGCGTAAAGTGCCAGAGTTCTCCTGAGATCGTGAACCGGGCCAGCGGGTGAGAGACCGAAAGCGTTTGACCGAATTGCCCGCGACGAACGGTTCCTTCCGCTTGTTCGGAGAAGACGCCGTTCACGTCGAAGTGGAATCCGCCGAGATCGTTGCTTACCAGGAAAAGCGCGCTCTGCCGGAAGGTGCCGATATCGATCTCCGGTGCGGGGCTTTCGTAGAGCCGGCGGATATAGCTGAGGCTCACCGTGGGAGTGTGGCCTGTTCCCGATAGAGCCACTGCTTGTAATCCGGCAAAGACCTCGCCCGGGCGGTCTCCTGAGACCTCCGCTCCCGTTGCGTGGACGAACGGTTCTGAGAGCGCCAGCAACTGCAGGCGAGAGGTCACGGCGAGTTTCGTAACCTGATTGATGCCGAATCGCGTTTTGAATTCGGGCGATGTCTGGGCGTAGAGACCACCGTTTTCAAATTGAAGATATCCCACGGGAGTGAGTGTCGCGGGCGTGGAGACGGTAGGGCGGCCCGGATTGGCCTCTGGTGTTTCCACGGTAGGAGTTTGTGCCCGCATCTGCGCCATGCAGAGCAGGGTAGCCGCCCCGAGAAGGGCGCAGCGAAGTTGTGTCATAAATTTCAGGCTCCAGAAAGAAGTGAGATCGCACGCCGAAGCGTGTGTTGCGATTTCTGTTCTGGGCTAAGCGCGAGGGGGCAGGAAAGGAGGCGGGGTATCGTGTGTCGGGTAATGTTCCTTCCACAAGACAGGAACGATCGTTACGACAGCGACTGTAAATAACTGCGTCTGCTGGGGTGGCAGCCAGTGAAAGCCGCAGCAGGAACAGACTCCATTGCAGGTGTCGTTCACAGGCGGCGCCTGCTTGTCGGCAAGCGGGGCATGGTTGCTGTGCCAGCCTCCAAAGCCATCGCAGGTGGGACATATCGGCGAGACGATGCTCATCACAACCAGCAAAGCGCAGAGCAGTAACGCTGCGGCCTTGCTGCGGTTTGTGATGGAGCTGTGCATCGCTATTTCAGGATCGCATATCCGCGATGCTGTGTGATCGCAGGGCATTTCCGTGCCCTGGTTCTTTTTACGAAGCTTCTACGATCGACGGAGGCACCATGTCCGGCGTAAGCGTCGGCTTGCGTTTATGCCAGTCCGTGGCCTGCTGGTAGGCATAGCCCAGGGCGAGCACCTTGCCTTCGGCAAAGTGCGGCCCGGCGATCATCAGTCCGATGGGCAGGCCGCTGGTGCTGAAGCCGCAGGGGATCGTGAGTGCGGGGAGACCGTAGACATCGAACGGAGCCGTGTTGGTGCAGCCCGAGGGCGCTGCGAAGAAGTCATAGACCCGCGGCTTCTTCGTCCCCATCTCTGCTGCCAGCGAGTCGTTGATGGTGGGCGGAAGATTGCGGATGGTCGGCATGACGACGAGGTCGATATCGGTAAAGGCTGCATCCACGGTTCTGCGAATCAGGGCCAGTTCATCATGGGCGCGGGCACTATCCACGGCGCTGCCTCCCTGGATCATCCTCTCCAACTGCATCCGCGTGGGCGGCATGTAGGCCGTTGGGGCGCCTTTAAACAGAGGCTCATGGTAAGAGGCCGTATCGCCGAGCTGCATGAAGAAGTTGTTGCCCTCCGGCATGTCCGGCAAAGGCGCATGCGAGGTGATGCCGGCAGTCAGTTTGGACAGGACCTCGCAGGCAGCGGCGATGGCTGCTGCGACCTCGGGCTCCATGTGGTCGTAGAACTCGGCGGGCGCGCCGAGTTTGAAGCTCGAGACCGGCTGCTTCATGGCCTTCGTGTAGTCTTCGGGCCCGTGCTGCACGCTGAAGATGTCGAGGTTGTCATAACCCGTCATCTCTCCCAGCATCAGAGCGACGTCTTCCACGGAGCGCGCCATCGGTCCGCAGTGATCCAGTGAGGCGGCGCAGGGGATGATGCCGCGGATCGAGACGAGTCCGGTTGTCGGCTTCAGTCCGGCGATACCGCACCACGACGAAGGCACCCGGATGCTGCCGCCGGTATCGGTCCCCAGCGCCGCAAAGCAGAGGTCCCCGGCAACAGCAGCGCCGGAGCCCGCCGAAGATCCGCCGGTTACCCGATCGAGGGCCCAGGGATTGCGTGTCGGCCCAAAGTAGGAGACATCGCCCGTACAGCCCAGTGCGAATTCATGGAGGTTCAGCTTGCCCAGGATGATCGCGCCCGAGGCTTTCAGCTTGCGCACAATGGTGGCGTCTTCGGTCGGGATGCGCTTCTGGAAGACGCCACTGGCCGCTGTTGTGCGGGTGCCTGCGGTGTCGATGTTGTCCTTCAGGGCGATGGGAATGCCGTGTAACGGCCCGCGAAACTTGCCCGCCTTCTGTTCCTCATCCAGTTGGGCGGCTTGTTTCAAAGCTTCTCTGCCCATCACGGTGATGTAGGAGTTCAGCTTGGGATCGTAGACGGCGATGCGTCCCAGGACAGCCTTCGTCAGCTGGGTTGGGGTGACGCTGCGATTCCGGATGGCAGCCGAAGCTTCGGACAGGGTCATGGTGGTCAGCTTGTCGTCTGCCATGGCCTCGGCCTCCGCGCCGAGCGGCCACGAGGCCATCAATCCACCTGCCGCCAGCGCACCACCACAGAGCGCCGTGAAGTCCCGTCGCGAAAGCTTTGCCATCTTCTGTTGTCCTCTATTACGAGCGTCTCCTTTGTATTGGAGAGGTACAAGCGAAAACGTGCGAAATTATTGAACTCCGTTCAGTGGAGCTCGATTTGCGAAGCGAGTTTTGAACGAATCGTGTTTTCAGCTTTTCCGAAACCTCGTACCTCCGCTGATTCACACGAAGGGTGTAGCGAAGGCTGGAATGTCCGTGGTACCGTGTCTAGGCCGATCACTAGAAGAATTGTTGCTGGATTGTAACTACGGGCCAGGTTTCCTGTGTACAGAAACAATGAGTCCCGCAGCCGGTTTCATCTGACAGAGATTGCACTTTATTTGTGGCGTTGCGTCTTCAACCTTGAAGCAATGTGGCGCCGATTGCGTAACTTCAACTTGTTTTCGTGGAGTCTCTGTTGAACACCTTCTCTGCCTTCCTGCGTCCTCGCACTATCTCCGCTAACTCCTTTATTCGTCCTTTATGGAAGAATTGTGCCGTTGCCGGAATGGGCGCTGTTCTGTCTATGATTGCAGGAGTGGCATCTTCAGGCGCTTATGCGCAGACTGCGCATTTCAGTGGGTCGCAAGTCACGTTGCCTATCGCAGGCCTTAATAATCCCCATCAGATCGTTGTGGATGCGAACGGCAGCTTATATATTGCTGATACTTCTAATAATCGGGTTGTCAAGGAAACGCTATCGAGCGGTAGCTACACCGAAACCGCAATCGGCAGCGGCCTGAGCTCGCCCACCGGAGTTGCAGTAGATGCGAGCGGGAACGTCTATATTGCCGATTCGAATAACGGCAGGGCATTAAAAGAAACATTGTCGAACGGCAGCTATACCCAGAGCACGGTCCGCAGCAACCTAGGTTTTAGGTTGAATATTGCGGTAGATGCGAGCGGAGATATCTTTATAGCCGATCCGCTAAACAGCCGCGTGTTAAAAGAGACACCTTCGGGAAATGGCTACGTTGAGAGCACAATCGGAAGTAATCTTTCTACGCCCATTACTTTGGCTGTTGACAGAAGTGGGAATGTCTACATTGGAGACACGGGCAGCAATCAGGTCTTTAAAGAGACGCTGTCAGGCGGTAGCTACATCCAAACCACGATCGTCAGTGGCCTGAGTTCTGTCAGTAGTGTTGTAGTGGACGGTAGCAACAACGTTTATATCTCCGTCTACGGTACCGCCGGAGATGCGGAGGCAAGCCAGATATTGAAGGAGACGCCATCAAATGGCAGTTACGTTCAAAGCCTGGTTGGTAGTAGTAGTTATTTTGATGTAGTTCCGATCTATATTGCAGTGGATGTTGGCGGCAATGTCTTTGTGGCTACTTCCAACAGTCTGTTGAAGGTCACTCCATCAGCCGGAGACTTCGGCATGGTCAGCGTTGGCAGTTCAAGCTCGCCTGTTTCCCTGATCTTTACCCTCGACACAGCAGGTACGATTGGCGCCCCCGTGGTGCTGACCCAGGGCCAAACGGGTCTGGATTTTACCGATGCCGGTACAGGAACCTGCAGCACGTTTGGAACGACCTTCCAACATGCTGCGGGCGATAGCTGCACCGTGGATGTGGTCTTGAAGCCGGGCTTAGCTGGGCCTAGGTATGGGGCGGCGGAACTGCAGTCCAGCTCGGGGAATGTAATTGCCACGGGGTATGTTCATGGCACCGGACTGGGGCCTCAAGTGAACTTCCAGCCTGGTACCCAGAGCACCTTATCTCTCAGCAATGTGACCAATCCCTATGCCCTGGCGGCGGATACAGCGGGAGATCTTTATATCGCGAATGCTGTCAGTAGCAACAGTCCTCAGAACTCGGTTGTGAAGGAGACCTTATCCAACGGGAGCTTCACCCAGAGCACGGTAGCTACCGGTCTGGCGTATCCCGTTGGGGTCGCAGTCGATGGGGCCGGAAATGTTTACATTGCGGATCAGGATGCCGCGGAGGTGCTGGAAGAGACTCCGGCGAGCGGTGGCGGCTATGCGCAAAGTGTCGCATTCACCAACCTGGGCAATGTCGAATCGGTCGCGGTTGATGGGAACGGAAATGTCTATATTGCCAGCCCTACAGACGGGGTGTTGAAGGAGACTCTGACCGCAGGCGCTTACACTCAGAGCACCATTGCCAAGGCCGTTAATGCCTCCGGAATCGCCGTGGACGAACAAGGAAATGTCTATCTCGGCGATACCACAAACAACCAGGTGTTGATGGAGACCTTGTCCAACGGCAGCTACACCCAGAGCACGCTTGGTAGCGGGCTGAATCAGCCCCATGCGGTGTCTGTCGACGGCAGCGGCAACGTGTATATCGCGGATACCGGCAATAACCAGATCGTCAAGGAGACGCCTTCGGGGAGCAGTTACACCCAAAGTACGGTAGCAGGCGGCCTGAATCATGTTCTGGGAGTGGCAGTGGATGGTATCGGGAATGTCTTTGCCTCGAGCGCTGATGGTAGCGCGGCATGGGAGCTGAATTTCGCTAATCCACCGAGCCTCAGCTTCACGACCACGCCTGCGAATCCCACCAGCAGCGTCCAGACGGTAACAGTCGAGAACATCGGCAATGCTCCATTGAGCTTCCCCATTCCAGCTTCGGGAAATAATCCGAGCATCTCGGCCAACTTTAGTTTGGACAGCACGGGAACGACGGCCTGTCCTCTTGTGGGAGCCAGCGCCTCAACGGCCGGAACCCTGGTAGCGGGTGGCTCCTGCCTGCTGCCCATCAACTTTGTTCCAACCACTGGAGGGACCTCTTCCGGAGCCCTGGTGCTGACGGATAACAGCCTTAATGCCGTAGCGCCAAATTATGCGGTGCAGAGCATTGCATTGAGTGGGACGGCGCCACCAGCGCCTGTGCTGAGCTTTGCAACGATTCTCGGGCGAATGTATGGCACCGCGCCCTTTACGGTAAGTGCAACTTCGGCTTCCAGTGGAGCCGTGACCTATGCCGTGGTCAGTGGACCGGCAACCATCTCTGGCTCGACGGTTACCCTCACCGGAGCAGGTGATGTAGTTCTAAGCGCCAGTCAGGCAGCCAGTGGAAACTACGGCCCAGCGACAGCAATCGCCAGTTTCACCGTTGCCCCCGGAGTACCTGCGCTGAGCTTTGCGGAGATCGCTCCGCAGACGTATGGCACCGCGCCCTTTACGGTAAGTGCAACCTCGGCCTCCAGTGGAGCGGTGTTCTATACCGTGATCGATGGGCCGGCAACCCTCTCCGGTTCGACGGTTACGCTTACCGGGATAGGTACTGTAGTTCTGAGCGCCACGCAGTTAGCCACTGTCAACTATGAGGAGATAACGATAACCACCAGCTTTACCGTTGCGCCCATCGTGCCCGCGTTGAGCTTCGCAGCGATCCCCTCACAGACGTATGGCACCGCACCCTTTACGGTAAGTGCAACTTCGGCTTCCGGCGGAGCGGTAACTTATGCAGTGGTCAGTGGGCCGGCAACTATCTCCGGTTCGACGGTTACGCTCACCGGGGTAGGTACGGTCGTTCTAAGCGCCAACCAGGAACGCATCGGTAACTATGGTGTGGCATCTGCGACCACCAGCTTTACCGTAACTGCAGACGTCTTTACGCTTGCCTCGGGTTCGAGTCCTGCCAGTGCTACGACGACTGCGGGTGGAATGGTAAGTTACAGCCTTACCCTGACGCCTGGAGCCGGGACAAAGTTCCCCAACACGGTGGCGTTCGGCGTAACGGGTCTGCCTACAGGGGCGACAGCGACCTTCTCTCCGGTGACACTTCCGGCCGGTAGTGGAGCGACCACGGTCACCCTGACCATCCAGACCAGCAATGCCCAGACCGCCCGGAATGAGAACTCACCCTTGAAAGGGTCTCTGGCCACGATGGCATTTGCGCTGTTGATCCTGCCCTTGGCAGGGATGACATCGTTGCGAAAGCGGCAGCTATTGCGCCTATCGGTAATGCTGGCTATAGCGACATTGTCATTGGGAGCCATGTTGAGTTTGAGCGGTTGCGGTGGCAATCATGGTTCTTCCAGTTCATCCCCGACTGCACAGAATTATGCTCTGGTAATGACCGCAATGGATGCGGCCACAGGAGCGAAGAGTTCGGCTAACCTGACGCTGACTGTTCAATAGACAGAAGCTCCAGTTTCTCTCACTCTCATCTGCTCTTCACCTTTTCCGGAGCCCTGTTCCTGCTCTCTCTACAACTTCCGGCATGAAGAGCTTTGGAGGTTGGAGCGTCCGGCAGAGACGACGGAGCCTCCGATGCGGTAGGCTAACCGGTTGCGTCTAATGGATGTTGAGGGGTGCCGATGAAGATCGTTGTAGCAGTGAAGCAGGTTCCTGAGCGGGATGCCGCTGTACGGGTTGCGGCGGATGGCCGCAGCGTCGACGAGAGCGATGTTGCATGGACGATGAACGAACCCGATGCGTATGCGCTGGAAGAGGCGTTGCAGTTGAAGGAGCGCGACGGCGAGGGGGAAGTGGTCGTACTCTGCGCCGGGCCGGAGCGTGTGACGAGCACGCTGCGCGAAGCGCTGGCGAAGGGCGCGGACCGCGCGATCCATGTCGTTACGCCGGAGGAGGGGGAAGGTGCCCTGCCTTCGCGCGACACGCTGGGCGTGGCGAAGCTGCTGGCCGAGGCGATCAAGGCGGAGTCGCCTGACCTGGTACTGACGGGCTTGCAGTCGGACGATCTCGGGGCGGGACAGACCGGCGTTGTGGTGGCGGAGCTGCTGGGGGTGCCGCACGCGACGCTGGTGTTGCAAGTAGAGCGCGCCGGAGCAGGAATCAAGGTCAAGCGTGAGCTCGAAGATGGCTGGTTCCAGCACATCGAGATGCCGCTGCCCGCCTTGCTGACGATCCAGTCCGGCGGCAACAAGCTGCGCTATGCCACGCTGATGGGAATCAAGAAAGCCAAGTCGAAAGAGACGCGCGAGGTTGAAGCCGTGGCCGCTGGCGCACGTGTCGACGAGGTGGTGAAGGTCGCTCCTCCGGAGCGCGTGAAGCGGACGGAGATGTTGACCGGTTCGGCCGATGAGATTGCGACGAAGATCGTCGAGAAGCTGAAGTTTGAGGTAAAGGTTCTATGAGCGTCCTGGTCGTGATGGAACAGAAGGGCGATGCCGGATGGCATCGCATCAGCCTGGAGGCTCTGGCTGCAGGGCAGAAGCTGGCAGCAGAGCTTGGCGTTCCGTGCTCTGCCGTTGTCCTGGGCGAAGATGCAGGGATTGCGCCGCTCTCCGCCGAGCTTGCGACGAAGAAGCTTGCGGGTGCCTGGGCTGCCGGTCATGCTTTGCTGGCCCACTACACTGCGGATGCCTGGGTGGCTGCGCTGCAACAGCTCATTGCTGAGACGCAGCCGCGGTATGTCGTATTCCCGCACACGTATCAGGTGCGCGACTACGCGCCCGCGCTCGCGACGCGGCTGGGGCAGGTGCTCATCAGCGATGTGACGGGAATCCATTCGGGCCCGGTGTTCGTGCGCCAATGGATGCAGGGCAAGCTGAATGCGGAGTACGCGCACAAGGGTGATGGTGTCTGCCTGGTCTCAGTGCAGGCGGGCAGTTTTCGCGCCGATGAGGTAGAGGCAGGCTCGTGCGAAGTGAAGACCTTTGTGCCTCAGCTTGAGGCCGCACAGTTGCGCACCAAGCCGAGTGAGCCCTTCCGTGAGGCCACGCAGACGGTCGATCTCTCCGCCGCTCAGGTGATCGTCAGCGTGGGGCGCGGGATCGGCGAGCAGGAGAATCTTGGGCTCGCCGAAGAGCTTGCCGCTGCACTTGGTGCAGAGCTGGCGGCATCGCGGCCGATCTGTGACGCGGGCTGGCTGCCGATGGAACGTCAGGTTGGAAGCTCCGGCCAGACCGTTGCACCCAAGCTGTACCTGGCGGTTGGTATCTCGGGAGCCATTCAACATCTCGTCGGGATGAAGGGGGCGAAGACAGTCATCGCGATCAACAAGGATGCCGATGCTCCGATCTTCGAGATTGCGGATATAGGGGTGGTGGGCGATCTGTTTGAGGTCGTACCGGCGTTGACGAGGGCGATCAAGGGGGCGGCGTAAGGATTGGGGAGATTGCCCGGGCTGTTTTGTCTTTGCTTTTGTAGTTGTCTTTGCTTTTTTGGTTGTCATTCCGAGCGCAGCGAGCGAACCTGCTGTCTCCCGCTTTTCGCCATTGTCACCGCAAACGTTGTGCGTGAGCTCAAACCAAACTCCAGTTCCAGCGCGCGCATAATTTCTGGCGGGTACGAACAAAGAACAGGAGACAGCAGGTTCGCTCGCTGCGCTCGGAATGACAACCAGAAAAGCAAAAGCAAAGATAATTGCGAATGCAAACGCAAATTCATCCCCCACAAAATGGCGAATACCGCTATATTTACGGTCTTTCCGGGGTAGCTTCTGGGGTGCAGTGGCCCGGCCTAGCGCTAAAATGAGACCAGCGCGGCCTCACTTGCGTCATACTAGGGAGAGCGGTGTCTCGCATCGCTGCCCAGCAATCCTTTGACGAAACGAATCAAACGCGGAGCGAATGCCCCTGCGCACCCTACTTGGCTGCGCGTTCTGGCTCTTCTGTGCGCTCTGCTGCTCGGCTTTACCAGCTCTGCCCAGGCGGCACACGTCCATGGTGACTGGCTGCCGCATCACGCAGCGCAGGTAGGCTCCGCAGCCGATAATTCACAGGTTCCAGGCGGGGAGATCAACTGCCCGCTCTGCGTGGCGATGCATCTGTCGCTCCCGGTGGACTCCCATCTCGCTGCGGTTGGCCTGGTGCTGATGGAATGCAGGCTGGCGACGGCGATCGACCATGTGCCGGTCAGTCAGTGGCACTTTGCGATGTTCAGCAGGCCCCCTCCTGCTCTGAAAACTCTCTAGTCCCTTCATCTTTTTCGACTTTCGAAGATGGTTGCGCTCCTAAATCAGAGCGTGGCTAAGCGCCGCTGGCGTCATCTTCCCTTCAGAGGCTCTTCTCCCACGCCAACCCGCGCGGCAGAAGACCACGGACCGCATCTCGCGATGTCCGGAGTCTGCGTTTCAACAGACAGGAGTTTCGTTTTCATGCAAAGATCCCCCTTTCCCCGAATATTTGCCATCACGTTTGTGTTGGGCCTGCTGATGGCCTTCGCCGCCGGTGCGGCACTTGCCCAGAGCACCTCCGGCAACGTCGCCGGCACTGTGACCGATTCGACCGGCGCTGCCATCGCCAATGCCACCGTTGTTCTGGCCAACCCGGTAAGCGGCTATAGCCGCACGGTAACAACAGACACGACCGGACAGTTTCGCTTCGTCAATATTCCCTTCAACCCCTATCGCCTTGGTGTGACGGGCAGCGGATTCCAGCCCTTCAATAAGCTTGTTCAGGTGAACTCGGTGGTGCAGATCACGCTTCCGGTCAAACTGCAGGTGGCCGGTTCGACGACCAGTGTCGATGTAGACGCGCCTTCCGACCTTGTTGAGAACGACCCCACGGCGCACACCGACATCGACCGCTCGATGATTGATCACCTGCCGCTCGAGAGCGCCTCGTCCGAGTTGAGCTCGATCGTCACGCTGGCTTCCCCGGGCGTTGCGGCAGACTCCAACGGCCTGATGCACGGCCTCGGAGACCACGCGGAGAACTCGTTCAACATTGATGGCCAGCCCATCACCGATCAGCAGAGCAAGGTCTTCTCCAACCAGGTTCCGGCAGCGGCTGTGCAGTCCCTCGAGGTAATCGAAGGCGCTCCTCCGGCTGAGTATGGCGATAAGACCAGCCTCGTGGTGAAGGCAACCACCCGTTCAGGCCAGGGTGTGCTGAAGCCGACCGGTGCTATCACCCTGTCGTACGGAACGTTCGGTTCCGGGAACCTCGCCTTCGATCTCGCCTACGGCGGCAAGAACTGGGGCAACTTCATCGCGGCCAACGGGCTTGAGTCGGGACGCTTCCTCGACGCGCCGGAGTTTGCTGTGTATCACGACAAGGGCAACGAAGAGAACTTCTTCGATCGCTTCGACTATCAGCTCAGCAACGTGAGCTCGATCCACACCAACGTGCAGTACACACGCTCGTGGTTCCAGACGCCGAACAGCTTCGACTCGCAGTTCGGCTTCGTGCAGAGTGGCGAGAATCCCACGGTAACTGATCAGCGCTCGAAGATCGAGACGTTCGACCTGGCGCCGACCTATACCCGTACCATCGGCGCGTACAGCGTCTTCAACTTCGGTCCGTATATCCGCCGCGACGCGTACAACTACTATCCGAGCAACAATCCTCTGTCGGACCTTGGCCCTGCGAACCTGCAGCAGGAGAGCGTGGCGCAGCAGCGCTCTTTGACCAATGCTGGCGTTCACTCCGACTGGTCGTATGTGAGGGGCATCAACAACGTGAAGATCGGCGGCATGTATGCGCAGACCTTCCTGCGTGAGAACGATCAGCTTGCCCTGGTTGATCCCACGCTGAATGCTCCGTGCCTGGACGACAACAGCAACGCGCTTCCCGGCAACCCGAACCCCTGCGCGAATCCGAACCCGAACTTCAACCCCGTGCTCTTTCCCTTCGACCTGACGCGCGGCGGCAAGTTCTACGCCTGGCACGGCCAGACCGATGTGAAGCAGCTTGCACTCTACGCGCAGGACCAGATCACCATCGGCAACTGGCTGTTCAATGCCGGTATCCGTGGCGACTTCTACAACGGTCTCGCCATCCAGCGTCAGGCTGAGCCCCGCGCGGGCATCTCCTATAACGTCAAGAAGACGAACACGGTGCTGCGCGTTTCGTACGCTCGTACGCAGGAGACACCCTTCAACGAGAACCTTGTGCTCTCCAGCCAGGGCTGCCTCGATCCCGTGCTCAACGGCATCTTCTCGCAGCAGTATGGTTCGTGCATTGCGGTGCCGTTCAATCCCGGCTTCCGCAACGAGTTCCATGCCGGCCTGCAGCAGGGTATCGGCCGCCACTTCGTCATCGACGGCGAGTATATCTGGAAGTACACCCACAACGCGTATGACTTCAGCGTACTGGGTGCAACGCCCATCACGTTCCCCATCGAATGGCAGAACTCGAAGATTCCGGGCGTCGCTGTCAGCGGCACTCTGACTGAGGTCAAGGGCCTGTCGGCACGTGTCACGATGTCTTCGGTGGCGGCGCGTTTCTTCACCCCGCAGCTTGGCGGCGTGGGTGCGGTTCCGACGAGCACGATCACCGCGGCGGATTCAGTGCCGTTCCGCATCGATCACGACGAGAAGTTCAACGAGACGACGCATGTTGAGTACAAGATGCCGTTCCGCAAGAGCCTCTATTACTCCTTCAACTGGAAGTTCGACAGTGGTCTGGTTGCCGGTGCTGTGCCGTGCTTCACAACGGCTGCGCAGGACTCGAACACGGACTGCGACGGTACCTCCAAGATTGTGAATGGCGTACCCACAATCGACTTGAGCGGTCTGGATGCGGACCAGCAGTTTCAGGCCGGGTTGACCTGCGACGGTGTAAAAGCCACGCAGGCACAGGGCTTCCTGAGCTGCGATGCCGCTGGCCTTTCTTCGAAGCTGGTCACCATCCCCGCGCCTGGCACGGAGGATGCGGACCACAATCCGCCCCGCGTGGCTTCGCGTAACCTGTTCGACATGGCCCTGGGCGACGACAACGTCTACCACTTCGGCGATGACGCACACTACAGGATCGGCGCCCGTGTGACGGCGATCAACGTGACCAACAAGTACGCACTCTATAACTTCCTCTCGACGTTCTCGGGCACGCACTATGTGTCTCCGCGCACGGTGACGGGGGAGATCTCGTTCAACTTCTAAACCGTTGTATTGCGACAGAGAACGGCCGCCCAACTGGGCGGCCGTTTCTTTTGTCCCGTAGCATGGAAGGAAATGTCTTCCAAGCTGCCCAAATCCACACTGGTTCTGCTGGCCTTTGCCAGCGTGTATCTGTTCTGGGGATCGACCTATACGGCGATCCACATTGCGGGCGAGCATCTACCCGTGCCGGTGGTGTCGGGCGCACGGTCGCTGATTACGGCGATATTGATCCTGTTGATCTGCTTTGTCGGGAAGAAGAGTCTGCGCGTGCCGAAAGGGGAGGCGTGGAAGCTGGTAGTGGTGGGATTGCTCTTCATGTCCGGCAACAACATGCTGCTCACGTGGGGCGAGAAGATGGTGCCCTCGGGGTTTGCGTCGCTGATTGTGTCCACCATGCCGATCATGATTGCCCTGATGGAGATGGCCCTGCCCGGCGGCGATGCGCTGAACAAGCGCGGATGGGCAGGCACACTGCTTGGGACTTTCGGCATCGTGATGCTGGTGTGGCCGTCGCTGCATCAAGGCGCGGAGCTGGCAGGCTATTCCAGGCCGCTATTGGGAGTGCTGGTGCTGTTAGGAGCGGCGCTGTCGTTCGGCATTGGTTCGGTGCTGTCGCGGAGATTCCATTTCAAGGCGGACACGCTGGTCGCCACCGGATGGCAGATCGGAGCGGCGGGCGTCTTCAATGCCCTGATCGCCGTGGGGAGTGGTAGCTTGCATCGCATGGTGTGGACGTGGCCTGGCTTCGGGGCGGTCGTCTACCTGTCGATCTTCGGCTCGCTGTTCGGCCTGGTTGCCTTTACGTATCTGCTGCAGAACGTCGCGGTTACGAAGGTGGCGACCTATGCGTTTGTGAATCCAGTGATCGCTGTGCTGCTCGGGGTGTTATTTCTGCATGAGCGGCTGGCGAAGACGGAGATCCTGGGCATGGCGGTGGTCGTTTGTGGGGTGGCGACGGTGGTGCTCAGCCGGGTCAATCGAACGAAGCGAGAGATCGTGGGGATGGCTGGCGACGCGGTGGAGTAAGGCTGGTTCAGCAGGTTGCCAGCAGTGATAAGCTACCGTCATGCAAGTGACCGTTGAATTACCGGATGACCTTGCCCGCCAGATGATTCCCGCTGGCCACGATCCAGCGCGCGTTGCATTAGAAGATATGGCGGTAGAGGCGTATCGGGCACATCGGCTGACCGAGCATCAACTCGCTAGTCTTCTAGGGCTTGGTCGATACGAGTTAGATGGCTTTCTGAAACAGCGCGACGTGTGGTTCGAATATTCGACGGATGACATTCAACGGGAGTTGGAAACTGGTAAAAGGCTCTGGAAGCAACGCGAGGAAGAACCCGGCACGTTTCGCGGGTAGCGTAACCGATGATTGTCATCGCCGATTCCGGTCCTCTGCGTTACCTTGTGCTCATTGAAGAAGCAAGCCTGTTGAATGTTCTGTATGGCGGTATCGTTATTCCGCCTGGAGTAGTCAGCGAACTCACACAGCCAGATACCCCACAGTCTGTTCGCATATGGATGGAACAACTTCCAGAGTGGATTGCGGTTCGATCCCCTGGCCTGCCGTTGCCAATCTTTCCATCCAGTCTTGGCCTGGGAGAGCGCGAGGCGATTGCACTGGCCGAAGAGCTTGATGCCGATGCGTTGCTCGTCGATGACGAAGCAGCGCGGATTGAAGCATCTCGGCGCAATATTCCCATTCAAGGGACCTTGGGCATTCTTGATCTTGCCGCTGAACACGGTTTTGCCGATTTATCCGATGCGATACGGCGGCTGCAGAGTACGAATTTTCGCGCCAGCAGAAAGTTGATTCAATTCTTCCTGGATCGAGATGCGCAGCGAAAGAAACAGAAAGCCGAGCGAGGTGAATAAGCCGCTATGCGCCCTTAGCAAGGACATATAGCGACTTATAACGGTTCTATTACTTCCGCTTCCAGCGCACGCCATCCTTCGAATCCTCAAGGATGATGCCCTTTTCGAGAAGCTCATTGCGGACGGCGTCGGCGCGGGCGAAGTTGCGCTGCTTCTTGGCCAGGGTACGCTCGGCGACCAGGGCGTCAATGTCCGCGTCGCTCAGGCTCAGCGTTGCGAGCAGGGAGGCGTCGGCCTCGCCGAGGCGTCCTTCGGACTCCGCCCAGGCAATGGCGGCGCGGGTGAGCTCGGCATCGTGGTCTTCAAGCACCGCGAAGATCGAATCGAACTTTGCCAGCAGGGTCAGCATCGCGTCGGCATCGGTGCGGACGAGCTTCGACTGGTCGGCGGCGCTGTTGACTGCGCGTAGCACGTCGAAGATTGCGGCCCGCGCTTCGGCGGTGTTCAGGTCATTGCCCAGGGCAGCGGTGAATTTCTCATCGCCCAGGCGAATGGCGGAGGCGACACTGTCGTCCGCGGGAGCGCTCTCCGGCCACTTGCCGTCACGAATCCGGGCGTAGAACGTGCGCAGGCGCTCGACGGCGTTGGTCGATTCGGTAAGGCCGTCAAAGGTGAAGTTGAGCTGGTGGCGGTAGGGCACGCTCAGCAGCAGAAACCGGATCGCCGAGGCGCGATGGCCCTTCAGCAGCAGGTCGCGAAGGGTGTAGAAGTTGCCCTCGGACTTCGACATCTTCTTGCCTTCGACCAGCAGGAAGCGCACATGGAACCAGTGCCGCGCAAACGGCTGATGCGTGGCGCACTCGCTCTGCGCGATCTCGTTCTCGTGGTGCGGGAACATCAGGTCTTCGCCGCCGGCGTGCAGGTCGAAGCTGTCGCCGAGGTACTTCATGGCCATCGCGGAGCACTCGATGTGCCAGCCGGGACGGCCTTTGCCGAGCGCGGTATCCCAGCTCGTCTCGCCGGGCTTGGTGGCCTTCCAGAGCGCGAAGTCGCGGGCGGCGTCCTTGTCGTATTCATCGACGTCGACGCGCGCGCCGTCCTCAATGCCCTCGAAATCCTTCTTGGAGAGCTTGCCGTACTCCGGGAAGCGCGCGATACGGAAGTACCACGAGCCGTCCTCGGCCTTGTAGGCGATGTCCTGGGCCGCAAGCCGCTCGATGAGCGTGACCATGTCGCCGATATTCTCGGTCGCACGCGCGATCTGCTCGGGGCGCTCGACGCCGAGGGCGTCCATGTCTTCGAAGAACGCGCGCTCGAACTTGGCCGTGTACTCGCCGATGGGCAGGCCGGCGTTGCCGGCATTGCGGATGATCTTGTCATCGACATCGGTGATGTTCATCACGTGGTGCAGGCCCATGCCGTAGAGCCGCGCGGTACGGCGCAGCATGTCTACGTGCAGGAACGTGCGGAAGTTGCCGATGTGACCGTAGTCATAGACCGTGGGGCCGCAACAATAAAAGCGCAGCGCGTGTCCGTCAGAGGCAAATAACGGTTCGATTTTTCCGGAGAGAGTATTGAAGAGTTCGAGGGCCACGCGTCGTTGGGTGCCGCTGGATATGGAATTTGCACCACATCGCAGGCTGCTTTCTGCTGTGTTTGCTGCTCTTTGATTTTAGCTGAAGAGCCCTGTCGCGGTACCCTTATCTCGATCACTATGCCTAAGCGCCCCGTTTCGCTCCTTGCCGCAGCCCTCGTTCTTACCGCTTTCCCTCTCGCCGCACAGCAGGTCTACACGGCCCACGATTATGCTCAGGCCGAACGGTGGATGGCGTACAACGTCCACAGCCTGGTGCATCACACCATCAGCGGCATCGAGTATCTGCCCGATGGCCGCGTCTTTTACAGCGATCCGGACCCGGAGGGGGTGGTCTACAGGCTCGCCGACCCGGCCCACGGAACGCAGGCCCCGGCCTTCGACAATGCCAAACTGGCCACGGCCTTGACCGCGGTGAGCAAGCGGGCGGTTTCGGCCAAACACCTCGGGGTGACCGGCTATACGCCCGATGCGGCTGGCGGGGGCTTTACCGTCGATCTGGGCTGGAACAAGTTTCACTGCGACGCGGCGGTCGTGGCCTGCACGGCGGTGACCGCCCCGAAACCTGCGGCAGGGAAGCCTGCCGGCAGCAAAGCTCCGTTTGACCTCTCGCCCGACAAGAAGCTCGCGGCATTTATCCGGGACAACAACCTGTGGGTGCGGGTGGAAGCCACCGGCGAGGAGCGCCAGCTCACCAGGGACGGCGTAAAGGACTTCGGCTACGCCACCGATAACGCCGGCTGGACGCACTCCGACGCTCCTATCGTCGTATGGTCTCCGGACTCGAAGAAGATTGCGACCTTCCAGCAGGACCAGCGCAAGACCGGCAGCCTGTACCTGGTGCCCGTCACGAACCGGCACCCGCAGCTTGACGAGTGGAAGTATCCTCTGGCGGGCGACAAAGATGTCACGACGATTCAGCGGGTGGTCATCGACGTGGATACAGCCAGGATGACGCGCCTGAAGATGCCGCCCGACCAGCACCGCAGCACCATCTGCGACGACGTAAGTTGCAGCGGTGGCTCGGGCTGGGACGACGTCCAGTTCGCCCCTGACGGCAAGCACCTTGCCTTTGTCTCCAGCTCGCGCGACCACAAGGACGCCTGGTTCCGGGTGGCCGATACGGAGACCGGCGCGGTGCGGGAGGTTTACCACGAGCATGTGCCGACGTACTACGAGTCGGGCCAGGGCAAGGTGAGCTGGCGTTATCTGCCGGAGTCCAACGAGTTCGTCTGGTACTCGGAGCGCGATAATTGGGGCCAGCTTTATCTCTATGACCTGACCACGGGCAAGCTGAAGAACCAGATCACGCACGGCGAAGGCCCGGTGAACCAGTTGTCGCAGGTCGACACAAAGAACCGCGTGCTCTACTTCCTGGCTACCGGCAAAGAGAAGGAAGACGATCCCTACTTCGTGAAGTACTATCGCGCTGACTTCGACGGCCAGCACCAGCAGTTGCTGACGCCGAAGATGGCCGACCACGTCATCACGCCGTCGCCGGACAGCAGCACGTTCGTCGATGTCTATTCGACCGTGCAGACGCCACAGACCTCCGTGCTGCGCGACAACACCGGCAAGGTGCTGGTAACGCTGGCGCACCAGGATATCTCGCAGCTTCTTGCAGCGGGATGGAAGCCGCCCACTCCGATTACAGTGAAGGCGCGCGACGGCCAGACGCCGCTCTACGGCTTTCTATGGAAGCCGACGTTCTTCGACGAGACGAAGAAGTATCCGATTGTGAACTACGTCTATGCGGGGCCTTATACGGGTTCCTGCGGCGCACGTAGCTTCTCGGCGGCACACCTCGATAATCAGTCGCTGGCCGACCTGGGTTTTGTCGTAGTTTGCATCGACGCTCTGGGTACGCCGTTCCGCTCCAAGAGCTTCCACGACGAGCACGCTTCGACCGCAGCGGATCTATCGGACGATACGATTCCCGACCAGGTTGCGGGGATCAAAGAGCTTGCGTCACGCTTCTCCTGGATCGATCTCGATCGCGTGGGCGTCTGGGGACACTCCGGCGGTGGCAATGCCACGGTGAATGCGATGTTCCATTACCCCGACTTCTATAAAGTCGGCTGGGCTGAGAGCGGCAACCACGACAATCGCGAGTATGAAGACGACTGGGATGAGAAGTGGGCCGGCCTCGAAGTGATCTCACCCGACGGCAAGAGCAACTACGATGCCCAGGCCAATGAGAACTACGCGAAGAACCTGAAGGGCCACCTAATGCTTACGCACGGAACGATGGACGACAACGTGCCGATGAACAACACGCTGCTCGTGGTCGACGCGCTCATCAAAGCCAACAAGAACTTCGATCTTCTGATGATTCCGAACGCGCACCATGGCTACGGTGAAGCAACGCCGTATGTGATGCGTCGCCGCTGGGATTACTTTGTGCGCAATCTTGCGGGAGGCGTGCCTCCGGAGAACTATGAGACGAAGCCGTGGTCGGAGATGATTCGTGCGATGTATGGGCCGTCGGCTAGCGAGTAGCAGTTGCTTTGCTTTTCTGGTTTGTCATTCCGAGCGCAGCGAGTGAATCTGCTTCCTCCCGCTTTTCGCCAGTATCACCGCAAACGTTGTGCGCCCGTTCAAGCCGGTCTCCGTTATAGCGCGTGTATTTCTGGGTGATGCGACCGAAGAACGGGAGGAAGCAGATTCGCTCGCTACGCTCGGAATGACAACAAGAAAAGCAAAGGCAAAAGACAGTTGCTTTTCTCCACTACTCCACGATCTTGCCGTCCGCGCCTGTAACCGGCTGAGAGCTTGTTGCCGGCGGCTGGACCTGCCATCCATTGCTGGTGTCCACGAGGGTGGCGGTTGCACTGCCGTTCGAGAGGTCGTCCTTTACATGTGGGAAGGCGTTCTGTGTCTCCGCGGCCTGTGCCCATGCGGGCGCGCCCGAGAAGCCGAAGTGGTAGCTTACCTGGGTCGTCGCACCCGGCTGACCACTGTTGGGAGAGGCACTGTCGATCGACTGCACCGTGCGGTGTCCATAGCAGAAGTTGCCGAAGCCCGGTTGCGTTGTGTCTGCGGTCCACGTGCTGCGTCCGTTATCGCTCAGATCGTAGTTGGTGACTCGCTTGGTTGCGATGATGAGCACCTTCTTCTCGCTGGCGTTTCTTGTGAGAAGCCCCTGATCGAAGAGCGCGTCATAGGGAGCGGTCTTGCTCGTGTCAGAGGTGTCGACCTGCGCAGGAAACTGGATGGGCTGCGGCCAGAGGCAGGAGGGGTGCGCTGCGTAGTAGGTGTCGATAGCGCTCTTGTAGTTGAGGGTGTTGTCGGCGGTCTTTTTGCAGCCGGTCGATAGGAGTGTCGCCGCGCATAGGATGGTTGCGGCTTTGAAAGCATTACGCATGTCTCACCTCACTCCGGGTGAGATGCAGATTTGGGTGGAGAGGTGGGTGGTTGTCTGTTTTTCGTCGTCATCCTGAGCCTACGGCTCAGGATGACGACGAAAAACAAGCAACAGCAAAAGACGGCTTTACGAGAGGTATACGTGCTTTCTTGAAATACCCCTAAAAGCGCTCACGTACATCCTGCGTCGACAAACCAGCCTCGCGCATCGCGCGCAGACTCAGCGCATCATGACGTTTGGCGAGGCGAACGCCCGTATCGTCGCGCATCAGGTCGCAGTGGAAGTAGCCCGGAGTGCTAAACCCGAGGGCGCGTTGCAGCAGAATCTGCCGCGCTGTCGATTTGAGGAGATCACGCCCGCGCACCACTTCGGTGATGCGCATGGCCGCATCGTCTACGACGCAGGCGAGCTGATAGCTGGGGAGGCCATCCTTGCGCCATACGAGGAAGTCGCCAAAATCCGCATTCGCATCGCAACCGGCGACAAAACTCTGTGGCCCGGCGTGCGCGTCGATGAAACGAAGGGCTTCGCCGTCGGGAACGCGGAAGCGATAGTTGGTGTTCGGTGCGAGCGCTGCTATTGGCGCAGAGGAGGATCGACAGCGCCCGTTGTAGATCGGCTCATCCTCGCTATCTTCGTGTGGGGCCTGGGTGGCTTGTTGCAGATCCTTTCGGCTGCAGGTGCAGGGATAGACGAAGCCCTCGCGAAGCAGCTTCTCCATGGCCTCCCGGTAAAGCGCGATGCGCTCGCTCTGGCGCATCTCCGCGTCCCAGGTGATGCCGAGCCACTGCAGATCTTCGCGCATCGCTGCCGCGAAGTCTGCACGCGAGCGTTGCGGGTCGAGGTCTTCGTCGCGCAGCCAGAGCTTGCCGTTGGCGGCGCGGGCACGTTCATAGGCGATCCAGAAGGTGCGTGCGTGGCCCAGGTGCAAGAGGCCCGTGGGCGAAGGCGCAAGGCGTCCGATGTAAGTGGATGGACTCATACCCTGGCCTTAGAAGCAGATTCCCTGCGGGAATGACAGAAAGAAAAGCAAATGCGAACCCTTGGATAGAGATATTAAACGAGACATTACAACCAGCCTCGCGCGCGCGCAATTCTGGCGGCGTCCACACGGTTTGCCGCACCGAGCTTGGCGATGGCTTCAGAGAGATAGTTGCGCACGGTGCCCTCCGAGAGCCGCAGCTCGGCGGCGATCTCGGCAGAGGAACGGCCATCGCCGGCGCGTTGCAGGATGCGGCGTTCGCGCTCGCTGAGGGGATCCTCGTCTGCGCTCCAGGCCTCGGCGGCCAGCGCCGGATCGACCGCGCGGAGACCGGCGTGAACGCGGCGGATGGCTTCGGCAAGTTCGCTCGCGGGACGTTCTTTCAGCAGATAGCCACGGGCTCCGGCATCGAGTGCGCGGCGCAGATAGCCGGGGCGCGCGAAGGTGGTCAGGATGATCACCCGCGACTTCGACTCGCTCTCCTTCAACGCAGCGGCGAACTCGAGCCCCGTCATCTCGGGCATCTCGATATCGGTGACGACGACGTCGGGAGTGAACTCGCGCGCGAGTCGCTGGGCCTCGCGGCCGTTGGCTGCCTGCGCAATCACGCAGATATCGGGTTCAAGTTCGAGCAGGGCGGCGAGCGCGCCGCGCAGCATGGTCTGGTCTTCAGCGAGCAGGACCCGAATTTTCTTACCCGCTGCGCTCACGAGACCACACCCTCAGCGCGCAATGGAAGCTCGATAAACAACCGTGTGCCGCGTTCGCGTTCCAGGCGCAGGCTGCCTCCCAACGCTTCTATGCGCTCGCGCATTCCGCGCAGACCATTGCCTTCGCGAACCAGTGCGTGCTCACCATCGTCCTCTATGAGGAGACGGCGCTGCCCGTTCTCGGAGACGAAGCGCAGACGGCAATTCTTCGCCTGCGCATGACGAACGATATTGGTCACGGCCTCGCGTAGCGCCAGAGCTAGTACCGTCTCTTCGGTGGCCGCGAGCTTGGAGTTGCCCATGTTGTTTTCGACGGTCAGCTTGACTCCGGCGGCATCGAGAGTGCGCCGCGCAGTCTCGATTTCAGCCGCCAGTCCACGAGCGCGGTAACCCCCGATGGCCTCGCGCACCTCGGCGAGTGCGGTGCGTGCCGTGCGTTCAACGTCGCCGATCTCTGTGGCTGCGCGTTGCGGATCGCGCTCGATGAGTCTCCCTGCCAGTTCGGCCTTCAGGACGATGACGCTCAGTGTATGGCCGAGCACGTCGTGCAGGTCGCGTGCAATGCGCTCGCGTTCGGCGACCGCGGCCAGGGCAATGTTCTCTTCCTGCGCAGCATGAAGCCTGTTTTCGGCTCGCCGCTGTTCCGCGAAGAAGATGTTGCTGCCGCCGACGATGAGGAGAAGGAAGATAGCGAAGAATCCGTTAGCCAGGCCGTGATAGAAGAAATGAGATTCGGCAAGAATGCAGAGCGCCTCGACGAGAAAGAGGAATAGCACGCGCTTCGTGGAGCGAACACTGAAGGGAAGGAAGGCGGCGGTATATACGAAAAACGTCGAGGCGCCGCCATTCCACGGAAAGGTAATGAGCCCCAGAGCGAAGGTGGCTGCGATCATCCAGTAGACAAGGCGGCTGCCGCAATCCACAGCGCGTACATAGATCGTGAAGATAACGACGAAGACGGCCAGGCTCGCGAGCGCGATGAGCCAGCGATGCCAACTCGGCTCCACGATTGGCTCGATGAAGATGAACCCGGTATAGGCAAACCATATCCAGGCGCCCTTCTGCCGCATCGAAATGGTCTTTGCGTTCATCATGGCTGGCCTCTGAAGTTTACGCCGCGCGGCGGCAAATTCCAGCTAGGCATTCTGCTCCCTGCGGCGGAAGGCGATCCACGCGATGCCGAGCATCAGCAGGGTAAAACCCAGGAGGTTCGACCAGTGGCTGCTGGCGGTGCCGGACGAGGGCGCGCCGAGTGCGCCGAGCATGAGCTGCGCCAGATGATACGTCGGCAGAAAGGGCGCGATCGCCTTTACCGCGTGCGGCAGGAGTTGGAAGGGAACCCACAGGCCACTGCAGAAGCTCATCGGCAGGTAGATGAGGTTGGCGATGCCGGGCGCGGAGTTGAAGGGCACGACCAGGGCGACGACCAGGCCGAGGCTGGCGAAGGGAATGGCACCGGCCAGGCTGAAGGCGATCATGTGGGCGTACTCGTCGAGCGTCAGGTGGACGTGTCCGAAGGAGATTCCCAGCACCGCCAGCAGGCTGACGATGATGGCTCCAAAGGCCATTGCTGTGCAGCACTTGGCCAGCAGATACGCCAGCGGCGGCATGGGACTGGCGCGCTTGAGCTCCAGCCAGCCGGCGCTGAAGTCCGCGGCCATTCCGACACCGATCCCGAAGAGCGCAGCTCCGACCAGTCCGAAGACCGCGTAACCGCCCAGCATGTACTTGGCAACGGTGATTCCGCCCAGGCTCTCTCCCCGGTTCATCAGCAGACCGAAGAGCACGTAGAACATCACCGGGAAGCCGATGACGGAGAGGGAAAAAGTGCGTGTGCGCAGCAGGCGGACGAACTCGAAGCGCGCCTCGCGGGCAAAGATAGGAAGACTGCGCGTGAGATCGTTGGCGGGGATGGTGGGAGCGGAAAGAGTGGTGGTCGACATGGGGTTCTCCGTAGGGGGCGTTGGCTGTCGGGGTTGGTTTTGAGCGTCGAGCTTTGAGGCGATGAGCTAGGAGGGGTCTGCGGTGAGGGCCAGGAAGGCGTCTTCCAGCGCGGGGCTTTGTACTTCGAGGGCGTGAAGCTGCTGGTCGAGAGCGAGCATCTCGCGCAGTGTGGATTCGGGCTGCGTGCTGGTGACGATTGTGAGATTGCCGTGCGGTTCGACAGCCGAGACGCCGGGCATCGCGAGCAGATGTTCGCTGGTGAGCGTAGTCACGCAGCGGATGATCTTTACGCCATTTACGCCAGGACTCGTGCCGTTCGGACTGGCCAACCCTGCGCCCATCGACTTCACCTCGGCAGGCGTGCCCTCGCACACCACGCGTCCCTTGTTGATGACCACGATGCGATGAGCGAGTGCGTCGGCCTCTTCGAGGTAGTGCGTCGTGAGCAGCACGGTCTTGCCGCGAGCCGCGAGGTCGCGAATCTGCGCCCACATGCCGCGCCGGGCTTCGATGTCGAGCCCGACGGTCGGCTCGTCGAGGAAGATGAGGTCGGGGTCGCCCGCGAGTGCCATGCCGAAGAGCACGCGCTGCTTCTGGCCGCCGGAGAGCTGGCCGAACATGCGAGCCTCGATTCCTTCCAGACCGGCGGCTTTGACGATCTCGGCGTAGGGCATTGGGTTGGGGTAGTAGCCGCGAAAGATCGCGAGGTGCTCGCGAACGCGCAGCATCTCGGGGGCGCGGCCCACCTGCAGCATCACTCCGGTGCGGATGCGCGCGGCGGCGTTACGTGGGTCCGCGCCGAAGATGCGGACGTCTCCCGCTGTCGGCGTGCTGAGGCCCATCATCAGCTTTACGGCGGTGGACTTGCCTGCGCCGTTCGGTCCCAGCAGGGCGACGATCTCGCCGCGCCGCAGGGAGAGGGATAGTCCATCGAGTGCGACCACGCCATTGCTGTAGCGCTTGGTGATGTTGCCCAGGGAGGCAACGGTGTCGCGGGAGTTAGTGGCCTGTCTGGTTTCGGGGAATGCTGCTGTGACGCTCATCGCTTGCTCCTTGGGATTACAGGACTGAGTATCGAAGTGCGCGAGATCAAAAGGCAGTGAGTGTCGTCAGCAAAGCGGGGTGACGTTTGTCATGTGGTTCTTTTCAGGATCGCCGCCGTTTACGAAAAGTGTCACGAAAGCCGGTTAAGTGTCGGCTAAAGTAGATAGCATGCTGAAAAACCTGAAACGCTTAACCGAGAAGCGGAGCTTCCGTGCGCATGAGACGCATCGGATGGATGAACTCGATGGATTGCCGCTGGCGAGCTTTCGCCGCCGTAGCTGGGCGCTCCTCATCGATTTTTTGATTGTGGCCATTCTCCGGGCGCCGTTCGGTTTCTTGAGGCACCACGGCTCTGACGAGGCTGTCGCAGGCACCTTCGGCTGGTTCATGATGGAGGCGGGGCACAAGATTGAGGAGCTGGCAGAGTCCGTGCTGTACTTTGGGGTGGCCTTGAAGCTGGGTAAGGGGCAGACTCCGGGCAAGTATTTGATGGGTATCCGGGTGATGTCGCTGACGCACAAAGAGGTCGGCTGGTGGCAGTCGATCGAACGCGCCCTAGGCTATGGTGCTTCGTTGCTCGAAGGCGGCTTTGGCTTCGTGCAGTACTACATCAACCGCAACCGCCAGTGCGTGCATGACCGCATTGCCGAGACCATTGTGGTGTACGTGCGGAAGCCTCTGGCACGCTGGTCTTCTCCCGCCGGAGATCCCGAGGCCTAGATCTACATCCAGTCGGTTCCATACTGCACAGGAATCTGCGTAAACGCGATACGCGTGGGGGCTGCCTCTTTCGCCGTCAGCATGCCGGCGAAGTGCAGGGTGGTATGGCCGTACTTCAGATTCAGCTTGTCCATGGTGGCTGAGAGCTGGGAGCGATTGCCCGGCTCTTCAAAGAGCCTCGTCTGCATCTCGTCCTCGGGAATGAGGTTGCGCATCGTGACGCCGACGAAGAACGGCTTCTGATGCAGGTCTTCCTGGGGCCGCTGCTTCCAGCAGCCTTGCAGCGCTTCCAGAAGCGACAGGGTGTCCTGGCAGGGACGAAAGCGGGCCTCCATGCCCCAGCCCGCGTGCCGAATGCCGCTGGTATGCTGCTTGGTTTTGGAGACTCGTGCGGTCTCCTCGCGCGTGAGGGCGTACTTGATCGTCACCGAGAGGGAGCTGGTGTAGAACTTCTCCATCCGCAGGCGCATGGCGCCCTTATGCAGCAGCTTGTGAGCGACGGCCCAGGCCCCTTCCTGGGAGCGATGCTCGGGAGCGAGCACATGGGAGTGGCCGAGGGACTTCTGGAGCTCGCTCGGGACCGGTGCGCCGTTGTCGCCGGTATCGTGCCCGCGCAGCCAGTGGTACATGCGGTCGCCCCACACCGAGTCCATGAGCTTGTGCATGCCGTTGCGGTCGAGTGCCAGGAGGTCCGTCATGGTGTTGACGCCCTTGGCCTTCAGCCGAACCTCCGTCCGCGCGCCAACCCCGGGAAGGTCACGTAACTCCAGGTGAGCGAGAGCCCGTGGCAACTGTGAGGGCAACAGGCCGATGAGCCCGTCCGGCTTCTGCATATCGCTGGCGATCTTGGCGAGATAGCGGTTCGGCGCCATGCCGATGGAGCAGCGCAGCGTCTCGCCGACTTTGTCCTTGATGGCCTGCTTGATCGCGAGTGCGATCTGGCGGGCGGCGGGAGGCTGGCGTTCGCGTCCCATGAGCTGACAGACCATCTCGTCGATGGAGGGCGTGTGTGCGACCGGGCAGACACCCTCGACCGCGACCGCAATGGCGTGCGAGAACCTGGAGTATTCGGCGTGGTCGCCGTTGACGAGAATGATCTCCGGGCAGATCTTCTTCGCGTCCCCGACACGTGTCCCGGTCTTGATGCCGAGAGCTTTGGCCTCGTAGCTGGCGGCGATGCAGCAGGTGGTGTCGGCCATGGTGGGTACCACCGCCGTAGGTTTGCCGCGATATTCGGGATGCAGTTGCTGTTCGACCGAGGCGAAGAAGGAGTTCAGGTCGATATGCAGGAAGCTGAAGAGATCGGGATGGGCGGCATCAGCCATAGGATCACTCAGGCGATTATATTCGCCTAAGTTTCGCTTTTACAGGAAAATCTACAGCGCTGGCCATCCGGCACAGGCCGGATGGCAACGTGTAGGCTTCAACCGATCAGCAATGTGAAGTTGAAATAATTCTTGTTGTCGAAGGAGCTGATGCTCTTGGTCTTGGATTTTTTGCCGTTGAGCTCCGCCCAAATCTCATAGTCGGTGCTGGTCGAAAGCTGTCCGAAGCGGAAGCTGCCAGCATCGTCGGCGATGAAGCTCTTGATGGCAAGGGTCCGGGTGTCCTTCAGGTACACGATGGCACCTTTGATTCCCGCACCGTCCTTGGTTTCGACTTTGCCCTCTACAAGCCTCTGTACAGGGCCGTGCTGTTGCGCTGCTGCCATGGTGCCGCGAAGCGCCATACCGGCTGGCAGGATACCCAGCGCGATGGCGAGACCGACTACAGCGAGCTTGTTTCGTTTGAGGCTGGTTGCAAGAATCGCCCGGCGCCAGGCACCGGGTTTACTCATCCTCATCCTCGTCATCATCTCCGTGCAGATCATCCTCATCGTCATAACCTTCCTCGTCCACTGGCGCAATCTCCAGTGGATCGCTTGAGACGACCTCTAGATCGGTGCCGCACTCATCACACTGGATGATCTCACCTTCTTCGACATCTTCCGCGTCAATATCCAGCGGATTGTCGCACTCTGGGCATACGACTGACATAAACCTCTCCCCCTGCCATAGTTTCGAGCCGCCTTCGCCTTGTACGATGGAGCCAGCGGCTGCCAAAGCAGCTTTCACTAGTTCTAGCGGGACGCTTGCGGCTCGTCAACACCTTAGTGTGGACGGCTGGCTGGAAGATGAGACGGAGATTACGAATGAACCGGATGTTAGGCATCGGAGGCATGCTTCTGGGCATGGCCACAACCGTCGTTTGCGGGGCCCAAACAGGGGTCCAGACAATGGCTGCTGGAACCCCACTCGGAGCTCCCTCGGCCGATCCGGCCATCGCCGCCGTGCTTGCGGGCATCTCCCCGACCCATGTGCAGGCGGACATCGCGAAGCTGGTCAGCTTCGGTACGCGCAGCACCCTCTCCAGCATGGACACCGATCTGCCGGCAGGGCAGGGGATCAATGCGGCGGCGGACTGGATCGAATCGGAGTTTCGCTCCATCTCCGCGCAGTGCGGCGGATGCCTCGAGGTCAAGCGCGACGAGTTCACGGAGCCGGGAGGCAATGGGCCGCAGTCCCGCATCCTGAAGCCCACGAAGCTGACGAACGTCTACGCCATCCTGAAGGGGACGTCCGCCGATAAGGCCGCGCCCTGGGTCCTGGTCACCGGCCACTACGACTCGCGCGTGACGGATGTAATGGACTCACACTCGGCCGCCCCCGGAGCGAACGACGACGCCAGCGGCGTAGCCGTGTCGATCGAGTCGGCCCGGGCGCTCTCCAGGCTCAAGCTGCCGGGGACCATCGTTTTCGTTGCGGTTGCGGGAGAAGAGCAGGGATTGAATGGCTCCAAGCACCTGGCGCAACTTGCGAAGGCCCAGGGCTGGCCTCTGGTGGCCGTGCTGAATAACGATATCGTCGGTGGGGACACCACTCCGGGCGAACTCATGCAGGACAAGACCGCCGTGCGCGTCTTCTCCGAGGGAGTACCGGCGAGCGCGACGCCCGAGCAGCAGCGGCAGATTCTCTCCCTGGGAGCGGAAAACGACTCTCCCTCACGTGAACTGGCTCGCCAGGTCGCGGAGCTTGCTCCTGTGTACTTCAAGTCGACGGCTCGCCACGCTCCTCCCGCCGCTCCGGGCATGGCCCGGAGCCATGCGGTGCTGCTGGCGCCGGCGTTTCACCCCGTGCTGATCCTGCGCCGCGATCGCTATCTGCGTGGCGGCGACCATACCAGCTTCAACGGCGAAGGCTTTGCGGCTGTACGCTTTACCGAGTGGCGCGAAAACTTCAATCACCAGCACCAGACGCTGCGTACGGAAGGCGGCGTCGAGTACGGCGATCTGCTCAAGTTCGTCGATTTCAACTACGTGGCCGACGTTGCGCGGATGAACTCGATGATGCTCGCCACGCTGGCCTCGGCGCCTGGTGAGCCGCAGCATGTACGCGTGCTGACCACGGCCCTCGACAACAATAGCGAACTGGTCTGGGAGGCTCCGGCCTTTGCACCCCCGGGCACGACCTATGAGGTGGTGTGGCGCGACTCGGCCAGCATGCTCTGGACGCATGTACAGAACGCAGGATCGGCGACGCGCATCCAACTGAATGTCAGTAAGGACAATGTGCTCTTCGGCGTCCGTTCCGTCGATGCGGCCGGACATCGTTCTCTACCCGTACCGCCCCTGCCCGCACGGCAGTAAGGAAGTTGCATGGCTTTTCGTTCGAACAGTCCCATTATGCTCGCGTTGCCGCCATTTCGCGGCGTCACGCGGCAGATCATCCTGACGGCGCTGATCGCCTTTTTCGTGATGCTGGCGCTGGCACTTCTCCTGCGGCCTGTTGAAGCACTTTTGATGGACCATCTCATGCTGCATCCGGAGGATCTGCGGCATGGCATGATCTGGCAGCTCGTCAGCTGGCCCTTCATGATGGACGGCATTCTCAGCTTACTGTTTGCCCTGTTGTCGATCTGGTTCTTCGGCTCGACGCTGGAGGATGATCGCGGGTCGAGTTGGTTCAAGGAGTATTTCCTGGTCTCGACGATCGGCGGTGGGCTACTGATCGTTCTGATTGCCTATGTTCTGGGGCCGCACGTCCCGGCTTTCGACATCTCCCACCGCGCCTCAGGGCTCTGGCCCGCTGTGCTCGCCATCATGCTGGCGTATGCGCGTTTTCATGCCAACGAAGAGATCCGCTTCAACTTCATCTTCAAGCTCAAGGCTAAGTACCTGGTAGCGATCTACCTGCTGTTTTATCTCGCCATCGTACTGATCGGCGGCGACCGCTTCGACGCGCTCACGGCACTGTGCACGGCGCTCTGTGGCTATGGATACCTGATGCTTGCACCGAAGCGCGGACTGAACTTTGCCGTGTCGGAGAAGTGGTTCCGAATACGCAACTCCCGCTATCGCGCCAAGCGTCGCCGCGCTGCCAAGAAGTTTGCGGTTTACATGCGCGAGCAGGGCAAGGATGTAAGCATCGACCCGAGCGGGAGATATATCGATCCCGATGGAAATGCACGGGACCCGCACGATAAGCGGTGGATGAACTGAAATAAATATGGGGTACTTGAATAGCGAACTCATGCTCGAAGACAATCACGTTCGAGGCGTCCGGTATTCTCAGCTAAAAATCACTTTGAGTTCATTCGGGATCAGAGGCTCGGTCAGGCTGGAATGCCCAGATCTGCATCCTTCCTGATGGAGAGATTCTCATGCCATTATTTACCGTGACGATGAAAACGGGCAGGACCGCTGACGAAAAAAAAGCGATCTCTCGGGCCATCCATGCAGCAAGCGTCAAGGCAGGATATCCCGAGGACGACATGTTCCAACGTTTTCTTTGTCTTGAGCCGGACGACCTGAAAGTCGATCTCAACTACCCCGGTTTGCCAAAACCCCGGACAGAGAAGATGTTGATGATCGAGGTTCTTGTGTCGTCCGGGACTGACACCGCCAGGAAGACGCGTCTGCTGGCAACCTTGGTCGAAGCGCTCGCTGATGCCGGCACTGATCCGAACGATGTGATGGTGTTCTTCGGCGAGATTGATCGCGCCAGTAGCTCCTTCGGGGGCGGCCGGCTTGCGCCACCAGTCGCAACCACCTGATGACGCGACTGGCGTGGTCGCATCATCAGCCGGTTGGACGGACGGATCCAAAGTGCCTGATCTGTCGTTAGCTTCTCGTCACTGTCCTCAGGCTCAACTCCCGCATCTGCTGTTCGCTCACCGGTGTCGGAGCGTCGACCATCAGGTCGATGGCCTTGGCCGTCTTCGGGAAGGCGATGACCTCGCGCAGCGACGAGGCTCCGGCAAGGATCATGACGATGCGGTCGAGGCCCAGCGCGATGCCACCGTGGGGCGGTGTGCCGTACTCGAGCGCATCGAGGAAGAATCCGAAGCGTGCCTTGGCCTCTTCGTCGGTCATGCCGAGTGAGCGGAAGATCTCCGCCTGCACGTCCTGGCGATGGATACGGATCGATCCCGAGCCTAGCTCCGTGCCGTTGAGCACGATGTCATAGGCGAGCGCGCGGACCGCGCCCTTGTCGTTCACGAGGCGGCCGCTGGTGATGTCGTCCTCGTGCGGCGAGGTGAAGGGATGATGGGCCGCGTCCCAGGTCTTGGCCTCTTCGTTCCACTCGTACATCGGGAAGTCGGTGACCCAGAGGAACTTGAAGTCGGCGGCGGTGCCGGTCTGCGTGAAGAGTCCGTGCTTGTCGGCGTACTTCTTCGCGAGCTCCAGGCGCAGCGCGCCAACACGCTTCCAGATCCACTGAGGATCGTGGTTCCACTTGGCTGGCGTGCCAGGCTTCGGGGTGATGACGACGGCCAGGTCTTCGGTGGTGAAGTTCTCGCCATTGAAGACGATCTGCTCGGCGGTAAGCTTCGCGGCAATCGCCTCTGCGAGAGGCACGAAAGCCTCGTTTGTCCGCAGGCGGGAGACGTCCAGAAAGTCGAGCCCGCAGTCGCCGAAGCTGCCGCGAATCTCGTTGACGAGGGCTTTGCGCGCGGTTCCGCTGAGTTCGCCCACCCGGGGAATGGTGAAGCCCAGCACCGGCAGCGTGGGGTCGACCTTCAAGGTCTCGCGCAGCTCAGCCGTAAGTTCGGCGGAGAGATCGACCATGGCCGGCAGACGCATGTCGGGCTTGTCGATGCCGTACCTGGCGATGGCCTGATCGTAGGTCATCTGCACGAACTGCTGATTGCCCAGCTCGATGCCTGCAGCCTTGAACGCGGTCTGCAGGAAGCCTTCGACGACGCGGAAGATCGTCTCCTGCCTTGGGAAGGTCATCTCCAGATCGATCTGGGTGAATTCGGGCTGGCGGTCGGCGCGGAGGTCTTCGTCGCGGAAGCAGCGTGCGATCTGGAAGTACTTGTCGAAGCCCGAGATCATCAGGATCTGCTTGAAGATCTGGGGCGACTGCGGCAGCGCATAGAAGTGGCCGGGGTGAACGCGGCTGGGCACGAGGTAATCGCGCGCGCCTTCAGGCGTGGACCGCGTCATGAAGGGCGTCTCGATCTCGAGGAAGCCCTGTTCGACGAGGAAGTTGCGGATAGCCATCGCAACGCGCGAGCGCACTGCGAAGTTCTTCTGCATCTCGACGCGGCGCAGGTCGAGGTAGCGGTACTTCAGCCGCACCTCTTCATTGGCGATGGCGTCTTCTGCGGGCGAAAACGGAGGCGTCTTCGCCTCGTTCAGGAGCAGCAACTCATTTCCGACGACCTCGATGTCACCGGTGACCATGTTCGGGTTCGCCAGCCCCTGTCCGCGCACGCGCACCTTGCCCGTAACGGCGACGACGTACTCCGGCCGCGCGGCCTCGGCCTTCGCGTGGGCCTCGGGGGAGGCTTCCTTGTCGAGCACGATCTGCGTAATGCCGGTGCGGTCGCGCACGTCGAGGAAGATGAGATTGCCGTGGTCACGGCGTCGATTGACCCAGCCCATCAGGGTTACGGTTGTGCCTGCGTCGGAGGAGCGCAGCTCACCGCACATATGGGTGCGCTGCAGGGTGCCTAAAAAGTCGAGTGTCACAATTTATCTATTGTACGAAAGACTTGTTACGCGTTCGGCCAGCGATAGTGTCCGATGGCGCGATGCGGGCTAAAAATGTAGAGCGAGGACTCTTCCGCGCCATTGCCCCAGTTGTG
Source organism: Granulicella mallensis MP5ACTX8 (assembly GCF_000178955.2). Lineage (NCBI taxonomy): Bacteria > Pseudomonadati > Acidobacteriota > Terriglobia > Terriglobales > Acidobacteriaceae > Granulicella > Granulicella mallensis. The sequence goes on along the minus strand of NC_016631.1, from coordinate 5,732,722 downwards.
CACGACGCGTGTACTGAGCAGGCTGTCGGCGACCACGATGCCGATATGCGGGAACCGTGCATTGAGCCGCCAGGTCAGGATGTCGCCGGGAGCAAGGGGTGAGGGGAAGGCATTGCCCGCGGCTGCACCGGAGGAATGCCAGAGCTCGCAGCCGGTGCGTCGCCAGAAGGCCTCCAGGTTGAGCACGCGGCGATGGTCGATGTTGCTGTCGGGATGCGTCATGCCCCAGGTGTGGGGGTAGGCGGCGAAGTCGCGCAGCATGTCTTCATGGACGAGCTTTTGCAGGTCGAGCCCCAGGCCATCGCGCCCGGCGCGGACCACGACATCGGCGCATACGCCGGTAGAACGGGGAACATCGCCGCCGGGGTAGGGAATGCGTATGTAATGCGGATCGTAGCCGGTCGTTACGCCGACCTGATCGCGTGCGGCCTGGGAGAGACGCGTGCCGGGTTTCGTCGGGAGCGTAGGAAGCAGACCCGTGGCAAAGAGGCCGCTGATAAAGCTTCTGCGGTACATGAAAAGCAGCTTAGCGGAAAGAGGAATGAAGCGCGGATGAAAATTAGAGCAGAACCAAGACAGACAGATGTCTCCCAATGTTCTTGTTCAGTCCGCCACAAAGGCGTCATCCTGAGCGTAGCGCCTCGCGTTTTTTGCGAGGTGCGGAGTCGAAGGACCCCGAGGGACTTTATCTCGCCCAAGAGGTTGGGACCTTTTCCACCCCGAAAGCCCAGGCTCGAGCGTTTGAGGTGGAAAAGGTGCGAAGGGAGAGGGCAAGATTGCAACCTTCGGGGTCCTTCGACTCCGCGTCCCAAAGGCCGGGACGCTCCGCTCAGGATGACGCTTCTGTGACGATATTAGCCGCGTAGGGTGTCTGCGAGGACGTCTCGGTTCACCTTTACCTGCTCCCCGGTGCTGAAGGTTTTCACCGTCAGCACGTTGGTGACGACCTCGTCTTCGCCAAGGAGGATGATGTGGCGAGCGAGTTTATCCGCAAAGCCGAAGCTCTTGCCGATCTTAAAACTGCCATCGCCGACTTCGACCGAGAGCCCTTCGCGGCGCAGTTCGCGGGCGAGTTTGAGCGCGGCAGGATTCTGCGCTATGCCTAGCGGAGCGATGTAAACATCTAGCTTCGGCTCTGTGGGGGCGATGCCGCTGGCTGCCGCGTCGGCCTCAGCCTGCGCCTGCAGCGTGAGGATGAGGCGGTCCTCGCCGATGGCAAACCCGATTCCGGGAGCCTTTGGGCCGCCAAGCATCTCCGAGAGTCCGTCATAGCGTCCGCCGCCGAGCAGCGCGTTCTGTGTGCCGAGGCCGGTGGTCACGGTGAACTCAAACGTCGTGCGCGTGTAGTAATCCAGTCCACGTACCAGCCGCGGATTCACGTGGTAAGGCACGCCACAGGCGTCGAGGGCCGCCTTTACCTGTTCAAAGTGCTCGCGCGATTCATCGCCCAGGTAGTCGGCGATCTTCGGCAGCGCGTTGATGATCTCCTGGTCGGCCTCTTCCTTCGAGTCGAGCACGCGCAGGGGATTGGTCTCGGCGCGGCGCTGGTTGTCAGGGCACATCCGGTCCTTTACCGGGGCCAGCGCCTCGCGCAAGGCCACGTTGAAGCGTGCACGATCCTCGGCGTTGCCAACCGAGTTCAGCTCTAGCTTCCAGTCACGTATGCCCAGCTCGTCGAGCAGGCTGGCAAGCATCTCCAGCACCTCGGCGTCGCGTAGGGGAGATTCCGCGCCAGAGGTCTGAGGCCCGATGACCTCTGCGCCGATCTGCCAGAACTGCCGGTACCGTCCGCGCTGCGGACGCTCGCGCCGGAATTGCGGGCCGATGTAGTAGAGCTTCTGTAGCTGGCCTGTCTCGCCGAGCTTGTGCTCAATGTAGGCGCGCACCACGCCGGCGGTGGACTCGGGCCGCAGGGTCAGATTCTGGGCCTTTTCGCTGGCCGCGCGGGCGCGGTCCTCCCAGGTGAACATCTCCTTCGAGACGATATCGGTCTCTTCGCCGACGCCGCGCGCGAACAGTTCGGTGGCTTCAAAGACGGGGGTGCGGATCTCGCCGAAGCCGTAGCGCGAAAAGACGGCGCGGGCGGTGGCTTCGACGCGGTTCCACAGGGGGGTCTGGTCAGGAAGGAGGTCACGCGTGCCGCGCACGGCCTTGATGGTGGGCCGCGGCGCGGGCTTGTTCTTGCTATCAGTCATAGACCTTTAGTCTATCGAAATGCTCAGGGCTCAGGGCTCAGGGAGCACCTGATGCATCGGAGATAGCGGATGCAGAGCGAAAGCAAATACCAATGCACTCATCGCTTTTGTTTCTCATCTCCCCCACAGAATCGTCATCCTTGTATCTATAGGAGATCAACAGTCATTCGTTAGAGTCTGTTGTAGAGGGGGGAACCGAGGCATCGGTTCCCCCACGGGCGGACGGCACCCGTTCATCCTGAGGTGATCAACCACCGACGCTCAGCCCAGGGACCGCTGCCCAAGTCAGGGTACGACCGAACAGTCAGAAGACTATGCAATCGCACATACAAGGCAGGTTACACCGTGACGCGCATGATTTGTGGAGTAGATGTATCTTCCCTCAGCTTGTCGGTTCGTATCGGCAGAGAGGGAGCGGCAGCGACGTTTGACAACAGCGTGGCAGGGATCGGAGAGCTGGCCGGATTCTGCCGTGCCCATCAGGTGCAGCTGGTGGCGATGGAAGCCACCGGGGGCTACGAGCAACAGCCGTTCGCCTTGCTGGCGAGCGAGGGGCTGGCCGTAGCGATTCTGAACCCGCGGTCTGTGCGGCAGTTCGCCGAAGGCATGGGGGTAACGGAGAAGACCGATGCCATCGATGCGGGGCTGATTGCCTGGTAGCGGAGGTCCGCAAGCCCGTGCCAAGCGTGCTGGGGACGCAGCGGCAACGCCAGTTGCGGGCCCAGGTCACGCGTCTGCGCCAGCTCACCGAGGTGCGCACAGCGCAACGGAACCAGCGCCGTCTGGTCACCGATACCGAAGTGCTGGCCGCCATCGACCAGTTGCTGGCGTTCCTGAAGGGGCAGATGGACCAGTTGGCCGCCGCCATCGCCGCCCTCATCGCCGCCGATCCACTATGGAAGCAATTGGATCAGGCCTTCCGCACCATCAAAGGCGTGGCTGACCGCACCGTGGCCCGGCTCATGGCCGAGATGCCCGAGATCGGCACCCTGTCCAACAAGACCATCTCCAAGTTGGCCGGGCTCGCTCCCCTGGCCCGCGACAGCGGAAAACGCGAAGGCAGGCGTGTGGTGCGTGGCGGACGCCCCTCCATCCGCGAAATCCTCTTCATCGTCGCCAGCGTCGTAGGCCGTCACGAACCCGACTTCATCGCCTTTCAGCAACGGCTCCGCGACGCTGGCAAACCCCCTAAGGTCGTTCGTATCGCCTTGGCTCACAAACTCCTCGTACGACTCAACGCCAAAGCCAGACAAGTTCGCCAACAGTTCCAAACACCACCGCTCCCCGTCTAACTCAATCCCAACAGCCGCAGAGGTTGTGGGAAAGAGGGAAACGGCTTCATCGTTTTCCGCTTTCCCATAACCCTCTCTTGACAGCACAGACAGTCGCTGAGCGTAGCGTCCCAGCTTTTGGGGACGCGGAGTCGAAGGACCCCGAGGGTTACGATTTTGCCTATACCCTTTACCTCTTTTCTACCTCACGCGCTTGAGCCTGGACGTTCGTGCCGGAAAGATCCCAACACCATCGGCGAGATCAAGTCCTTCGGGGTCCTTCGACTGCGCACCTCGCAAAAAGCGCGAGGCGCTTCGCTCAGGATGACATCTCTGTGGGGGAACAAAATATGTGATTCGTCGTTATCCCCGATTCGTCAGCCGCTATCTAGCGCGTGCCTTCTGAACCCTGAGCCCTGAACCCTGCGCCCTGAGCCGTTGCTTCTTCGATCTCGCGCGTCTGGATGCGTGCGTCGATCAGCAGTCCGACACCGATGCCGAATGGAATCAACCCGACTGCTGCGCCGCAAAGCACGTTGCGCTCCTGCAAGACTGCGGCGAGCGTGATAAAGAAGAGAATCAGCCCAAACGCAGTGCCCAGCAGAACGATGCCTCCACGGCGTACATTGCCGCGCCGGCGGGTGCTGTCTACGGAAGGTTTGCCATGGATGATGGCCAGTTCCTCGGTGGTTGGGGGAATGGGGACACCCCTGGCGATCGCTGCCAGCCGCTCCTGGCTCTGTATCTCGCGAGTGCGCACACCGGACCAGATCCCGGCGACGGCAATCCCCAATCCAGTCAGGCAACCGGCTACAGGAATGACAAACGGGCTGTTCATAAACTCCGAACTCATTTCCATTACCATCTCACTTCTCCTCGGGGCCGTGGCGTCCTGCGCCGCAGCCGAATTCTTATGCCCCCTTCGACTGTGGACCCCTCGTAAAGTTTCATTGCCGTATGTGAAACTTTTGGCGCATGCTGAAGTCTTACCCGGTTCAGACACGTGCGTGCCGATCTCTCATCTCCGGAGAACTTTGAAGCTCTTGTCCGCGAACATCAGGGGCTCGTCTTCCGCACGCTTACGCGCATGACCGGCGGTGGCCCGCATGTCGAAGACCTCGCGCAGGAGGCGTTTTTTCGCCTCTACCGCGCGCTGCCGGACTTTCGCGGCGATGCGACGATCTCGACCTACCTCTATCGCATCGTCGTAAACCTCGCGCAGGACGAATGGAAGCGCCGCCGCAAGGAGCGCACCCATCTGGCTTCTGAGCCGCTATCTCCTGAAGGAGAAGAGGAGTCGAGCGGCTGGATTGAAAACTTTGCGGGCGACAGTCTCGCCAGTGAGCACGCTCGCACCCCCGAGCAGCGGCTCTCCGACGCCGAAATGCAAAGCGCGGTCGATGCCGAACTGCTGGCTCTGCCCGAGATCGAGCGTTCGGTGCTGGTGCTCTACCACCAGGAGGAGTGCAGCTATGAGGGCATTGCCGTGGCTCTTGGGTTGCCGATCAACACGGTACGCACGCATCTGCACCGCGGGCGCAAACGGCTCAGCGAGAGACTGCGAAGCCGCCTGGCCGTGCAGCCGCATCCAAAAGAAGGCAGTAGCAACGGCCCCGCAACAGGGGCGATAATGGCAGGGAAGGTATGACGACGAACACACACAATCCGCAAGAGGAGTTCGAAGCAGCGATGACCCGCTCGCTGGAGCGCAGCCCCGAGCTGCCACCCCTGGCGATTCCCGCGGACTTCGCCGCTCGTGTTGTGGCCTCGCTGCCGCAGCAGCGCACCGCTCGTCCTGCGGTTCGCGTGGGCCGCATCGCTGCCATCGTTGCGATGGTGGTGCTGGCGATCGTCCTGTTTGTCCTGGCCCCGCATGCCTCGCCGAGCTTTGCCAGCTTTACGTTCGATATCGAACTGATCGTCCTCGCGCAGCTCGGAGCCATCGCCTACTGGCTCTCTACGAAAGCGGCTCGTTCTTAAAAATCACGCCGTTGTGACTGAAATTACAGATTGACACAGATAAGTGATTCACAGGCCTAGAGTTTGCTACGACAGGGCAGCGTAGTTCGTAGGTGGCCGATCTTCGCTTTTGCTTCGTCTACAATTAAAGACATCCTCAAGTCAATAGATTTGCACATGAAAATCTAGATTTCTGTGGATAAGTCGTTGTCTTTTTGATCGAAACAATCGATAATGATTAAAGCGCGTTTTGACGACTCGATTTTAGAGCGCTTTTTAATGCGATTTTGCGATGAAGAGGTAGGTGGCATGTCGAATCGTAGGCACGGAAGCTGGATGAGTTTTAGTGACTCTCAGGGCGGGAGCTTGGGATTTGCACGTATCCATCCGGGCAACTTGTCAACGTGCGCCCCTATGCCAAGTAGCCATCAACCTGCTATTACCAATGGCAGGATTGGTTCCGTTAGCGACATTACTACAATTTCACCCCAAACTGCTCCAATTGCGCCCGTACGCGATCTAACGGCAAACCGATAGAGTAAACAGCTCTAATTCCTGTTATATATTCCCTGGTTACGTGCGAGGGAAGTTGCACAGAGGGTGAGGCTGTATCTAGAAACTCGTTAATTTTTGGCGTAGATATGCCTTTGACATAAGCGAATGCACGTCCTGTCTCGGCGTCAAAAATAGGCCCACCGCTGTTACCAGGAACAAAAAAGAAATTTACCTCCACTACTTCCGTGTCGGTTAATGGATAGCCGTCCCCAGAATCCCAGTTTGTACGGTATACGGCCGTAGCAGTTCCTTTCGCGACTCTGTATACCAGTCCTGCTATATCTGCCGTTCCATCAGGATTCACTTTGATGGAGGGTAGGGGATAGCCCGCGACACCAATCTCCGATCCAACAGGAAGGTACGCATATCCGATCGGTAGATATGCTTGATCCGCCTTTGCGTGGCACAGAATAATTGCAAAATCTTGGTGAGGGAAAAGGTGGATATCTTTTCCTACGCCTCCTGTTATGTCGTACTGAATTGAATGCTTGCCATCCAAATTGTTGACGAGAGCATATCTGTCATTCGGCAAATGAGGGTTCTTTGGATCGTCAATCACATGCCAGCAGGTCACAAACACAGAGGGACTTACAAAAAAACCAGACCCAACTGGAATGGTTTGAAACATGCCATTTCCGGTTGGCCGCTGACGAACAACGGAAAATACTGCATGTCGAATGTCGGCCACTATCGACTGAAAAGACCTCTTTTTTCCGCTCAATTTTCCGGCGGGGATGAAAACCTTCGGCATAATATGACGTTCTCCGTTCGGTGCGCCATCCCTTACAATAACAGCGGTTAGTCCCCAATCCGAGTCTTAAAAAAATATGCCGTTGCAACGCATGGCGTCACAACGGCAGAGGGAAGATTGGGCGAAATGGAAGCCGCGTCCTTCCTGCTTGTACTAATCGGCAATCCCGGGATTCGGCGGATCGATCCCCAGGGCGGTCGCCAGTGACGTCAGGTGATCCTGCTCCTGCATCAGAATCTCGCGGATCTGCTCGCTCAGGGCAAACTCATTGAGTTCATCGGCCTGCTTTACCCGGCGGCGGTAGTTGCGGATCGTCTCGACTTCATTGTCGAGGTCGAACCTGAGCATCTCCTCGGCCTTATCGCTGGTCTTCACGGGCTTGGCCGTCACGGCCGGCGTACCACCCAGATAGTCGATCTGGTCGGAGAGGATCAGCGCATGGTCGAGCTCTTCCTTGGCGTGGACGGCAAGCTCGGCGGCGATGTTCATGTAAGCTGCGCCCTTGAGCACCTGCGAGTAGTTCACGTAGGCAATAACCGCCTGAAACTCGCGTTGCAGATCTTCGTTGAGCAGGTCGATCAGCTTCTCGCGGGTGATGGCGTGCGTCTCTTTTTCTTTTGGCATAACTACTTCTTCCTCTCAATCGTTTCTGTGCGTGCTTTATTCCTGTCCTCTCAGATGCGCCGAACGGACGAACCGTAGCCCGCCGTGTAGATTAGGGAGACTTTGCTTTTCTTGTTGTCATTCCCGCAGGGAATCTGCTGTCTGTCGGCACAGCCCCGATATTTTGCGAGGCAATGCTGGAAGGGGCACGAATCGAACCATGCCCCTTGCATCTCTACCTACCGGGGTACGAACAAGCAGCAGATTCCCTGCGGGAATGACAACAAGAAAAACAACAACAAGAATGTAGTTTGACCCTAATCCGTCAGCGCTTCCTCTGGAGGCATGAGTACGAACTCGCAGGTAGATGAGCAACTCAGGATGCCGCGACGAATCAACCTTGCCTGGCTGTCCGCTGGAATGGCGGCTTTGAAATCGAGATGCTGGATGGCATCCCCCATCGATTTCAGCCCCTCATCTCCGTGTACGAAGCGCACTGTTTCGGTGCGTTGTGCTGAAAATTCGATCTCGAAGGTCGCCAAACCTTTCTTGGGGACGCTGACATTCTCAAGCTTGAAGGTGCGCGTCTTCAGTAGCGCCGCTTTGGCATCTCCTCCCTCGGGATGGATGCCCGTCTTTGCCAGCGCGGAGAGCCGGTTAGAGATCAGCCGCAAATCCACGTCCTGATTGTCTCCGGGCTCGCCGCTTTCAGCCAGGTGATAGATGTTGGCGGCTTCTGCGGCGTGGCCCTCTTTTTCGAGAGCCATACCGAGATGATAGCCACACTCCATGGACATGCCGTTGCGCCAGGCCGCACGCAACAGAGGTTCGGCCTGGGCAGCTTTGTCCTGGTCGAAGAGTATCCATCCCGCCGTGTCCCACGCAGCGATCAGCAGCGAGGAGCGAGCGAGTGCCTCACGGGAGGAGCCTGCATGGCCCGACGATTGATCTGCGAGGATGCCCAGCGACCGCTGCGCTGCTTCGTCGGCCAGCGCAAGGTCGAGGGTGTTGTCGGCCAGCTCGTAGGCGGAGTCATTCAGCAGGCCTGCATCGTCGCTCTTGTTGGCGACTTCGCGCAGCAGTACCCCGGCTTCCTCTTTCTTCTCATCGTGCAGAAGGGCCGTGGCCAGCATCAACTTCAACCGCAGACTCTTGCTGTTGGCCTCGATGCTCGAGCGCAGAGTGGCTTCGGCGCTGGGATAGTCCTTATCCGACATAAGAAGCGAGGCGAGCATCTCCGATCCCACTTCATCTCCGGGATGTTGCTGCAGCAGCAGATGCAGGGTCCTGGCCGCATCCGCCGTATTGTGCCGCGCTAATTGGGTGGCAGCCAATAGACGATAGGGAACATCCTCCGTGGGATGGTCGCCGATCTCGCGGTTATAGTCGGCGATAGCCTCATTGGCTTTGCCATAGTGAGCGGCAAGATCCCCGTAGTTGCTCCACAAATACGCCTGGTTGGGATTCAAGGCTCTCGCGGCATCGAGCTTTTCATGGGCCTGCTCCCACGATTGAGATTGCTCCAGTTGAAAAGCCTCATGGATCAGCTTCGCGGCCTCATCGTTGTATTCAATTGCGGCACGGCCACTGCCGCCGGTGCGAAGGAGCTGGATGTAGGTTTCGCCTTCCATACCCGCGTCTTTGTACCACTTCTGATAGTTGCGCCAGTCGGCGGCTGGAAGCTTGTCCGTCAGAACCTCGAAACGGCGGTCTGCGATCACGGTTCCGTTTTCGAACTTGTAGGTCTTGTCGAGCGTCGCGAAGGCTGCCTTTGCATGGATGGGTGCAGGCAACTCGGCGTCCCAGCCTGCGGGGAGTTTCATCACCGCATGCGCCGTTTCGACATGGGGCTTCCCGAGTTCGATGGGCAGGATGGGCAGGTTCTTCTCGTCGACAGGGCCCAGCTCGATCGGCGGAAACTGGGGGACGATCCGCAGATTCTCCCAGTCTCCGGCCTTCTCGCGCTCGTAGTCGTAGGCGACATGAAAGGGAGTGGTGGTGTCGTCAGGCCGCGAGAACTCCGTGTTGGTCACTTTCCCGGCGTAGCCAATCGCATAGGAAATGCGCTGCATCAGCTCGTCCCACTGTGCCGGGGATACGGAGCGGACCGCCTGCCGGTAGGGAATCTCGTTGTCGCCGCGGAGGTTCATCACGATGTGAGAGTGCGAGACCCCTTTCTCGTCGAGTGTGCCTGTAGCCACGAAATGATCTTCGAGAGGGAAGGGCGGGTCCTTGGGTGTGGTGGCGAGATAGGCATCGCCAGTGGCGGGAATAACCAGGGCCTGTTTGCCGCGCAGAACCGGCAATAGCAGTTGGTACGGCGCTACCTCGGCGGTGGCATCCAGCCAGACCGGCTTGCCGTTCACATGCGCCACCGTGATGACGTGGTTGAACCAGCCGGGTGAGGGCAGGTCCGGCGTGAATGCAACGTTGGCTCCAATCAACGCCGCATCGGAGGAGATGCCGGCAGCGGAGAGCATCGCGGCCTGCAGCGTGTGCTTGTCCTTGCAATCGCCGTACTGGTTGCGCAGGATGTCGGAGGCCTCATGCGGCTGATATCGCCCAACCCCAAAGGCAACGCCGATGTACCGCACCTGCGGCGCGACGAATCCATAGATCGCGCGGGCCTTTTCATCCTCTGTCGTCTTGCCTGCGGTCAGTTCGGTGACGCGTGCGCGAACCTCATCGTCGGGCGCGATCCGTGTGCCCTCCATGCCGCGATACCACGCTCCGACCTCCTGCCAGGTATGGAAGTTCGACCAGGCGATGTGCGGCAGTGTAGCCCCATTTTCGGTGGGAGGATCTTTCTCCATGCGCAGGAGTTCGTTGTTGTTTTTGCCGGCGACAGGGAGCAGTTGAGAGCTCTGCCAGCGGTAGACGTGTTCGTCTGCCGTCTCTGTGCTCGTCGCCTTATACTTCGGGCTCCAGACCTGCACATAGACGGAGGCGGGCACATGGAGCTCGACACTTTCTTCGAGCACTACCTTGCCCAGGGACGGAGTGAAGAAGATCTCCTCCCCCCAGAAGTGGCCGGGCGCCTCCGGATGCGTGCGCAGGATTCGCACCTTGTACTCAAGATGGTCGCCGGCTCGCAGACTGCGCACAGGAATCTGATCTTCCTTGAGGTCGCTGTAGAAAGGCGCTTCCCGTGTGACAGCCGCAGGCAGCTCCTGTGCATCGGAGGGCGGCGTTTCGACGATGGTTCCATCGGCACGGCGAACGCGGATGTAGTCGATCACGACGTGTTCGGAGCTGGAGGCGAAAGGGAGGGGGAGCACACTCCAGCTTTTGACCGCCGCCTCATCGCGTATCTCTACGATGGCGGAGATGTCCTTTGACCCGGTGCCGTCGGCGGCATAGCGATAGACGCGGTCCATCTTTTCGATGATGGCAGATTCATGGGTGTAATCGGCCTTTGCAGGCGGCGGAGAGGAGGGCGCTTGTGCCGAAGCGGACAGGGCGCAGCAGAGTGCGGAGACAAGGGCGGACGAGACGAGCGGACGTCGATTCTTCATTACGTAGACAGAAGACCTGTATCCGAAAGATACACGCAAGAGTAGACATTCATAGCGAAACCGCGCCAACCCGGGACCGTGCACCTCCATCCCATAGAGAGTAGAAAGCCAAGGAGCCCCTCATGCTCGGAACCCATAGCCCAGCCTTGAATCTTGCCGTCCGCGATCTTGAAGCGGCGCGCCGTTTCTATGCCGAGACCCTCGGCCTCACGCAGGTTTCGGAGATGGAAGGGCTCATCGACTTTCGTTCCGGCAATGTAATGCTCTACGTCTACCAATCCGAGTTTGCAGGAACCAACCAGGCGACAGCCGCTACCTGGTCTGTAGGGGAAGAGATTGAGGCGATGATTGCTACCCTGAAATCGCGCGGTGTCTCCTTCGAGCACTACACGAATATTCCCGGCCTTGCGGTCCGGGGAGATATCCACGTCGGGGACCAGCCGGATGGCAGCGCGGGAGAGTTCAAGGTCGCCTGGTTTCGCGATCCGGACGGCAACCTGCTGAGCCTTACCAACGGGCGCTCGGCCTAGCGCAGATCGCTTACATAGAGGTGTAGAGAGTTCATTTCGAATTCCCTACAGAACTGTCATCTCGACCGGAGGCGGCGTTCTTTGCCGCCGCAGTGGATGACATGAAGCCGTTATGCTTCGGTCGAGATGGCAAGGTCTGGGTAACTTTGGAAAAGCTTTCTACCCCTTGCGGGAATCGCTCTCACGAATCCATTCGGCGTATCTGCCTGCTATAGCGTCGTCTGGGTTTCGGCCAGGTAGGCCTTGGTGTATTCGAGATAGTTCCGGGCATAGCCTTGGATCATCTCGAAGTCGTTATCACTGATCGACCGGCGCACTTTGCCGGGAACGCCCGCGACAAGGCTACGCGGCGGAATAACTGTACGCTCCGGTATGACAGCCCCGGCGGCAACGATCGATCCGGCACCGATATGCGCGCCGTTCAGGATGATGGCGCCGATACCGATCAGCACATCGTCTTCGAGCACACAGCCGTGCACGGTGGCGTTGTGACCGATGGTCACCCGCTCTCCGACGATGACCGGATAGAGACCCTTCATGCCGTGAAGCACGGCACAGTCCTGAACGTTGGAACCCGTGCCGATGGTGATGGAGTGCACATCGCCGCGCAGTACGGCGTTCATCCAGACGCTGGCGTTTTCGCCCAGAGTCACGTCTCCGATCACCTGGGCGGAGAGATCGACATAAGCGGATGCAGGCACTGCGGGATGATGTCCTCGATGGGGTCGGATCATAAGTACAAGTCTAGAGAGGTTTCGACTTTACCTGTTACCCACGGAAGAGCGTGCAGGTGTTTTTCCTGAGGAGAAACACCTGCATGCCGCTCTCTCCCCCCCTGTAGACGCCTGAGCCGCAACCGCCGCAACGCCTTCGAGCCTAAATTGAAGAAAACAAGGAAAATTGCTGAAGAAAAGGAGGCGCGATTCTAAATCGTATCCCTGAGCAGGGCTTTTTGAGCGCAAAGAAGAAGTAGCACTTAATTGCAATAATTGCATTTCATTGCACTTTCCTGTGGCCAGACAGGTTGAGTACGGATATGATAGTGAGGCCCACTTTGGCAGGTCTGGAGGTGTATACAACTTGGCAGAAGTTCGCGTTCAAGAAGGCGAACCCCTTGAGAATGCACTGCGCCGTTTCAAGCGCAAGGTGCAGACGGAAGACATCATCAAGGAGGTCAAGCGTCACTCTTTCTACCTGAAACCAGGCGAGAAAAAGCGTGTAAAGGAAGCACTCGCACGCAAGCGCAATCGGAAAAAGGTTCGTAAAGAACAAGACTAATTTCAACGCAGGAAACAGGGACCAGCCGTATCAGGCTGGCTCTGATATTGAAAAGTAGTGAAATCGTTTTCAGTGCATAACTGATGTGCAAGTAAGGGAGGAGATGCAGGTTGCATCTCCTCCTTCTCTGTATCCGGATGGCTTGAACCTGTGCCGTCCTTACCGTTCATCGGGCCCCGTTGTCGACATGTAATCGATATGCAAACCTAGGCTTGAATCCGCATTCGGGGCTCAATGATCTCCGGACGCGCTTCATCCTTATCCCGCACGGTGGGAGAAGGCGCAATGGAATTCATCGATAGGCTCCTTAAGTGCTGTGATTGCGGCAATGAATTTGTCTTTACTGCCGGCGAGCAGCTTTTTTTCTTCGACAAACAGTTCAAGAACGACCCCAAACGCTGCAAGCTCTGTAAGGCAAAGCGAGCTGGTCTGGGACGGTCTGCGAACCCGGACGTGGCGGCAGCAGCGGCGTTGCCGTTATCCCGCACCGAAACACGGACCAAGTGCTCGGCTTGCAGTATCGAGACCACCGTTCCGTTTAAGCCAACCCAGGGTCGACCCGTACTTTGCCGTTCCTGCTTCCAGTTGAAGCGTGTGCCTTCAGCGGTGACGGCGGTCACGAATATGGATTCCCCCGCCAGACAGATCGCCGAAGCCAGTGCTGCTCTGGAACTGGCAGTCGCCGCGAGCGAGTTCGACTCCTCGTTCACGACACCGGTCGGGGTGGGCAATTTCGCTGAATCGTCAGCCTCTGCCGAGCTGTTATCGGCTGCGGCCAAGGCGGCACAAGCCTAGTCTTCTCTGGTTCATAGGATGTCCATCAGGACAGTGGTTCTATGATGTCCAGTAGGACAGGCAACGTGCACCCGGCTTCTCTCCCTCAAGACGCGGACCTTGTTCGCGGTCGCCGCACTCTCGGCGACTTCGAACTCGTATTTTGTTCTGACGGCAGCTATCTGCTCGATGGTGGCGCCATGTTCGGCGTCGTGCCGAAGACGCTCTGGCAGAAGCGCACTCCCGCTGACGAATTGAACCGTATCCTGCTGGGATTGAATACGGTCGTCGTCCGGACAGGGCAGCACGTGGTGCTGATCGAGACAGGCATCGGCAATAAACAACTGCCCAAGATGCGTGAGATCCACGCGAACCAGGAGCTTCTACCGGCCTCTCTGGCGGCTGCTGGTGTGCGCGTCGATGAAGTGACGCATGTGATCAACACGCATCTGCACTTCGACCATTGCGGCTGGAATACGACCCTGCACCCCGATGGCTCCGTGACGCCAACGTTCCCGAATGCGCGTTATTTCGCGGCGGCGGGAGAGTTGGAGCATGGACGGCTGCAGCTCGAGCGCGATGCGGTCAGCTATCTCGGGCCGAACTACGATCCGCTGATTGCCAGCGGCCAGCTCACGCTGCTCGATCCGCAGGGCACCGGTGACTTTACTCCAACAGACCCGCGGCTGGCTGCGACGCAATCGCTGCCTCCGGTCACAATTCAAACCTCAACCGAGATCGTCCCCGGTGTCTGGGTCGAAGCCTTCCCCGGCCACACGGCGAGCATGCTGGCGGTGCACCTGGAGTCGCAGAGCGAGCATGCGTGCTACATCGGAGACCTCATTCCGACGCATCACCATCTCGATCCAACGTGGGTGATGGGCTATGACCTCGATCCACTTACCTGCATCGCCCAGCGAAAACGGTTTCTGGCGCAGGCGATCCCCGAGCGCTGGCTGGTGTTGTTCACGCACGATCACCAGGTTCCGGCGGCGTATGTGGAGTGGAATGAGAAAGGGAAGCCGGTGGTTGCGGGGTAAGGCATGCGAATTGTGCCGCGAGAGAGCGAATAGGGTTCATCCTCGCGAGATGCGGGAAAGAGTTGCATACAGGCTAGCGAAGCCAGAGATGCACCTCTGGCTTCGCCGATCGAACGACTGGTGGCTACTTGAATCGTCTCTTTGAATCGTCTCTAGGAGACGCCTTTTTTAGCAGCCTTCGAGCCTCCCCACAGGGAGCCTGGATTGACGCGATCAGGGTAGAGTTCAAGCATTGCATCGTAAAGCTCGCGGGCGGTATGGGTGGTTTCATCGAGACGATTGAAATCGCGAAGATACTGTCTCGTTTCGGCGATGATGCGAGGCCCGTCTTCATTTTCTGGAATCTTGTGCCCGGCAATGACGGCTCGGGGATTTAGCGCCTCGAGCTTATCGAGCGTAGCGATCCATTCACGCCGGCTCTCCGTGTTGGTCTCCGCGAGGTAGGGATGAATTCCGTTGTAGACCGTGTCTCCACCGACGAGCAGCCCGATCGACGGGACATGCAGGCAGGTCGATTGGGCCGTATCCGTTTTACCTGTATCTACCGGAACCAGCTTGTGTCCTTCCAGCTCTAGTTCATTGTCCTCGAGAGGATCGGCAACGGGGAGATGCTCCGGAATCTGTCCAGGAAAAAGTTTGCGCCAAAACTCTTCCAGCGATGTTGGCGACACTTGCGCACGTATGGCCTCAACGACTGCAGGGGTTGCAACGGCTTTCGCATTCGGGAAATGCTCCAGAATCGAACCAACTCCGAACACGTGATCGCCATGACCGTGCGTCAGGTAGATCGCGGTAAGATTCTTGCCACTTGCGATGACCCAATTCAGCAATGCCTGCGATTGGTCGATGGTCAGAAAGGTATCGACAAGGACAGCATCGCGCTCACCGTAGATGAGCGTCGACGAGTTCGACACCCACATCAAGTCCTCTTTGCCAGGAGGGAGATCGCGGCTAAGACCAGGGCGTTTACTGGTAAATACTTCCCATTTCAGGCTTCCGTTATTTGTATCGATTCCGTTCATAGTCGCTCCAGGATCAGAAGATTCGAAGATCAATTTGGGATGAGGATAATGTAGTCATACAATACAATATGACTGGTCGTCTTGTATTATTTGATCTGTAAAATCATGACTTTCTGTTCATGGTGCGTGAAGATAGACTTGGAACACCTATGGATTCTCGTTCGCCCGCAAAACGGGGGCCAAAGCCAAAACCAGGTACCCGGGAGAAGCTTATTCAGGCGGGGGTGCAGACGATCCACGCGAGCGGATATGGCGGGACCAGCGTACAGAGTATTGTCGAGGCCGCCGACATACCCAAGGGGTCCTTTTACAACTTCTTTCAGAGTAAAGAGGCGTTTGCGGCGGAGGTGATTGATGCCTATTCCAATCGAGGCCAGGAAAGGCTGCGCAGTTTTCTCCTCAATCCGGATGCCACTCCACGAGAGCGATTGGAAGCGTACTTCGATGACAGGATTGAGGCCTTCAGGACCTCACAGTACGTTCGTGGATGTTTGATGGGTAATTTCAGCGCTGAAGCTGCTGACCAGAGTGCACTGATACGTGACGGCCTTACCAAACATTTTGGAGCCTGGTGCGAGCTTCTTGAGACTTGTATTGCGGAGGCGCAGAGTCAACGGGAGATAAGCGGTCAATTCCCTGCATCGTTGTTGGCAAAGTTTCTCCTGAATAGCTGGGAAGGTGCCTTGCTGCGCATGCGCGCTGAGAAGAGCGATGCCCCGCTGCTTGACTTCAAGGAGATCGTTTTCAAGAAGCTCTTCGAGAGACCGGTTTCGTGATGTCGCTGGCTCCCTAAACCAGCAATTCCTGCCTCAACTGACAACGATGGCGGGTTCTAGGGATGCTCTTTGCGCACGTAGATTCTGAATTGAAACGGCATCTCAGGCCTGTGCCAGAAGTGGTTCGGCACGTCTGAGCGCCACTCGGATTGCTCCCGGTAGTTCTGGTCGAGGTCTGCGGCGAAGGCTGGCCATTCGTCCAACTTTTTGAAGCCACGCGGGTCCCAGAAACAGAACTGGTTCGTCACAACGAGAACTCGTGGCTGGGCTGTTTTGTAGGCTGTCCAGAACGCGGCACGGTAGCTCTCTCTCTCTGCGGAGGGATCGGTGAACAGGTAGCAATCGTAGAGGAAGCCAGTGCTCTGCGGGAGGCGCATCTGGTAGAGCGTTCCGATGCAGCCGCCAAAGGTATCCAGGCATTGAACCTGACCGGAGAGTTGGTCCCTGCTGGCTACGGCATCGAGTTGCTCTGTGAGGGCGTTTTGAAAACGAGTCACGCCCGAGAAAGTCGTCGTAAGCCAGGCAAACCGTGGCGCAAGAAAAAAGGAACCCAGGAGGCAGGTTGCCATCGCCAGGGATCGACGTACGCCTTTGCTCAACAGGGCCTCGTCCAGATCCAGCCCAATCAGGACCAGCAGGATCGCGAGCTGGGGATAGCGCTGGTAGGTGAAGCCTTTTCCCTGCATGACATAGGCAAGGAGTGTCCCGAAGACGCCCACCAGCAAGGCAATCCGCTCCGTCGTGAGCGCCGGACGTCCGGTGAACTGAAGGACCGCCCAAAGCAGGCAGAGCGCCGTGATCGGCGACAGGCAATGAGCGAGCAGAAAACCCAGAGACCTGTCTCCCAGGCTGGCATGGAGGCGAATCAAGGGCAGCGCGGACGTCCAAAAAGCGGATAGAACCCCATGAGATTGCAGCCAGAGCAGCGTACAGATGCCGGGGATCGCCATCCCTGCGAGTGCGGCTGCGATTCCCGGTACCAGCTTTTGCCCGCGCCGATACCGGACCACTCCCACCAGAAGCAACAAGAGCCCGCTAAGCGGCAGCAATATCGGCTTGACGAGGAATGTAGCGCCGAGGCTGACTCCGAAGAGCAGGAGCATCCGGAGTGGCCGTTTGCCTCGCAGTGCGGCAAACAGCGCGACATAGGCCCAGAGCAGCAGGGCGGCGATCAGCAGATCGCGCTGCCCACCTTCTTCGAGGCCATCCTGAAAATGAACCAGAGCGAAGGTGCAGCCGGCGAACAGCGCGGCGAACCAGCGGTTTCGTCCGGCCAGGAGAAAGCAGGCTCCGAGCGCTGCTCCCAGCAGGGTGAAGTCGTAGACGCGCCAGGCGATGGCGCCCTCTCCGAAGAGAGCCATGGCCGCCGCTTCAAAGGCGTACGTCCCCGGCAGGTTGATGTCGGCGATGTCCTTGTAGGGCAATAGTCCGCGGTGCATCAGGAACACGACGTAGTGCATCAGCGAGGCGTCCCCGATCAGGGGCCAGTGGCTGCTGGCGATAACGGCGGTCAGCAGGCTGAGGCAGAGGGCCGCGCCGCAGAGGCCTGTGATTGCTTTGTTTGTTGTGGACGCGGTGTTCATGACAGGTGAGGTGTTCCTGTTAGCGAATTCGTCGTTCATCTTGCCCCCTCCACGGAACCGTCATCCTGAGCGGAGCGTCCCGATTTTGGGACGCGGAGTCGAAGGACCCCGAGGGCCAACCTCTTGCCCATATCTCTCAGACCCTTTCTACCTCAAGCCTTCGAGCCTGGGTTTTCGAGGTGGAAAAGGTCCCAGCGTCGTGGGTGAGATAACCACTCTCGGGGGCCTTCGACTGCGCACCTCGCAAAAGCGCGAGGTGCTTCGCTCAGGATGACGATTTTGTGGGGAGGCTGAAGAAACAGGGGGTACATCTTGGCGAACGCTAAGCGCCCGTCGAGCCAAACCCTGCGTTGTTGCGAGGGGTTTCGGCGAGCGTGTTGGTCTCTTCAAAGCTGGCCTGGATGCGTTCGACGATGCGGAGCTGCGCGATGCGGTGGCCGGGCGCAACCGTCTGGGCCTCAGGCGCGAGGTTCGTCAGCACGATCTTGAGCTCGCCGCGATAGCCCGGATCGATGACGCCTGCCAGCGTCGTGATGCCACGCAGTGCCAGCCCGGAGCGGTCTTCGACCAATGCGCCGTGGGTCGAGGGAAGCTCCATGGCCAGGCCCGTGCGCACGGCCTGCGTGCTGCCCGGCTGGCCTACGGGAGCCAGTGTTGCGGCTTCGGCGGCAAAGAGGTCGGCAGCCAAATCACCGTAGGGCCCGGCGTGGGCGTAGCGCGGAAGCTGAGCCGCTGGGTGAAGGCGTTGTACGAGGATCTTGGGCGAGTTTCTGGTGTCGTTCATCTGTCGATAGTCAGTGTCGCACGTCGCTACTTCTGGTTCACTACGTCGGTGGAGTTGTCGTCCAGATTCCGGTCGATGAGCTTGTTGTAGGGATCGATTCCAGCGCGTGTCGGTGGCTCGTCCACGAGGAACTCGAAGGTCTGCCGGCCGCCGGTAATGCGCTCTTTGCGCACGGACAGCGGTTTCTCCTCGTCCTTCTTGCCACTGAAGACGCCTACATCGATCAGGTCGTTGAGGAAGGCAGGCGTCTCGACGCCGTTGCCGTCGGCGTAAGCCTTCTTCCCTTCGACGACCAGCGTGACCTTGTATTTGCCGTCGGATGTCTTCTGCGAGGTCGCCTGGATCGTCTTGTTGTCGTAGAGGGTGATTTTTTCGAAGCTGTCGTCGATGAAGTACTGCAGGTCGGCAGGGGTCTGGGCCCGCAGGGCAGCTTCGAGCATTCTTGTGTCCGGGTAGGGACCGGACTGTGAGTCGTCGGCATTGGCGTAGCGGTACTGCATTAGGAAGTTATGCAGCGCAAGGTTCAGCTTGTCTTCTCCGATGTAGTCGGAGAGCGCGTAGAGGATGAGGCTGCCCTTCTGGTACCAGACGTAGGACTCGCGCTGCACCTGCCCAAGCGGCGGCTCCTTGCGCGTCTCGCCGGAGCGTCCGCGCAGATAGCCGTCGAGCTCATGGGACAGGAACCTGTGCATCTGCGCGTCTCCATACTTTTTCTGCGCCACGCGCAGGGCAGAGTATTCGGCCAGCGACTCCGACATCATGTTCGACCCGGCAACGCGGCCGCCAATGAGCTGGTGGGCCCACCACTGGTGTGCGAGTTCATGCGCGGTAACGAAGTAGGTGAAGTCGATATCCTTCTTCGGGTTGAGGACGCGAGAGAGGAAGAAGGTTTCGGTGAAAGGAGAGGTGTTCGAGAACGACTGCGCGAAGCTGCGGTAGCGCGGGAACTCGATGATGCGGAATTGTTTGTACTGGAACGGGCTGTAGTTGGCCTGGTAGTAGTCAAGTCCCGCGCGTGCTCCCTGCATCATGTCGTCGACATCCCAGGGATGGTGGTAGTCGTAGTAGACCTCGATGCTGGTGCCCTTGTAGTTCTCCTTCTTTACCGTGTAGCGGCCGGAGATGTACGAGAAGAAGTCGAGAATCTTCACGTCGCCCATGTCGTAGGAGAAGTAGTGGCGATCGTTCTGATACCAGTCGCGTTGCAGATATCCGGGTGCGAGCGCGATCTGATCGTCGGGTGTGCTGACTGTAGTGCGATAGCTGATCCAGTCAGAGGTGGGGGTAAAGAGATTCGTCACGCTGCCCAGGGAATCGCCGCGCGGCGGAAGGTCTTCGAGCAGCGGCAGCTTCTCTTCGCGGCGGCGGCGGGGGTCGTCGATCTCTACATCGTTGCTGTAACCGATGGTTGGAAAGTAGCTGGAGTCAAAGAACATGCCGCTGTAGGCCAGTTCGGGCCGCTCGCCGCCATCGCGGAAGCCATGCGACTGATATCCGACCTTGAAGGTCATGTTCAACTTCTCACCCGGCGCGAGCGGCGTTTCGAGTTGATAGATCGAATAGAGATCGCGGAAAGAACTGCTGATGTGGTGAAACGGCCGATCGAACTGCACGTCGGCAACCGACTGCCTCTGGTCGGTGATGTGGATCTGCTGGATGGGATTCGGTGTCTTGTTCTGCAGCACAAAGTGACCGGTGCCGGAGAACGAACGGTGATAGGGATCGAGATCGATGTTCGCATCGACGGAGGTGATCTTCGGCTGCGGAAAGCGCTCGTACTTCTTGAAGTCGCGTTCGTACTGCGCCTGGAAATCGCGGAGCTGCTTCTGTGTATAGAAGGTGTTGAGGACGTGCGTGTTGTAGAAGTACCAACTTCCACTGCCGATAACGAGCAGCACGAAGAGCCCCAGTGCGGGCGTCAGTCCTGGCAGGCGATGACGCGCCTGACCCCAGCGTGCACGCCAGCTATCCTCGGCGCCGCGTCGCGCCAGCGCGATTGAGAGAACGGCAAGAAATGCGAAGATCGAGGTCCAATAAACGGTTGACCAGGCCAGCGCCGCTACGAAGTGGCCGTAGCCATTCATGTCGGAGTAGCTGTACGGGGGGCTCTGTGTCGGCACGAGCAGCGAGTTCTCGATGTTCCAGCGATTGAGAATCGGCTGCATGATGAAGACGCCCAGGACGATGGCGTGGCCGAGAAATTTGTTGGAGACCACCGTTTGCACGAAGAACGCGAGCAGGGCGATCCCCATCACCGAGGGAAAGACGATGAGGAACAGCTCCTTGAAGTACTGTAGGAGGTCATACTGATGGAAGCCTGAGAAGGTCTGCATGAGGATGCCGCAGGCCATGACCACGAGCAGGAGAACCACTTCGACGAAGGCCAGCGCGAAGAACTTCGAGAGCCAATCCGTTGTCTCGCGCATGGGCAGTGCGTCATGGATGCCCGCAAAGCGCGTATCCCGTTCGCGCCACACCAGCTCTCCGGCATAGATGGTCGCCACCACGAAGAGCAGAATGACCGCCGTGTTCTCCACGGACTGCAGCATCAGGAACGTGACGGGCCAGACATTGGTCTCCTGTGCATGTCCTGCGAAGTAGCCGTTGACCAGGGCAAAGAAAGCGATCAATACGCCGAGTGCCCAGAACAGCAGCTCATGGGTGATGTTGGAGATGCGCAGGCGTGTCATCGAGACAAGTTGCGTGAACCAGAGACCGCTTCCGAAGTTCTGCTGCACACTTGGCATCTGTGCGGCCACCAGAGAGCGTCGTGGCTGAAGCTCGGATTCCTCTTCGCGCTTGGCCTTCGCCGCTCGCCGTCCCTGCGACTTTGCCGTCAGCGCCTCGACGGACATGGGGAAGAATAGGTACACCGCACCCAGCGAGACAAAACCCACGGCGATCCAAAGCAGCCGATTGTAGAGAAAGACGCCGTTGCCTACATGCGCGGACCAGGAGAAGAGCTGCGAGTTTTTCTCCGCGACTGTCCAGTAACGCGCGATGACGCTCGCAAGCTGCAATCCGATGGGATCGAGAATGCCGGACCAGAAGTGCTCGAGCGATCGCGTCGCATCGAACACGGCCTGCAGCAGCAGGTAGATCATCAGGACCGCGATGCCCTGCAGGTAGACGATGACAATCTTGCGCGAGAGCGCAGCCACCAGGAAGAAGATCGAGCCGAGAAAGAAGATCTGCACGACCACGATCGACAGGAACGGCTGCAGGTACCACCAGGCATGGCCGCTAACGATGCGGGTGTGATCGGCCCAGGGCATCAGCGATCCGATCGCTTCGCCGAAGACGATTCCCGAGAACACAAAGACGCAGGTGACAAACGATCCCGCCCAGCGGCCGCCGAGATACGCAAACTTCGTAATCGGCTTTGTAAAGATCAACTGGAAGGTATCGCGTTGAAAGTCGCGCAGGACCGATGTGCCGAAGATAGCGGCAATAACAATCGTCCCGAACAACGTGAAAAACATGTACAGGATGGTGTTTGAGAACGGTCCATTGAGGAGCTGTTTGCCGTTGCCCGTGGTGATGAAGTCCTCAGCGGCGACGGAAAGGAAGCTGAAGAAGAACCACATCGCAAAGTACACGTATGTCGACAGGCTCTTCAGCCGGACCTTGAGCTCGAAGGAGAAGAACTCCCAAAAGAGTTTCATCGCGGATCTCCGTGCGGAAAGAGGTTAGTTGGCTGCTTTGGCTGCGGACTGGCTGGACAGGTTGAGGAAGTAAACGTCCTCAAGACCGGAATCCACGGCGCGGAAGCCTTCGCCGGGGGCGCTGTCGGCGAAGACACGAATCTCGTGCTGGCCTGCGACCAGGTGGCTGGAGATGACGCGCAGCTCCGATTCCAGAGCGCGCAGCTCGTCATCGGTGGCAACGACCTTCGACCAGATCTTGCCGTTCAAGGCGGCCAGCGCCTCGCTGGGTGCGCCTTCCAGCAGCAACTCTCCTGCGGCGATGATCGCCATGCGCGGGCAGAGTTCGCGAACGTCTTCGACGATGTGCGTCGAGAGGATCACCGTGACGTCCCGGCCGATGGACGAGAGCAGGTTGAGGAAGCGATTGCGTTCGGCGGGATCGAGTCCGGCAGTCGGCTCGTCGACGATGATGAGCCGGGGCTTGCCGAGCAGCGCCTGCGCGATGCCGAACCGCTGCTTCATGCCGCCGGAGTAGGTGCTCAGCGCCTTCTTGCGGAACGCCCACAGGTTCGTCTGGTTCAGCAGGGCTTCGACGATCTCCTTGCGCTCACCCGCGTTGGTAATGCCCTTCATCACCGCAAGGTGGGAGAGCATGTCCAGCGCCGACATCTTGGGGTAGACCCCGAACTCCTGCGGCAGATAGCCGAGCGTCTGGCGCACGGCGTCTTTCTGCTGGAGTACGTCGATGCCGTCGAGAAAGATGGTGCCGCTGTCGGGCTCCTGCAGGGTGGCGATGGTACGCATCAGCGTACTCTTGCCTGCGCCGTTTGGACCTAGCAGCCCGAACATGTTGTTGCCGATAGTGAGCGAGATGTTCTTGAGAGCGTGAACACCATTCGGATAGGTCTTGGACAGACCTGTGATCGTAAGCGCCATGCGAGAAGCCCCTGACTCGGTGAGGGATTCGACTGCTACTACGGTGTTTGAACTCTATCACCTGTGGGTTGGGGGCTTGGAAGGAAAGTGTCTTTCTCAAATTAC
Source organism: Granulicella mallensis MP5ACTX8 (assembly GCF_000178955.2). Taxonomy (NCBI): domain Bacteria; kingdom Pseudomonadati; phylum Acidobacteriota; class Terriglobia; order Terriglobales; family Acidobacteriaceae; genus Granulicella; species Granulicella mallensis. Next base: position 5,709,398 of record NC_016631.1, on the reverse strand, counting down.
CCATATCTTGTCATCTCGACCGGAGCATGACGGCTTTATGTCATGCGTAGTGGAGAGACCCCTGTATTTCGCTCGAAGCAGCAGTGCTACTACGGGCAAAATACAGAGGTCTCTCCACTATGGCGGCAAAGAACGCCGCCTCCGGTCGAGATGAGAGGGTATGGGTGGGTTTAGAAAGAGATCTTTATCTCTAAGCCTCAGCTTTTTTACGCGGTGTCGTCGAGCGGAAGAGGTACACGGACAGGACGGCGATGATGGGCTCGATCGGGTGCCTGAACCGCGCCTGGATGACGACCATGTAGTACACGAGCGGCGTCAACAGCAGGACGCTCGCCATCAGCCAGGCTCCTGGAACTCTTCGTTTCAACGCGAGGGCCAGGCCGAGCAGTCCGGCGACGCTCAAGAAGCTGTAGCTGAAGATGCGGCCCACCTCTTCCGAGCGGTGTTTCTGTTCGGTATGAGGAACCCCGAACCAGAAGAACTGAATGCGCTGCAGCGTGTGGCGCAGAAACACATCGGGATGTGCACGCAGCGTCGCCTTGGCCTGGGCGCCGCGCATCTTCGAGTAGTTAAGCTCCCCCATCCTGGCGTAGAGCTTGAAGTCGGGATCGCCGCTCCAGAGGGGCACGGTGGCTCCCCAGGGAAAGGCGTCGTGGGAGGGAAGCGAACTCTGCCAAAGCTCGACGCCGAAGTTGGAACGCGTCGGCACGAAGGCGTGAAAGGCACGCTCGTTGCGCACGATCCACGGCGTCATGGTTGCAACGACGACGATACAGGCGAGAGCAGCGCCTGCGACGGACTGCATCAAGGGGGGATGGGATGGCTGGTTCTTTTGCGGCCACAGAATCCAGAGAATCCATACGGGAAGACACAGTACCAGGGAGGCATTGGAGAGAGCGGTCAACCCCCACAGCAGCCCAAAGACAGCCCAGAATACAAAGTCGCGGCCCGGCCTTGGCGCTACCTCTTCCGGTTCGCCGATGCGTCGCAGGCGAAGGCAGAAGACGAGTGCCCAGGTGAAGAGGCAGGCTGTGAGCGACATCTCCCAGAGCCAGTGGATGGCGAACTGCAGAGCCGCCGGATAGACGGCCCAGAGCCACGCCGACCAGAGGGCTACCGGGGCAGCCTTCATCGAGGCACGGCGGGCGATGCCGTAAGCGTCAAAGCAGCGCGCTGCGATCTCGTAGAGTGCCGGTGCGATGGCGGCTGAGAGGGCGCTGTTGCACGCCATGATGAAGATCGCCGCAGCATTTGTATAGACGCCGAAGAGCTTGAAGCCCAAGGCCATCAGCAACGGATAGAGCGGTGGAAGCCATGCCGTCGGGCCGGAGGGGCCGTTGAACGGGCTGCTGTAGCCGCGGCCCAGAACGAGGGAGCGCGCGATGCGCCCGGCCTCGAAGCCATACTCCCAATGGTCGTGGGTGGTGCGGATGCGATAGGTGTGGCCGATGAGGATGCAGGCCATCCGAAGTGCGAAACCGACCCAGAAGATGACCCAGGGGGCGCGGAAGTTGAGGCGACGGATGGTGGGCTCGGGCATGGTTGGCAATAGGGGCGATTATATCGGGCGTTGCCTTGCCGTTGCTGTTGCTTTTCTAGTTGTCATTCCGAGCGCAGCGAGCGAACCTGCTGTCTCCCGTTCTTCGTTCATATCACCCAGAAATATGTGCGCTGGAACTGGAGCTTGGTTTGGGCTAACGCACAACGCCTGTGGTGGCAATGGCAAAAAACGGGAGGAAGCAGGTTCGCTCGCTGCGCTCGAATGACAAACAGAAAAGCAAGTGCCAGTGTTTCTGCGCGATCGGGTAGCTTACGAGAGCCACTTCAGCAACCGGATGATCCCCATGGGCGCAGCCTTCGAGTGGGCCGACACGTCCGTGCGTTCGTGGATGGCGCGGCGATGTTCGCGGTAGTACTCGAAGGAGCGCAGCAACATCTGCTCGTTCGTAAACGTCGGTGCCCACCCCAACTCGTGGCGGATGCGGGTGGTATCGAAGATGAAGTTCTCGGCGATCATGCGGTAGTGATAGGGGCCCAGCGGAGAGATATTCAGCTTGTGCGCGAGCTTCATCATCGCAATCGTCGGAGCCTTGGGCAAGGAGGCCACGCGCGACCTACTGCCCGCGGTGCGGATCACGTTCTCGTACATGCCGCGCATCGTCGGCACCTGGTCCGACCCGATATGAAACAGGTTCGATCCGGCGTAGTTGAGGCATTGGAGGCAGGCCGTGGCGAGGTCCTGCGCGTAGATGAACTGGTAGCGGTTGGAGCCGTCCCCCACCACCCATACCTTTTTCCCATCATCGATGAACTCGAACAGAATCGCGAGCAGACCCAGCCGGCCGCTGTCCATGATCGTCGGGCAGCGCAGCGTGATGACCTGCAGCTCCGGGTGTTCCGAGCGCAGAGAATCGAGCTGCTTTTCTGCAGCCAGCTTCGAGTGGCCGTAGAGTTCCACGGGCGCGGGCACCTCTTGTTCTGTTACTTCGCGTGCCAGGCCCTCACCCCACAGGCAGTTCGTCGAGATGAAGATGAACCGCGTCACGCCTGCCGCCAGCGCGGCCTCGGCTACGAGCCGCGTACCGTCTACGTTGGAACTCCAGAGCAGGTTGTCGTCCTGGACGTCGTGCGCCAGCATGGCGGCGCAGTGAAAGACTGCCTCGAACTTGTGCTCGGCGAAGGTGCGGGCGAGCAGGGCTGCGTCGCGGATGTCGCCCTGGATGCTGGTGAGCGCGGGGTGGGAGTCTGCGTCGGCGACGAGGTCGATGTTGGTGACGGCGAAGCCTTCCGCCAGCAGCCGTTGCTTGAGGATGCCGCCGAAGAAGCCGGAGGCGCCGGTGACCAGAAACTCTTTGCGATCGTTCACCGCGCCGCCTTCCGTTGCAACTCGGCACGCGGTTGCGTCGACCGAAAAAGATAGACCGCCAGCACCGCGATCAGCGGCTCCAGGGGATGCCGAAATCGTGCCTGCATGGTCACGAAATAGTATGGCAGCGGGACGAGCAAAAAGGCCAGCGCCATGGGCCACGCGCCGGACGCACGCCGTTTCAGGGCAAGGAGCAGGCCGAGCAGGCCGCAGGTGCCGAGAAAGCTGTAGCTCAACAGCCGCAGGTACTCGAGCAGCGGATGGCCCTCGGGGGAGTGCGGTGTGCCGTCCCAGAAGAAGATCATGCGGTCGCGAATCCGGCGCACGAACTCCCCCGGATACGCGCGAATGAGAGCTTTGGCTTCTTCTCCCTTAGCCTGCCCATAGGCCACTTCGCCCATCCGGACGAAGCGTTGGAACTCGGGATCGCCGGGCCAGAGCGGCATGGCTGTGCCCCAGGGGAGGGAGCCGTTTCCAGGCTCTACCGACCTGAAGAGCTCGACTCCGAAGTTGTCGCGCGTGGGGATGAAGGCGTGCAGCGTGTGCTCGTTGCGGATGATCCAGGGGGCAAGCGTGGTAGCGAAGACAACGCAGGCAAGAACGGCACCGGCAGCTTTGGGGCTGAAAGTACGGAGGGTCTTCGACGGCCACAGGATCCAGAGAATCCATGCGGGCAGTACGAGCAGCAGCGAGGAGTTGGAGAGCGTAACGAGCCCCCACAGCAGGCCAAAGATGGCCCAGAGTCCCAGGTCGCGGCTTGGTTTTGATGCTTCCGGCTCGCCGATGTGCCGCAGGCGCAACGCGAAGACGAAGGCCCAGGTGAAGAGGCAGGCGGTGAGCGACATCTCCCAAAGCCAGTGGATGGCGAACTGCAGAGCGGCCGGATACACGGCCCAGAGCCACGCCGACCAGAGTGCTACGGGGGCGGCTTTTTCGGAGGCGCGTCGGGCGAGGCCGTGGGCGTCGAAGCAGCGCGCGGCGATCTCGTAGATGGCCGGCGCTACGGCGGCGGAGAAGAGGCTGTCGCACGCCATGATGAAGATGGCCGCGCCGTTCGTGTAGACGCCGAAGAGCTTGAAACCCAGCGCCATCAGCAGCGGAAAGAGGGGAGGGAGCCAGGCCGTGGGGCCGGAGAAGCCGTTGAAAGGATTGCCGTAGCCGTGGCCCTGCACGAGGGAGCGGGCGATGCGTCCGGCCTCGAAGCCGTAGTCGAAGTGGTCGCCGGTAAGATGGATCCGATAGGTGCGGCCGATGAGGATGCAGGCCATCCGAAGCGCGAAACCGGCCCAGAAGATGACCCGGGGGGCGCGGAAACTCACGGGGCGTATAGAGGGCTCGGACACGGTAGGCAACGGGGTCGATTATATCGGCCAGATGAATAGTTGTTGACCTGGACCCCTATTTCCCGATAAACTCTTGAAGTTTGGCGATGTAGCCGGTGTCTTCGGCTACAGGGCCGGTGGGTAGCGGCTGAGATACAGGCTGCGAGGCCCAAGCCGGCCGGGCGAGCCCCGCCCTCCTGACAAGACATTCAGTATTTCTGAGGAAAGCCGAGCGGGACATTCTGCGCTCTGGCGATGAGGTTTCAAGTTATGTACGCAGTCATTCGCACCGGTGGAAAGCAATACCGCGTGGCCCCCGGCGATACCGTCCGGATTGAGAAGAGCGAGCACGAAAACGGCACGCTGGAGTTCTCCGACGTTGTTGCTGTCAGCGGCGAAGAGGGCAAGTTTGAGCAGGATCTGGGCGGCGCGAAGGTGCTGGCCGAGGTCGTCAGCGAAGGCCGTGGCGACAAGATTCTCGTGTTCCACTACAAGCGCAAGAAGCAGTACAAGAAGCTGCAGGGCCATCGCCAGAGCTTCGTTGAAGTCAAGATCAACGAGATCCTCGTCGGCGGCAAGAGCTTCAAGGCTGAAGCCAAGTAAGTACATCCTGGGGCTGCGAACAGCAGGTTCTCAGGTTGGCAAAATAGGATTCGCGGCTTAGCCGCATGATTTCAGAAGCGCGGGCGCGCCCCGGCGCGAAAGAGGCACTGTAATGGCACATAAAAAAGGTCTAGGAAGCTCTAAAAATGGTCGCGACTCCAACGCGCAGCGCCTCGGCGTCAAGCGCTTCGGCGGAGAAACCGTCACCGGCGGATCGATTCTCGTCCGCCAGCGTGGCACACCGCTGAAGGCCGGCAAGAACGTCGGTCGCGGCAGCGACGACACGCTCTTCGCCAAGGTCAGCGGCGTGGTCAAGTTCGCCGATCGCGGACAGCTCGGTCGCTTCGTCTCGATCGAGCCGACCGTCGCAGCGTAAGTTCTCTCAAACTTCAGTTTGAAAGCGAGGGCCCCGCATCCTTTCGAGGATGCGGGGCTTTTCGCGTTTCATTTCTGTCTTTAGGCAGATCCCCTTCAAAACAAAACTTGAGCTCTGACCTTGCAGGGGAGATGTAGCCTACAGATCGGGCTTACAGCCCTCTATTTTGGGCTGATCCTGTACTTATCGCCGACTTTTAGGCTAGACTAAAAATAGTCAAGATGCCTGAATCGCATGCCAATCCGTCCGGTAGCAGCGAAAACATATCGTTTGCCGTCGATATAGCGGTTCAGGACGCCGCGCTTTCACCAGCCTCTGTGGCTGCGATGACACCCGGTGGCAAGGGCCGCAACTCCTTTCGCAGCAACCAGATATGGAGCTACTTCGGCCCGGCGTTCGTGGCGTCGGTGGCCTACATCGATCCCGGCAACTTTGCCACCAACATCCTTGGAGGCAGCCAGTTCGGCTACCGGCTGCTGTGGGTGCTGCTGTGGTCGAACATCATGGCCATTCTCATCCAGTACCTGTCGGCGAAGCTCGGCATCGTGACCGGGCTGACTCTGCCGCAGAACTGCCGCAAGCACTTTGGCAAGAGCACCAGCATCCTCCTGTGGTTCTGTGCGGAGATCTCTGCCGTCGCGACCGATCTGGCGGAGTTTCTCGGTGCCGCGCTGGGCCTCGATCTGCTGATCGGCCCTGCGCTGCAGGCACATGGCTTCTCGCCTACGGGCTCGCTATTCGTTGCGGCAGCTGCGGCGACGGTGGCGGTGTTTGGGATCCTCGCTCTCGACCTAGCCGGGTTTCAGTGGCTGGAGCGTGGCATCATGGCCTTCGTCGGCGTTATCGGCCTGTGCTACGGCTTCGAGGTCTTCCTCGTGCATCCCGACTGGCATCGCGCGTTTGTAGCGACGATCCTGCCATCCTTCGATCCTCATGCTGTAAGGGGGTCGGTCTATGCGGCGGTGGGCATGCTGGGCGCTACCGTGATGCCGCATGTGATCTATCTGCACTCGGCGCTGGTGCAGCCCCGGTTGAACGAACTCGCGCCGCCCTCCGGCGAACCGAAGCCCGGCATCCTCCGGCAGTACCTGCGCTTTGAGCTGATCGATGTATTCGTGGCGATGAACGGGGCCTGGCTCATCAATTCGGCGATGATCGTCATGGCGGCGGTGGCGCTCTTCCACGGACCGAGTGCGTCGCCGACGATTCAGGATGCGTATCACACGCTTGGGCCGCTGCTGGGTTCGGCGGCGGCGACCGTCTTCGCGGTGGCGCTGCTGTGCTCTGGGCTTTCGAGTTCTACAGTCGGTGTCATGGCCGGTCAGGTGATTATTGAGGGTTTCCTCGATATCAAGTTCCCGATCTTCCTGCGCCGCTTCATTACGGTCGTTCCGGCATTGATCGTGATTGGTGTTGGATGGGATCCCTTGAAGATTCTGATCGGTTCCCAGGTGCTGCTGAGCTTTACACTGCCGGCGGCACTGATTCCGCTCTTGCTCCTAACCAATCGCGAAAAGGTGATGGGCGACTTCAAGAGCGCGTTCCGCATGCGTCTGGCCGGCTGGACTGTGGCGACGATCATCCTTGCGCTCAACGTCGTGCTGTTGGTGCAGTTGGCGATGGGGTAGCGGTGCAAGGGATCGTTTAGAGCTCTCTCGCATGCTGTGTGCGTATAGGAATGAACCACTACAGAACTGTCATCTCTCCACTGCGCATCACATAAAGCCGTTATGCTTCGGTCGATATGACAACGTATGGGTGGCTTTGAAAGAGAAAGGCCCGCCGTTTGGCGGGCCTTTCTGCTGGTGCAAGACGCCGATCAGTGCGGATGACCTTCTTCATGACCGCCCTCTGGACGCGCTGCGGGTGCTGGACGTGCTGCAGGGGCTGGACGTGCGGGTTCAGCACGCGGAGCAGCCTGAGGACGCGGGGCCTCACGCTGCGGCTGCGGACGTGGAGCCTCACGCTGTGGCTGGGGACGCTGAACCTCGGGCTGAGGTCGTGGCTGTTGCACGGGGCGTTGTTGCTGAACCGCACGCTGCTGCTGTTGTTGCTGATTGCGTTGCTGCTGCTCCTGCACGTTACGCTGTTGTTGCTGCTGCACATTGCGTTGTTGCTGCTGTTGCTGGTTTCTCTGTTGCTGCTCCTGTACATTGCGCTGCTGTTGCTGTTGGTTATTGCGCTGCTGCTGTTGCTGCAGATTACGTTGTTGCTGCTCTTGCACGTTACGTTGCTGTTGCTGCTGGTTATTGCGCTGTTGTTGTTCCTGCACATTGCGCTGTTGTTGCTGTTGCTGGTTACGCTGCTGCTGTTCCTGCAGGTTCCGTTGTTGCTGTTGCTCCTGCACGTTGCGCTGCTGCTGTACCTGCTGCGGTCCGCGCAGGTTGTTGGCGGGAACGCCGCCACGGTTCTCTCCCGGTCGATTCCCTTCGGGACGATTGCCGATTGCGGGCTGCACACCGTTCGGGCGGGCAAGTGCTGCCTGCGCTGGACGGCCATGGTTCTGGTTGAAGAACTGCTGCCGGTTTTGTCCTGCCTGCTGATGGATCTGTGTCTGAGCTGCTATCGGGCCGACATGGCGTTCGCGCATTGCGGCGATTTCAGCGGGCCGCGGCTGCACGTTGATGCCACCTCGTCCACCGTTGTAGCTCACGCGGTTGTTGTTGTTGACGATCACCGAACGGTTGTAAACGTTACGAATGTTGCCGACGTTGACGCGATTAACGGCACGGTTGTAGTAGAAGTCGTTGCCGTGCCAGTAGCCGCCTTCGTAGCCGCTTCCGGTGTATCCAAAGCCATAGTTGATGCCGCCATAGAAGCCGACATGCGGGCCCCAATAGCCGCGATTGAAGCGGTAGTAGCCGCCGGACCAGCCCCAGTAGGGAGGTGTCCAGAGCGCGCCGTAGTAGGGCGGCGGGCACCATACGCCGGGGACCCAGTAGTAGCCACCAGCGCCCCAGCCCCAGTAGCCGGGCGTCCACAGGTAGTTCGGCTCAGGAGCTTCCGGCTGGTCATACTCGGGCAGCGGTGGTGGCGGCTGGTCGGTCTGAGCGATCGGCTCTACGTCCTGTGAGTTGTCGTAGGCCTGTTGCGAGTTGTCGTAGCCCTGCTGCGAGTTATCGTAAGCCTGCTGAATGGGCGCGGGCGCCTGTTGGGCCTGCGGGTAGCTCTCCGATTGCTGCTGCGGAGCGTAGGAGGAGTTGGAACTCATCACCTGTGTCGACTGGCCGCTGGATTGTCCGCTAGAACTCGAGCTATTGGTAGAACCGCTCACTGGCGCCTGGTTAGCGGCGGCTGGGTCGGGAGCATTGGGGTCTGAGGCGGCATTGTTCACAATGGGAGCGGATCCCTGGTTGCCATGGCAGCCATTGACGCCAAGGGCGAGGCTGGCAACCAGGCCGACTGCGCCCAGGCTCCGCAGCCAGTATTGGGTAGTCACGTGTGTTTTCATCGTTCCAAATCTCCCGCGTTCCCTCAAAAAACGTATAGAGGGCAACGCAACTGTAGCAACTGTATGAGATGCAGACGGATGATACCGCGTCCACATGAAAGGTGATATTGCTCCCACAAATCTCTCGCGTAAAATATCCTTATGCCGAGTTGCGCTCATCTCAAGCGCTTTCGTCGTGGACGCCACGACCGCGGACGTGCCTAGGGCGCTTCCTTCACTCTCTGCTACCCTCGTTACGATTTATCGATTTTGTTGCCGCCATCGCCTGCAGCCTTATACAGGCGAAGCCGCGGCCCAGTTGCTCGGGAGCTTCCTGCCAATGTGCGCGAGCTCCCCAGCCTGCCAGCTACTCAGCTAAGGAGAAGCCACGTCATGCCGAACGCCACCCACCCCAACAGCTTCAACGCCGCCGCCACCCTCACCTCCGGCTCGCAGAAGGTTAACTACTTCCGCCTGAATGCCTTGACCGACACGAACCTCACGCACCTGCCGTTCTCCCTGCGCATCCTGCTTGAGAATCTGCTTCGCTGCGAAGACGGCAAGACCGTCACGGCGGACGACATCCGCTTCCTCGCCGACTGGGACCCGAAGGCTGAGCCCTCGCGCGAGATCGCCTACATGCCGGCCCGCGTGCTGATGCAGGACTTTACCGGCGTGCCCGCCATCGTCGACCTCGCTGCGATGCGCGACGCCATGAAGCAGCTCGGCGGCAATCCGGAGAAGATCAATCCGCTGCAGCCGGCGGAACTGGTCATCGACCATAGCGTGCAGGTGGACGAGTACGGTACGGCCAACGCCTATGACCTGAACGCGGCGCTGGAGTTCACGCGCAACCGCGAGCGCTACGCCTTCCTGAAATGGGGCCAGACGGCCTTCCGCAACTTCTCCGCCGTGCCGCCGGGCATGGGCATCTGTCACCAGGTCAACCTGGAGTATCTCGCCCGCGTGGTCTTCACCACACAGCCCGACGCGGACGGCAACATTACGGCTTACCCCGATACGCTCGTCGGCACCGACTCACACACGACCATGGTGAATGGCCTGGGCGTGCTGGGCTGGGGTGTTGGCGGCATCGAGGCCGAGGCGGCGATGCTGGGCCAGCCGGTGTCGATGCTCGTGCCGCAGGTCGTCGGGTTCAAGCTGACGGGCAAGCTGAAGGAGGGCGCGACTGCGACCGACCTCGTGCTGACCGTCACCGAGATGCTGCGCAAGCTCGGTGTGGTGGGCAAGTTCGTCGAGTTCTACGGCCCCGGCATCAGCGAGCTTCCGCTGGCTGACCGTGCGACGATCGCGAATATGGCTCCCGAGTACGGCGCGACCTGCGGCATCTTCCCGGTCGACGCCGAGACGCTGAAGTACCTGCGCCTGACGGGCCGCAGCGAAGAGCACATCGCACTGACCGAAGCCTACTTCCGCGAGCAGGGCCTCTTCCACACTCCGGATGCACCCGAGGCGCACTACTCCGTGACGATCTCGCTGGACCTTGCGACGGTCGAGCCCAGCGTTGCCGGACCGAAGCGTCCGCAGGACCGCGTGCTGCTCTCGCAGACGCCCGCAAGCTTCGCTCAGCAGTTGCCGGCGCTGCAAGGGCCGAACGCCAACAAGGCTACGATCCGCCAGATGGTGCGCTGGGAAGGTGAGGGTGGTCTGGCCTCGGCCAGCGGCGACCTGACGAGCTCTGTGGGTGCCTCTGCACCGACGGTGCCGGAGGCGGTTGCTGTGCTGACGACGACGCATGATGAGCCGGCGACTCCCGGCGGTGCGGTCTCCGTCACCGAGACTGCGCACTCCGTCGAGGCACGGTTCGGCGTCAATCCTGACAAGTATCTTGTTGATGGCTCCATCGTCATCGCCGCGATTACGAGCTGCACGAACACGAGCAATCCCTATGTGATGATGGCTGCCGGCCTGCTGGCGAAGAAGGCTGTCGAGGCTGGTCTCAGCACTCCGCCGTGGGTGAAGACCTCGCTCGCGCCGGGTTCGCGCGTGGTGACGGACTACTACACGCGCGCCGGGCTGCTGCAGTATCTCGATGCGCTGCGCTTCCAGGTCGTCGGCTATGGCTGCACGACGTGCATCGGCAACTCCGGTCCGCTGCCGACGGATGTGTCGAAGGCCATCGAAGAGCATGGCCTGGTGGCGGTATCGGTGCTCTCGGGCAATCGCAATTTTGAGGGCCGCATCTCGCCGGAGGTTCGCGCGAACTACCTGATGAGCCCTCCGCTGGTGGTGGCGTACGCGCTTGCCGGGCACATCTCACACGACTTCGAGAAGGACGCGCTGGGCAAGGGCAAGGATGGCGAACCGGTCTATCTGCGCGACATCTGGCCGTCGCAGAAGGAGGTCGCCGATACGGTGGCAAGCTGCATCGACTCGACGATGTTCCGCACGCAGTATGCGACCGTTGCGGATGGCGATGCCAACTGGCAGAACCTGAAGTTCCCCTCTGGCGATACCTATGGCTGGGAGCCCGATTCCACCTACATCCGCAAGGCTCCGTACTTCGACGGCATGCCTGCAACGCCTGCGCCGGTGGACGACATCTCCGACGCGCGCGTGCTCGCGGTGCTGGGCGATTCGGTGACGACGGACCACATCTCGCCCGCCGGTTCGATCAAGCTGAACGGCCCGGCAGGGAAGTACCTGACCGAGCATGGGGTGAAGCCTTCGGACTTCAACTCCTACGGCTCGCGGCGCGGCAACCACGAGGTGATGGTGCGTGGAACGTTCGCCAACGTCCGCCTGCGCAACAAGCTCGCTCCGGGCACGGAGGGCGGCGTCACGCGACTGCTGCCTGAGGGCACGGGCATGAGCATCTATGATGCCTCGGTGGAGTACGCTAAGCGTGCTACACCGCTGGCGATTCTGGCGGGCAAGGAGTATGGTTCGGGGTCGTCGCGCGACTGGGCGGCCAAGGGCCCGCGTTTGTTGGGGATTCGCTTCGTTATCGCGGAGAGCTACGAGCGCATTCACCGCTCCAACCTGGTGGGCATGGGCATTCTGCCGCTGCAGTTCCAGGAGGGAGACAACACGGAAGGCCTCGGCTTGACGGGAGAAGAGATCTTCACGCTGGGTACGCAGCCCGGCGAGTTGAAGGCGATGCTCGACTCGAAGTTTGCCCAGGGCAAGAAGCTGTCCGTCATTGCAACAGATGCCAAGGGAACGAAGAGCCAGTTCTCCGTCACCGTGCGCATCGATACGCCGCAGGAGATCCTCTACTACCAACACGGGGGAATCTTGCAGTATGTGCTGCGGCAGTTGGCAGGGAAGGCGTAAGAGCAGGAAACAGGAAGTAGGAAACAGGAAACAGCGAGTCCGTGGTTGGGGCTCGCTGTTTTCGTTTTGCGGGGAGTAGGCCGTCGAGAATTTTGCGTTGGAGTTAGCCCCGATGGGGCCGCCCCTTCGGGGCTGGATTCTGTGCCGCAATCCATCTCTACCTCTACCGGCCGCTTTGTCTTTAGTTTGTAAATTCCTCAGCCTGCGAATTTGCGCTAGGCCATCCCCTGTTTATCTGCCGTAGCATGGAAGAGATGGCTATCTCTACAGAACGCACGATGTATCTCCCCGAAATCCTCGCGCACACGCGCACTGTTGTTGCCGAACGCAAAGCCTCCGCTGATCTGCACGCGTTGGAGCAGGCGGCGAGCGCCCACACCCCACGTGGCTTTGCGAAGGCCCTGCGGGCGAAGGCGCAGAGCGGGCCGGCGATCATTGCGGAGTTGAAGAAGGCTTCGCCGTCGAAGGGCCTGATCCGCGCGGACTTTGACGCGGCGATTCTTGCGCCCCAGTTGGAAGCCGGCGGTGCGGCGGTGCTCTCGGTGCTGACGGATGAAAAGTTCTTCCAGGGCTCGCTCGAAAACCTGCGCCGGGCTTCGGCGGCGGTGAAGATCCCGTGCCTGCGTAAAGACTTCATGGTCGACGAGTTCCAGATCCTCGAAGCCCGCGCGAACGCCGCTGATGCGATCCTGCTGATCGTTGCCGCGCTTACAGATACCGAACTCCGTACGCTTCGCGACTCCGCAAAACAACATGGGCTTGACGTGCTGTGCGAGGTCCACGATCGCGAAGAACTGGATCGTGCCCTGGCGCTCGATTGCGAGTGTGTCGGCGTGAACAGCCGCGATCTGCGCACCTTTGAGGTCTCGCTCGACCGCGCCTGCGAGCTGGCGACGCATCTTCCTGCAAGCGCCGTGCGCGTAGCCGAAAGCGGGATTCATACCGTGGCCGATATGCAGCGCCTGCGCGCGGCGGGCTATGAAGCCTTCCTGATCGGCGAGTCGCTGATGCGGAAGCCGAATCCTGGTGAAGCGCTTGTGCATCTGCTGGAGGGCTAAAATACCCCATACGGAGTGTGCGCCATGGCAAGCTCGGTTCTTGTTCCTGTCCGCGAGTACCTGCAAACGACCTATCGGCCCGACCGCGACTACATCGATGGCGAATTGAAGGAGCGGAACGTGGGAGAGCAGCCGCACGCGCATTTGCAAGGCATTATTTCTGGCATCTTTCGGGAAAAACGAACGATATGGGGTGTGCGAGCTCTTCCAGAGCAGCGGATTCAGGTCTCTCCTCAGCGCTACCGCATTCCAGATATATGCGTGATTCGGAGCACCGATCCCAAAGATCCGATCATCAGTTTTGCCCCTCTGCTCTGCGTCGAAATTCTTTCGAAGGATGATTCTCTCGGAGAGTTGCAAGAGCGGGTCAACGATTACGCGGGCATGGGTGTGAAAGATATCTGGGCCATCGATCCATGGAAGCGGCTGGGTTATCAGGCTTCTAAACAAGGCTTTACGCAGCCCAGTGACGGCATCCTGCGCGTTGTTGGAACCCCTATCGAAGTCTCGCTTGCCGGAATCTTTACGGAACTGGACGAATCTTAACCTTCGTCATGTTCATCAAGATCTGTGCCAATACGAATCTCGCCGATGCCCAACTCGCCGTCGAACTGGGGGCGGATGCCGTCGGGTTCGTCTTCGCGCCGAGCAAGCGCCAGATGACGCTGGAGCAGGCGGAGAGCATTGCGCGTTTGCTTCCTGCCGGTGTGGAGAAGGTCGGTGTCTTTGCGACCGACGATCCCTATGAGGTGGAGCACTCTATGGCTGCCTCGGCGCTCACGGTGGCGCAGCTCCATAACGAGTTCGACCAGGGGATGGTGCAGGCTTTGTCCGGAGAATTCGGGGGCAAGCTGAAGATCATCCAGGCCGTGTCGTATGAGGTAAATGCGACGGAGCGCGCGGCTGCGGACGCTCGCTTTGAGGCGGCGTTGAGAGCGGTTCTCGCGGAGCCTGCGATCTGGGCCGTGCTGCTGGATGCGGCGAAGGGCGGGGTTTCGGGTGGATTGGGAACGACCTTTGATTGGGCGCACGCTGCGCCGATCGTACGGCGGGTGTACGCGAGCGCACAGGATGGGAAGCGCGAGCTTCCGAAGCTGATTCTTGCCGGTGGATTGCACGCAGAGAACGTGGGGACGGCCATTGCCGAGTTTGCGCCGTGGGGCGTGGATGTGGCCAGTGGTGTTGAAGCAGCGCCCGGACGCAAAGATCCTGCGAAGTTGAAGGCTTTTATTGCGGCGGCGCGGGATGCGGTGCGTTAGAGCTCGATCTTGTAGTTTTTATCTCGCCATAGAAACGTCATCCTGGGTGAAGCGTCCCCCCCTTTTGGGGACGCGCAGTCGAAGGACCCCGATGGTTGCTATCTTGCCTATACCCTTCGCCCCTTTTCTACCTCAAGCGCTCGAGCCCGGACTTCTATGCTGGAAAAGGTCTCAACACCACAGGCGAGATCAGGCCCTCGGGGTCCTTCGACTCCGCACCTCGCAAAAAGCGCGAGGCGCTCCGCTCAGGATGACGATTCTGTGGGGATAGTAGCGAGAACATCTAAAACATCTGGTGCACTTATCTTGCTTCTTAAAGGGCAAGACCTGCTGTTTCGCAGGCCGTGTCGGTGCGGGACTTCTTTACCGCTTACTTACGAGCGATGAACGCTTACAGTCCTGATGTGCGCCTGAGGGGTATGTGTGTGAACGACCGGAGTGCGGTCATGTACCTCAGTAGGCGTATGCGCGAAGGCTACAGCGGGGGCCAGTGCCAAAGCTGCTGCAACGATGATGCGAAATGATTGAACTTTCATCTCAGCACCTCCTAACTGCATATAGGACACACCAAGGGGGGCGAAAGATTCAGAAATTGCGGCAGGGGTTGCTTGCCCCATGGACTTCCTCGGGTGTACGTTAAGAAAACTATGCATTTCTGCTTCACACCGCGATTTACTCCCTCCTACCGCTACTGGCGTACCGTAGCGGCATCGGCGGAGTAGTCTCGCGGGACCCAAGCGTTACCTGCGATTCTCAAGATTCCCCGAGCCGCGACCGCCAAGGTTGCGGCTTTTGTGTTTGTAACGACTGACTTTTGACGAAACTACGAAGGACACCGCGATGAGCTCGACCGCAATACCCACGATTACCTCTGCAGCGCCGGTGAGCGCGACTCCCGGACGCTTCGGCATCTACGGCGGCCGCTATGTGCCGGAGACCCTGATGGCCGCGCTACTCGAGCTCGACCATGCGTACGAGCAGGCCCAGGCTGATGCTGCGTTTCATGCAGAGCTCGATGGCCTGCTGAAGGACTACGTCGGCCGTCCTACGCCGCTGTACTTCGCCAAGCGGCTTACAGAGACCCTGGGTGGAGCGAAGATCTACCTGAAGCGAGAAGACCTGCTGCACACCGGCGCGCACAAGATCAACAACGCGCTCGGCCAGGCCCTGTTGGCGCGGCGCATGGGCAAGCAGCGCATCATCGCCGAGACCGGCGCGGGCCAGCACGGCGTCGCCACAGCTACGGTGTGCGCGCTCTTCGGCCTGGAGTGCGTCGTCTACATGGGCGAGGAAGACATGCGGAGACAGGAGCTGAACGTCTTCCGCATGCGGCTGCTGGGCGCGGAGGTGCGCGGCGTGGCCTCGGGCTCGGCGACGCTGAAGGACGCGATCAACGAGGCCATGCGCGACTGGGTTACAAATGTGCGGACGACGTTCTACATCCTCGGCTCGGCACTGGGCTCGCACCCTTATCCGACGATGGTGCGCGACTTCCATCGCGTCATCAGCAAGGAGAGCAAGCGGCAGATTCTGGAGCACGAAGGCCGTCTGCCGGATGCTATCGTCGCCTGCGTCGGCGGCGGCTCGAACGCGATCGGAGCGTTCTACGAGTACATCCCGGAGCCGAACGTTGCGCTGATCGGCGTAGAGGCGGGTGGACGCGGCACCGCACTCGGCGAGCATGCGGCACGCTTCCAGAAGATCGGCGGCGGCATCCCCGGCGTACTGCAGGGCACCTACAGCTATGTGCTGCAGGACGACGCCGGCCAGGTTGCGACGACGCACTCGGTGTCGGCAGGCCTGGACTACGCCAGCGTCGGCCCGGAGCACGCGATGCTGCATGACTCGGGCCGCGCGACTTACACCAGCGCTACTGATGCCGAAGCCTTGAACGCGGTGAGTGTACTGAGCCGCACGGAGGGAATCATCCCCGCACTGGAGTCGGCTCATGCTGTGGCCGAGGCCATCAAGCTTGCGCCGAAGATGGGCAAGGACAAGATCCTGATGGTGAATGTGAGCGGTCGTGGAGACAAGGATATTGGGATCATGACGCGCGAGATGAACTTGAGCGGCGCTACGGCGCAGAAGGTGAGCGCGTAGGCATGCCCATTACTTTTCCAAACAAACCGGGCCTCGTGATCTACCTCACCGCAGGCGATCCTGACCTCGGCACGACGCGCGACATGGCGATTGCCGCCATCGACAATGGCGCCGACGTCATCGAACTCGGCGTGCCGTTCAGCGACCCGCTGGCCGATGGCCCTGTGATTCAGCGCGCCAGCGAGCGTGCCGTCGCCAAGGGCACACGCCTGACCGATGTGCTCGTGATCTGCAAGGAGATTCGTGCAGCGCGACCGCAGGCGGGCATCATCCTGTTCAGCTATCTCAACCCGGTCGTGCGGCTGGGCATGGCAGCTTTTGCGAAGGCAGCGAAGGACGCCGGCGCGGACGGTGTGCTGCTGACCGACATGATCGTCGAAGAGGCCACCGAGTACCTTGCGGCGATGCGGGCCAACGATCTCGCTCCCGTCTTTCTGGCCGCCCCGACGAGCCCTGACGAGCGGCTGAAGGCTATCGCAGAAAACTCCCGGGGGTTCGTCTACGCGATCTCGCGCGTGGGAATTACGGGCACGCAGGCCGAGCTTGCCAGCGATGCGGAACAACTCGTGAAGCGGCTGAAGCAGTTCACGAAGCTGCCTATCGCGCTGGGATTCGGCATCTCGACGCCGGCGCATGTGCAGACGGTCGCTGGCTTTGCCGATGCTGCCGTTGTGGGCAGTGCCATCGTCGGGCTGGTGGAGAAGACCCCGGCGGCAGAGGCCCCGCGGGCTGTTGGAGACTTTGTTCGCAGCCTGCGGAAGGGAACAACCGGCGCATGAAAACCGCCGCAAACCCGTATCATGAGGAGGGGCCTATGTCGAAGAGACTGCAGTGCCCTAACTCATCGCGAACCCCTGGTTTGCAGCCCGAGGAAACATGGAAATTGCTGACTGGCGCAAGAAGATCGATCAACTGGACGAGCAGATCGTCCTCCTGCTCTCCGAACGCGCTGCCGCTGCAGTCGCTATCGGTCAGCTCAAACAGAAGAGCGCGTCCCCTATCTATGAACCGCAGCGCGAACAGATCGTCTTCGACCACGTGCGTAAGGTCAACCCTGGCCCCCTCACAGGCGCGCAGATCCAGGACCTCTACGAGCGCATCATGGACGTCATGCGTTCGCTCCAGCGCCCCGCGAATCCGGATGCAAAGGCTTAGCTGTAAAGATTTTTCGCAGCCCTGTTTTTCTATGCTGCGACGCAGTACCCCATTCCAAGCAGTCAGCAAAGGACTCCAGTGATGATCGTCGCCATGCAGAACCAGGCCACCGATGAACAGATTCAAAGCGTAATTGAACGCATGGTGGAACTCGGCTTCAACGTCCACAGAACCACGGGGGAGACCCAGACCATTCTCGCGGGTGTCGGCACTCCTGAGCACTTCGAGGTCACTGAGTTCCAGGTGCTCCCCGGCGTTCATCAGGCATACCGCATCTCCTCGCCGTACAAGCTGGCGGGCCGCGGTTTCCGCCCTGAGGGCACGCGCGTCACATTCCCCAACGGGCTTGTGGTCGGAGGTGACGAGGTCGTCATCATGGCCGGTCCGTGCTCGGTTGAGAGCAGCGACCAGATCCATCTCAGCGCGAAGCAGGTGGCCGCCTCCGGTGGACAGTTCCTGCGCGGCGGCGCGTATAAGCCCCGCAGCTCGCCGTACAGCTTCCAGGGCATGGGCGTCGAAGGCCTGAAGCTGATGCGCGAGGCTGCTGACGAGAACGGTCTGCTGGTCATCACCGAGGTCATGGAGATCTCGCAGATCGAAGCCATGCTGCCCTACATCGACTGCTTCCAGGTCGGCGCGCGCAACATGCAGAACTTCAACCTGCTGCGCGAGCTCGGCCATGTGCGCAAGCCCGTGCTGATGAAGCGCGGCATCTCGGCAACGATCGAAGAGGTATTGCTCTCGGCCGAGTACATTCTCTCCGGCGGCAACTACGATCTGATGCTCTGCGAGCGCGGCATTCGCACCTTTGAGACCGCGACGCGCAACACGATGGACATCTCCGCGATTCCGGTGCTGAAGAAGCTGACACACCTGCCGGTGCTGGGCGATCCGTCGCACGGCGTAGGCAAGCGCGATCTCGTACCGGCGATGGCGTTGGCTTCCGTCGCTGCCGGAGCGGACGGCCTGCTGATGGAGATGCATCCCAATCCCGACAAGGCCATGTCCGACGGAGCGCAGTCGCTCTTCCCGGACCAGCTTACGAAGCTCGTTGAAAAGCTGCGTCTGCTGGCTCCTGTGGTGGACCGCAGCATTGCTTCGGCTGTAGCGAAGGTGCACGCGTAAGGTAGGCCATCAGCTTGTGTCTGGGATGAAGTTGGACTGTGCAAACGGCTTGCTGTAGCACTGTCTCGTTAAGGGCATGGCTTCAGCCATGCCGTAAACAGCAGGCCAAAGGCCATACCTTTCTGCCGAAGGCTGGAGTGAAGGCGTAGCCGCAACGACTGAATTGCCTTCCTCGATGCTGCCAAGACTGTACAAGGCCCACTTCCGATTCGTGTCAGGGGAAGCGGTTTGCACAGTTCGATCTCGAAGCAGAGAAGATGGTAGCGGCGTCGATTCTGTCGCACACGCGCGGCGACAACACCGAACTTGCTACCATCATGGAAACCTCAATGAAGCAGGCCGCAGAGCCTGATAGCAAGGATTAGCTTCATGCATCGTATCGTCGTTAAACTCGGCACCAATGTCATCATGCGTCCGGACGGCAAGGTGGCGCTCGGCCTCCTCTGCGGGCTGGTGGAGCAGATTGCGGCCCTGCGCGACCAGGGAATGGAAGTGCTGGTGGTCTCCTCCGGGGCTGTAGGGCTGGGCGTGGAGCGGCTGGGTCTGTCGGCTCGCCCGACGGTTGTGGCGCAGGTACAGGCCTGTGCGGCCATCGGCCAGTCGCGGCTCATGGCCCTCTATGGCGATGCCTTCGACCGCCTCAGTTGCCCCATCGCGCAGGTGCTGCTCACTGAAGACGACTTCCGCGATCCCGTGCGTCATGCCAACCTGCGCGCCACGCTCGACGCATTGCTGACGCTGGGCGTGATTCCCATCGTCAACGAGAACGATACGGTCTCGACCGTAGAGCTCGATCGCCCCACCGAGTCCGCGCCGCGCGAGAGGATCTTCGGGGACAACGATAAGCTCTCCGCTCTGCTCATGAAACACATCAACGCCGACCTGCTCGTACTGCTGTCGGATGTCGACGGACTCTACGACCGCGACCCTTCAGACCCAGGCGCGAAAGTGCTACGCCTGGTGGGCAGCGTCGATGACCGCATCCTGGCGCTGGCGCACGGCAGCAACGGACGGGGCCGTGGTGGCATGACCTCGAAGCTCGAATCGGCGCGTATCGCGCTGCGGGCCGGCAAACAGGTGGTGATCGCCAACGGGCGTACGCCGCAGGTGCTGGAGCGCATCATCGATGGCGAAGCCCTGGGCACTCGCTTCTCGCCGGTGGTGCAAGAGGTCGCGAAATGAGCGAGGCTTCTGAGTCCTCTGTACGCGCGACAGCCGAGGCGGCGAAACAGGCTTCGCGCACGCTTGCCCCACTCGATGAACCGCGCCGTAATGCCGCGCTTGAGGCGATGGCGCAGGCACTCGAAGCCGCAGGCGCGGAGCTCTTCGCCGCCAACGCGGAAGACCTTAAGATCGCCGAGTCGATGAGCGGAGACGAGAAGCTCTCGCCCGCAACGCTCTCGCGGCTGAAGCTCAATGAAACCAAGTTGCGTGAGATGGTCGAGCAGGTGCGCTCCGTCGCGGCGCTGCCCGATCCGCTGGGCCGCACACTCGATGCGATTGAACTCGACGACAGGAATCCCGGAGATGTGGCCGGTACACAGGGCCTGCATCTGCAAAAGCTGAGCGTTCCGCTCGGTGTGCTGGCGGTAATCTTCGAAGCTCGTCCCGACGCTGTAACGCAGATCTCTGCGCTGGCGCTCAAGAGCGGCAACGCGGTCATCCTCAAGCCGGGCCGCGAGGTCGAGCGCACAGCCTCAGCCCTGGTGCGTGTTTTGCGCGAGGCCATCGTCAGGCAAGGTCTACCTGCCGATGCAATCTCGCTCGTGCTCGGGCGTGAGCGCGTCAACGAACTGCTGGGCATGCATGGCCTTGTCGACATGGTGATCCCGCGCGGCAGCAAGGCGCTGGTGGAGTACGTACAGGCCAACACGCGTATTCCTGTGCTGGGCCATGCGGAGGGTGTCTGCCATATTTATGTCGATCGCTGTGTCGATGAAGCGCTTGCGCTGCGGGTGATTAGCGATGCCAAGATCGACTATCCCGCTGCGTGCAACGCCGTCGAAACGGTGCTGGTGCATCGCGATATCGCGAAGGACTTTCTGCCCAAGCTTGCGGCGCACCTGGGTCAGCGCGGTGTTGCGCTGCATGGGGATGAAGCGACGCGCAAGCTACTGGGTGCGGGTGCTCCAGTAGAGGACTGGCACACCGAGTACGGCGAGCTGGCGCTCTCTATCGGCGTTGTCGACTCGCTGGAGCAGGCCATCGATCACATTCACACGCACGGCTCGTCGCACACAGAGAGCATTCTTACCGAGGACGATGCCACGGCGGAGCGCTTCTTGCGCGAGGTCGATGCCGCAGGCGTCTTCCACAACGCGTCCACACGATTTGCAGACGGTTTCCGCTACGGTTTCGGGGCGGAGGTTGGCATCAGCACCAGCAAATTCCATGCGCGCGGCCCGGTCGGGCTCGATGGCCTGACGACTTACAAGTATGTTCTGCGTGGGCAGGGGCACGTTGCCGGCGACTATCGCGGAGCGAATGCCCGTGCCTTTACGCATCGGCGCGCCAACGACCAGGGCGGTCAGAAGAGCTAAAGACAACGTGCCTTTGATCTGACGGCTACACTAAATACCGATGTCCACCCGCATTCTCATCCTCGGAACAGGCCTCATTGGCGCGTCAGTTGGGCTGGCGCTCAAAGCTGCCGCGCCTGACAGTAAAATCCTCGGCTGGGACGCAGACCCCGCCGAACTCGCGAAGGCCCTCGAAGTCGGAGCCATTGACGAAGCTCTGCCGGGCCGCGAAGCCGTGCTGGCTCCGGACGCAGCCGATATCTACCTGCTGGCGACGCCGGTTCTGCCTATCCTCGACTGGATGCAGAGGCTCGCGCCCGTGTTGAACGAGCAGCAGCTTGTCACGGACGTCGGGAGCACGAAGCTCGAGATCGTGGAGCTTGCGGCAAAGCTCTACAACCAGCCGGGCAAAGCTCGCTTCCTGCCCGGGCATCCGATGGCGGGCAAGGAGTCCGGCGGTGCCGCGCTGGCCGATGCCGAACTCTTTTGCGGCGCGACCTGGCTCTTCACGCCTGTCGATCAAAACGAGTGCGCACTGGAAGCGCACTGGCGCGCACTGGTAGCAGGCATGGGCGCGCAGACTCAGGATCTTGGGGCCGAGCGCCATGACGAAGTCTGTGCCTGGGTCTCGCATCTTCCGCAGATGCTCTCGACCGCGCTGGCCGCGCTGCTGCAGGACACCTTCAGCGCCGATCCCGACGGCCTCGCCGCGGTGCAGGCTATTGGCGGCCGAGCGCTGCGCGAGACCACGCGCCTCGGCTCAAGCCCCTACAGCATGTGGCGCGATATCGCGCTCACGAACACCGAGCCCATCGCGCAGACGTTGCACGCACTGGAGCAGCGCCTCGCGCACCTGCGGGAGAACCTGCGCACACCGGAGTTGCGCGAAGAGTTCGCCACGGCGAACCGCTTCCGGGCTACGAAGAAGTCCTAAGGCGTGGTGTCAAACTGCGTAGCCAGAGTTTGCCTTGAAGGGGCGCGCGCCTTCAAGGCAAAAACTAAACTCTTACTTCACCCTTCTCTGGCTAAACTGGATGCCATGAGAAACGACCTCCATCAGCCCACCGAACGCGCAGCGTTGAGGCCCGGCGTAGCGCTGAAGCTCAGAAGCGCCCTTGTGATGCTGCTGTCCCTGTCGGCTCTCTTCACCCTGACAGGATGCAAGGGCAAAGCCACTGGTACGGCGACCCTCAGCCGCGAGTCGAAGAACTGGACGATGCACGTCAATACCTGCCAATCCGGCCAGCGCCAGCAGTACTTTGGAGTGGGGTTCTTTGACGAATCGCAGCCGCAGACAGGCGGCCGCATCGCGTTGCCGGAGGACGGCGAACCGCATGTGGTGTTGAACGTGCCCGGCACGGACTTTGCTGTCCGCTACAACAAGAGCGACTGTAAGGTGTGGGACGTCGATGTCCAGCGCACCAATTCGAGCTACAACGACATCTGGGCGATGGAAGGCCACGCGCGCTTCGACTGTGAGACGAGCGCACCCGAGTCACACACCACAGGCGATCTCAAGTTCGATTCCTGCCACTAGGGAGGTGTCGCAAATCTTATGTCATGTCGCCCAGGATGCGAGGGCCCAGGCCGCTGGCATCCATCAGCAACTGCACGCTTTGCCAGACGAGCGGAAGCCGAAGAGCTGCACCGCAGAAAGCCCACCCCAGATGCAGGTGTTCCATGGCTCGGCCCAGGGCTCGAATACCCTCTACCGGGGCGCTTCCATCGGCGGGATCGTAGCGTAGTCTCTGGATGGAACCCGAAGGAAGAGTCTCCGCATCGATGAGATCGAAGCCTATTGGATGCCGGGCTTCCATCCATAGGCGGAGTTCGCTACATGGACCGCAGGTCCGCGCGATGTAGAGACGCGCCGATGTACCGGAGTGGTAGGGGAGCCAACGAACTCTCCAGCTTGGGACTGCGCGGCGATAGTATTGCCAGCTGGTTTTGAAGCGCTCTGCGAGGTCTCGTCCCTCGTCCCACTCGGCGATGCCTGCGCTGTAGAGGATCGACATGCAGGCTGCCAGCAGCAGCCAGAGATTGTGCAGCATGGCGGCCCAGAGCAGCATCACGAGGCCGCAGGAGAGCTGCATCGGGTTGGCGCAGTAGCGATAGATGCCGCTGGTGACCAGATGTCTAGGAGGATCGTAAGGAAGGGGAGTGCCGTGGCCGCGTTGGGCGAACTCCGCGACCGCGCTGACGCCGGGGAGTGCGAGCAGGAGCAGGAGTTGAAGTCCGAGCTGACGTTGCCAACTCGGGCTGTGCAGCAGGGGAAGCCAGCCGTCGCCGGGACGCACTGCGAAGACGAGCTCTGGTACGAGGAAGAGAAATAGCATCACGGACAGGACGACTTGCAGCGTTGCACGTAGTTCCAGGTGCGTATCGTTTAGCGTCCAGCGTGCGAGGAGAAGTGCCGGCAACAGGACGAGCAATACGGCGAGAGCTTCCCCAGCGAGCCAGTGGTTGCCGAGATACAGGACAGGCTTGCAGAGTGGCATCGCGACGAGATCGAATGCGACCATGAATGCGGACACCCAGACGAGCGAACCTTTGGGAAAGGCGAGCTGTGGTACGAGTCCCCAGAGCATGGCCCAACCGAAGTAGAGTTCCAGAGGCATTTCACGAAAGAGCAGGCCGCCAGGAGAGAACGCCCACCATCCGGTGAGTTGGTTGAGGCGCTGCAATACCAGCAGGGTGCATAGCGTCCAAAAGAGGCTGAGAAGGCATGCGGCCAGTTGGCGGGAACGCCGCGGACGAAGCAGCCCAGCGAGCGCCGCCGCGGCTAGCGGAAGATAGATCGCGGTGGCGCGCACATAGAGCGAGTGATTCAACGTGCTGTCCCTGTAGGAGTGGCATTGGCGGTGATGAGATACTTTGCAGCCTCGCGAATAGCGACCTGTTCCCACGGAGCGAAGTACCAATAGGGATCGAGCTGACGGTCAAAGGCAATGCTCCACGTGACGGAGGTATGCGTGGCGTCGAGAGGCGTCCATGTGACCTCCGAGGTCTGCCAGCGCACCCACTGCGTCAGCTTGCTGGAGTCGCTGATCGTCGTGAAGCGAACATGGCCGGGATGGCGGTCGGTGACCTGCATGACGAGGTCGCCCGGAGGATCACCTTCTGCGCCCGCGAAGTGAATCGTGCGCGTAGCTCCGAGGTCAAGGCCTTCGCCGTGTGCTTCGAGTGGGCGGGGAAAGCCGATGCGAAGGAAATGGGGGAGCGCCGTGTCGATATGCGGGCTCTGCGCGAGAGCTGCCTCTACAGCGGATGCGGGAGCATCGACTATCTGGGTGGCGGTGACACTCTGGGCGCGGTTATGAGTGAGTTGCGGCACGACGCCTTCGAGGGACATCGGAAGGAGCAGGATGGCGATGCAGCTAAGCGTGGTGCTGCGGCTCTTGCGGTAGTAGTCGACAAGTGAGCCAACGCCCAGGCCCACGAGATAAAACAGAGGAGCCGAAAAGAGGATACAGAGGTAGCCTTCGCCCAGCAGGGGTGCAACGACAAGAAGGGCAATCGTGATGCCACGCAGAATGCCGCCGGTGACGGTTTTGGCGCGTGGTGCGAGTGCAAGGACCAGAGCGAGAATCGCCGGAATGCCGATAAATATCGCTGAGGTGTGCCCCAGACCGACGTGGATGGTGAACTTATAGAGAACGGCTCCAAGCCCGAAGGCTACGACGAGGAAGGCTGCGAGCATCCATTGCGCATTGCTGATCTCCCGAGTGGATTTGGGTAACTTACTGGGTTCGGCTGGTTCAGTGGATTCGTCCATGAAAACCTCCTGTTAGAGCATTGTTCAGTTCTATTCGGGCAGTAGATCGGCCTCACGCAGGAGTGAGAGGATCTTGCTGCGGATGGGCTTGAGCACGGGAAGTCTGGCGAGTGTCATCATCTTCAGCGTGAAGTCGAGAGAACCGCTTGCGAGCTGGCGCGTACGCTTCTGTGCTGCGGAGGTGTCGTAGAGAAACATCACGAGCAGGCCCATCTGCAAAGACCAGAGAGCCAGGGGCAGCAGTTGTTCAAGGTCCTTCGGCAAACGCTCGACGGCAAGGGCCTGCTGGAATACCTGCATGCTGCGGCGGCGAATCTCTGCGGTGCCGCTGCCGAGGCAGGAGAGCGGATGTTGTGGCTCTCCGGTATAGCGGAAGACAACCCCGAGTAATTTGCGGTCATCCTGAGCAAGGTCGAACTTCGTATGCATCGCGGCGTACAGGCGCTTCTTGAGGTCTTTTGTTTCAGCGAAGACTTCGGCGCAAAGCTGCTCCTGCCGGGTTTGTACGGCCTCATAATAGGCCTGGATAATCGCTTCCTTGCCTGGAAAGTAATAATAGGCCGCGCTCTTGGCGACGTTGGCACGTGTAGCGACATCCTGCATGGTCGCGGCATCGAAGCCGTTTTCTCGAAAGAGCTCCAGGGCACAGTCGAAGATGTGCTCCCGGGTCTGTTCGCCTTTGGTCGTCGCGGGCTCATTTTTGAACATGGTCAAATACTGCTCTTCGCGAAAGTGTGCGTCAAGTTAAATTTGAACCCGGTCAAAAATGAAATGGGGTTGTTTTCGTCATTGCTTGTTTTTCGTCGTCATCCTGAGCCGTAGGCGAAGGACCCCCGCATTGGGCTAACCACAGAACATAGGGCATAACCAAGACCAGCAAAGTCTGGGACTACCTGTACAGCTAGAGAAGCAAAATATACCTGTCTACAGCATGGGCAAAGCCATCACCTTCGACTGAGGTCTGCCTTATCTTCAATGTCGCCACGAATGCGGGGGCCTTCGCCCATGGCTCAGGATGACGGCGAAAAACGAGCAACGACACAAACATGGATATCTCGCCAATCCTTTCATCTATCTGCGCATCTGTATCCTCAGAGGCAGTTGAAGAGACCCCATGACCGTTCCTTTCTGGATCACCAAGCTGCGGCAGTTAGAGCGTCTCGTTCGCGAGAGCCACGCGCAACCGATGCAGGGCCAGCCTCAGAGGCCTGCTGAGGCCGCCGCCGGCGAGACGGTCATCACCTTCATCGGCCACTCGTCGTTTCTGCTTCAGATCGCGGGTTGCGCGATCCTCATCGATCCGGTCTTTGCGACACGCCTTATTCTCCTGCGTCGCCAGCGGCATCCCGGCGTTCGGGTGCGGGACCTTCCACGCATCGATGCGGTGTTGCTCACCCACGCGCATATGGATCACCTCAACCGACCGTCGCTGCGGGCCATTACGCGCGAGATGCGTCGCCGCAAGCTGCCTGCACCGGTGGCTGTTGTTCCCAATGGGGTCGAAGACCTGGTGCGCGATCTTGGCTTCGCTCGCGTCGAGGCGCTGGCATGGTGGCAGTCAGTGGAACTGAACTCCCTGCGCATTACGGCGACACCCGCGAAGCACTGGGGTGCGCGTTTGTTCAACGACACGCATCGCGGCTTTGGCGGTTACTGCATTGAGGCTCCGGCGTCGCCACGCATCTATCACTCGGGCGATACGGCCTTCTTCGGCGGGTTCACCGAGATCGGCCAACGGCTGCGGCCCGACATCGCTCTGCTTCCCATCGGCGCCTATTATCCGGACAGCTACCGCGCCGTCCACACCAGCCCGGAAGAGGCGCTGCGAGGCTTCCTCGACCTCGGCGCGCAGGCGATGGTGCCGATGCACTACAACACCTTTCGCCTGGGACGCGAGCCGATGGACGAGCCGCTCCCGCGTCTGCTCGCCGCTGCGGCAAAGGCGGGTGTGGGCGACCGCATCCACCCGCTTATCGAAGGTGAGAGTTGGCGCTCCGGCTATCATTTGGATTGAGCTTCTCATCTCTTCCGACATCGCTTTGGAGCCAACAACCATGCAGATTGCAGGCCGATCCTTGCCTCGCGTACGCAGAGCCGGCGCGCTGGCGCTTCTTACGCTTTTCACCGCGACGGCGTTGAGCGCCCCTCCGCGTGTCTATCCCACCGGGGTTACGATCTACGACCCGTTGCGCGCGTACAACAGCTTTGTCGGCTTCAGCGGTCCCGACGGCATCATGCACCTGATCGACATGGACGGCAACGAGGTTCATCGGTGGCCGCATCCGGGCAATCCCGGAGAGGTGATCGACCCGAAGCTGATTGGCGGCCAGCGTGGACACGTGCTGCTGCAACTGTCGGATATTCAGGACAGCCGCGGCGGCATCTTCACCAACAAGACGGTGGGCGAGCTCGATTGGGACGGCAAGACCGTCTGGGAGTGGGGCTCGCAGGCCCCCGGCGGAGCCGCGCGGCAGAACCACGACTGGGCGCGTCTGGCCAACGGCAATACCTTGTTGCTGGTCGCTGTGCCGCGCGCCGTGCCGGGGCTGGGACCGAAGGAGATCGGCGACCAGGCGATCTACGAGGTCACTCCTGAGGGCAAGGTCGTGTGGAGCTGGACTGCGGGAGATCATCTCAAGGAGTTCGGCTGGACGCCGGAGGGCATGAACTATCTGCGCGAGCGTGTCGCGCGCAATCCGCCTGAGCCGTATGGATACCTCGAGATCAACGACATGCAGGTGCTGGGGGCCAATCGCTGGTTCGACGCGGGAGATAAGCGCTTCGATCCCGAGAACATCATGATCGATACCCGCAAGGGGAACGTCGTTCTCATTATTGAGAAGAGGACCGGCAAGGTGGTCTGGCGGTTGGGGCCGGAGTTTCCGGGCAGCGAGTACTCTCCCGATCAGCGGATCATGAAGAAGGACCTGCCGAGGCCCGTGGACCAGATCTCCGGCCAGCACAACGCGCACCTCATCGCGAAGGGCCTGCCCGGCGCGGGCAATCTGCTGTTGTTCGACGACGAAGGCGGAGCGGGTTTTCCTCCGGCGGCGCTGGGCATCTATGCGGGCTCACGCATCTTGGAGATCGACCCGGTCAAGAATCAAATCGTCTGGCAGTACACCGGGGCGAACTCCGGACGGCCGGTCTGGAGCTTCTTCAGCTCCTTCGTCAGCAGCGCGAGCCGGCTGCCGAACGGCAATACGCTCATCGACGAAGGCATGTACGGGCGGCTGTTCCAGGTCACTCCCGAGGGCGATATCGTCTGGGAGTACGTGATGCCTTACGTGGGCCGCTCGACGGTGGACGGGAAGCCGTTTGCGAACAGCCTGACTTATCGGGCGCAGGCCGTGCCGTATGACTGGGTGCCGGAAGGCACGCCGCATGCGGAGAAAGCGGTGAAGGAGTTGGATGTTACGACGTTCCGGGTGCCGTGACCTTCAGGCCTTGTACGTGTCATCCCGTTGTGTGAAGCGCCTATGTTTCGTTCACGTTCCCATAGAAACGTCATCCTGAACGGAGCGCCTCGCGCTTTTGCGAGGCGCGCAGTCGAAGGACCCCGAGAGACTTGATCTTGCCTATGGTGTTGGGACCTTTTCCAGTACGAAAGCCTGAGCTCAAGCGCTTGAGGTAGAAAAGGTTCAGAGTGCATAGGCAAGATTGCAACCTTCGGGGTCCTTCGACTCCGCGTCCCCCAAAGACGGGACGCTACGCTCAGGATGACGCCGCTGTGGAGGGGGATATAAACACCATGAGATTCTGTGGCCTTCGGGCCAAAGAATCCCTGCGCAGCGACGCTAAAGCGTCCTACCTTCGCCCTCGCGCATTCGGCGCAGGCGGCGGATAGTGCGCCTTGCGCTTGGCGGGCACGACTGGACCGGGGCCTTCCAACGGAATCTGCCGGTGCATGGCAACGGCCTCGGCCATGGCGAACTTCAGTGCCGGAAGACCTTCGCCGCTGACGGCAGAGATCGTATACAGCGGTAGTTTCTTGCGCTTGGCCATGGCGGTCAGCTTCTTCAGCTTGTCCGGGTTAGCAACGTCGGCTTTATTCGCGACCAGGATCGTCGGCTTGGCAGCCAGCGCGGGGTCGAACGACTTGAGCTCGGCGGTGATGACGTTGTAGTCCTCTACCGGATCGGGTCTGCCGCTGGCATCCGAGACGTCAACCAGATGGACGAGCACGCTGGTGCGCTCGATATGCTTGAGGAACTGCACGCCGAGTCCGGCGCCGAGATGCGCGCCTTCGATCAGGCCCGGCATATCCGCGACCGTGAACGACTGCTCGTACGGGGCGTCGCCGACCTGCACGACGCCGAGGTTTGGTTCGAGCGTCGTAAAGGCGTAGTTGGCGATCTTGGGCTTGGCGGCTGAGAGCCGTGAGATCAGCGTCGACTTGCCGACGTTGGGGTAGCCGACGAGACCGGCGTCGGCCAGCAGGCGAAGCTCCAGCCTGTAGTTGCGTGCCTCGCCTGGGCGGCCGAGTTCATGCTCCCGGGGAGCCTGATGGGTAGAGGTCGCAAAGTGCTGGTTGCCGCGGCCGCCGCGACCACCGCGGGCGATGACGATCTCTTCGTTGGGGTGGGCGAAGTCGTGGACGAGTTCGCCGGTGTCGTCGTCGTAGAGCAGGGTGCCGACGGGGACTTTGAGGACGGTGTGCTCGCCGGCGTAGCCGGACATATTGGAGCCGAGGCCGTGACCGCCGCGCTCGGACTTGTGCTCCGGGTTGAAGCGGAAGTGGACCAGGGTATTGTGGCTGAGTGACGAGGTCATCAGGATGTCGCCACCATGGCCTCCGTCGCCGCCCGAGGGGCCGCCACGCGGAACAAACTTTTCGCGCCGGAAGGCCATGCAGCCGTTGCCGCCATCGCCTGCTTTAATCCGGATTCGTGCTTCATCAATGAACATTTATTAACAGTGTATCGGACTGGGTATAAGGGTTCTTTGCCGATAGGCAGGGGCAGCGCAGAGAAGCAGTTGCTTTTGTTCTTGCTTTTGCTTTTCTGGTTGTCATTCCGAGCGTGGCGAGCGAATCTGCTGTCTCCCGTTTTTTGCTAGTGTCGCCACAAACGTTGTCCGTCAGTTCAGACCACGCCTCGGTTTTGGTCCACGTATTTTTGGGGTGCGACGAACGAAGAACGGGAGACAGCAGATTCGCTCGCTACGCTCGGAATGACAACCAGAAAAGCAAAGACAAGAGTAAAGGCTCTCAGGCGCAGAGGTAACTTATTGATGCGATGTGAGTTGTGGCCCCGATTCCAGATTTTAAGCCTGAAATCGTCACCCGATTTTATTGTGGGCAGCCCTGGGGCGGCTGATAGACTACCTTTACACAAACATTTGGACAATTCTGCTATGGAAAATCCGACCTCGCTGCGTTCATGACGCACGGGCGGAGAATCTCGATGCAGAGATCCATTTAAGAACCACATTTGCGGGGCCAACCGGCTTACAGAACACCGAAGCAAGGCTGATCCGGGCGACCGCATAACCTTTCGAGGAGGGCTCATGATCTGCACAAAATTCAATCGCCGGCTGGCGCTATTCTGCGCTGCGGCGGCACTTGCCACTGGCGGTGCTTACGCTCAGTCGACAACCCAGGGTGCTATTTCCGGTACAGTATTCGATTCAACCGACGCCGCGATTCCCAGCGCGACCATCCTGATTCACAACGACGCCAACGGATCCGACCTGACGGTCAAGAGCAACGAGAGCGGCATCTTCCGCGCCCCGCAGCTCGCTCCCGGCACCTACACCGTTACGATCACCGCTCCGAACTTTGCTCCTGAGAAGGAGAATGGCGTCATCGTTGAGGTGAACGAAGTCACGTCTGTAAATCCCCATCTGACCACCGGCCAGACGACCCAGGCGATTGAGGTTACGGCAGATGTTCCCGTCCTCAAGTTCGATTCCGCCGAGTTCGGCGGCCACCTCGACAACAAAGAGATCGAAGCGATCCCGGTCAACAACCGCCGCTGGTCGACCCTTGCTCTGACTACGCCCGGCGTCGTGAACGATTCAAACGGCTTCGGTCTGCTCAGCTTCCGCGCTATTCCGTCCGTGCTGAACAACGTCGAGATCGACGGCGCTGACGACAACCAGGCGTTCTTCTCGGAAGAGCGCGGCCGTACCCGCGCCGGTTACTCCACCTCGCAGGGCGCTGTCCGCGAGTTCCAGGTCAACACCGGTGTCTATTCGGCTGAGTTCGGCCGTGCCGTGGGTGGCGTGGTGAACTCGGTGACGAAGAGTGGTGGTAATCAGCTGCACGGCGAGCTCTACTTCTACAACCGCAACTCGAGCCGCTCGGCCTTCCAGCCTGGCGCGTCCAACACGGTCTTCAATTCGGTGACCAATCAGTACATCACCTCGCCTTACCGTCCCAAGGACAACCGCAATCAATATGGCTTCGCCGTCGGCGGTCCGCTCAAGAAGGACAAGCTCTTCTGGTTCTATGCCTTCGACGCGTATCGCCGTAACTTCCCCGGCACCGCCAAGGCCAACAACCCCGGCAGCTTCTTCGTCTCGCCGGATGCGGCTCTGAGCGCGGGATACGCCTGCAGCACGGCGACCGGCACAATTACCACTCCTTCCAAGACCGCCGTTGCAAGCGCAACAGACAGCGCAGCCTGCCTGCTGGCTGCACGTCTTGGTTACAGCTCCTATGCTGCTGGCGCAACGGCTTACAGCACGCAGCTCCAGGCCCTGCTTACGGACCTCGGCACTGTGCCGCGCTTTGGTAATCAGCTCATCAATACGCCGAAGCTGGACTGGCAGGTCAACGACAAGGAACACCTCAGCGTTCTCTACCATCGCCTTCGCTGGGACTCGCCCGGTGGCGTGCAGACGCAGGGAACCAACAACTACGCGATCGACAGCTTCGGCACGGACTTCGTCAAGCTGGACTACACCCTGGTCAAGCTCGATTCGCTCATCAGGCAGAATCTCACCAATGAAGTGCGCTACCAGTACGGTCGCGAGTTGAACGACGAAGGCCTGCAGCCCACCAGCGCCTATACCAAGGCGAACCTCCTCAACAGCACCGGCCTGGCTCCGGAAGTTGCTCTGAATACGGGCATCGGTTTCTTTCTGGGCATGCCTTACTACTCCTTCCGTGTCGCCTATCCTGACGAGCGCAAGTGGCAGGTCGGCGATACGGCTACCTATGTCTGGGGCAAGCACTCCATCCGTTTTGGAGAGGACATCATCCATAACTACGATCTGCAGGACAATGTCTATGAAGGCAATGGCTACATTACCTACGGTTCTACCGTCAATTACTTCTCAGATCTGATCGCGAAGGGAAAGAGCTGCGATGCTTCCGGTAGCGGTGTCGGATCGTCTGCCAGTGGCTTCTATCCCTGCTACTCGAGCTATGCTGCAGGCTTTGGTCCGTCAACCTTCGATTTGGCCACGCTCGACTATGGCTTCTTCGCTCAGGACGACTGGAAGCTGACTTCTCGTTTGACGCTTAATCTTGGCGTTCGCTATGACTACGAGGCCATCCCCAGCCCCTATGCGAATCTGAGCGGCGCGGCGGCCGGCACGCTGCCCATCACGACTTCTCATCCCAGCGACAAGAACAACTTCAGCCCTCGCCTTGGTTTTGCTTATGATCCGTTCGGTCTCGGCAAGACGGTTGTTCGCGGTGGCTTCGGCATGTACTACGGCCGTATTCCCAATGCAGTCATTCTGAACGCCTATCTGAATACGGGTTCTGCACTCTCGCAGTCGACGCCGAGTTACTCTTCGACGACGGCCAATGCTCCCACCCTGCAGACGCCTCCTACGGGTCCTGCTCCAGGAACAGCCAGCGCGTACTACCTGGACAAGCATCTGCAGAATCCCTACACGGAGCAGTTCGATCTTTCCGTGCAGCAGAACCTGGGTAACTCCAACGTAATTTCTGTCAGCTATCTGGGTACGCTCGGCCGCGAGCTGCCGAATTACTTGAACTTCAACCTCGACCGGACCAAGACGTACACGATCAACTACAACGTCGTTCCCGGAACGAATGGCACTTGCGGTCCGGTGAGCTGCGGTTCCTACGCGGTCACAGCCTATGCCGGCAAACAGCAGACTGGTGCCAAGTCCAGCACTTATAACAACATTCTGATCAATCCGAACTTTGGCAATGTCACCGACGTTGTCAGCAACATCAACTCCAGCTACAACGCACTTTCGCTTGATCTAACGAACCGCACCTTCAAGTGGATTACGTTCGATGCGAACTACACCTGGTCACACGCTCTGGACTTCAGCGCGAGCGGCTTTACGGCGGCGAGCACGGAGAACTGGCTCGACCCCTATGCCAACCCACGCGAGAACTATGGCAATTCAGCGCTGAATGTGCGTCACCGTGTTGTGGGTTGGGCCGTGTTGAATGCTCCCGGCATCCATGGCGACAGCGCCCTCAAGTATCTCGCGAACGGTTGGTCGATCAAGCCGCTCGTTCAGATGCAGAGTGGTTTGCCATACTCCGCGGTTACAACCGGTACGACTCCTAACCAATGCTATGGAGTCAACTGCTATGAGGCTGCTGGAAGCGGCATCGTAGGAACCTCAGCGGCGTCCTCCTACCTGCCGTTCCTGGGACGTGACACCTTCCAGCTTCCGCGTACGATCGTCGTCGATCTGCGGGCGCAGAAGGAGTTCACTTTCGCTGAGCACTACAACCTGCAGTTGATCGGCGAGGCATTCAACCTCGCCAATCACCAGAACGTTACTGGCGTAGGCACCACAGGCTATGCCATCTCGACCGTACAGGGACAGACAGCGGCAACGACCGTCAACAACCTGACCTATCAACCATCGTTTGCCGCGGTCTCCAGCGTGAACTCGAACTACGCTTACAGTCCGCGTCTGATTCAGTTGGCGCTTCGCCTCCAGTTCTAACGGTAGTAACTGCTCCTCTCAAGGGCGATGGCTTCGGCCATCGCCCTTTTTTTGTCTACGCGAAGATCTTCGACAGAATGCCGAGCAACTTCGTGGGAGGCAGTCCATCGGAGTAGGTCTTCAGCACGAGCGAGCGCAGCAGCGGCGTTCGCATCACGCGGAACCCGCGTTCCGGATGCGCATAAAAAGCCTGTGCCGCGCGACGCGAAAAGGCCAGGGTCTTCTGCAAGGGTTGCAAGCGTCGCGCATACTCTTCGGTGAGGTCTGTAGCGTCGCAGGCCAGAATCGCTGCCGCCGCAGCCTGGCCACTTACGATCGCCGAATAGATGCCTTCTCCGGTCAGCGGATCGACGAGGCCGGCGGCATCCCCGGCCAGCAGCACGCGCCCATGCGGCACATAGGCTTGTCCACCCATGCCAAGATATTGCCCCGTGATATTCGGGAGAGTTGTGATGCCAAGGTTTGCCTCTGTGTACTCGGTCAGTAAGGCGCGTGTCACGCTCTTCAGGCAGGCATCTCCCGTAGGAGTTGGCGCGAAGGCTCCGACGCCAATGTTGACATGGTCTCCCTTGGGAAACAGCCAGCCATAGCCGCCGGGTAGAGGCGCAAAATCGAAGACGAGATCCTGCGGTGTGTCGCCGCCGGGAAGAGCTATGGGCAGCATCGCGTAAGGGACGGTGGTCTCCAACGCAAACCCGCGCGCATACCATTGCGGCTCGGCAGGCAGTGCCGCAGCCCTCACCTCTTTGCCGGTGCGCAACCCCTCGGCGAGCCGTCGTGACTGTCCATTGGAGCCGTCGGCGCCAATCACCACGGGAGCCTCCAGTGTCTCGATGCCGGCTGCGGTCGCTATGTCGACTTCTATTCGATCCGTTTCTTCGCGCAGCGCAACGATGCCTTCAACCTTGCACAGCTCCGCCCCGGCTGCGAGTGTCTGCTGCAGGCAGAAGGCGTCGAAGCGTTCGCGCACGGCCATGGCGCAGATGGGATCGCGGGTTCGCACCAGGACACGCTGCGCGGTGTGGGATGCGATGTGTCGCAGCACAATCTCATGACACACGCGTTCGACGACCGGCTCGACGGAGTAGCGCAGAGCCTTCAGTGTCTTGCGCGTAAGTCCGCAGGCGCAGGCCTTATGGCGCGGAAACATGCGCTTGTCGAGCATCAGGACGCGCTTGCCTGCGCGGGCAAGGTCATAAGCCGCAGAGCATCCCGCTGGCCCTGCGCCGAGGATGAGGACATCGTAAGAGAGCATGATTTGTGTTCAGTTTAGAGCCTGTCGAGCCAAACTGAACACAAAGATGCGATGCCAGAGAGGGATTGTGAAGAAGATGTTCACGCAGAACTAAAGATCGATGTGTCCGATATGCTTTTTTTACCCCTCCGCAAAATCGTCATCCTGAGCGTAGCGCCTCGCGCTTTTGCGAGGTGCGAAGTCGAAGGACCCCGAGGGACTTTATTTCTCCCATGCTGCGGGAACCTTTTCAAGTACGAGAGTCCAGACTCGAGCGCTCGAGGTCGAAAAAGTGCAAGAGGTTTGGGCAAGAGGTCAACCCTCGGGGTCCTTCGACTCCGCGTCCCCAAATGCCGGGACGCTACGCTCAGGATGACGTCTCTGTAGGGGAGTAAACACTACAGGTGAAGCTATCTTGATTTCGGTTAGCCCCGTTCGATCTCTTCCTCGAAGCTGACCTGGGATACCACCTCAAGCAGCCGCGTAGCTCCCAGGGGATTCAGGAAGAAGGGCGCTGCAATGGAGAGTCTTCGCGACCAGGGATAGCGGCGCAGAGCGAAGAGAAACGAGACCATCATCAGCAGATGGCTGGTGACAAGAGCGATCGTCAGGGAAGGCCAGATGGTCGTGAGCCGCTGGCTCCAGATCACCCATGGCAAAAAGAGCAGAAGCAGCATGGCCTGGATGCGGCACTGCATCTCAAGGAGCCACAGCGCATTGAGGCGTTTCGAGACCCTTTGCAGTGCACGTTCAGGGGCCCGCAACGGTAGCGGGGATTGCCGCTGGATGTAGCCGGGAAGGAGGAGAAAGGGGTCGACCAGAAGGGGAGTCTTGTTCAGCAGCGTGAAGCTGAGCGGGCCGCGCTGGTGGCGCTTCCATTCGGAAGCCGAGGCCCGGGTAAAGGCCTCGGCTTCCGGTCCGATCCAATGCACGCACTCATAGGCGTAGATCAGGAAGAGTGCGCCGAGCAGTTCAACTTCAATTCGAGTCATTGTGGGATGGGCCCGTTGCCGGTTTACCTTAGATCACCCTGGGGACCCGGCTTGTCGCGCTGGAACTTGCTCTTGATTGCAGCAAAGATGTTCTTGATGCGCGTGAGAAGAGCCGCAACGCCGACGGCGATCAGCTTCCAGAGGCCGGCCAGAAGAGCCAGCAGCTTGGCGAAGAGCCCGGTCTTGAGAGCGATGGCTGTCGCTCCTCCGGCGATAAGTGCCGTAAGGCCGTATTCGGCGACCTTGTCTCCCTTGACGAAGTCGGCATACTGGCTGCCGGGAAGGAACTTGAAGCCTGAGAGCAGCGCATTGAAGTTGGGTACGACCTCAGTAGTCTGCGCGGGGTCCAGGACGAGGTCGATCCTCATGACTCCGTGGCGGCCGAGGATGCGGGTGGAATAGTTCACGCTCTGGCCCTCTTTGGGGTCGTCGGAGTTGCCCAGGGTCCCCCACGTGAGGTTGTGGGTCTTGGGATCGTAGAAGGGCTGCGTCTGCCAGCCGATCAGATGGAAGCCCGTCCAGCCCCGCTCCTTGCGCACGGTGTTTTCCCGCTCTGTCGCATCCTTCATCGAGGTCAAGAGCTTGTCGGCATCGATGGAAGACTTCTCGTCGTCCTTGACGTATCCCGTCTCGTCGAAATCGAAGAGGACAAACCAGAACTTATTGTCGGGGTCACCCTTGTACAGGATCGGAGTGATGATGCCGGCTTCCTGCTCGGACGGAGGGTTATGTGTCAGCTCAAGAAATCTGCGAGTGCCCGCGGCATCCGCAAAGCGGTAGCCCTCTGGAATGTTGATCTGGGCCACCGAGCCGAGGTGGGCGACGTACGGTCCGTGGTGCCATTCGATCGGGGCGGGGGCGGATTCAACAACCTTTCCCTGCGCCAGGCTGACAGAGGGGAGAAGGAGACCGATCGCCAAAACGAGCGCGCAATAGAAGGGCCGCTGCCCCATGAGTCGCTGCCAAACCATAACTATCCTCTGAAATTCCAACAGAGGATAGCACATGCATTATGCAGTCACTTCAAGATGCATCTCTTCCGCAAGCAGTTGGTAAGATCGCAACCGCGCCTCATGCGAGTGCGTGATGGTGTTCACGATCAACTCTTTCAAATGCAGCTCTTCCGCCAGCGAGCGCAGTCTTGAGGCGACTTGTTCCGGGGTGCCGACGACGTAGCGCGGCCACTCTCCCTCTTCCGGCGCATCGAGGCTTCCGGCTGTAAACGACAGCAGCGGATTGGGCGCTGTAGGAACGGCGGCCAACTCACGCAGTGCTTCCTCGGGGCTGGCGACGGGACGGCGGTCATCCATGCGGATACGGCGTTGCAGCAGGCGTACCGAAGCATGGAGATACTTCGCCTCCTCCTCGGTAGGCGCGCAGATCACACCGATGGCCAGCGTGGCTTCGGGCTTCGCGCGGCTGGAAGAGGCCTGGAAGTTGCGCTGGTAATGCTCGATGGCCTGGCGCGTCGCGATCGGGGAAAAGAAGTGGGCGAAGGCGTAGGGCAAGCCCTCTTGCGCGGCTGTCACCGCCGACCACATCGACGAGCCCAGCAGCCAGATGTCGGGCGCGCCGGGGGCATCGGGAGCGACACGGATGTTGCGAAAGGGATGATCGTCCGGGAAGCGCTCGGGGTGCAGAAAGGCTTGGAGCTCGGCCAACTGCTTGGGGAAGTCGTCCGTCTGGGCTCCCTGCCGGTTGCGCCGCAGCGCGTAAGCTTCGAGCTGGCCGCCGCCCGGTGCGCGCCCGATCCCGAGATCGATGCGTTCGGGAAACATCGCATGCAAAGTGCGGAAGACCTCGGCTACTTTCAGAGGCGAGTAGTGCGGGAGCATGATTCCGCCGGACCCAACGCGAATCCGCTTCGTCGCTCCGGCAGCCCGCGCGATCAAAATTTCCGGTGCAGTGCAGGCAAGCAGATCCATCGCATGGTGCTCGGAGTACCACAGCCTCGTGTAGCCGAGCCGGTCGACATGCTGCGCGAGGTCGAGCGAGTTGGCCAGTGCCTGGGCAGGCGTCGAGCCTGCAAGGACAGGGGATTGGTCGAGCACGGAGAGGCGAAGGGTGTTGCTCATATCTATTGGATGAGCGTAGACGCTGCTTCGACGCGGATCGATCGGCAAGGTGGTTGCGAGCTTGTTTGAACCCGCCTTGTTCTTGCTTTTCTTGTTTGTCATTCCCGTAGGGAATCTGCTGTCTCCCGCTTTTTGCCAGTGTTGCCTCAAACGTTGCGCGTGAGCTTGCACCAGTTTTAGTTCCAGCTCACGTATTTTCTGGGTGGTACGAGGGAAGAACGGGAGGAAGCAGATTCCCTACGGGAATGACAACAAGAAAAGCAAGAACGAAAGCAGGAGCCACCAAGAAGATAGTCGCTACTTCTCCCCGCTTTAACCGTCCAATCTTTCATTGGACTGTAAACTTGCCGAGAAGGCCAGAAGTCCAGCGGAGGGGCATCGTGCGCGCGAAGCAATGGGCAACGTGGTGTGCGATGGTCGTGCTGCTGGCTTGTGCGGGTTTGGCGCGGGCGCAGTCTGAAGATTCCGCCGGAGATCCTGGAGATTCTTTAGACGCGCTGCGACAGGGGCGTCTGGTCATCTGGGTTCTGAGGCCGTCCACAGGGCATCGTCTAAGGGGCGCGTCTGCCGGAAATCGTGACCAGGCGGAGATCACTTATCGCGAGCAGAGCGCCAGCAGCTTTGGCCAGAGCGCCAGCGACTATGGGACAGCCTCCAGCAACTATGGAGTGGCCTCCAGCAGCCCCACCATCAGCGCTGAAAACGTGATGCCGTCCACGGACCAGAACTCAAACGGCAACACCGCAGCGACCCCTGCGGACCCGTCCAGTAAAGCGAGCGACTACAAGGAACAGACCGCCGGAAGCTTCGGCCAGACGTCCGGCAGCTTTGGCACGGCATCGAGCAACCATGGCCAGACCGCCGGGACCTATGGGCAAACCGCAAGCACCTACGGCACCGCCGCGAGTAATCATGGCCAGAATGCGGGGAGCTTCGGGAACTCGCTGAGCACGATCGCGCAGGCCGGAACGAGTGCCGCCAATGCGCCAAAGCCGGATCCTTTGCAGGAGAGGCTTTCGGCTGACCTGCAGGATCTCTTTCCGGAGCTTCAGGTCCAATTCGTCGATGTGTATGTGGACGATCTGAAGGATGACCTGGTGGCCGTCAAAGGAACGGCAGCCTATCCGGACCTGCTGATCGGACCGCTGTCGGCGGAGTGGTGGAGCGGGCTGCAAGGTCGATTTGGCCTGGCAATGCTGCAGCCGGCGTCCTTCCTGGCGGATGGTTTGCCTTACGGAGAATCCTTCGCTCCGGAGTTTGCAATCCTTGCTCGGGCACCGCATATGGAGACCGCAAAGGCGTTTGCGCTGTGGATGAGCGAGGGAGATAGCTGTGCGGGTTGTGTGCAGCAGAGCTCGTCGAAGCGGTCGCAGGATGCGGCGGACGTAGCCGTAAGCGCGATAGGACATCTGCTGCGCGGAGAGAACCTGGGGGAGGTCGCCGATCCCTCCATGGCGGATTTTTCGCCGAGGCTGGGACAGGGAATGCTCGCGACGAGCGGGAACGGTGTGGCCGATGCCGGAGCCGTTCGTGTCGAGGTGATACAGGTTTCGACGGCTGCGCACCTGGCGATTGTGGCGCTGCGCGTGATGGTCTCGTCGGACAGCGTCTTTGGATTGGCCCATCCTTTGGTGGTGCTGCGCCGGGCGGACAGCGGGGCCTGGAAGGTTCTGCATGTGTCGCTGAATCTGCCGGAGGTCGAGCAGCAGAGCGAGAGCCTGGCTCTGGCGAATACCAGCCCCCCGGCAAGGGCGGAGCGGCACGCTGGTGTGGTGGGTATCTCGCAGGCTTCTCCCTTGGATGGCGATTCGCGCCCTCCGGTGCCGGAGTTGTGGTGGGATAACGGCGGAGGCGCCGGGCTGCAGGTAGTGGAGTGGCAGCGGTCGCGCGGCGGCTGGCTGGATGCGCACCTCTACCTGGCTCCGGACCACAACCCCAAGCTGCAGACGCGGGTCACCGCGCAGTTCGCCAACAGCCAGGGACGATATCGCTGGCGCGTGTGGAGCGTAGGCGCTGAGGGCGAGATGAAGATCAGCCCCTGGCGCACGTTGAACATTCTGCCGAAGTAGTCGTTGCCTGTTTTTCGTCGCAGCATTCGCTATTCTCGTTACAACGATGAACCCTTCGGAGAACGAACCCACGGCCATCCAGAATCTGCTTTCGGTTCGCGACCTTCGTATCGCCTTCTCCGGACGCGAGTGCGTGCATGGCATCTCGTTCGACCTCGCGCACGGCGAGACGCTTGGCCTGGTCGGTGAATCCGGTTCGGGCAAGTCGGCCACCTCGCTGGGGCTGCTGCGGCTTCTTCCTCCCAGTGCGAGTGTGGGCGGCAGCATCGCCTTCGCGCCCACGGGGAAGGAGCCTGAAGACCTGCTGCATCTGTCGGAGGAGGCCATGCGCCGGCATCGCTCCCGTTCGATCGCAATGATCTTCCAGGAGCCGATGACCGCGCTGAATCCAGTGATGAAGATCGGACAGCAGATCGCCGAGGCCCTGCTGGCACATGCTCCGCGCACCTCGCGCCGTGAGGTCCGCGAACGCGTGCTCGAAGCCATGCGCGAGGTCGCGTTGCCCGATCCCGAGCGCCGCATCGATGACTATCCCCACCAGTTCTCCGGCGGCCAGCGCCAGCGCATCGTGATTGCGATGGCGCTGATCAATAAGCCGCGTCTGCTGATCGCAGATGAACCGACGACCGCGCTCGACGTCACCGTGCAGGCGCAGATCATCGCGCTGCTCAAACGCCTGCGAGCAGAGCACAATCTGTCGATGCTGTTCATCTCGCACGATCTCACGGTGGTCTCGCAGGTGGCTGATCGGGTTGCCGTCATGCAGCACGGAGCGATCGTGGAGCAAGGCAGCGCGACGCAGATCTTTACGCATCCCCAGCATGCCTATACCCGCAGCCTGCTGGCCTCCGCGCCTTCGATGACGACACCGCGCGACCGGCCTCTGGCGACGGTGTAGGCTTCGAGCTACGAGCAGTGAGTTACGAGTCTCGCAACTCGTAACTCATTACTCGCAACTCGAAGCTTAAATCGCGTATGCAGGGGCAGTCTCTATCCCTATCTTGCCGCTAATGGAGTAGACTGACCCTTCGTCTCATGCGCGTTCTCATCGTCTCTGACATTCACGGCAACCTTCAGGCACTTGAGGCCGTGCTCGCTGCGGCAGGAGCCTTCGACGCTCTCTGGAACCTCGGCGACACGGTCGGCTACGGCGGCAATCCGAATGAGGTTATCGACCTAATTCGGCCGCTGGCAACCGTGAACGTGCGCGGCAACCACGATCGTGTCTGCTGCGGCCTTACCAGCTCGCAGGG
Source organism: Granulicella mallensis MP5ACTX8 (assembly GCF_000178955.2). NCBI lineage: Bacteria > Pseudomonadati > Acidobacteriota > Terriglobia > Terriglobales > Acidobacteriaceae > Granulicella > Granulicella mallensis. Next base: position 5,667,998 of record NC_016631.1, on the reverse strand, counting down.
CTTCAATCCCATAGCCGCCATGGCCGCGGACTGGACCCACCGCAAGCTCACGCCGGAGAACCTCGAGTGGGTGCGCTCCATGCCCCAGGGGCCGGTACGCGCGAGTTCGCGGGCGATGTGTGCCCACGGTTCGCCGCTGCATGAAGACCACTACATCATCTCCATGCGCGACGCCTGGACGCCGCTGCAACGGATGGAGACCGAGATCACCTTCTTCGGCCACACCCATGTGCAGGGAGGCTTCTCCCAGAGCGAGCAGGAGTGGGAAGAGGATCGTCCTCAGTACCTCGAACGCGATACCCCCGAGCAGGTCACGATGGAGGTCCCCGTCGGTACGCGGCACCTGATCAATCCCGGCTCGGTAGGCCAGCCCCGCGATGGCGACTGGCGCGCAGCCTATGCGATCTACGACGACCAGGCCGAATGCATCACCTTCTGCCGCATCCCCTACGACGTCGCCGGAGCACAGGCCGCAATCCGCAAGGCGGCCCTGCCGGAACGGCTGGCAGCACGGTTAAGCGAAGGACGGTAAAGGCGAGAGTAGGAGAGCGAGTCAGCAAGTCAGCGAGTCAGCGCGGACGAGCGAGTAGACCGCAACCCGGCCTTGAAGCGGCACGGGACCCAGCCCCAAAGGGGCGGCATATCCCAGCCTGGGGCGCAAGCCCCAGGAACAAAACCACACAACAAATCAAGGGCTGAAAGCCCGGCATATCTCGTCTGCACTGGCGAGATATGCCGGGCCTTCAGCCCTTGATCTATCATCCATTGACTTGCTGACTTGCTGACTTGCTGACTTGCTGACTTGCTGACTTGCTGACTTGCTGACTTGCTGACTTGCTGACTTGCTGACTTGCTGACTTGCTGACTTGCTGACTTGCTGACTTGCTGACTTGCTGACTTGCTGACTCGCTGACTTGCTGACTCGCTGACTCGCTCTGCTCCTAAAACAGTCTCCCCAGCGTAAAGGTCAACTTGTGTTCGTTGCCGTCGCCGATAGAAGGAGCGATGGTGATAACGCCAAGCGGAGTCTCCGCTACCAGGCCGAAGTACACGTCCTGGCGGGTGATCGTCGACGCATCGGGCGCGCGCATCTGGCCGGCCTCATAGGTCAGTCCGACATAGATGCTCTGGCCGAGTGGCGCGGGCAGGGTTGCGATTCGCCGCAGGTAGCCTGGGGTGATCAGGAAGTAGTCGGTGCCGCGATACTGGTCGATGGCGCTGGCGCTCAACCGCAGCGGTCCGCCCAGCGTGTAGCGGAAGGGCTGTGCGACATTGCGGTTGAACATCGTTCCCCCTTCGCCGTTGGCGAGCACGATGTTCTTCTTGCCGATTGTGTGCGCGAACGAGATCTGGCCGAAGAGTTGCGGGGCACTTGGGCTTCCAGGCGTTGCATACAGGTAGCCGAGGTCCGTCACGACGCGTACGCCGAACTGCGGTACCAGCGCCCTGTCCTGGGAGTCGTAGACATACCGGATGCGCGCCGTCTGCGCGTTGCCGTTATAGTTCGGCAGGCCGTCGGAGCCGGTGGTGGTCGTCCATTGCACGTTTTCGAACTGCCAGCCGGCACGCAGCTCCTGCTGCTTTCCATCGCCCCAGCCAATGTCCGCGCCTGTTTCGACGAGCTGCGACTGGCGCTGCGAAAGCCGCGTCGAGCCGCTGTAGATGTAGAACGGCTCGCGCGTCAGGTTGGCGCGGGGGGCGGCGAACAGGCCCTTCCAGTTCAGCTTGCGGTAGTATTCCGTCTCGACCCGGGTCAGGAAGCCGAAGTCGATCTTCGCGCGCAGCTCCGAGCCATAGCCGCCGAAGTCCTGGTCCAGCAGGATCGTGCTGATGGTGGCGCGGGTGACGCCGCCGGTCTGTGCGGCGAGGTTCAAACCGAGATCCATGAACGGAGGCCCTGTCTTCTTGTCGCTCACGGTCACCAGCAGGATGGGCCGCGTCGAATCGGGGGAGTCATAACCGACGGTGTAGTCGGCATCATAGCGCCCATCGCTGCGGACGTCCGCGAGCAGACTTTCCACCTGGTCGGTGTTGACGGGTTGATTCACCAGGGGCCCAAACTTGCGCTCGACGGCCTCCTTCACCGATTCGTTCGGTGCTTTGATCTTGACCAATACGACGGAGCCTGCCGGGCCGCGCTCCTTCGCGCGGCGGTGAGCGAGGTACTCATCCCAATCGGCCTGGTTGAGCGCATACTTCAGCAACTGGTCCTTTTGCGATTCAGCGGCGTCGTAGCCGACTCTTGCCAGCTTGGCGGTCTTCAGGTAGTCGGCCTGGCCGAAGCCCGTAATTTCGGGCATGATGACGACATTTGCCAGCTTGCGGTCGCGGATCTCATTGGCCTCGATGCCGACCGAGAAGGCCCGCTGCAACACGCCCAGGATCGAATCCAGATCGCCTTTGCCTACGGGCTGCAGCGGCAGGCTGACGGCGAGGATCACGTCCGCCTTCATGGCCTTCACGTCGGCTGTCGGCAGGTTCTCGAGGATTGCACCATCGACGAACTCATGCCCGTCGAGCTGAAAGGGGCGGAAGACGCCGGGGATCGAGGCCGAAGCGCGCACCGCGTCCTGCAGCGAGCCGCGCGCGAAGGTGACGGTCTTGGCGTCGTTCAGGTCGGTGGCCTGGCAGCGAAAGGGGATGGGCAGGCTGTTGAAGTCGGTCTGGTCGTTGTAGCGCAGGAACTCCTTGTCCAGCAGCTCGTTCAGCCCGGTATCGGTTAGCAGCGAGTTGCGAAAGGAGACGCCGTGCTTGAGCCCGACGGTCACGGCGTTGGGGATCTCGCGGCTGTCTTCGCGGCGGCGGAAGCTGCGCGACGAGAAGGCGGAGTCGATGCGGAAGACACTGGCAACCGACTCGTCGGTCATGATGTGCGTCATCTGCTCGGTGGTATGGCCGGTGGAGTAGAGCGCCCCAATGATCGAGCCCATGCTGGTTCCCGCGATGACATCAACAGGAATATGGTGCTCTTCAAACCACTGCAGCACGCCGATATCGCTCATGGCCAGTGCGCCGCCGCCGCCCAGAGCTACGCCGATGACCGGGCGATTCTTCGGCAGGTCGATCGGGGGAACGGAAGGATCAACCGGACCCAGCTTCAATTGCCTGGTGCTGGCCGACTCCTCGCCTGCACTGGCAGGCTTGGAGGATGATTTGGAATCCTGCCCGTGTGCAGCTACACCCATGATCAGGGCCATCGCCAGCAGGGTAGCCGGGCGTGCCCAAAGCTGTTCCAAGGTCGTTCTCAAGGTCGTTCCGTTTCTGCTCCAGTCTTAAAACACACTGGGGCACACCACCTGCTGGTATGTGTCCTTAGACGCACGATGAAGACTACGCGATGTAAGCCAGAGGGGGAACCAGCATCGAGTCAAATAGATATCTCCCGAGGACGCTTTTACTGTTGCCTTTGCTTTTCTGGCTTGTCATTCCCGCAGGGAATCTGCTGTTGTCTTTGCCCTTGCCGTTGTTGTTGTCTTTGCTTTTCTGATTTGTCATTCCGAGCGTAGCGAGCGAATGACAAACAGAAAAGCAAAGGCAAAAGCACGTTGCAAGCCGAGCAAGAGTAAAGCCCCAAAGGGGCGGCCTATCCCAGTCCAGGGATAGGCCGCCCTCTGGGGCTGTGAAGCATCTCTGTTATGCCAAAATACGGAGTCTACCGCGTATATTCCTGAAACAACTCCGGAAACTGCTGCTGAAGCGCGCCGATCTTCGGAATATCGCACACCTGGATATACGGGTTATGCGGGTTCTTGATCGCGTAGTCCTGGTGGTACTCTTCGCCGCGGTAGAACGTTTCCAGCGGAACGATCTGCGTGACGATCGGCTTGCCGAAGATGTGTGCCGCGTTGAGCTGTTTCACGTACTCCTCGGCTGCCTTCTTCTGCTGGTCGTCGGTGTAGAAGATCGCCGACCGGTAGCTTGTGCCGATGTCTCCGCCCTGTCGATTGAGCTGGGTGGGGTCGTGGACCACCGAGAAGAAGATCCGCAGCAGCGTTCCGTAGCTCACCTTTGCAGGATCGAAGACGATCTCCAGCGCCTCAGCGTGGCCGGTCTCCGTGCTGCAGACGGTCTTGTAATCGGCGGTTTCAGCTGCACCGCCGGAGTAGCCGACCGTCGTCTGAATTACGCCTTTAACCCTCTGGAAAACCGATTGAACACCCCAGAAGCAGCCACCGGCAAAGACCGCCGTCTCGTGCTGCCCGGCCTCCCAGCCACTTTCGGGCATTGCTATATCGTGCAGGGGGGCGGGGATGGGTTCTTTTCTAGATTCGATAGCCATTGAAAATCTCCAGTCTGTGCTGCCTGTCATTGGACGCAGCCGGCCTGTATTCGATGCGAAGGGCTCATGTTCCACGTGGAACCATGGTAGTTAACCCCACCTCAACCTGTACTTGAAGTGTTAGGCCGGAAGGGGTGTTAAGTTAGCCCGGAGGCCAGCCTAAGTGCCTTCCTCCCAACAGATGCACGTGCAGATGGTCGACGGTCTGGCCGCCGTCGGGGCCGGTATTGATGACCAGCCGATAGCCGTTTTCGAGTCCTTGCGCCTGGGCTACTTCGCCCGCGGCGGATAGAAGGTGGCCCAGCATCGCGGCGTCTTCCGTGGTGGCGTGGGCATGCGAGGCGAGGTGCCGCTTGGGGATCACCAGCACATGCACCGGGGCCTGGGGGTTGATGTCGGGGAAGGCGAGCACCTGCTCGTCTTCATGCAGCCGCTTTACGGGGATTGTTCCGGCGGCGATCTTGCAGAACAGGCAATCGGTCATGGTGTGTTGACAGTAAATAGTCGGCAGGAGAGGGTCAAGGCTGGTGTCGCCCTCTGACTATTTCTTGAAGTACTTCGGCTCCACGCCTGGGGCCCAGGGATCGTAAGCCTTTCCGAAGGCCGCTCGACGTCCGACGGCTGGATGGCTATAGACCCAGAACTCAACGAACGGGTTGGGGTTCGGATCTTCCAGCGAACTGTCGCCCAGCACGTTGAAGGCGTTCTTCGCGGTCGTCTGCGGGTCGGCTACGATCCCGTGAATGGCCTCCTGCCCGTACACATCGGCGGCGTGCTCCTGCATGCGGGTCAGGCTCTCGGTTACGGGTTCCGCCAGAGTATTGAAGATCGTAAACACCAGGAGCAGCACGACCAGTGCCCCCCAATCCGCCTGGGAAGGGATTCTCCATTGCCTGCCGAAGTACGCAATCGCCCAGCGCACCAGGAAGAACGCAAGGTACAGCCCGGCGAAGAGCCCGAGGAAGGTCATGACGATGCCGCGCAGGATGTGTCCCAGCACGTAGTGGCCGGACTCATGCCCGAAGATGAAGAGGATCTCGTCCGGCGTGCCTTTGGCGAGCGAGGTGTCCCAGACCACGACACGCTTGGAGTTGCCGAAGCCGGTCACGTAGGCGTTCATCGTTGTCGTCTTGGCGCTGGCCTTCATCAGGAACATGCGTTCCGGCGGGATGTTCATATGTCCGCGCTCGACGACCTTCTCCAGTTGGGCCACCAGCGCCGGTTGCGATTGTTGCAGGGGCTCGAAGGTATTGAACAGAGGGTCGATCACCAGCGGCATTCCATAGATGGCGATGATCGTCAGGGGCATCATCACCGCCCAGAACGCCAGCCACCAGGTGCGCGGCAGCGAGCGGATGATCCACATCAGCAGCGCGCAGAGCAGGAACTCGCCGAGTAGCGTAACGCCCCAGCCCTTTGCCAGGTCACTGAACCAGCTTGACCAGCTCTGGATGGAAAGCCCGTACTGGACGGAGAGCCGGTGGCTGTAGAGGCTCAACGGCAGGTCGAGCAGGGTGTTCGCGATACTGAACAGAAAGGTGAAGACGAGGCACTCCTGCCAGAAGGCCAGGACCCATCGGCCCTGTTCGCGCAGACCTCCGCTCGATCCCAGCGCGCGGTTGCGCATCCAGGCCACAACGCCCAGCCATAGCAACAGGGCCAGTTGAACGATGCTCCACACCGCATCCAGAAAGTGCAGTGTAATTCTCACCTTTGCGAGGTGCTGTGCCTTCGCCAGTTTGTCCGGAGAGAGCGAGTAGTCGGGAAGATTGCCGTGCCGAGGGGCGGCGGTCATCTCCTGTTGTGCGTAGACGTTCGCCGTATGCTCGGCTGGGGTCTCGCTGGCTCGTGCAGAGATTGCAAAGGAAAAGAGAAGGCAAAGAAACACAGCGTGCCGGAGGAGGTGCATCAAAATCCTTTCGTAGTGTTTTGAGTCTGCACGATGGTCCGAGACGCCGCAAGTTGAGCAGGTCGGTCTTTCGCGAGCAGCGATGATCCTGGTCATTGAGCCCTTGTTCGCTTTCATCGTTTGCACATTTTTGGACGTGCCAGGAGTTAGAAAGGATACGGTTTCAAACGTGCCTTCCGGCTCGTGGTCCGTCCAAGAGTATAGATACCGCGAGCGAACATCGGCATCTTCGGTACACTCTGCTTACGATCCTTCGTGCAAGAAGCGGGCTTTCTTTGACACCTCCGATTTATCCCAAATCTTTATTTCGCCGTCATCGTTCTATTTCGTCCCTGGGGCTGGCCGCGTTTGTACTGGCCGCCGGAACTCTCACGCAGGCAAGGGCCTCAGACCCTAAACCGGGCGATCCGGCGGTTGCTGTGAATGCTGCTGCGAGTAATCCAGCTGCGAACGATCCAGAAGCGGCTGCAAGCAATCCAATATTGATGCAGGCGATGTCGGCTGAGCTGAACCGCGCGATGTCCTCACTGGGCACGGCTGCCGTGTCTGCCAACGCGACGCCGCAGCCCAGGCCGTACTTCCTCAGCTACTCGGTGGCCGACGCTGAAAACGTCAACATCACCGCGCAGTACGGCGCGATTACGAACTCGAGCGCCCGGCACGCGCGCATTGCCGACGTGCAGGTGCGGCTCGGTTCGCCGGACCTCGACAACTCGCACGGCGACCATCGCACCAGCGCGCTGACCACCATGCCGCTGCCGCTCTCGGACGACCGCAGCGCGATTGAGCGTTCGCTCTGGTTCGCGACCAATCGCGGTTACGGCAAGGCGCTCGACGCGCTGGAGAAGGTAAAGACCGAGCAGCAGGTGCGCGCGAAGGAAGAGGACTCTTCGGCGGACTTCTCCACGGAGAAGCCGGCAAGCGCCGATCTGCCCCCCGCGCCCAAGCTGGAGCTCGACCGCTCCGCCTGGGAGCAGCGTCTGCGCGAGATTACCGCCGTCTTCCGCGGCTATCCGCACATCTTCTACGACACGGCGTATATGCAGACCTCGCACGAGACGGACTACTTCGTCTCCAGCGAAGGCGCACACGTAGCCGCACCGAATCAGGTTGCGCGGCTCGTCGTAGTGGCCCGCACGCGCGCGGCCGATGGCATGGACCTCTTCCGCGTCGAGACCTTTGAGGCCGACACAACCGGCCATCTTCCCGACCAGGCAACGGTATTGGAGAAGACCGTCGCGCTGGCGAAGAACCTCGACGATCTGCGTTCCGCTCCTATCACAGAGCCCTACAACGGCCCGGCGATCCTCTCCGGCCGCGCGGCCGCGGTCTTCTTCCACGAGGTGCTGGGGCATCGTCTCGAAGGCCAGCGCCAGCGCGGCGACGAAGAGGGCCAGACCTTCACCAAGCTGCTGAACAAACCGATCCTGCCGAGCTTCCTCTCGGTTGCCGACGACCCCACGCTGAAAGAGTTCAACGGCCATCCGCTCAGCGGCCACTACGCGTTCGACGACGAAGGCCAGCCCGCACGGCGCGTGCAGCTGGTCGACGACGGCGTCCTCAAGACCTTCCTCATGTCCCGCCTTCCGGTCGCGAGCTTCGCGCAGTCCAACGGCCACGGCCGCGCCGAGACGGGCAAGATGCCCACAGGACGACAGGGCAATCTCATCGTGACCTCGACCAAGACAGTCTCCGACGCCGAGCTGCGCGAGATGCTGAAGGCCGAAGCGAAGAAGCAGGGCAAGGCCTACGGGCTGTTCTTCGAGGACATCTCCTCGGGCTTCGCGGTCACGACACGCCGCTCGCCGCAGGCCTTCCAGGTGATTCCGCTGGTGGTCTATCGCGTGTACGTGGACGGCAGGCCGGACGAGCTGGTGCGCGGTGTGAGCATCGTCGGAACGCCGCAGGCCGCGTTGAACCGCATCGTTGCGACGGGCGACCACCAGGACATCTTCAACGGCGAGTGCGGCGCGGAGTCGGGCACGATTCCCGTCAGCGCCGTAGCCCCGGCCATGCTGGTGAGCGAGATCGAAACCCAGCGTCAGGCGCAGGGAACGGCACGCCCGCCGATCGTCGAGCCGCCGCCATTGGGTGATGCAACGGATGCTCCTGCGACGCCTGTTTCGGCTGCAACGAAAGGGGGCCGCTAATGCGATTCTTCTTTCGAGAGCCACAAGATTTCGTCTCTTCTACCTCACCCAAAAATCGTCATCCTGAGCGCAGCAGCTCGCGCACTTTGCGAGTTGCAGAGTCGAAGGACCCCGAGGGTTCTGTCTTACACAGGCTGATAGAACCTTTTCACGCGAGACTGCTGGGGCACTGGAGCTCCGGGTTGAAAAAGGGCGGATGGTATCGGCAACATGAGCTGCTTCGGGGTCCTTCGACTCCGCGTCTCGCAAAGTGCGCGAAACGCTCCGCTCAGGATGACGATTCAGAGGTGATTGTGAGACCAAAACAACAACAGCGTTCGTTCGTCGCATCGGGCCTGATTGCTGTCATATTGTCTGTTCCTGTGTCCCTGCATGCCCAAATGGCACCCAACACCCCCGACCCACTCCTCACCGCGATGCAGCAGGAACTCGCGCGCGAGAAGTCGCTGCTCATTCTGCCCGGCCTGCAGCGGCCCTACTTCATGGAGTACCGGCTCGAAGATCTGCAGACCTACGAGGCCGTCGCGAACTACGGCGCACTGACTGGCGAAAGCGAGAACCGCCAGCGCATCGTGCGCGTCGAAGTACGCATCGGCGATTACACCACCGACTCCAGCTCTTCGCGTGGAGACGGCTCTCTGCAGCTCGCCCCCAACGACAACGATCCCGCCGCGCTGAAGTACGCGCTCTGGACCGCGACCGATGAGGCCTACAAGAATGCCTTGCGGGCGTACTCGGCCAAGGAGGCCGCGCTCAAGCAGTTCCAGAGCGCGCCCACGGCCAACGACTTCACCCCGGCCAAGCCCGTTACCCTGATCGAACCCTTGAAGACGCTCGAGCTGGATCGCGATGCGTGGAAGCAGCGCATCATCGAAGCCAGCGGCATCTTCCAGACCGCGCCCGAGGTCCGCAGCTTTGCAGCGGAGGTGCAATCATCGAGCGCCAGCATCGACGCCGTGGTCGTGAATCGCTATACGGTGAACACCGACGGCACGGTGCTGCGGCACGGCTACGCAGGCTATAACGATGTCATCAGTGTGGGCGGACAGGCGGCGGACGGCATGCAGCTCAGCCGCAGTAACGGCTCCTCCGCGGCCACGGCTGAAGGGCTCGAGAGTGCAGAGGCTTTGCACAAGCGCACGATCACCAATCTCCTCAGCTTGAAGGATCTGCGCGAGGCCCCGGTCGTGGACGCCGAGGACTATCACGGTCCCGTGCTCTTCTCGGGCGATGCCAGCGCCGATGTCATCAACCGGCTCTTCGTGCCGAACGTCGAGGCCGACCGCCCCGACATGGGCACCACCGCACGCACGCAGGGAGCGTATCAGTCGAGCCTGCGCACGCCGGTGCTGCCGTCCTTCCTCACGGTCGTCGACGATCCCGGCCTGCATACCTTTGAAGGCCAGTCGCTGGTCGGCGCCTACTCTGTCGACGATGAAGGTGTTCCGGTCGCGCCGGTGACGGTAGTCGATCATGGCAAATTGATCGATTATCTGCTGGGGCGTGAGCCGGTGAAGGACTTTCCCGAGTCGAACGGCCATGGCCGCGCGGCTCCGGGGCAGGCAGCGCACTCACGCGCCGGTGTGGTCGTCGTGAAGTCGACGCAGCCATTGTCGGCGGCGGAGATGCGCGCGAAGCTGCTGGCGCTGGCGAAGGAACAGGGCCGCGACGTATACGAGGTGGAGACGCTCGGTGGGGAGCTGTCACCACGGCTGCTGTACCGCGTGTCACCCAGCGGCAAACGCACGCTGGTGCGCGGAGCGGTGTTCGACGAGCTCGATCAACGCTCATTACGCAGCGGATTGCTGGCAGCTGGAGGCAAGCCCTGGGTCGCACAGACCCTGAGCCCCGTGCCCGAGACCACCATCGCGCCAAGCCTGTTGTTCGCCGATATCGCGGTCAAACGCGCCAGCGAGCAACAGCAGAAGCTGCCGTACTATGCTCCGCCTGCGATTGGGGATGGGCAGAAGTAGTGGGGAGAGATTCAGAAGGTTTCGACCGCCACCGAAACCGTCATTCTGAGCGAAGTAGCTCGCGCACTTTGCGAGCTACGCAGTCGAAGAACCCCGAAACCTTCTACGTTGCCCCTACCCTCCGGACCTTTTCCACCTCTGACGCTCGGGCCTCTGCCTCTTCGGTTGGAACGGTTCGAGCGGTAGGGGCGAGAGGAGCTCTTCGGGGTTCTTCGACTTCGCGTCTCGCAAAAAGCGCGCGACGCTTCGCTCAGAATGACGGTTTTGTGGAAAGGGCAAAGTGAAAATGTTGAGGCATCTCATTCTCTTCCCCTGCGCCCAAATAAATGCGTTGCCGCTGTTGCTTCGTATGCCACCCTCCGTCCTGAAACACACAACCTCGCGCTGAGCTTGAAAGATAATGGACACAAGGCGGGTAGGTAACTTTTGAAGAGTTGGATCGAAATCTCAAGCGCGAGGCTGGCGGAGAACTTTCGCGCGATACAGGCCGTCGCGGGGCAGGGAGTGGAAGCACTCGCCGTCATCAAGGCCAACGCCTACGGCCACGGCACGACGATCTGCGCCCCGGTATTGGCGGAGGCCGGTGCCCAGTGGCTTGGTGTCAGCGATGTGGCGGAGGGCGAGGCTGTTCGCACGGCACTTCCGCACAGTGGCATACGCGTGCTCGTCATGTGCGGCATGGAACTGGCGGACGCGCCTGCACTGGTGGCGCACGGTCTTACGCCTGTCGTCTGGACGCCCGAGCACATTGCCGCTCTGGAACGCGCCGCGCGTTCCGCAGGGCATCGTATCCAGGTGCATCTCGAGGTCGATACCGGCATGGGACGCCAGGGAGCGGCTCCCGGCGAAGACCTCGCACGCACACTGGAAGCTCTTGCTGATTCACGATGGGTGAGCTGTGAAGGCATCATGACGCACCTGTGCTGCTCCGAATCCGCAGAGGCGAAGATCACCGAGGAGCAGCGCGAACGGTTCGCCTCGGCGCTCGACCAGGCTCTCGCCGCGGGCATGCGCCCCGAGTTCGTGCATCTGGCCAATACCTCGGCGGTGGACGAGGGCAGCACGATGCAGTGGATTCGCGATACCGCAAAGTCGCTCGGCGCGCGGGCTATGGTTCGCATCGGATTTGCTATCTATGGACATTGCCTGGAGATCGAAGGCGAGCATGCTCATGCGGGAGCGCTCGCGCCAAAGGTGTCTCCGGTGCTCGTCTGGAAGACGCGCATCATCGGACTGCGCGGCGTCGCTGCTGGGGCAACAGTGGGCTATGGCGCAACGTTCGTCGCGACGCAGCCGATGCGCCTGGCGTTGTTGCCGGTGGGCTACGCCGATGGCTATCGCCGTGCCGCTTCTTCCGGGGTGGGCAACGGCTGGGTGATGATCGCGGGCCGGCGTGCGCCTGTTGTGGGCCGCGTGTCGATGAACCTGACGGTGGTGGATGTCAGCGGCCACGCGGACGTGCAGGAGGGGATGGAGGCCGTGTTGCTGGGAGAGGGCGTTACCGCCGAAGACCAGGCCCGCTGGAGCGGCACAATTGCGTATGACATTCTGTGCGGCATTCGCGCGAACTTTGAGCTGCGATAGTACAAAACTTTACGGGCAAGCGAAGCGCAATACGCATTATGCTCTTTACAGCATAATGCGTATTAGAGCATAATTTATTCATGAGTTGGAACGCCTACTTCCACCCCAGGTTCAAGGCCGAGTTTGATGAGCTTCCGGTGGCAGCGCAGGACGAATTGCTGGCCTTGCTCATACCTTTGCGAACATATGGCCCCACTTTAGGCCGTCCTGAGGTGGATACCCTCAAGGATTCGAAATATACAAACATGAAAGAACTGCGGTTTAAGGCCTCTGGAGGAGTGTGGCGTGTTGCTTTTGCCTTTGACCCGGAGCGGGATGCCATTTTGCTGGTAGCGGGTGATAAGTCCGGTGTTAGCGAAAAGACCTTCTACAGGAGGCTGATTGATAAAGCTGATAGAAGATACAAGGAACATCTCGACAACCTTTAGCCAATGGAGAGACTACCCATGCGTGGACTGATTGCAGCAGATGAAGTAATGGCTTCGCTGCCGAAGAATCGGCGGAAGGCCATTGAAGCAAGAGGGGCCGAGCTGCTCGCGGCGGTGGAGCGGCGCATGACCCTGGGAGAGATGCGGAAAGACCGTAAGATCAGCCAGGCTGTTGTCGCCGAGGCTTTGGGGGTGGGCCAAATGCAGATCTCGCGCCTCGAAAAACGTAAGGACCCGCGTCTGTCCACGATGCAACGTACGGTAGCGGCCATGGGCGGTCATCTGACCATGATTGCAACGTTTCCAGACCAGGAACCGATCATCCTTGTCACCTCTCAAGTTACAGAGAAGAGACGCCACTCCAAAAAGAAGACGACGCGGACGGCACGATAGAGCAAATTTCCCGTAGGTGTATAGCGGAACCGCGACATTTATGGCTGTTTTTGCCAGAAAAACGATCCTGCACGCCCGATGCAACTTCACGGTAACAGGAAATTTGCTCTAATCCCTCTTCCTCTCGAATACTGCGAGGGGCGACTTCTACACCCGCCGGAACGATAAACTGGAAGCATGCTTTCTCAGCTTTACGCCAAGTGGATGTACGCATGGGAGACCGCGCTCACCACGCGCGATCAAAACCGCATCGAGCGTCCTCTTGAGTGGGGCTTCGACTATCTTGCCGATTTTGGCGGCGAAGAGGCCGAGCAAAAAGTCGCCTCGGGCGAACTCACACCGCTGGCCGCGATGACCGCACTCAATGCGCGCATCGCCGCCGACCCGCACAGCTTCTTCGACTACGCCACTCCCACCGACTTCCGCATCGAGCAGCGCTACCCCGAACTCTTCCCGACCAACGTTCGTCCCGAGACGCTCGAACAGGAGCGCGAGTACCAGCGCCAGGCTGAGGTCGGCGAGCTGCGCCGCGAGCCCTTCCTGCGCTTTACCTCGCCCGTGCGCACGCCGTATCCCGAGAACGATATGGTCAACGCACGCTGGTATCCGGCGGAGCCGGGCAAGAAGAAGGGAACGGGAGAGAGAAGGCCAAAGCAGGCAATGATTGTGATGCCGCAGTGGAACGCCGATGCCTTCTCGCACAATGCCTTCTGCACGATGTTCAATCGCTTCGGCATCTCCTGCCTGCGGCTGTCGAAGCCGTACCATGACGTCCGCCGCCCGCTGGAGCTCGAGCGCTCCGACTACGCGGTCAGCTCGAACATCGGGCGCACCATGTCCGCCTGCCGCCAGGCCGTCGTGGATATTCGCAGTTGCATCGACTGGCTGCAGTCCGAGGGCTACGAACAGATCGGCGTGTTGGGTACGAGCCTCGGCAGTTGCTACGCGTTCATCGCCGCGGCGATGGACCCGCGCATTCAGGTCTGTGCGTTCAACTACGCGTCGACGTGGTTCGGCGACGTCGTCTGGACGGGGCAGAGCACGCGCCACATTCGTTCCTCGTTCGAGCATGCAGGACTCACGCAGGACCAGGTTCGGCAACTGTTTCTTGCCGTCAGCCCGATGTCGTACATGGCGCAGTTCGCGGCGACACCCCGGCATACGTTGGTCGTCCACGCGACGTACGACCTGACGTTCGTGCGCGAGTTCTCGCTGGAGGTCCTGAAGTCCTTCGACGCTCACCAGATTGAGTACACCTCCAAGGTGCTGCCCTGTGGCCACTACACCACGGGTGAGACGCCGTACAAGTACCTCGACGGCTGGTATCTCGGGTCGTTCGTGTGGAGGACGTTCAAGCAGTTGGGGCAGGGATCGTAAGCCGGACAGCAGCCTGGGCCTGTGCCTTCCCATGGGCTTGTTTTGAACGGGTGGGGCTTTAGGTAGTGTCTGCAAATCGGGGGCAACAGCGCATTACCTATTTGTTCCCCCACAGAGTCGTCATCCTGAGCGTAGCGCCTCGCGTTTTTTGCGAGGTGCGGAGTCGAAGGACCCCGAAGAACTTGATCTTACCCAGGATTCCGGGTCCTTTTCCAACACGAGAATTCAGGCTCGATCACTCGAAGTAGAAAAGCTCCAAAGGGCGTAGGCAAGAGGGCACCCCTCGGGGTCCTTCGGCCCTGAGCGTAGCCGAACGGGCGCGTCCCCAAAAGCTGGGACGCTCCGCTCAGGATGACAATTCTGTGGGGAGACATAAAACAAATTCAAAGCACCAAACTTATAGCCCTCGCCGGGCAGATTCGGACCGGTAGAACCAGCGTAAAATTAACGAATGCCTATCGACCTGAACGCACCGCTTGCGGTCGCCGACCCTGACATTGCAGCCCAGATTGAGAACGAGGTCGTGCGTCAGCATGACGGCCTCGAGATGATTGCCAGCGAAAACTTTGTCTCACGCGCCGTGCTCGAAGCCGCCGGTACCGTCTTCACCAATAAGTACGCCGAGGGCTACCCCGGCAAGCGCTACTACGGTGGCTGCGAGTTCGCCGACGTCGTCGAGAACCTCGCCCGCGACCGCGCCAAGCGCCTGTTTGGGGCCGACCACGCCAACGTGCAGCCGCACTCCGGCTCTCAGGCCAACGCTGCCGCCTACATGGCGCTCATCCAGCCCGGCGACACCATCCTGGGCCTGGACCTCGCCAACGGCGGTCACCTGACCCACGGGCACAAGCTGAACTTCAGCGGCAAGCTCTACAAGGTGGCGGGCTACAAGGTCCGTAAAGACACCGAGGTCGTCGACTATGACGAACTCGAAGCGCAGGCCATCGCCGAGAAGCCGAAGATGATCATCGGCGGCGGCTCCGCCTATCCGCGCCAGTTCGACTTCGCGCGCATGCGCCAGATCGCCGATAAGGTCGGCGCATACTTCGTCGTGGACATGGCGCACTTCGCCGGCCTCGTCGCCGGTGGAGCGCATCCTTCGCCCGTGCCGCACGCCCACATCGTCACCACGACGACCCACAAGACACTGCGCGGACCACGCGCCGGCCTGATCCTCTGCCAGGCTGAGTTCGCCGCTGCTGTCGACCGCAGCGTCTTCCCCGGCCAGCAGGGCGGCCCGCTGATGCACGTCGTCGCGGCCAAGGCTGTGGCCTTCAATGAGGCGTTGCAGCCGGAGTTCTCGACCTACGCGAAGCAGACCATTGCCAACGCCAAGGCGCTGGGCGAGGCCATGCAGGCCGAGGGCTTCCGCATCGTCTCGGGCGGCACGGATACGCACCTCATTCTCGTTGACGTCTTCGCGAAGGGCATCCTCGGCTCCGAGGCCGAGTCCGCGCTGGGCGAGGCGGGCATCACGGTCAACAAGAACGCGATCCCGTTCGACACCAACCCTCCGATGAAGCCGAGCGGCATTCGCCTGGGCACCCCGGCGCTCACCACGCGCGGCATGAAGGAAGACCAGATGCGGACGATCGCCAAGTGGATCGCCACCGCGCTCGAACACCGCTCCGACGCCGCCAGGCTGGCCGAGATTCGCGGCCAGGTGGGCGAGCTGGCAGAGCAGTTCCCGCTGTATGGTTGGCTGCGCGCGTAGGCGCTTTGTCTTTGCCGTTGTCTGTTTTTGCCGTTGCTTGTTTTTCGCCGTCATCCTGAGGCGCAGCCGAAGGACCCCCGCATTGGGACCACCACAGATGCGGGGGCTTCGGCTCTCAGCGCAGACTGGTAGCAAAAGCCAGGGGTACTTTCAACACCCAGGCTGACTTCAGACCAAACTATGCGCTACATTCTCTTGGTACATGGGTTAGCCTGTGTACTGTTACGAAGAGAGCCGCTATGTTCTGGATCATCATTCTCGGTATCGCCACCGGCATGCGCACGATGACGCCGCTCGCTGTGCTCTGCTGGTTTATGGCCCTGGCCCTGCTGCCGGTCGATAACTGGACCTTCTGGGCCGCGAAGATCGTCTCCGTGATCATCTTTACGCTGTGCGCGCTCAGCGAGTACTACATCGACACGCTGCCGCAGACGTCCAGCCGCACCAGGATTCTGGGCGTGTCCGCGCGGCTGATCGCTGCCGCACTCGCGGGTGCGATGGTGGCAGCCTCATTCCAGGAGCCACTTGCGGGCGGCATTCTCTTCTGCTGCATCGGCGCGCTCATCGGCACCTACGGCGGCTATCATCTGCGTATGTATCTGGCCCGGCGCGTAGGCCGCGATCTTCCTGTTGCCTTGGCAGAATCGGCTCTGGCCTTGATATTTGCCATAGTGGCTGCGCATCGCATTCATGTGGATATCAAAGATGCAGCCGCTGCCGCTCGCACGTTCTTCTAACAGAATCACCCATATCGTAGTCATCTCGACCTACCCCAAACATTGTCATGTTTCGGTCGAGATGACAACATTTGGGGTAATCAAAGATAAAAAACACATCGTGCTATCTCTAAACCCGCTCCGCCAGCACGATCCGCGGTATGCCCGCATAGTCATCCACGAAGCGCACGTTGCTCCAATCCACGAGTAACTCCTCCAGTGCAGGCCGCTGTCCGAATCCGATCTCCATGGCGAGCAGACCGCAGGGGTGCAGGGCGGCGTGCGCCTGGGGAATCAAGCGCTGGTAGATGGCAAGCCCGTCGTCACCTGCAAAGAGGGCGCTGTGAGGCTCATGCTGTACCACTTCCACCTGCATCGTCGCGGCATCGCCAAGGGGGATGTACGGCGGGTTGGAGACGATGGCATCGAACGGCGGATAGTGGGGAAGAGCACTGCTCAGGTCTTTGAGCAGATCGTTGCGCAGGAAGGTGATGCGCTCTCTGCATCCCAGGGCGTGCGCATTCTCTTCGGCGACGGCGAGTGCTCCCTCGGATTGATCGATGGCCACAAGCGCCACCCCTGCGAGATGCGTGGCCAGGGCGATGGCGATGGCGCCCGAACCTGTCCCGACATCGGCGATGCGCAGGATGCGGCCATCGTGAAACTGCGTGGCCCAGAGGATAACGGCTTCGACCAGGTGCTCGGTCTCGGGGCGGGGAATCAGTACCTCGGGCGTCACACGCAATGACAGACCGTAGAACTCCTGCACGCCGGTCAGATATTGCAGCGGTTCACCCGCTGCGCGGCGGGCTGCAAGTCCGAGAAAGGTCTCTGCCTGCGCGGCATCGAGCTCTTCCTCGGGATGTGCGAGGAGCCACGCACGGGGATGGCCGAGCACATGCGCGAGCAGCGTCTCGGCATCGCGGCGGAGGATGCGGGCGGAGGTTTCGGCGAGGGTGTCACGAAGCGTCATGAGATAGCTCAAGGATAGATGAGCGGGTTAGGTGTGAAGGCGAAGAATCGGTGCGGGGTGCCGGGTGGCCACGGCATCTGTCGTTGATTTTGCTTTTCTGGTTGTCATTCCCGAAGGGAATCTGCTTCCCGTTCGCATGGTCATGGCGTCACCCCTTGGGTCTCAGTATGTGCCGGTACCGATGGCAGATACTGCTGCCACTCGTCCGATTCCGCAACCCGCTTGATGACCGCATTGCGCTCCCGCAAGAGGTTGCGCATATAACGGCGCAGCACAAAGAACTCAGCCAGCAGGCCACCTTCCAATATCGGCGCGGCAAAGCGGAACTCGTCCGTCATCTCGGTACGCGGCGAGCCATCATCTGCAGGCTGAACCTTGCGAAAGAAATGGTCATGCTGCATGGAGCGAAACGCTCCGCGCAGCATCGTGTCCTGAAAGTAGCGCGGCGAGTCGAAGGCCGTAATCAGGCTGACCAAAGTCTGCCGCACAAAGAAGTGCCGCGCCTGCCACATCACCTGTTCGCCCATGCCGTGAAGCCCTGTGCGAGTGCCCGCAGTGGCCTGTTCCCCGAAGTGAATGTTGTCCAGCAAATGCACTTCGATGGAACGCGCGAGATCGAAGACGCGTTCAAGGGGAGCGGCGATTACCGTGACTTCGCGCAATTGCACCATGTGCCCGATGGTAGCTGCCCGGACTCGTTTTCGGAAAGGCTCAGGCATTGGGCATGCGCTCTGGAGAACGGGCACATCGCTAAGCCCTGCAGTGGCGATGCTATGTTTTTGCTCTTTCTCTTTCTCTTGCCTCTGCCTCTGTTGTTGCCTTTGCCTTTGCTTTTCTTGTTGTCATTCCGAGCGCAGCGAGCGAACCTGCTGTCTCCCGTTTTTTGCCCGTGCCACCACAAACGCTGTGCGTCAACTCAAACGCTCCGGTTCCAGACCACATCTTCTCGGGTAATACGAACGAAGAGCGGGAGACAGCAGGTTCGCTCGCTACGCTCGGAATGACAACAAAAAAACAAAGGCTAGTCGAGCTTATTGTCCTCTAAGCTCCCTGTTATTTATCCAGCTACCACGAAGTCAACAGGCTGGCCCTTTTCAAAACATAAAGAACTCATAAGTGCCTTAAGAATTCATAAGTAAACCATATGTGTTTTTTGCATTTCATTATGCCGCCATTATGGCTGCGGGGCTTTCATAAGACATACGCCGTCAGTCGTGCTGACAGATTGGAGAACCCCCATGGCCTCGTCTAGAGGAGCCATACAACCCGCTTCGCCGGTAGTTTCGCATTCTTTGTTGTGTTTGCATTTGGAGGCAGTAATCTTGTTGGAGCATCAAGTAGAAATCTCGCGCAAAAGGGATCAAGCAAATTCCTTTTCACTTCGTAAATTAGTTTTCAAGCAGCGTCATTTATTGAGCACCCTCGTTGTTCTGTTCGGGATGCTCTTCATGGCCGCCCCTCAGGCAACTGCACAGTCCACCTTCGGAAGCATTCGTGGACTTGCCCTGGATAACACCGGCGCCGCCGTGCCGGACACGCAGATCACACTGCATGACATCGATAAAAATACCGACCGTGTCGCGAAGACCGATAACACCGGAAGCTATACCCTCGAGAACGTCCTTGCCGGCAGATATACCATTCGCGGACAGCACGAGGGTTTCGCTGAAACGACGGTCAACGGTATTACCATTGCAGCCCGCCAGGACCTTCGTATTACTCTCACGATGCCTGTTGCGACACAGGTAACTGAAGTTCAGGTAACCACCTCGGCCAACCATATCAATACGGAAAACGGAATCATTGGCGATTCGAAGGGAACCGCCGAGATCGGCCAGTTGCCCCTCAACTTCCGTGCCTCGACTACCAGCCCGCTCGCTTCGTTAGAGACCTCTCCGAACGTGCAGCAGGATAGCTCGGGCAACGTCGCCATCGGTGGCGCTACGGCAAACCAGATCGGATTTTCGGTCGATGGTATTTCGACGGCGAACATTTTCAACAGCGCTGCTGGAACGAACCCCTATCCCTCGCCTGAAGGCATCGGCGAACTCAAGGTCACAGCCTTCAATAACAATGCAGAGTTCTCCCAGGTGGCCGACGTAACCTTCACCAGCAAGGGCGGAACGAATAATTTCCATGGAAACGTCTTCGAATATCTTCAGAACGACGCCCTCGACGCTCGCGTTCTGAACTTTACGGAGAAGGCGCCCAAGCACTTCAATACCTTTGGCGGCAGCATCGGCGGTCCGGTCATCATTCCGCATCTTTATAACGGCCACGATAAGACGTTCTTCTTTTTCGACTATGAAGGTAACCGGAGACGGACTTCGCAGGCAGAGCAGTATACCGTGCCTGACGCGCTTGAACGGGCAGGCAATCTGTCCGAGTTCGGCCAGGTGCTGAACAATCCGGCGACGGGGCAACCCTATCCGGCAAACACAAACATCCCGGTAAGTCCTTTTGCCTCGGCACTCCTGAACCAGTATTATCCTTTGCCGAACGCTCCGAACGGTAACGGTTTCAACTATCAAACGCTCGTTCCGATCCCATCGAATACAGATGGCTTCGATGCGCGTATCGACCAGGTCCTTACTTCGAAGCAGCAGGTCTATGCTCGTTTCAATCGGAAGAACCTTACGGTAAATACTGTAAATCCGCTGTTGCCGAACGATGTCGATACCGAGCACGACCGTAGCTTCCTGGTCTCTCATAACTACATCATCAGCAGCCAGCTGTTGAATGAGTTCCGTTATGGTTTCACGGATACCATCCTGTCTCCGAACTTCCCCATTGAGGGTGCGGCAGCTATTCAAGGCTTGAATATTCAGGTCAATGGCAACCAGGGTGTCAATGTTTCAAATCACCCTACCGACCAGGGCTTTCCCACCATCGTATTTTCGGATGGTACCGGTTTCACTCCGATCGGCAGAGACCACGTTGGCCCGACGCAATCTACCACCAAGCAGCTTGCGGATAACCTGACCTATAGCAGGGGCCGGCACACCATGCGTGCCGGTGTAGATATTCGCTGGGTTCGCTTTGCTGTGCCGGAGATCGAGACACCTTCTGACGACTACGGTTTATTTACCTTCAATCAAGGTGCCTTTACGGGAAATGCCTTCGGCGATCTATTGCTGGGTGCTCCTAATACGACTTACTTTGCCGTTACAGGACCGCGTGACGATGCGGGTGGAATGCAGACAGGTGTCTATGCCCAGGATCAATGGCAGGCAAGCGATCGCCTGACCATCAGCTACGGTCTCCGTTGGGAACTGCTTCCCCCCTTTGTCGACAAGAATGGAATCCAGGCTAACTTCGATCCGAACTATGCTGGTGTAGGCGCGAATGGACAGGGTGCCATTATCGTCAACAACGTACTGTTGAATGGACTTGGACCAGCTCCGGCCTTCCTGGCATCGTTCAATGCCTGCGGACTGGGTGGTGTCAATCCGAACTACAACGCCGCTACCTGCACGCCCGTAGTGACCAATCAGCAGGATGGTCTGGCCACAGGTCTCCGGCAGACATACTTCAAGAACTTCGATCCGCGCATCAGCCTGGCTTATCGTCCCTTCAGCGACGATAAGACGGTGATTCGTGCGGGCTTTGGCATCTTCACGGTAACTGCCCTCGGTCAACTTCAGAACAACAACGAAAGCAACCCGCAGGCTGTCGTCAACACCTGGCAGAACAACCCCACTGGAACAAACGGCAAGCCGACAGGTATGCCGATCTTCACCTTTCCGCACGTTACACCGCCGAATGCGGGTCTGCAGTTTGGTGGTGGCGAACTCGAACAGGCTACCGATCCACACTATCGCGATGCTCAGTCGGAACAGTGGAACCTTACGGTTGAGCGCGAGGTTACCTCCTATACTTCGGTTCGTGTGAGCTACGTAGGTATGAACTCCTACCGCCTCCCCGTCACCGTAAACCTGAATCAGACAAAGCCCAGCGCGACGCCCTACAACTTTGCCAATGCCCCTTTCCAGAACTGGGGAGTTATCTTCTCTACAGAGAATCTGGGTTTCCAGGATTATCAGGCTCTGGAGTTAGAAGCTTCGCACAAAACGTCGCGCGGGCTGTCCTATCAGGCGAACTATACCTGGGCGCATAACGTCAGCGACGGCCAGGGCGATGCTCCTACAACGTTCCAGGGCGAGACTCGCTATGGCCTTGCGGATCTGAATCGTTTCGACATCAGCGCCAACAACGGCAATGTAGTTGGAACGCGCCGTCAGCGTCTGCTGGTTTCGGGCACGTATGAACTGCCCTTCGGCAAGGGCCGGCAGTGGTTGGCTGACTCTCGTGCCCTGAGCACTATCTTCGGGGGCTGGAACGTAAACACGATCACGTTGCTGGAAACGGGACCCTATTTGACACCGACGGACAGCGTCAACCACGATCAGACCAATACGGATCCTTCTGGAGATGGTTCGATCGTCCGTCCTGACCGGGTTGGCAATCCTCGTCAAATGGGTGTGATTGCG
Organism: Granulicella mallensis MP5ACTX8; assembly: GCF_000178955.2. Taxonomy (NCBI): domain Bacteria; kingdom Pseudomonadati; phylum Acidobacteriota; class Terriglobia; order Terriglobales; family Acidobacteriaceae; genus Granulicella; species Granulicella mallensis. The sequence continues at coordinate 5,646,012 of NC_016631.1, read as the reverse complement.
GCGAATCCAAGCTGCACGCCGACGCCCGGAACGTTATTCAACCTCTGCGCCTTTGCCCCAACACCAGTAGGTGCGGCACGCATCGGTAATGCAGGTGTTGGAAGCCTCGAAGGGCCCGGCACCATTGCAGTGAGCGCAGGCCTGGCTAAGGTCTTCGAGATTCGGAATAATTTGCATCTTCGCTTCGAGTCGACCTTCACCAACATCCTGAACCACACCAACTTCGCACCACCAGTGACGAACATCAGCGAACCACTTCAGTTTGGTGTATTGAACGCACAACAGACGGCAGAAAATGCCGGCAACCGTACAGGCCAGGTCGCTCTCCGGCTTGAGTTCTAAGGAGCACTTGTAGAAGAAAGAGCGGTTGGTATCGGGTGGGCCGGGATACAGAGATGTAATTCCGGCCCGCCCGATACCAGCCAGCCTCTAAATATTCTTTATCAATCCTTTAGCTTTTCTTTATGTGTCTGTGACTACCCTTATCGATGGCGCATCTGCACCCGAACGCTTTGGGCTGCAGTCGTCATCGGAGAGGTATGAGAGACCCGGCCCCGCGATTCACAAAACTCGTTTTTGTAACCGCCCTACTTGCTTTTAGTGTTATTCCTTACGCACACGCCACGGAGATTCCCGAGGGGAATCTTCAGCCGTATGCTACTGCTTCAGCGGCCCTTCTGCAGGCAGCCGCCGATACCGCTGCCCAGCACCAGGCTGAGCTGCAAAGCGGCAACTTCTTTCAGCGGCTAGGCCGCTTCTATGTCGATGACTGGACAGGAAAACTGCCCTCCGGCCCAGCACCAGCGCGCCGCGCCCTCGAAGCGCCACTCGACTCCTCGCCGTTCCCAAATACGGACTGGGGTTACGGCGGCTCGCCGGACATCGGTGCTCCTGACGGCAACGTCTATCCGCTGATGACCGCGCTCAAGCTGCAGAACAGCCGTACCAAGATCTATGGCTGGGCCGCGCCAAGCTTCAATGTCAGCACGTCGGGCACGAATAACTTTCCCGTTACGTACGACATCTTCCCCAACCGCATCGAGCTCAACCAGGCGGTGGTCTACCTCGAGCGCCTGCCGAATACGGTGCAGACGACACACTTCGACTTCGGTTATCACCTCACGGCGTTCTACGGCATCGACTATCGTTTCACCACGGCGAAGGACTACCTCAGCCAGCAGTTGCTGCAGAAGAATCGCCGCTATGGCTTCGACCCCGTGTTGGAGTATGCCGATCTGTACTTCCCGGTGAAGGATGGACTGAATATCCGAATCGGACGTTTCCTTTCTGTGCCCGGCATCGAAGCGCAGCTCGCTCCGAACAACTACAACATGACGCACTCGCTGCTCTATTCGATCGACCCCTTTACCGATACCGGCATCATCGGCACGCTAAAGCTGAACAAGCAGTGGATCGTGCAGTTGGGGCTCTCGGCAGGGCATGACGTTGCGCCATGGTCGGACGATCGCAAGCCTTCGGTCATTGCGTGTCTCGACTACTCGACCAGCAGCAATCACGACAACTTCTATGCCTGCGCCAACGGCATCAACGACGGCAAGTACGCGTACAACAACCTGCAGGATTACGACGGCACCTGGTACCACAAGTTCAACGCGAAGTGGCACATGGCGACCGAGGCCTGGTACATGTACGAGCGAGAGGTGCCCAACGTGGCCGGGAATGTAGCCAATCCCGCTCCGACAGAGCTTGGCGCTAACGGTGCCTTCTGCGCTCCCAACGAGCCGTCCTGCAATGCCCCGGAGTATGCGGTGGTGAACTACATCAACCGTGAGGTGAACTCGAAGCTGATGTTCGGCTTCCGCTCGGACTTTCTCGACGACAAGAAGGGCCAGCGCACCGGCATCGCCGGCAAGTACACGGAGAACACGTTGTATGCGACGAAGTACATCGGCAGCACGATCATGCTGCGGCCGGAGATTCGTTTCGACCACTCGTGGGACCGCCTGGGCTATAACAACGGCACGGCGCGGAACCAGTTCTTTGCGGGTATGGATGTGATCTATAAGTTCTAGCCGCAATCGAGATAGCAGCGTTTTTATTTCCCCACAGAGGCGTCATCCTGAGCGAAGCGTCCCAGTTTTTTGGGACGCGAAGTCGAAGGACCCCGAGGCTTGCTATCTTACCCATGCACTTCGCACCTTCTCCACCTCAAGAGCTCGAGCCTGGACTCTTGAGGTGGAAAGTTTCCGACAGCATAGGCGAGGTCAACCCCTCGGGGTCCTTCGGTCCTGAGCGCAGCAACTCGCAAAGTGCGCGAGTTGCTGCGCTCAGGATGACGATTTTGTGGAGGGGATGAACAGGAACATCTGGGGTATCTCTATCTCACAGCAAGATTCCAACAAGAAAAACTGCATTTCTCTACTACTGACAATCTTCTTACACAATTGAAACATCCTGCGCAGGCGCAGAGCGCTACACTGCGGTCAATGATGACTGCTCGGCGTATGTTGGGCATGGCGACGATGGCAGCTACCCTGCTGGGTGTGGGGTCTGGAGGCGCACTCACCGCGCAGACCTCGGGTCCTCAGACGCCGTTGCAGCTCGTGAAGACGATGATCGCCAACGAGCGCGAAGCCTCGAACGATCATGCGCGCTACGAGTACGTCTCCAACGAGAATTCGGACCGTACCGGCGGGCATCTGTGGACGGAGCGTGTCGTGGAGACCTACGCCGGCCGTGTTCGTCTTCTGCTCGCCGAGGACGGCAAGCCCCTCTCCGCGGATCGAGTCCAGCGGGAGCGCGCACGTCTGACTCGCATCCAGGAGCATCCCGAAGAGTTCATCCACCACGAGCAGAACACCCGCAACGAAGAGAAGCGTGCGCGCGAGATGCTCGACGTCCTGCCCCGCGACTATACGTTCGACAACGTTCGCCTGCAACAGGGCGTCTGGTACATGGACTTCCACCCGAACATGCAGTACTCGCCCAGCGGCATCGAGGAGCGGATTCTGCATGGCATGGCTGGCCGAATCGCCATCGACGCCCGTGACCTGCGGCTAATTCACCTTGAGTTTCACCTGATCCAGGACGTCGGTATCGGCTTCGGCCTGCTGGCGAACGTGCATACCGGAACGACCTTCGTCAGCGACCGCCAGATCGTCGATGGGCGCTGGCACACGCTGCATGTCGCTACGGAGGTCCACGGGAAGGCGGCGCTCTTCAAGACGATCGATTACAACCTCGATCTCCGGCGGCGCGACTTCCAGGTTCTGGACCAGAACATTACGGTTCCACAGGCAGCGGCCCTGCTGCTGCGCTGAAACCGGCGGTAAATGGTCCAAGGGAGCGCTTGTCAGGCGCGCATGATCATGGCGCAGATATTGTCCGTGCGTGTTTTGTCGTAAAGCGTGTATGAAGCCGTGCCCTTAATGAGACACCCTCCATAAGCTATTCATCCGTTCTCCATAAGTTGCTCATTTAGCTGGGGTTCCCAAAAATCTTTCCCCACCGCAAAGATTTTGCATTCCGGCGGCCTTCTTTTTGCGTATAGAGAAGTAAGCAGGCAAAGTGATACGGAAGCAAGCGCGCGGATGAGCATGGAAGCAACCCAGTTTCGGACACTGGTCGAGACCCATCAGAAGATGGTGTTTTCTATCGCCCTGCGCGTCACCGGGGAGTACGGAGCGGCCGAGGAGGTCGCCCAGGACGTCTTTCTAGAGCTCTATCGCGGCTCCGAGCGGCTGACGAGCGCGGACCATGTGCGCTTCTGGCTGCGACGGGTCACCGTGCATCGCGCCACCGACGCTCTGCGGAGGAAGTCGCGCCAGCCCGAAGCTGCCGCGGAAGAGTGGATGGAAGACCAGCACGTGGAGAATGAGAACACACGGCTGGATGCCGGCATCGAAGCGCGGCTGGAAGAGCTGCTGCGGGCCCTGCCAGAGTCGATGCGTGTGGCTGTGGTGTTGCGGTACCAGGAAGAGATGTTGCCGGATGAGATTGCAAAGCTGCTGGGCCAGCCGGTAGCGACGGTAAAGAGTCATCTGCAGCGTGGACTGCAACTGCTGCGCGTCAAGGCAGCAGTGACAATGAAGGGATATGTTCGTGGACAGGCCTGAAGAAAAAAAGAACGAGCTCGGAGTAGGGAAGATGGACGAGTTTGAAGAGCTATTAACGCGCGAGTTGCAAAGGGTCGACGCCCCGGAGGGGTTTGCGCTCCGCGTGCTGGATCTTGCCGCGAAGCAGACGCCGGTGCGTGCCAGGGTGCTGACGATGCCCGTCTGGCTGGCCAGGCCGCACGCCTGGGCAGGCGGTGCGGTGGCCGCGGCCCTGGTGCTGGGATGCTTTGCCGCGGAACGGATTCACGTCAGGCAGCAGCAGGAGAAGGCGGAGATGGCGCAACAGCAGTTTGACACGGCGATGCGCGTCACCGATCGCGCTCTCGGCCAGACGCGCGCGCACCTGGAACGCGCAGGGTTCAAGTTAGGCGACTGAGAGAGGCGTGAGGGATAGAACGATGACAAAGAGACTGGGTTTGAATCTGACGCTGGCGGCCGCGATGCTTGCGGTACTGCCAATGCGGGCACAAGTGACGATACGGGTTTCTTCGAGCGGAGCCGAGGCGCCGCAGGTAAAGGACGACCTGTTCGCCGGCACGGAGAAGTTCGCGCAGGGTGCGAAAGACGTAACCGAAGTGAACATGGATAAGAGCATGCTCGGGATGGTCCCCAAGGGCGGGGGAGGGATGGCGAGCAGGATGGACTACATCGTGATCCACTCGTACACCTATGACAAACCCGGAATGTATCGCATGGAAGACATCGATGTCTTCCGCAAGAAGCTGACCGACGGCAGTTGGAACTGTTTTATCCATACACGCGACAAGGATGGCTCGACGGACATCTGTTCGCGGGCCGGAGAGCACGGCGAGTCCAACGAGATGGTCATTATGACCGCCGAGGCGAAGGAGTTGACCTTCATCCACCTGAGCGGACACATGTCGATGGGCGACCTCGTCAAGATGGGCGGCGGCATGAGCGGCGTCCCGGTTCCACCCATTCCGCCGATACCGCCTGTACCCCATCAATAGTCTGCGGCACTCGACGACAGGCCCTACTGTCTTGAGCTTCTTGGGTGAGCCATCATGGCCCGTTGAGCATAGCGCGAAGCGCGTTCCCTGACGCTTCAGCGTCAGGGATACGGAGGGAGCCGTAGCCTTTAGGCTACGGAATCAAGGCCAGGCAAGAATTGGGCTTTAGCCCCGGGCCTTTTGTCCGCAGCCGAAAGAAGGCCCGGGCCTAAAGGCCACATCTTTTCCCAGCTTGAATTCCGTAGCCTAAAGGCTACGGCTCCCTCCGCCCCGCGACGCTGAAGCGTCACGGTTTGCGCTACGCGCTGTCTTGAACAGGCCATCACGATACAACGCATTTACGGCTCACAAGGGTCGCCCCTTCGGGGCTTAGTTCTGTGCCACGGCACCCAATGCCACGCCCTTCTAGAATGGAGGGTGATGTCACTTAAATTCGAAGTTGCAAATACGACGGAGCAGGGGGGCCGGCGCGGCGCCCTCTCGTTGCCGCACGGAGTGGTTCAGACGCCGGTGTTTATGCCCGTCGGCACGGCGGCGACCGTAAAGGCCGTTCCGCAGGATGCACTGGAGACCCTCGGCGGGCGTGGCGCTGAGATCATCCTGGCCAATACCTATCACCTCTACCTGCGTCCCGGCCATGAGCTGATTCGCTCTCTGGGTGGCGTACACAAGTTCATGAGCTGGCGCCGGCCCATGCTGACCGACTCCGGAGGCTTCCAGGTGTTTTCGCTGGCCAAGCTGCGCAAGATCACCGAGGACGGCGTCGAGTTCCGCTCGCACCTCGACGGCTCCAAACACTTCTTCTCGCCCGAGCACTCCATGACCGTGCAGATCGCCCTGGGCGCGGACATCATGATGGTCTTCGACGAGTGCGTGGAGACGCCCGCCAGCTGGGAGCGCACCCGCGACTCCATGGCTCTGACCCACGCCTGGGCCGCACGGTCCAAGGCCTACTGGGAGGCGCACCGGCACGAGGTTCCCTGGCACGAGGAGCGCGGCGGCCAGCACCAGGCGCTCTTCGGCATCGTGCAGGGAGGCATGTACGCCGACCTCCGCCGCGAAAGCGCGGACAGGCTCGTGGAGATGGATCTTCCCGGCTACGCGATCGGCGGCTTGGCCGTCGGTGAGCCGCGCGAGGTGACTCGCGAGATGATCGCGCTGACGTTGGAACATCTGCCCAAAGACAAGCCGCGCTACGTGATGGGCGTCGGCTACCCCGACGAGATCGAGGAGTACGCCCGCATGGGCGTCGACATGATGGACTGCGTGCTGCCCACACGCGCCGGGCGGCATGGGCTGCTGTTCATCCGCGAAGACCCGAATGACCGCAGAAGCGCCGTGGTCCGCCTGAACATCAAGAAGCAGGACAACGCCCAGGACCAGCGTCCTATCGATGAAGGCTGCAAATGCAGCGTGTGCCAGCGCTACACCCGCGCCTACCTGCGGCATCTGTTTGCGAGTGGAGAGCCACTGGGAGCCACGCTGAACTCCATTCACAACCTGTCGTTCTACCTGGAGACAATGGAGCGTGTGAGAGTTGATCTGGCAGGCGCGTAGCTGCCTTTGCTTTTGCTCTTGCCTTTCTTGTTTGTCATCCCCGCAGGGAATCTGCTTTTGCAGTTGCCTTTGTCTTTGCAGTTGCCTTTGCCTTTGCAGTTGCCTTTGCCTTTGCTTTTCTGGTTGTCATTCCGAGCGCAGCGAGGAACCTGCTGTCTCCCGTTTTTGGCCAGTGCCGCCACAAACGATAGGCGCTAGCCTAAGTAAGCCTGATCCAGACCATATGCTTTCTGGGGGGACGAACAAAGAGCGGGATCAAGCAGATTCCCTGCGGGAATGACAAATAAGAAAAGCAAAGCTCCCTATTCTTCCCACGGATTGAGAATCGAAATCCCAGCAGCGACAAAAGGGGTTGTGTCTCGCGTCGCCACGATGAAGCCGTGCACCTTTGCGATGGCGGCTATTTGACCGTCAGCGACAGAGAGATGATGCCCGCCAATTCTCGCTTGGCCGATCAGCGATGCATAGGTGATCGCTGCCTGTTGGTCGAAGGGTAGGATGCGTGATCCGAAGAGCCTGTTCATCAAATCGCTTAACGCAGAGGCAAGCCCTTGCTTCCGCTTTCCTTCTGGAAGGAGTTCAACTCCGACCAGCAGTTCGGAGAGGCTCGTGGCTGTCAGATAAAGTGTTTCGGCCATCTGGCGGTCAAGCCACGCACCAACGCGGGGATCTCCGTTGGGCCTCATCGGTTCCGATACAACATTCGTATCCAGGATGATCATTCAAACACTGCCGGTTCCGTTGGAGTCTGATCACGGGTGAGATCCAGTTGAAGTCCTTCAAAGTTCTGGCCAAACGCAGCGAGTTCCGTTCCAATCATGGTCCGGGTTTTGGGCCGCACAGCTTCTTCCAGAATGGCCCTGATCTCGGCCTCTGTACTGCTCCCATGCAGAGCTGCGCGCCGCTTCAGCGCGCGGTGCGTCTCTTCAGATAGATTGCGGATGGTGACAGCGGGCATAACTCAACCTCACAGTTATATGATATCAGGGAGGAGGTTTTGATATCGTTATGGTGGGATGCTTGCGTAATCTTCCAGTCTGGCGTTCTACCTTCCAAGAGTTCAGGATGGAATAAGAGTAGAGGGCTGAAAGCCCAACCTATCGATAGTGCCTGCAGCCGCCCCGTCATCTGTCAGGTGTAATCTTCAAATGAACGAAGGGGTCATTTTGAACGAGACCAGGCAGACACGCCCTCCGCTGGCAACCATCATCTGTATCTACCTGATCGTCACAGCCTTCGTCCCGCTGTCTCTTCTCTGGATTTACCTGTTTGGGTGGTTCCACTCTTTGTCCAATGGCTCCCATGCGTCATTGAGCTTCCACCCGGTACTGCCGCACTCACCGTTAGCGTGGGTAAGTTGCGCTCTCGCGATTGCCGGTGCCATAGCTCTGTGGCAGCTGCGCCACCTCGCCTTTGTTCTGCTGGCGATCCGTCTCGGTCTTTCCCTCTTCACCCAGGTCAGCACCCTTACGGACCGTAGTTCCTCGTTTATGCGGTTGACTGCCACCATGCCGCGCGTGGTCGCAGAGTCAACCGTTATGAGGAATACCTACCTGCTGATCGCCGCGCAGTGGCTCATCAGCGCCCTGATCGTTTGGTACGTCTACGGCCTCACTTCGCCGAAACCTTCCGGCTCTCGCCAGGGTCTACCGAATCATCGTACGTAAACTCCCAACGCCCCTACGTTCCGAGAATCGGCCCAATCAGCCTCACCACCGTGGCGGCGATCTCCTCGGAAGCAACGCGGTCCGGCGTCCGCACCCACTCCTTCGCGGCGCCAAAGATCGCCCAGCTGATGATGGAGGCGATCACTTCCGGCGAGTCGCCCGAGGGTGGCGGGTGCTGTCTCACGCCATCGAGAATCATATGCCGCACAACGGTAATCACGGCGGACTCCAGATGCGGCTCCATCTGCCGCTGGCGTTCGCACTCCACACCCGGCATCTGGGCCAGGTAGTCGCAGACGCCCAGGGCAATGTGGTGCAGGGCGGACGCGCAGGTTCCGTTGAACGTAACGCCGCGGTCTTCTAAAAGTTGGTTGAATTTGCTGGCAACCATGCACTCGAAGAGTGCAAACTTATCGGGGTAGTGCGCATAGAAGGTCGCCCGGTTTACCGTGGCCTCGTCGGTGATGTCCTGCACGGAGATCTTTTCGAACTCCGTAGACTCCAATAGCTTTCCTAACGCCTGCTGCAGCAGATCGCGGGTCCGTTTGACGCGAGGATCAATAGCTTCGCAAGCAGATTCTGCCATAAGTCTGTTTCCAGTTTACAGTTCTTGTTGCCAAAACAACATCTGTTGTGTATTTATAAATCAACAGATGTTGTTTAAGCATCTATTGTTGCAAAGGAGATTTACCCCGAATGCCTACTTTACTCCATCTCGACGCCAGCCCACTTGGCGAAGCCTCCGTCTCCCGCCACCTCACCAGCGAGTTCGTCAAGAACTGGAAGAAGGCAAACCCGGAAGGCAAGGTCATCACCCGCGACCTCACGACCAGCGGCCTCACCTCTCTTACTGCCCCTTTGATCGGCGCGTTCTTTACGCCGAAAGAGTCACGCACCCCGGAGCAGAACCAGTTGCTCGCCCTCTCCGACAGCCTGGTTGCCGAAATCAAAGAAGCTGACGAGTACGCCATTGGCGCTCCGATGCACAACTTTGGTGTTCCCAGCGTTCTCAAGCAGTGGATTGATCTGGTCGTTCGCGCCGGTGAGACCTTTGCTTACATCGACGGCGCTCCCCAGGGCCTGCTCAAGGGCAAGAAGGCTCACTTCCTCCTCGCGACCGGCGGCGTCTACGGCGCGGGTTCGGCGATGGAGTCCTTCAACTTCGTAGAACCTTATCTGCGCACGATCTTCGGTTTCGTCGGTGTTACCGACACGAACTTCCAGACCGCCGGTGGCGCTGCTTCCCTGAACTACGGAGCCGACCGCGAGGCGTTCCTGCTGCCCCACGTTGAGGCGATCCGCGCCAAGTTCGCGGTCAACTAAGCCTGTTCCACTGTTTTTCTATTCCGGTACCCGCGTCGCTTTTCCCAAAGAAATCGGCGCGGGAGTCCCGGTTTTCGGCGTATAAATAGACCCCAAATAGCTTCAGAACTGCTTTTACGACCAATTCCATTTGAGAGGGTTCGTGATGAAAATCGTCAATTTAATCGTACGTCTTCTGCTCGGCCTGGTCTTCGTGGTCTTTGGGCTCAACGGGTTTCTGCACTTTATTCCAATGCCTCCTCCGACGGGGACCGCCGCGCAGTTTCTGGGAGCGATGTTTGTCTCTCACTACCTGGTCGCCGTCTTCCTGTTGCAACTGATCCCTGGAGTGCTGCTGTTGATCAATCGCTTCGTGCCGCTGGCTCTTACCCTGCTGGGCCCGGTGATCGTCAACATTCTCCTGTTCCATATCAGCATGAACCCGGCAGGACTTCCGCTGCCGCTGGTGGTGACCGTGCTCTGGCTGGTAACGGCGTGGAGCGTGCGTTCAGCCTTCGCAGGAATCTTCCAGCAGAACGTGCCGGAAGAGTAAGCTGCGAAAGCTGCGGCCATCACAGACTCACCACAAACCGGCCATAAACCCGCCACGAAATTGTCATCTCGACCGAAGGCGGCGTTCTTTGCCGCCGTAGTGGAGAGACCTGCAGTTTGCCTGCGCCGGAAATATCGCCCGCACAGGCAGCCTGCAGGTCTCTTCGCTGCGTGATACGCTTTTGCTCAAATGGGAATGGATAACGAAGGAAAACGGCTCCGCGAAATCTACGCGGAACAGAGTGATGAAGACCTGCTGGAGCTGCATCAGGAGCGGGAAGACCTCACGCAGGTTGCGCAGGACGCACTGGCCCAGGTGATGAAGGACCGCGGGCTTACACCGCAGACCGCGGAGATTGTGCAAGACACGCCAATATCCCAATCGGCTTTGATTGAAGACGGATTTCTTCTTGAAGATGAAACCGCTCTTTGGGTCTTTAGTGATGCGATTCAGGCCAGTCAGGCCATCCAGCACATGACAGAATCTGGGATTGCCTTTCGAATGCTGGATAAGAGTGAGACAACCTGGAACGGGCTAAAAAGTCGCAACCTTGTTGGGCTCCTCATGGTTGTAAAGATGGCAGACGCATCGCGTGCAGCAAATTTGCTGCATGAAACGATGGGCCTATTCCCCTTGCCTGAGGGCGATGGTGAGCATCGCAGCCCGCTCAATCCTGTTGAGGGCCTTACATTTCTGGCGATGTTCGATTTGCATGAGGCGCTGATTGCGGCGCAGGTCCTTGGCGAAGCGGGGATCTCCTATCTCTGGCGTGATGGACGCGATGAGACCGCAGAGCTTCCGGACGAAGAAACCGTAGCCATCGAAGTGCGGCAATCGAAGCTCGAAGAGGCAACGGCCCTGATTGAAAGACGGTTCGCAGCTTTAGCAGAGTAAGAGATTGCGACTTTATTCAAGGCCATCTCTGGAGCAATTGCGCTTTGCGCAATTAGATGAAATACCGCAATGGGACTGGTCTAGAACGCCCTTCAACGCTGATTTTTATCGTGCGAATTTGGGCTGAAAAGCTCCCTCAAATACTCGAAGCCTGTTGCGCCCGCCTCATCGTCTGCGCCAGCGACTTCGTCGTCCTATGCCACAGCGCCAGCAACATCAGCGCGGCGGCGGTCAACGCAATGAGTAATCCCCACCACAGTCCGGCCGCACCCAGATGCGCGCGAAAGGCCAGCAGCACCCCGAGCGGCATACCAATCGCCCAGTAGCAGAGAACCTGCGTATAGAGCGGCGCGGTCGTGTTGCCTGCGCCGCGCAGCGCGCCCGTAGCGGTGATCTGTACACCATCGAAGAATTGAAATCCTGCGGCTACGAACAACAACGGCACAGCAGCACGGATGACATCCTGATCAGGCGTAAAGAGACGAGCAACCGTCGCCGGGATCGTGAGAAACACCACGGCCGCGACCAGCATGAAGGCAGAGCCCAGCCCGATGCCGCACCAGCCGGCGAGTGCAGCCTGCGCGATCGTGGCGGCTCCGGTGCGGATGCGTCCCACCGCATGGCCGACGCGCACCGCGGTGGCCGAAGAGATCGCCAGGGGAACCATGAACGTGGTGCTCGCACACTGCAGCGCGACCTCATGCCCGGCCAGCGTCAACGCCCCCATCGTCGCGACCAGCGAGGTGACGAGTGCAAAGATCGCAATCTCGATCAGCAGGGAAGCGCCCGCCGGAGCGCCCAGCACAAACAGCTTGCGCAGATGCTGAACCTCGATCCGCCGCGAGACCGTGCGGAGGCCATAGTCGCCCTGCTGGTCGGCCCACAGCACCGCGAAGAGCAGCACCGCCATGAGATACAGCCGCGCGAAGCTGGTGGACCATGCCGAGCCCTCGACACCGAAGGCTGGAATCGCAATCGTGTGTCCGAGAATCTGCCAGCGATGTCCAAACATCATCAGCCAGTCTCCGGCAATATTCACGAGGTTCGCGGAGATGAGCGCGAAGGCAATCGGGCGGCCGTGATGCGTGGCCTGCAGGTAACGCCGCAGCGTGAAGTAGAGCAGCAGCGGCAGAGTGCCGTAGTTCAATCCCCACATCGCCGGGACAGCCTGCGCCAGCACGGCGCGATCGACCGGCATATACATCAGCAGCGTTGGGCCTGCGGCGAACAGCGTCATCAGCACACCGCTGAGGATGACAGCCATCACAAGACCGTGCAGCAGCCAGCGATTGGCCTGCTGCATCTCCTTGGCCCCGAAGGCCTGCGAGATCAGCGTGTCCAGCGCCAACAGAATGCCGCCGATGCCGAACACCAGCGTGTTGAAGAGCACCTGTGCGAGCGCTCCGGCGGACATTGCAATGGCCGAGTGCGGCAGCCTTCCCACCATGATCGTATCGACGAGCGACATCGCCACCCAACCCAGCTCGCCCACGATCAGGGGCAGAGCCAGCTTGAGCAGCAACGGCAGTTCGCGGCGGATGTCGGCGGAGCGCATGAGCTAGGGTATCGTACGTCGCGTGAGTATTCCGTTGCGATGGGGTTACATCACAGAGAGGGAGCTTTTGAGCGATCGCTTTTATTGCACTGGCGAACGGTTTGCTGTTGCTGTTGTTTTTGTTCTCTCTGCGGATCACCCCAAAACCGTCATCCTGAGCGAAGTCACTCGCGCACTTTGCGAGTGACGCAGTCGAAGGACCCCGAAGCCGTCCACGTTACCCATGCACCTCACACCTTTTCAACCGCAAATATTCGTGCTCTGGTAGCGGCAATCATCTTCCAGCCGCGACCACAAAACTGCTAGCATCCTGCCATGTCCGGCGGCTATACCTACATCCTCGGCAGCGTTACAGGCACGCTCTACATAGGAGTCACTAGCAATCTATATCTGCGCGTGATGGAACATAAAGACGGCAGATTCGAAGGTTTTGCTGCGACCCACGACTGCAATCGCCTGCTTTACTTCGAGGGCCACGAAGACATCCGAATCTCCATCGCGCGGGAAAAGCAACTCAAAGGCTGGCGGCGCGAGAAGAAGTTAAATCTGATCAGCACGGTCAATCCGGAGTTCAAAGATCTTGCGGAGACCTGGGGATGGAAGATGATCACCGTGCACGAGGAGATGAACCCGTAGCGTTCAAGATGCTTGCCACAAGAGAGTTCGCACCCGGGCCCTGCGGTGGAAAAGGATTGAACTGTATTGGTAAGAAGGGATGCTTCGGGGTCCTTCGACTGCGTCACTCGCAAAGTACGCGAGTGACTTCGCTCAGGATGACGATTTTGGGGGAGGGGAAAGACAAATCCAACAAGCCCTGTTTCAGTTCTTACAACATTTGTCGTACGTACAGTTATCGCACGACTCCTGAGTCGCACAAGCCCCCTCCTGCGTCCAATTGACCAGAGCTCGCTCCTCTCCTGCGCAAGGAGACAGTCACGTACCCCACACCAAAGGACAGTCATGCAATACAAGACACTCGGCAACACCGGTTTACTCGTCTCCAGCCTTTGTTTCGGCACCATGACCTTCAGCGGCGGCTCGGGCATCTGGAAGCTTATCGGCACCGTCGATCAAGCGGGAGCCGACGATCTCGTCAAAGCCAGCATTGAAGCCGGCATCAACTTCTTCGATACGGCCGATGTCTACTCTGACGGCGAGAGCGAAAAGACGCTCGGCCAGTCGCTCAAGAACCTCAACATCGCGCGCAAGGATATGGTGATCGCAACCAAGGTCTTCGGCCGCGTCGGCCCGGGCCGCAACGATGTCGGAGCTTCGCGCGGACATATCATGGACGGCGTCGAAGCCAGCCTGCGCCGCCTGCAGACCGACCACATCGACCTCTATCAAATTCACGCCAGCGACTCGATCACTCCGGTTGAAGAGACGCTGCGTGCGCTCGACACTCTCGTGCAGCAGGGCAAGGTCCGCTACATCGGAGCCTCGAACTGGCAGGCCTGGAAGCTCTCCAAGGCTCTCGGCATCTCCGAGTTCAAGAACCTCGCGCGCTTCGACACGCTGCAGGCCTACTACTCCATAGCCGGACGCGACCTCGAGCGCGAGATTGTGCCGCTGCTCGAAGCGGAGAAGACGGGGCTGCTCGTCTGGAGCCCGCTCGCGGGTGGGCTGCTCTCCGGCAAGTTCAGCCGTGAAAACCAGAAGCCTGAAGGCACGCGCCGCTCCGAGTTCGATTTCCCCATCGTCGACAAGGAACGTACGTGGAAGATCCTCGATGCGATCGCTCCCATCGCGAAGGCCCACGGTTGCAGTGCGGCTCGCATCTCGCTCGCGTGGCTGCTGTCAAAGCCTGTGGTGACGTCGATCATCATCGGAGCCAAGCGACTCGACCAGTTGCAGGACAACATCGCCGCCGTCGAGGTTAAGCTGACTGCGGACGAGATCAAGCAGCTCGATGAGGTAAGCGCTCTATCGCCGGAGTATCCCGGCTGGATGCTGCCGTTCCAGAACGCGAACCGTCTGGACCCCGCAGTCGCCAGACCGACGAGCAGCGAGGCGAAGTAGATCGTTCTTGTCACTAAAAACTGTCATCTCGACCGGAGGCGGCGTTCTTTGCCGCCGCCTCCGGTCGAGATGACAAGTCAGAGGCGATCTCTACGAACACTTCGTGGCGATCCCATCCAGCACGCATTCGAGCATGGCGCAGGCATCCTGCAACGGCTTTTTCGTGCCTTCGATGCGGCTCATCATCAGGGAGCCTTCGAGCATGGAGATCATAGTGTTGGCAATACTCTGCGGCTCTATCGTCTGGCGAATCTCCCCGTGCTCGATGCCGGTCTTCACGATATTGCTGATCCGAGCCTTCCACGCCTGGATGCCGTCGCGGACGAGTTCTCGCAGTACGGGGTTGCCATCGTCGGCATCGATGGCGGTATTCAGCAGCGGACAGCCGCCCGGCATGGGGGAAGGGGTTGCGACGAACCGCTGTACAACAGAACGCAGCTTCGCCACCGAGCCTTCGATGAGCTCCAGGTCTTCCGTCCGCGTCTTGACGCACTGGGCAAGCGCAAACCGGAACGCCTCCGCAGCCAGCTCTTCCTTGTTGGCAAAGTGGCGATACAGTCCACCCTTCTCCAGCCCGGTAGCCTCCATGATGTCCTGCATGGAACACCCGGTAAACCCACGCTGATTGAAGATCGGTGCGGCAGCAGCGATAATCCTCTGCCTGGTCAGCTCTCCCTTGGCCACTGCGAAACCTCCGTGGGAGAAGAATATGAAAAAAGTCGCATCAGTTTCCTCTCTCTCTGAATCAGATGTAAAAGAGACCGACTAGTCTCTAAAAAATTTCAGCTTGTGAGGACTTGTCCGTGGCTACCGCTGTTGCCCCGTTACCCCAGAAAGCTACACAACGCGCCGCTTCGGGGTTCCCCACGATCAATCCCTGGATCGTGGCGCTGACGGTTACGCTCGCAACCTTCATGGAGCTGCTCGATACCTCCATCGCCAACGTGTCGCTGCCTTATATTGCCGGTGGCCTGGGCCGCTCGTTCGATGAAGTGACCTGGATTCTCACGACCTATCTCGTGGCAAACGCGGTCGTTCTGCCGATGTCGGCCTGGCTGTCCCGGGTCTTTGGCCGCAAGAACTACTACATGGCCTGTGTCGCTCTGTTTACCGTCACATCCTTCTTCTGCGGTATCGCACCTACGCTCGGCTTCATGCTCATGGCCCGCGTTCTTCAGGGAATCGGCGGCGGCGGCTTGGCTCCGGTCGAACAGGCCATCCTGGTCGACACCTTTCCTCCTGCCAAACGGGCTACCGCGTTTGCTCTCTATACCGTCGCGATCGTTACGGCTCCCGCCATCGGCCCGGTGCTCGGCGGCTGGATCACCGACAACTACAACTGGCGCTGGGTCTTCCTGATCAACATTCCCATCGGTATTCTTTCGCTCTTCCTTACTAATCGCTTCGTGCACGATCCGCCGTCTTTCGCGGAGGAGCGCAAGTCCGCCCGTTCGGCTAACGGAAAGCTCCGCGTCGATGGTGTCGGCATCGCGCTGATCGGCCTGGGCTCGGCAGCGCTTGAGGTGTTGCTCGACCGTGGACAGATCGATGACTGGTTTGGTTCACCCTTTATCTGCTGGATGTTTGGCATTGGCGTCACCTGCATCGGGATTGCCATCTTCTGGGAGCTGCACCACCCCGATCCCGTTATCGAGCTGCGCCTGTTGAAGGTGCGCAACTTCGCCATCTCGAACATCTTCTACTTCGTCTTCGGCTTCGGTCTCTTCGCTTCAACAACGATGATCCCGCAGATGCTGCAATCGCTCTACGGCTACCGCGCCATTGATGCCGGCCTGGTGCTCGGGCCGGGGGCTCTCGTCATCACGCTGCTCGCGCCGGTCGGAGCCCAACTCGTCCAGCGGGGCATCATTCATCCGCGCATCTTGCTCTTTGGCGCGGTCATGGTGGTGGGAATATCGTTCATTCACTACAGCCACTTCAATCTCCAGACGGACTATGGCCATTACGCTCTGGCTCGCGGGCTTCAGGGGTTGGGCTATGCGTTCTTCTTCGTTCCGCTCTCAGTGCTCTCGTACTCGCAGTTGCGGCCCGACCAGAACAATAAGGCGTCATCGCTGACGAACTTCTTCCGCAACTGGGGTGGAAGCTTCGGTATCGCCTTTGTGACGACCATGTCCGAGCGCCGCCAGAACTTCCATCAGGTGAGGGTGGGCTCGAACCTGCCCTCGTCGTCTCCGTTCCTGCAACAGGCGGTGCAGCAGACTACGGCCTATCTGCAATCGCATGGCTTCTCCCATGCGGATGCCGTCAAGGCCGCCTATCTCCGCTACTACGATCAGTTGGGGTCACAGACTCGTCTGCTGGCTTTTATGGACTGCTTCTTCGTGATCGGCGTCATCACGCTGGTCGCGGCGCCGCTTGTTCTGCTCTCGAAGAACTTCAAGGTTGGGGGCAAGGCGCCGGCAGCGCACTAACTATATAGAGGTGAGGCCGGGAGGGAGAGGGGATACTGTCCGGGGGCTGGAAGAACTTTGCCAAGTCTCATCAGGAAGTGTGTCTGCCCTCTGGGCGCTTGTCCTGAAACCACGTCTGGTGTTTGTGTGTTGCTTATGCGGTACAGACCCGGTATCTGCAATGAGCCGTTGCGCAGGCGCATTCTCTTCCGGACCAAGTCTGTTACCTTCATGAATCACAATCAGGGTTGGATCTTTACGCATACAACTACTTGCTGATGTAAACTAAGCCCAAGTTTAAGAATTTTTTTGGATCACTAACTTTACTTCTTGACATCGACTTCGATCTCAACCAGTCTAGTCAGTGGGTTTCTGTCAGGTCGCTGCACGCTAGTAACCAAACAAACCAACTCCTAACTGCACTGCAAACTCTAACCGTAATCGGGCCACTGTCTCTAAAACTTCCACCGGGCTACTTTATAAGCCACAGTCGAGCTGTTTCGACTGTGTTTCCGGGCCCTCGTCTTGTTGGGCCTCAAACATCTATTCAGGTTTACTGTTTATTCGAACTTGAAGGTTGTATTAAGGAGATTCCTATGAAAATCCATCGTTTATCGCTTCCCGTCACCGTTAGCCTCGTTGGACTTATAGGAGTCCTGGGCCTTAGCGGTTGCTCGTCAAATTTTGGAGACTCGGCGAACGTTGCCAGTCAAACCGCCATGAGCATTAAAGGCATCGTGCACGGTGGCCAGCAGGGTCTGGTCGGTGCGCATGTCTACATGTTTGCCGCAGGCGTAGATACCTATGGCGAGGCTTCAACCTCGCTGCTGACTGCAGGACCCACGACCTCTTCCGACGGAACGAACTTCTTTACCACCACGGATGGCGGCGGCAACTTCAATATCGGCGGAGAGTTCGCCTGCACTGCCAATACGAATGTCTATCTTTACGCGACCGGCGGAGATCCTGGTGTAGGCACCGGCGATAACTCGGGTGCAGGCTTGCTGGCTGTTGTCGGCGAATGCGGAGCCGGCAATACCTTCCCCAGCACGGTTACCAATATCTACATGAATGAGGCCAGCACGATCGCTGCGGCTTATGCGCTGGCGGGTTACACCACCGACCCCACGCATATCTCTGCTCCCACGGCGCATTCCACACAGGCGCAGACTGGTGTCACCAACGCCTTCAATAACGCCGTCAACCTGGTGGTTCAGGCCACTGGAGCTGTTCCGGCGAAGACGACTGCCGGCAACGGTACCGTGCCTCAGGTCGAGCTCAACACGCTGGCGGACATCCTCGCGGGTTGCATCAACTCGACTGGTCCGACCTCCAGCGGCTGCGCAACGCTCTTTGCCAACGCGCCGAATACGGCCGGCGTCCTTCCGACAAATACGGCACAGGCTGCGATCAACATCGCTCAGCATCCGGGCGCGCATGTGAGTGCGCTTCTGAATCTGGCTACCAATGCAGGTCCGTTCCAGCCCTTCGAGACCAGCGCCACTGATTTTTCAGTTGGCATTGTCTACACCGATCCCACGATCCAGGCCCCGCGCACCATCGCTATCGATGCTGTGGGCAATGCCTGGATCACGAATGCCACCTCCAATGTCGTTACGGAGCTCTCCAGCACGGGTAAGGTTCTCTCCGGTACGACCGGCTTCGGTAAAGGCGGACTCTTCTCTCCGTCCGGCCTCGCGATCGACGCTACAACGGGTACTGCCTGGGTCACTAACCTGAGTACTCCTGGCCTCCTCCAGCCGAACCACGTCAGGACGTTGAACTCCTCAGGTGCTCTGTCCGGCGATTTCTCGGGTAGCTCCATCAATCTGCCTGATACCGTCTCTGTCGATGGTCTGGGTAATGCCTGGATTCCCAACACCGGCGGTGTTGGCGGCGCCATCATCGCCGGTGTCACCGAGATCACGCGCGCTGGAACCATTCCTTCGGGAGCAGCTGGTTACACTGTTGGCCTCGTCAATCAACCCGTCGGTAGCGCCATCGATGCTTCCGGCAACCTTTGGATGGCTTCTTCTACGGTTGCCAATGTCCTCCAGATGAATGGAGCCAGCACCGCGAACACAGGTTCGTTCACGGTTCATCTCCTCTCCGGCGGAATTCTGGGCGGCACAGGTCTTGCTATCGATAATGGTGGCAATGTCTGGGTGGCTAGCACGGGATTGGTCGGCCTGCTGGGTGGAATCAACAAGGTCACCACCAGCGGTACGGTCACCTCTGTTGCTCCTTACCAGGGACCCCTGCTCACGACACCGACGGGCATTGCTCTCGACAGTGCAGGCCATGCCTGGGCCGTCAACAATAGCACGAACGCTCTCGTCGAGCTCAATAATGATGGTTCGCTCGCAGCCAGCAATGGCTTTAGCATTCCCAGCACCGCCGGATCCTTCAGCATTGCTCTCGATAGCTCGGGCGATATCTGGATCCCCAACAGCGCCCCTAACGGCACCTCTGTCACGGAGATCATCGGTCTTGCAGCGCCGGTCGTCACCCCGCTGGCAGGAAACCTCATCGCTCCCTACGGCAATCCTGCTTCGCGCCCCTAGTCAAAGGGTGTGAGGTATCGCTTGCAGAAGATCGGCGGCACGGGTTCAACCGTGCCGCCGATCTTCGTTTAAGTCAGCTTGTACTGGGGCATGCGGTGTTTCTGCCCGGTGGTCAGAGTTTTCCGATCACTGCCGCGTGCAATACACGGCCAATCGCGTGATTTCCTTGACATCACCGCCCGGCTACGCGATGCTTAATCCTCAGGTGTGATTGACTGGGAACGGTAGAGGTGTGTCTGGACGATCTGTCTGGAGCACGGCCGGTTCCGGTGTCTGCCTATCCGGGCAGCAGTATCCCCGAAAACTTTATGGAAGACGTGATCAGACGAGAGCTTTCGCTTGAGAGTCCGGTCACGGCAGCAGGACGTGCAGCTTGAGCTTTCTCGCGTTAGCGTTTGCCGGTTTTGGCGGCTTTGGGTCGTTGGGTAGTTTGCCACTGCTCGTGATCATGTTTGTAGCCATGTACCTTTTGCTCATTGTGCCGAACCAGCGCAAGCAGAAGCAGTGGCAATCGATGCTGGCTCAGTTGAAGCCCGGCGACAAGGTAACAACCAACGGTGGCATGCGCGGCACGGTCGTCAACGTCAAGGACGATGTGCTGGTCATTCGCACTCAGCCTGACGGGGTCAAGTTCGAGATCGTCCGCAGCGCCATCGCAGCCGTCACCGCCGAGGAAGAATCCAAGTCGTAGGCGGGCCGGAGATGTTGTTACTACGGCGAAAGCTGATGCAGGGATTTCCAAGGGCCACAGAGATTCGCAAGGAAAAATGTAAGGGCCGCGGCGACGTTTAGGTCGCGGAATCTTGAAGGAACAACAATAAGATGGGCAAGAATCTGGCCGGCAAAACAGGCTTTATTATCGCGGTCCTGGTGATTTTCGTGTACGGGATCTTCGGCATTCCGCACGGCAGCCTCAAGCAGTCGATCACTGACCGTATCCACCTCGGGCTCGATCTCCGCGGCGGCACGCACCTTGTATTGAAGGTGAACGTGGCGGAGGCGCTTAATAGCGCCACCGATCGCGATGTGCAGCGGCTGGACAGCGCGATTCCCGGTGTGACGGCAGCCAAGCTTGATCCTGCGCATCCTGAGGTCATTACAATCAGTGGCTTTCAGCCCGCGCAGCAGAGCAGCGTTCACGACACGCTCACTAGCAACGACTATGCCGCGTATGACGTGACGACTGCCTCTACGGGCGGGTACGTGCTCACGATGAAGCAGTCGGCTATCGCCGATCTCGAAAAGCGCACGCTGGATCAATCCATTGAGACCATTCGTCAGCGCGTTGACTCGCTGGGCGTTTCCGAGCCGGTCATCGAGCAGTACGGTCTGGGCGACAACGAGATTCTCGTGCAGCTCCCCGGCGTCGACGATCCAGGTCACGTGGAAAGCATTATCCAGTCCACAGCCAAGCTTGAGATTCATGCTGTTGTGGGTTCCTATCCCGACGAACAACAGGCGATGACTGCTTTGAATGGCGTCCTTCCTCCCGATCAGGAGTTGGTCAAGGGCTCCAGCGGCATAGGCGGCCCCGATCAAGTCTACCTTCTGCAGCGCGCATCGATCGTTGAGGGCACCGACTTCCGCGACGCCACGCCGCAGACCGATGAAAATGGCAGGCCGGACATTGGCTTCACCCTGACGACCGAAGCTGGCGAGCGTTTCTATAAGTACACCGATGCCAACAAGGGCACAGGGTCGATGGCGATTGTCCTCGAGAACCGTGTCAAAGAGGTCGCGACCATTCAGCAGGCGATTCGCGACTCCGGCCGTATCACCGGTGGATTTACGCAGCAGCAGGCCCAGGATCTCAGCATGATGCTGCGCACGGGTTCTCTGCCGGCTTCTATCTCTTACCTTGAGACTCGCTCTGTCGGACCGTCGCTTGGCGCGGCAAGTATCCATCAGGGGGTCGTTGCTGCAGTTGCCGGCATGTTGGCTGTGATGGTCTTCATGCTGATCTACTATCGCGGCGCGGGCATCAATGCCGATCTGGCGCTGTTTCTCAATCTTGTGATCCTGCTCGGTTTCATGGGCTTCACGCACGCCGTGCTGACGCTGCCGGGTATCGCCGGCGTCATCCTGACGATCGGTATGGGCGTCGATTCGAACGTGCTGATCTTCGAGCGCATCCGCGAAGAGTTGCGGCTGGGTAAGACGACCGCCGCAGCGGTGCAGGAGGGCTTCGCCCATGCCTGGATTACCATCGTCGATACGCACGTCACGACGATCGTTTCGGCGGGCATCCTGTTCCTCTTTGGGACCGGTCCAGTCAAGGGTTTCGCGGTCACGCTGACCTTCGGTCTGTTGGCCAACATCTTTACTGCGGTGTTTGTCTCGCGCGTCATCTTCGACTATCTGCTCAGCAAGAAGGAACGCGGCGCAGCACTGTCGATTTAGTTACAGCGATTAACCGTTCGCCGCCAGTTTTCGCTGCGGCAACGGTAAAGAAAAAGCTAGAAGCCAGTGGCTGCTCACTGGCAGCTCAAGGATTGAAACGTGGAACTGTTTCGTAGCTCAAATATCGACTGGCTGGGGAAGAAGTGGTACTTCCTCGGTTTCTCTCTGATCTTTTCGGTCGCCGGCATTCTCAGCATGGCATTCTGGCACCATATTCCGCTAGGTGTCGATTTCCGTGGCGGCACGCAGATTACGGTTCACTTCGACCAGGCGCCGAATGAAGATCATATCCGTCGTGCTATCGACGCCGCAGGGATCAAGGACCCGACCATCCAGCGCATCTCGGGTGCGAACGGTGCGGCGGTCAACAACGTCATCATCTCCCTGCCAGAATCGACGGCAAGCGATAGCGCCCACGATCAGGGCCGCTCCACGATTGAGAACGCCTTGAACGCGAACTATCATGACTCTGGTTTCTCGGTGCAGCAGGTCGACATCGTCGGCCCAACCGCCGGTAAGCAGCTCCAGCATCAGGCTTGGCTGGCGACGATCTACTCGCTGATCGGAATGCTCGTCTATCTCTGGTTCCGGTTCGAGCTGATCTATGGCGTCGCGGCTGTCGTCGCGGTCTTCCATGACACGCTTATTACGGTTGGCTTCTTCAGCCTGACGAATCAGGAAATCTCTCTCACGGTCATCGCGGCGATCCTGACGCTGATCGGTTATTCGATGAACGACACGATCGTGGTCTTCGACCGTATCCGTGAAAACCTCGCCTCCAGCCGGCGCGAGTCGCTCTCCGATGTGGTCAACCGCAGCATCAACCAGACGCTGAGCCGGACGGTCATCGCCTCGGGTCTGACGTTCCTCACCGTTCTCAGCCTGTACCTGTTCGGCGGCGAAGTGCTACACGGCTTCTCCTTCGCCCTGGTGGTCGGCATCCTGATCGGAACGTACTCATCGATCGCAGTGGCGGCTCCCATGCTGGTTGCCTATCAGGACTGGCGCACCAGGAGCGGCAAGAAGGCCACCCTGCCCGCAGCACGGGGCACCCGGCGGTAAGCTGCTTATTTCTCCGGAGACAAGGCCCTCGCCCACGCGAGGGCCTTTGCTGTTGGCTTGCCTTTCTCCCTGGCTTATTGGGCGCTGAATCGCTAACGAAAGCCCAAGAAGAATTCACTGCGTCGAGAGGAGATGACAACTCTTGCATGATTGAGGTAGAAATATCAGACGCTAAATAGGCGTTGCCTATTCCGACCATGGGGTTTCGCTTTACCGTCACTCGGTACCCGTCAACTTGGGATAGGATGAGCAACAAGCAGCAAACCAGGTAGTCTCCCAAACAAGTCAATAGCGAGTTGGGAACAATTTAAGTCTCTGTGGTGTCTAAGGCAAATAGCTATCCCTCGCGGGACCGAGGTTGCATATGTTTGAAGATTCAATGATGGAATCCGG
This sequence comes from Granulicella mallensis MP5ACTX8, assembly GCF_000178955.2. NCBI lineage: Bacteria > Pseudomonadati > Acidobacteriota > Terriglobia > Terriglobales > Acidobacteriaceae > Granulicella > Granulicella mallensis. Next base: position 5,622,585 of record NC_016631.1, on the reverse strand, counting down.
CGGAAAGATCAAGACCGCATCCAGGTACTGGATGATCGCCTCAGCATTTTTCTGGGGCACGCTCTTGGCGATCATGATCCTGATTCCGCTGATCGATCCAGAAGCGCTGCCAAAGAACTCCCTGGCAGCTTCAATCTCCGCCCCACCGCCTCCTCCACCGCCCCCGCCTCCCCCACCGCCTCCGGCGGCTGTGGTGAAGCCGGTGCATATGGTGTCGGAGATCGACCAGGGTCTTCACGCGCCCACCAAGATTCCTAAAGACATCAAGATGTTGAAGGAAGATGCTGCACCCCCACCGCCTTCGTCTGCGGGCGTGGCCGGTATGGCGGGTATGGCTGGTGGCTCTGCCGGTGGCATCATGGGCGGCATGGCTGGTAGCACGGGTGCTGGTCCGGCTATCGTCGTCGCCAAGCCTAAGCCGCAGGGTCCGGCCCGTATCTCGGGTGGTGTGATCGCGGGTAACATTCTCGTCAAGACGCAGCCGGTCTATCCTCCGATCGCTCGCGCCGCGCACCAGGGTGGAACTGTTGTACTGCATGCCATCATCTCGAAGACCGGCGGCATCATAAGCCTGACGGTCATCAGCGGTCCGGCGATGTTGCAGGGCGCCGCACTCGATGCCGTCAAGACATGGAAGTACAAGCCGTATCTCTTGAACGGTGAGCCTACCGAGGTCGACACGACCATCATGGTGAACTTCAACCTCAACGGCGGTGGCTGATATCAAGCCGGCAGCTTCAACTGGCCCCGACTCTCTTCGGCCAGTTGAAGCGAAGCGCAACTACAATATTCTCGTCTAACGCGGCAGGTTGTTGTGGTTGCCGTACTCTTCAGATCAGGTTCAACAGCTTCAACTTCGCGCCTGTCCGGCTCGATCAAGTCCAAGTTCGTTCAAGTTAACCAGGAGGAAAGAATTCAGTGATTCTCGCTCATCTCATCAACGTTGCTCACGCCCACACCACCTCGCTCGCCATGTTCCTTCAGGATTCCGGTTCTGAAGTAGGTTTCAGCATTCCCCAGCTCTGGGCGCAAATGGGCTGGCCTGCGAAGTGCGTCGTCATCATCCTCTTCATCATGTCGATCTGGTCGTTGGCTGTGATCATCGATCGCGCTCTCTACTTCTCGGCTGCCCGCAAGCAGTCTCGTGAGTTTGCTCCCAAGGTTGCCGGCGCTCTCAAGGAAGGCCGTCTGGACGAGGCGATCAAGGTTGCCGATCGTTCGAAGAAGTCTCACCTTGCTGAAGTGGTTACCGCTGGTCTCAGCGAGTTCCGCAGCTTCGGTTCGGGCGGCGCGATCACCCCAGAGCAGGTTGAGAGCTCCAAGCGCGCTCTCGAGCGTGCAGAGTCGATCACCCACGCGAAGCTGAAGAAGGGCCTCAGCGGTCTGGCCACGATCGGTTCCACCGCGCCGTTCATCGGCCTGTTCGGCACCGTTATCGGTATTCTCAACGCCTTCCGTTCGATCGCTTCGTCGAAGAGCTCGGGCATCGGTCAGGTTGCCGGCGGTATCTCGGAAGCTCTGGTTACGACCGCTTTCGGTCTGCTCGTCGCCATCCCTGCCGTTATGTGCTTCAACTACTTCACCAGCAAGGTAGAAGCCTTTGACGTTGAGATGGATAACAGCTCGTCGGAGCTGGTCGACTACTTCATCAAGCAGTCGCACCGCTAAACTGTGCGCCGTTCTGGTTGCAAGACCAGGTAGCGTAACAGTCGAGTAATACATCCTGCGGGAATCACTCTTGGAATACTCCGGACGCCAATGCAACGGCGTCCGGAGGCCTTCATCAGAGGTTCCCGGGGACTCAGTCAGAGCACGGGCTAGGACGCCCGGACGGAGCACACTCTTATGGCAATGGCAAAGCGGGACGAGGGCAAGAAGGTCAACTCGAACATCAACGTGACCCCGATGGTGGACGTCATGCTGGTGCTCCTGATCATCTTCATGGTCGTCACCCCCATGTTGAACAACAAAGTTAACGTAGATCTGCCGACGGTTACCGCATCGACGATCATGGAAAACGCGAATAAGGAAGACGCGATTACGGTTGCTGTTACTCGCGACGGTAAAACCTTCCTTGGCGGCGACCAGGTATCGCTTTCAGACCTCGGCACGAGAGTCGCCGACCTTCTTTCGAAGAAGACAGATCCCGGCGCTGACAAATCGGTATATATGCGTTCGGACTCGCGTGCAAAGTATGGCAAGGTCATGGACACCATCGACGCGATTCGTGTCGCCGGCGTGAGCCAGCTCAACTTGCTGACCGACATCAACCAGCAGAGCAATTAGCAGAATTTGGGCGAAGAAACTCGCTCACAGTTCGATGGAACTAGTTCTGTAAGACATAAGGAGTATCGATATGGGAATGGGTACTGGATCATCGGGCGGATCGGTCTCGGAGATCAACGTTACACCGCTGATCGACGTGCTACTGGTACTGCTCATTATCTTCATGGTCATCGTTCCGACGACGCCGAGAGGGCTTGAGGCACTGGTACCCCAGCCGCCGAAGCAGAACCAACCGCCGCCGCCAGAGAACGACCGCACGATCGTTTTGCAGGTCACCTCACGGCCCGGTGGTGGCGCTCCGGGTTGGAAGATCAACGATCAGGATTTTGCCAAGCAGGATATTACCCCCAAGCTGACGGAGATCTTCGCTACCCGTCAGGAGAAGGTAATGTTCGTCAAGGGCGATCAGGATCTCGATTTCAGCAGCGTTGCTGAGGCTATCGGATTCGGACACTCCGCTGACGTAACCAACATCGGCATCATCACGCCGCAGGTTGAAGCCGGACACTAAGCTGGGATAACGCAGGGATCAAAACTTCCTGCTGCAGTTCTTGTATCACCAAGCGCCCCATCTCACGACAGTTTGTCGTGAGATGGGGCGCTTGTCATTTGTGTGGCTTTCGTGGCCGCGGCTTTGCTGCATCGCGATGGTCATTGCGTAGGCCATACCCTCCCGGTTCTGGCCTGCGCGAGGGAACCTTGTTTGTCCAGGCGACAACAGGTTCCTCCCTTCGCTTCGCCCGAGGGTCGGAATGACAACGGCAACAGCAAAGGCCACAGCCTCAGAAGCCCGAATCCAAAGCAAAATCAGAACAGAGCGGATGAATCGGCAGAAGCGATCTTCAATCGCCTCTACTTCTGAACCTCATGCAGCGCTTCTGCGGCTGCTGCCAGAATGGCATCGACTTCAGCCGGGCCATGTTCTGTAGAGACGAAAGCCGCTTCGAACTGGCTGGGCGGAAGCCATACGCCACGCTCCAGCATGGCACGATGAAAGCGCGCGAAGGCTGCCGTATCTGAGTGGCTTGCCGTTGTGAAGTCTGTAACGGCAGAGGGTGTGAAGAAACAGGTGAACATACTGCCAACACGGTTTGTGGTGAGCGCAATGCCTCGTTCTACGGCGAGACGGGCGATACCTTCGACGATGGCTGCTGTAGTCGCTTCGAGCCTGGTATAGATCGTTTCACGTTGCTCCAGAAGAGATCGAAGGGTCGCAATGCCCGCAGCCATGGCGAGGGGATTGCCGGAGAGTGTTCCTGCTTGATACACGGGGCCCAGCGGTGCGAGGTAGTCCATGATCTCGGCGCGTCCACCGAAGGCTCCCACAGGCAGGCCTCCGCCGATGATCTTGCCCAGGGTGGTGAGGTCGGGCGCTCCTCCCAGTTCGTCCGCAAACAGTTCTTGCGCGCCGCCCGGAGCGAGACGGAAGCCGGTCATGACCTCATCGAAGATCAGTAGCGCACCATGCTTGCGGGTGATCTCGCGCAGACCCTTCAGATACCCGGGGAGCGGCGCGATGGTTCCCGCGTTGCCGACGACGGGCTCGAGAATGACGCAGGCGACTAGCTCAGGATGCGCGGCAAACGCTGCCTCGACCGCAGAGAGATCGTTGTAGGGAAGGGCCAGCGTGTGCATGACCGTCTCGTTGGGAACGCCCGCGGAGCCGGGGATGCCGAAGGTCGCGACGCCGCTGCCGGCTTTTACGAGGAGGGCATCAGCGTGGCCGTGATAGCAACCCTCAAACTTGATGACAAAGGGGCGTCCTGTAAAGCCGCGCGCCAGTCGAATGGCCGACATGCAGGCCTCGGTGCCGGAGCTGACAAAGCGCAGCTTTTGGATGGAGGGGAAGCAGAGCTGAACGAGCTCCGCGAGATCCGCTTCGGCCGCTGTGCTCGCGCCAAACGAGGCGCTGTGCCCAGCGGCCTCGCGGATGGCCTCTACCGCGGGCGGAAACGCATGGCCGAGCAGCATGGGCCCCCAGGAGCCGAAGAGATCGATATAGCGGTTGCCGTCGGCATCGGAGAGATAGGCGCCCTTGGCGCTGACGAGAAACGGTGGGTCTCCACCGACAGCGCGAAACGCTCGAACAGGAGAATCCACACCCCCCGGAAGCAGGGTTTCGGCGCGTCGTTGCAGGGCTTTGGAGCGGGTGAGAGGGAGTGCCATAACCTCAGTATAAAAGTCGGCTGGTAGACTGCGAATTCGCGGTGTAGATAGACGGCCCTTGTGGCCTAATAAAGCCAGCCCCTGTAATCCAGTGAAAGACGTCATCCCTTGGTAGGAACCAGCCAGCGAGCGCGGAACTCGTGCTTGCCGGGGACCGTGGTGATCGCTGCGTCAGGGTGGCCGGCGTGGAAAAGATGAGGTGGGAAAGATGAGCGTGGACGATTCAGCGGCAGTGCCTCCGGCGAAGCGGGTTACGCGTACGCGCGCTACGTATGCCGAAGCAGGTGTCGACCGGGATCGCGCGGCGATCGCGAACGAGCGCATCAAGCTGACGGCGCGGCGCAGCTTCAACAAGAATGTGCTGAGCGAAATTGGCGGCTTTGCCGGGCTGTTCGCACTCGATGCTGAACGCTTTCCCGAGCCTGTACTGGTGGCGAGCACGGACGGCGTCGGGAGCAAGCTGCAGCTCGCTGCGCAGCTCGGACTGCACGGAAGCATCGGCTCCGACCTGGTGAATCATTGCGTGAATGACGTCGCGGTGCAGGGAGCGACGCCGCTGTTTTTTCTCGACTACTTCGCGGCAGGAGAGCTCGACGCGAACGTCGTCGAGCAGGTGATCGGCGGCATCGTAGAGGCCTGCAAGGCCAACGGCTGCGCCCTGCTGGGCGGCGAGACGGCGGAGATGCCGACTCTCTATCGCGGCAAAGAGTACGACCTCGCGGGCTTTCTGGTCGGTGCCGTCAGCCACGCGAAGATGCTCTCAGGCGAGAACATTGCTGAGGGAGACATCCTGTTGGGGTTGCCGTCGAATGGCTTGCACACCAACGGCTACACGCTCGCGCGCAAGCTGTTGTTCGAGACTGCCGGCTACCGCGCGGACCAGTACGTCAACGAGCTTGGCGACAAGGTTGGCGCGGCGCTGATGCGTTCGCATCGCAGCTATCTTGCGCCCATCCGCAAGCTGCTGCAGGCCGAGGTGGCGCATGCCTTTGCGCACATCACCGGAGGCGGGCTTACGGAGAATCTGCCGCGCATTCTGCCCAAGGGGTTTGCGGCACAGGTAGAGATGGCGAGCTGGGAGCCGCCACCGCTCTTCGCGCATCTGCAGACGCTTGGCAGCATCGAGAACGAGGAGATGCTGCGAGCGTTCAATATGGGCATCGGGCTGGTAGCGGTGGTGCCGGCGGCACTGCTGAAGAAAGCGCGGTTGGTGCTGAGTCGCATGAATGAACGGTCGATTGTGCTGGGACGCATTGTGCGTGGGCAACAGCGCAAAGTGGTTTACTGCTAGTTCATGGGTTCTTAGTTTGCTGAAGAAAATTTAGTGTGGCCCCTAGCGCGAAGCGCAAACCGTGACGCTAAAGCGTCACGGTTTGCGCTTCGCGCAATTTTGATGACACGTCCTAGGCAGGCTCGCCACGTCATGAAGATGTGGCGGGTATTGAATCTGATGCTCTAGCTGCAAGGGCTTTGGTTGCTGTGAGTTGAGTGTCTGGGAGCATCGTAAAGAGGAACTTATGTCCTGACCAGCCCCGTCGCTTAATTCATCCCACCGCAACATTTTTCCCGGAATCGCATCTACAAATACAGAGGTTTTTATTATGACCAGGCCCACGGTTCTTCTGCTCGCCCTGGCGACTCTGTCCGCGACTGCGCTAGCGCAGAACACGTACCCAGCCGGCCCAGGAAATTACACTCAGGCTCAACCAGCCCCCATCCAGCAGTCGTACTCCAACAACGCGCCCCAGCAATACAACCAGGACAACGGCTACAACGGCCAGGTTGCCAACAACGGCAATCCGAACGACCAGGGCCCTGATGCTGCCCAAACTCAAGAAGCGCAGGCGTATCCTCCTGCCTATGCCCCCGCACCTTATCCGTATTACGCCTATGGCTACGGCTATCCGTACTATCCCTATGGTTATCCCTACGTTTACGGCGGGGTACGCCTAGGCTTTGGTTACGGCGGCTACTACCGCGGCGGCTACTATCGTGGCGGTTATGGCTACGGCCGTGGTGGCTACGGCGGTTATCGCGGCGGCTACGGTGGTGGTTACCGTGGTGGATATGGCGGCGGCTTCCATGGCGGTGGCGGTGGTGGTTTCCACGGTGGTGGCGGCCACGGTGGCGGCGGACATCGCTAATCCCGCACTAGTTGAATAAGAAAATGCTCCAACCCCGCGCATGGGTTGGAGCATTTTTTTCTTGCCCGCAGCTCACTGCGTAGTTTCTGTCTCAAGCCTTAGTGCAGATTCCGGACGGGCGTGAGGAAGAGCAGGAATCCGAGCGCGAGGATCAGCGCCAGGAAGTAGATGAACGTGTTGGTGTCGGGCTTCTCCGGCGTGTCGTTGGTGAAACAGCGCCATCCCATACCGGCGGCCACGAACAGGAACACCCACTGGGTGTGCGGGCCGAAGGGATCGCCTCCGGAGGCATTGACCGTAAGGCCAAAGAACAAGGCGCAGGTCGCGGTAATGAGCGCGCGCTGAGTACGTGAGAGCGCATAGGTGGCCTGTGCGCCATCGAGTCCGAAGACCGGCACTAGGTTGAAGAGATTGATCCACGCGCCGACGTTGGCCAGCACCAGCCAGATCTCGGCGTGCGTCTTCCAGAAGATGCCGAAGCAGATCAGCGCTGCCGCGAGGCCGAACAGTGGGCCTGCCAGCGCAATCGCCGCAAGGTCTTCGCGCGAGACTCCCATGCTGTACCAGCGCACGTAAGCGCCGAGGCCGGGGAAGAAGATGGGCAGATCGGCCTTGAGGCCGCGCCGCTTTACGGCGACGAAGTGGCCCATCTCATGAATAAAGATGCAGGCGGTGAAGCCCAGCGCAAACTTCCAGCCGAAGATCGCCCAGTACAGCCCGAAGAAGCCGAGGATGCCGAACAGGAACTTGAGTTTGAAGAGAAGAAAGAGTCCTGATTTGATCTTGAGCAGGAACAGAACGATGGGTGCGAACGGTCCAAGACGCTTGGTCCAGCGGGCTTTCTGATCTTCTTCGGCCTTGAGGCGGCCATCGATCTGGGCAATGTGCCGCTGAATGCTGGCGGCCTGCTGCGTGTCCGCTGGGAGCCACTGCAGCGCGGAGCGCCAGCGGTCGCGCGCTTGCGGCCACTGCTTCTCCAGTTCCAGTTGCTGTGCGGAGCTGGCCAGTTCACTCAGGTACTGGCCGTAGGTCAGGGTGTGGCAGTCGGGGCAGACAAGCGTGCCGTCGGGCAGCCAGTGGCTGCAGTTGGGACAGTTGTGGATGACGTTGGGTGGTGCCGGTTCCGGCGGTAGAACTGTGGCGGGCATTCGTGAGGTTCTCTAGGAACAATTCTATGGGACGCGGAGGCTAAGGGGCGGATCTGTTGATACGGAGAAGGCACGCAGCTGCTTCTTATCTTCACGGCGCTCATCTAAGCTTCCATATATGTCGACCGCGATTCCCGCTCCTGATCATCTCTTTGCGCCTCTGCAGCAGCGCAGTATTACGCTGCCTAACCGCATCGCCTGCTCGCCGATGTGCGAGTACAGTTCGATCGACGGCTTCGCCTCAGAGTGGCATCTCGTTCATCTCGGCAGCCGTGCAGTGGGTGGGGCAGGCGTGATCCTTACGGAGGCCGCAGCGGTGAGCCCCGAGGGCCGCATCACCGCCCAGGACCTCGGTATTTGGGACGACAAACACATCGTGGAACTCCGCCGCATCACTGACTTCCTGCGGGAGCAGGGAAGCGTTCCGGGTATTCAACTCGCACACGCCGGGCGCAAGGCCAGCACTCTGGTGCCCTGGGAGGGGCATCGGGCGGCTTCGTTGGCCGAAGGCGGATGGGAGAATGTCGTCGGGCCTTCGGCAGAGCGCTATTCAGACGTCTATCCTCTTCCGCAAGCGTTGGATCGTGCCGGGATGGACAAGATCGTCGCCGACTTCGCCTCCGCAACGAAGCGTTCGGTTGCGGCGGGTTTTCTGATTGCAGAGGTCCACGCGGCGCATGGCTACCTGGGGCATGAGTTTCTTTCGCCGCTCTCCAATAAGCGCACCGACGAGTACGGCGGCAGCCTCGCCAACCGCGCGCGCTTTCCGCTGGAGATCATTCGTGCCGTGCGGGCGAACTTTCCGGAGGAACTGCCGGTCTGGGTACGGCTCTCCGTCACCGACTGGGTCGAAGGCGGTTTGACTGTAGAGGATGCGATCGAATTCGCAAAGCTGGTAAAGTCTGAGGGCATCGACCTGATCGATGTCTCGTCGGGCGGCAACGACCCACGCCAGCAGATTCCTGTGGGACCTGGCTACCAGGTGGCCTTTGCGGAGCGCGTCCGCCGCGAGGTGGGCATCGCCACCGGCGCGGTTGGAATGATTACCGATCCCGCCCAGGCGGACCAGATCATTCGTACCGGGCAGGCCGATCTTGTGCTGTTGGCACGAGAGTTGCTACGCGATCCGTACTGGCCGATCCACGCGGCGGATGCGCTGCAGCGTCCTGCGATCTGGCCGAAGCAGTATGAGCGTGCAGCGCTGGGCAAGGTGGAGCGCAGGCAGCCGCTGGCAGGAGTCGGAGAAGCGGGCAAAGGGAAGGGCGCAGCTTAACTTAATACGCTAGCCTCCCCATTACAACTTAATACGCTAGCCTCCCCATTACACATAGGCACTCTACGGTGCAAATACAAGGCGGCCTCCGCTATGGAGGGTTAGCCTCAGCACGTTCGCGCCTCGGAATTGCTATTCCGCCGGAATAAATCTGCATCGTGTGTGTTACTCCGGCAGCAAAGTGGCACTGCGAGAGCCTGAACTTTGCCTGGAGCGAGACATGAATTGGAACCCGGCGGTCAAAAATGTGCTGGTTCAAGCTACATACATGAGCGGAGATCGCAATGGCATCGCCTCCGCACTTCGTCTGGATCCGACGCTCGGCGTAGTCATCCTGACGGAGCCTGGCGCGCTCCAATCAGGAGATGTGCTGAAGAACTTCTACGCTTCGGTTGCTGGGGTGGACCGCGTGACATCGGTGGCGGTTCCTTCGGTGTCGGGTAAAGATGCGAGGGGGGCTCTTACCGAAGCATACAAAGCCTCTACTAAAAGCCCTGCCTGGCTGCAGAAGGTGGTTGGCCCACGTAAGGTCAGGGCGTTACAGTCGGCGACCTTCGGCACGAAGGTGATTGCCAATGCTTTTGGTGAGGCTGGTCCGAATCGAACGATTGTTCCGAACTCTGCGAATGCCCTTGCCGCGCGTGCCCAGTTGCAGAACCTATGGCGCCTTGGCAGCACATCAGCCGCACTAGAGGCGGAAGTCGGCACCTGGCTGAGGGAGAAAAAGAGGTTCAATCCTAATAACCGATACGTCTTTCTCTTCGCGAAGCAGGGGGACCGGTCGGCGGAGAAGGCGCATCACTTTACCTCCATTCTCACCTGGAACCTCCTGAAAGACAGACTCGACCAGCACTATCAGGATAAGAGCAACAACTACCGGATCATTCCAGTGGCGGCGGGTGATCGTATTGGTCTACGGACGGATCCGGATCTGGCAGAGTTCTGGAATGATCCGGAATGGAAGGATATGTTGAATGGCATCGGGATCGACGCGAGGAGCGCGCAACTCGGTTTATGGTGCTATTTCGCCATGCTTTACCCCAATGTGTCGATCATTGGAATGCGCAGTGGCATGATTGAAGTGCCGGCGCTGGTGGGCATCCGTACATTGTTTCTGGAAGAAGCATTCAATGCGCAGGCAGCGCGTATGGAGAAGTGGCTTGGCGGCGTTGTTCCTGGATTCGATAGAAACGTCGTAGATGTGCCGCCAGGCATCGCACAGGGGCTGTATTGGAAACAGAGGGGTGCCAGGGGACCCGATAGCGATCCAGCGCAAGTCCGCGGCCAGGCAGTACGTACCGCTCTGAACGGCTTGCAGGCAGGGTGGACTCCGAGTCCGGTTGCGTCGAACCCGCAAAACAAGAACTGGCCGACGGTTCAGCCTGAGACCGCTCGTCTCAATCCTCCGGAGAACTCGTCTCCCGTGGATCCGGGCGTGAAGTCTGCGATGGCTCCTGTTCTTAATCAAATACCTGGGAAGGGCATCGATAATTTCATGCTGCAAAAAGAAGCACTCGATCAGATCATGGAATGGATATGCGCTCCTACGGTCAGCGCCTAGAGCATTTCCACTCCTAGTGTGATGTCGGAATGAGTCACTACAGAACTGTCATCTCGACCGTAGCATGATGGTTTTTATCGTCATGCTACGGTCGAGATGACAAGGTATGGGTAGGAATCGAAAGAGGCCCATCCCGCTATTCATGAAAAAGCTCTAAGGATGTGAGCGCCGAAGAGTAGTGCTTCCAGAAAGACTGGCAAGCAACGCAAAACCCCTCTCATCTGGAGAGGGGTTCAGCGTTAAAGATAGCTTTACGAAGCCACAGGAGTGGGAGCCGTAGCCGCAGGGGCTTCCGGCTTGGGCGGCCGGGGTGGTGCAGGGGCAGCTTCCGCCTTCGGCTCGGCCTTCTTGCTGGGCGCGAGGATGGCGTGCAACGTGGTGCCTTCCATGCGGGGCATGAACTCTACCGTGCCGGCCTCACCGATATCCATGATGAGGCGATTGATGATCTTGTAGCCGAGGTCGCGATGTGCCATCTGGCGGCCCTTGAAGCGCAGACTGGCCTTGACCTTGTCGCCGTCGCCGAGGAAGCGCACAGCCTGGTTCTTCTTGGTCTGGTAGTCGTGCTCGTCGACGGTGACCGAGAACTTGACTTCCTTAATGACGATGACCTTCTGCTTCTTGCGCGCAGCACGGTCGCTCTTGTCCTTCTCGTACAGGTACTTGCCGTAGTCCTGGATCTTGCAGACGGGAGGGACGGCGTTCGGCGAGATCTCGACGAGATCGAGAGACTTCTCGCGAGCCATCTTCAGGGCCTCAAAGGGGGCCATGACGCCAAGCTGTTCGCCGTTCTCGTCGATCACGCGGACTTCGCGGGCACGGATACGTTCATTGGTGCGGATAAAGGACTTAGCGGAGCGTTTGTCGAGCGGTGGGATAGGATGCCTCCACGGCGCGTCATTTGGACGGCCATGATTTTGGGGGAAATAGTTTGCTCTCGGCTAATTTCGCCGGAACCTAAGCACTCGCGAGTATAACAGGTGCGCAAGCAGTTTGCTTTGATCTGTGCTGGATGTAACAAATCATACCGTTTAGCGGCCAGATTTGCATTTAGTCCCTGGTCGGTCACGACAGGCGGAAGAAATGCGGGTTTCCATAACCATGGCGAAGGCCTGTCCTGACGATCAGGCATCTTCAACGATCCGCAGTACTTATGGAGAACGAAATGCGCAAGGCCCTTGCTTTATTGATCTTTGTCGTCCTGCTCCATGGAACGACCCCGGCCCAGAGACCTCATCACGAGCGTTCCGAGGCCCCGGCGGCCGCACCCTGCTTTGATCCGGGCGACCGTAACGACATTCGCTTGTGGGACGGCACGGCGCCCGGTGCGACAGGCAGCGACCCTTGCCGAGACATCCCTTTTCTACGGATGTTTCCTGCGGCCGGAGGGCAATCTGCAGCCAGCCCAGCCATTATCGTGATGCCGGGCGGCGGCTATGACCGGCTCTCCGATGCGAAGGAGCAGACACCGGTAGGCGAGTACTTCTCCCGCCAGCTGCACGCGGTCACCTTCGTGCTGTACTACCGCTTGGTGCAGACGGACGGCACGTATCGCTACCCTGTGCCGATGTGGGATGGGCAGCGCGCGTTGAAGCTGGTGCGGTATCGCGCACGGCAGTGGGGCGTAGACCCGAACCGGGTGATGATCTTTGGCTTCTCCGCGGGTGGGCACTTGGCGAGCACGCTGGCTCTGCACAGCGCTTCGGATTTCGACCTGCCCGTACACGATGCGGTAGACAGCACGAATGCCCGGCCCGATCTGCTGGGATTGGGGTATCCGGTGATCTCGATGGACCCGCAGCAATATGCGGCGAAGAGTTCTCACGATCACCTGTTGTACGGCTATCGGGGCAAGGAGCTCGACCACCTGCAGCGCTATCTCTCCGGGCAGGACAACGTGACACCGCACACGCCTCCGGTGTTCCTGTTTGAGAGCATGGACGATGCGCGAATTAGCCCCATGAACAGCGTGCTCTTCGCGCAGGCGCTGCATGCGGCCAATGTGCAGGTAGAGGCGAAGTTCTTTCAGCATGGAGTGCATGGAGCGGGTCTGGCGACGGATATTCCGGAGGAATCGGCGTGGCCGGGGTTATTCCAGCAGTGGCTGGAAGGGCAGCACTTTCTGCGCTAGGGGGGGAGTGCTGTCCCGATGTTGTGTAGAGAAGTCAGTTGCCGTTGCTTTTGTCTTTGTTTTTCTTGTTGTCATTCCGAGCGCAGCGAGTGAATCTGCTCTCTCCCGTTCTTTGCTCGCCCCATCACAGATGTTTGTGTGACACCACAATTCTCTTTTGGCGTTGCCCATACTTTCTGGGAGCATGAACGAAAAACGGGAGACAGCAGGTTCACTCGCTACGCTCGGAATGACAACCAGAAAAGCAAAGACAACTACCCCAGCTAAAGGTCAGGACTCTCTCAAAAACTCAGCCCCCACACGAGACATCGTGTGGGGGCTGGGTTTCTGGTATGTGAATGGATCGCTACCCTGCTACTTCCCGCCCAGACCATCGTTCTGGTGATAGTCGGGATACGGAGGAGTCACAAACTGCGGTGGAGGATTCTGCTTCAACTCGTCGAGAAGAATAGAAACAGCCTTCTCCAGTTGCGGATCATGACCGGCAGCCACGAGCTTCGGATCGTCTTCCACTTCCACGTCGGGGGCGACGCCGTGGTTCTCGATCTCGAACACGCCGTGCAGGCCGTAGAGCGCGGTGCGCGGCGCTGTAATGCTGCCTCCATCCAGCAGCGGAGGATAGCCGCCGATGCCTACCAGTCCGCCCCAGGTCCGCGTGCCTACCAGCGGACCGAGCTTGGCCTGGCGGAAGAGCCAGGGCATCGCGTCACCGCCGGAGCCGGCGTTCTGGTTGATCAGCATCGCCTTGGGCCCGTAGATCGCGCCGGTGGGCTCGGTTGTGTGCAGGCCCTGGCGAGACTCGTAGTTGAGCATCGGCGTCCGCTTCAACACGTCGATGACGTAGTCAGCAATATCGCCGCCCTGGTTGTAGCGCTCGTCGACGATGACAGCTTTTTTTTCGGTCTGCGCGAAGAAGTAGCGGTTGAAGCTGTCGAAGCCCTCGCCCGCCGTGTTGGGCAGATAGACATACGCGATCTGTCCGTTGGAGAGCTCATTGGTGCGGCGGATGTTCTCTTCGATCCAGGCATGGAAACGCATCTCGCCTTCGCTGGCGACGGGCACGACCAGCACGTCGCGCGAACCGGCGCCCTCGGGATTGGAGCCGACCGTGATGGTGGTCTGCTTGCCGGCCAGACCTTCGAAGGCCGCGTACAGGTTGTCCGTCGCGTGCAGCGGCGTGCCGTTGACCGCGAGCAGGTAGTCGCCCTCATGCACGTTGACGCCCGGCTGGGTGAGCGGTGAGTACATCTTCGGGTTCCAGTTGCCGCCGTTGACGATGTGCGCAAACTTGTAGCGGTCGTGATCTACGGCATAGTCCGCGCCGAGCAGGCCGGACTTCGGCGCGTCGTTGTCGGTGTGTGGGCCGCCGATGAACATGTGGCCGACGGTGATCTCGCCGAGCATCTCCTTTTGCAGGTAGGTGAGATCGTTGCGGCAGCTAAGCCCGTCGAGATACGGCGCATACCTGTCGCTGATCTTCTTCAGGTTGAGACCGTGGAAGCCGGGGTCGTAGAAGAACTCCCGCTCGATCCTCCAGGTTTCCGCATACATCTGGCGCCACTCCGCACGCGGGTCGATCTTCGCGGTCATGCCGTCCAGGTTGAGTCCCTTGCCAGGCGTTCCATCGGCTGCACCGGGATTCAGGTCGCTCACCTTGGCGATGAACCAGCCGGACCCCTTCATGTAGAGCGCCTTCTCGCCGTCGAAGGAAGTTGCGATGGCCGTGGAGTCGTGCAGCACGTCCTCGGTCTTACGCGTCTCCAGTGTGAAGCGCCATACCGAACGCATTATGCCATTTCCTGCCGAAGGGTTCGCCGCGGCGTTGCCCTCGCCGAGAAGGATGACGCCTTCTTTGCCGGTGACTAGCGTGACGTAGTTGCGAGCCGGTATCGGCAGCGCGAGAATGCGCTGCTGAATGCCGTCTAGGTCGATCTTCGTCGGTGGTGTGGGTTTGTCTTTCTTGTCTTTGTCTTTGTCCTTGTCGTCCTTCTTGTCGCTGTCCTTTGCCGCGTCCTTCTTTTCGTCGGATTTACCGGCTTGATCCGGGGCCGGCTTCTTGTCATCATCGGCCTTGCTCTTCTCGTCGTCGCTCTCCGGTGGGATGGGCGATTTCTCATCCTTCGACAGCACCGCGATGTAGACGCTGGCTGTTGCCGTGCGGTTGAGGCTGCCCAGGCCAAAGCCATCGATTGCCGGGCCGATATCGGTACTCGCGGTGAAGTAGAGATACTTTCCGCTCTTGTCGAAGACCGGGTTGGTGACGTGGCTCATGCCATCGGTGATCTGCGTGGTCTTACCCGTTGCGATGGAGTAGAGAAACGCCGCGTCCTCCAGGCTTGGCAGAGAGCGCGCGTACAGAATCCACTGGCTGTCGGGTGAAAAGCTCGCACTGAAACCGGCAGGGCCAAAGCCTTCGCGCAGGTCGGTGTCGACCTTGATGGGTTTCGCGGGACCTAGTGCGGGATCGACGTTGACGTACCAGAGGTTCAGCCGCTTGTCGGAGAAGACGATGCGTTTGGAGTCGGGTGACCATGTTGGCGAGTAGTAGTACGTGGGGTCCGGACCGAGGTCGATGACCTTCGGTGCGGAGAGCCCGTCCTGGTCGCGCAGGTAGAGCTTGTACTCGCCGGTGGCATCGGAGAAGTAGGCGATGCGTTTGCCGTCGGGCGACCACGCGGGAGCGCGCTCAGCGGAGCCTGAGCTGTTGGTGAGGTTGCGCACGTCGCCCTTCTCAGCAGGCACGGTGAAGATGTCGCCGTGGGCTTCAAACACGGCGCGTACGCCGGTAGGCGAGATGTCCGCGTTCTGGATTTCGCCACTGCTGATCTTGGCCAGGTGCGGCACGAGCGAGGGCAGATCGCCGTCGAGCGAGATGTTGACGAGGTGATCCGCGCCGCCGGTCAGATCGTAAAGGTGGATCGTGCCGAACTGCTCGTAGACGAGTGTGTTGCCGCGGCCAGCGAGAGTCTTGAGTTCGAAGCCGTGGTTCTCGACGAGTTGCTTCACCTCTTTGCTCTTTACGTCGTAACGGAAGAGCGAGGTGGGGCCGTTGCGATCGGAGAGGAAGTAGACCGAGTCGCCGAGCCACAGGGGATAACGGTCGTTGGAGTTCTCACGCGGAATCTTGATCCGGTCGAGCGTCTTCAGGTCGACGATCCAGACGGGCTGTGTCTGCCCACCGCGATAGCGCTTCCACGACTCCTCCTGCCACTGCAGCCAGGGGTTGTAGGCGAGGTGCGAGCCATCGGGAGACAGCGTGCCGTACCAGGCGGAGGGCAGCGGCAGGCGCTCGGGCAGGCCGCTGCCATCGGCGTGTACGCGATAGAGCTGGAAGTAGACGCGAACGGCGTTCTGCATGCTCTGCATAAGCAGGTCATGGCCGTCGGGCGTCCAGCCCGTGACGTAGTTACCGCCGGGGCGATAGGTGATGCGCTTCGGCGCGCCGCCGGTTGCCGGGATCGTGTAGATGTCTGTGTTGCCTGCGGCGGTGGCGGAGTAGGCGATGGTGTTGCCGTCGGGCGAAAAGAACGGGCCGTCGGTGATGTTGGACGTCGAGGTCAGCCGCCGCGCGGCGCCTCCGTCGCGAGAGACCAGCCAGATGTCATCGGCGTAGCGAAAGGCAATCTGCGTCTCGGAGATCGAAGGCGCACGCAGAAGGTGAGGCGCTTGCGCGTGTACCTGCGGAAGCGCGAACAAGGCGAGAAGGCATAGAAGCGGAGCGAATACGATTCGGCGCATGACACGTCCTGAAAACAGATTGGGAAAAGTGTATCTGTAATGCTTCGTTCCATGACGACCCAAGTTATTAGAGAAAAATTACCCATGATATGGAGCTAGTATTGCCGAATCTCTAAGCGCTGAGGGCGCGCTCTATCAAAGCCCAGGGTGAAACCCTGGGTCAGAGGCAAGATAGAATTTGCGAGCGCTGTAAGCGCGATCTATCGATAGTGGCACGATAGGTCGCGCTTACAGCGCTCTGCATTCCAATAGCTCCCTAACCCAGGGTTGCACCCTGGGCTTTGATAGAGCGCGCCTTTAGCGCTTAGAGCGTAGGCGAAACAAGCCCTATACCATCGGGTAATTTCTCTAAACAGATTCTTAGAGGTCTCCTTGAATGGAGGGTTGAACTGGATGCCCGGTTTCCTTCTCTGCATGGAGATGTCCTTTGCGCAAGGCTCGCTCCTTCATCATCACAAAGAAGACGGGCACAAGGATCAGGACGTGAATGGTGGAAGTAATCATGCCCCCCACGATAGGTGCGGCGATGGGCTTCATGACGTCAGAGCCGATGCCGGACTCCCAAAGGATGGGAACGAGGCTGGCGAGCACGGCTATGACCGTCATCAACTTGGGACGCAGCCGGTGGACGGCCCCTTCGATCGCCGCAGCCTCTATGTCGGCGTTTGTCAGCGTCGTGCCTTGCAGCAAACGATGTTCCAGGGCCTCGTGGAGATAGACCACCATGACGACCCCTGTTTCAACCGCGATGCCAAACAGCGCGATATACCCGACCCATACCGCGACGCTGAAGTTGTAGCCGAGCAGCCATTGCAGCAGCAGACCTCCGGTCATCGCGTAGATCGTCGGAACGATCAGCACCACTGCCTCGGCGACGGAATGAAAGACCATGTAGAGCAGCAGGAAGATGAGGAAGAAGACGATGGGCAGGATGAGCTTGAGCCGTTGTTTCGCGCGCAGCTCGAACTCATACTCTCCCGACCACTTGAAGCCATAACTCGCCGGCAGTGCAATCTGGCTGTGCAGCTTCCGCGTCGCAGCTTCGACGAAACCACCGTAGTTGCTGTCTTTGAGGTCGATGTACACATACCCGGTGAGCTGGCCGTCTTCGTCACGGATCATGGCCGGGCCGTGCGAGAACGAGATGCGCGCTACCTGGCCGAGTGGAATCTGCGCCCCTGAAGGAGTCGCGATCAAGACACTGCGCATACGGTCTACGCTGTCCCGGAAGTCCTGTGAATAACGGACGTTGATGGGGTAGCGCTCACGCCCTTCGATGTTCTCTGCAATGTTTTGTCCGCCGATCCCGGAGGCTACGGCTGTTTGAATATCGGCGACACTGAGGCCATAGCGCGCGGCCTCTTCACGGTTCGCTTCCACGTTGACGTAAAAGCCTTGCGAGATCCGTTCCGCGAAGACCGACCGTACCTGCGGCATCGCCGAGAGAACGCTCTGCATCCGTGCGGCGAGTTGTTCTATGCCGTCGACGTTTGGGCCCTGGACCTTGAGCCCCAGGGGAGTCTTGATGCCTGTCAGTTCCATATCCAGTCGGTTCTCGACAGGGCTTGTCCAGGTGTTTGCGAGGCCGGGAAACTGCACCTTCGCATCCATCTCTTGAATGAGCTTTTCGTAGGTCATGCCGGGACGCCACTGCTCGCGCGGCTTGAGCATGATGGTGGTGTCGTACATGTCGAGCGGCGCGTTATCTGTCGCGCTGTCCGAACGTCCGACTGCGCCGAAGACGCTGGCTACCTCCGGGAAGGTGCGTAGGATTGCATCCTGTTTTTGCAGCAATGTCTTCGCCTGCTCGATAGCGATGCCGGGAAGTGCTGTCGGCATGTAGAGCGCGGAGCCCTCAAAGAGTGGAGGCATGAACTGGCTGCCCAGCTTGAACGCGACAGGCAAAGTCGCAACCAGAAAGATGAGGTTGAGTCCGATGGTCAGTTTGCGATACTTCAAGCAGAAGCGAAGGATCGGCAGATAGAGGGCCTGCGTAACGCGCGAGATGGGATTGGCATTTTCCGGCCGCAGTTTTCCGCGAATGAGCAGCACCATCAATACCGGGACCAGGGTGATGGCAAGAATGGAAGAGGAACCTACGGCCAGGGTCTTCGTCCAGGCAAGAGGGCGAAACATGCGCCCCTCCTGGGCTTCAAGCAGAAAGACAGGAAGGAAGGAGACCACGATGATGAGCAGCGAGAAGAAGAGCGCCGGGCCCACCTGCTTGGCGGAGTTGATGAGAATTTCGCGGCGCTCCGGCTCGGAGATCGGTGTGCTGTCCGACTGCTGCCGCTCCGACAAGTGACGATAGCCATTCTCGACCATGACGATCGCCGCATCGACCAGCACTCCGATCGCGAGTGCCAGGCCTCCGAGAGACATGATGTTGGCGCTGACACCGAGGAAGTAGATCGGGATGAAAGAGACCAGGACCGCAATGGGCAAGGCGATAATTGCGATCAACGCTGAACGGAAGTGGAACAGGAAGACGATGATGACCAGGCTTACGATAACTGCTTCTTCCAGCAGGTCGCGTTGAAGCGTGGCAATCGAATCCTGAATCAATCCCGCACGGTCGTACCCCGCGACAATCTGGACACCCGCCGGAAGCGAAGGGGCGATCTCGCGGAGCTTCTGTTTCACTCCTTGGATGACATTGAGCGCGTTCATCCCCTGACGCATGACCACAATGCCGCCGACGGTCTCGCCATCCCCGTTCCACTCCGCGACACCCTCTCGGATATCCGGACCGAAGGCCACGCTGCCGAGATCGCGCAGCAATACGGGGGTGCCGTTCTTGCTGCCGACTGCTACTGTTTCAAGGTCGTTCAGCGAACGCAGGTAGCCGAGGCCGCGGATCATGTACTGTGCTCCGCTCAGATCCAGCGCCCTGCCGCCCACCTCGCTGGTGCTGGCCTTTACACGGTCGATCACGGTAGAGAGCGGGATGTTGTAGGCCAGCAGCTTATTGGGGTCGAGACGGACCTGGTACTGGCGCACATAGCCGCCGATGCTGGCTACTTCAGAGACGCCAGGCACTGTCTCCAGCGCGTAACGCAGATGCCAGTCCTGCAGGCTGCGCAGATCGGCAAGACTGTGCGTTCCGCTCTTGTCCACGATGGCATACTCGAAGACCCAACCTGCGCCGGTTGCATCGGGACCGATAGCCGGATGGACGTCAGCGGGCAAGCGGCCGCTGATCTGCTGGAGATATTCGACGACGCGGGAACGCGCCCAATATAAGTCGGTGCCATCTTCAAAGACGACATAGACGTAGGAGTCGCCGAACATGGTCTGCGCACGGACTGCTTTGACGTGAGGCGCAGCCAGCAGGCTCGTCACAATCGGATAGGTCACCTGGTCTTCGATGACATCCGGTGGCTCGCCCTCCCAGCTGGTATGAACGATCACCTGCACGTCCGAGATGTCGGGCAGCGCATCGAGCGGAACGTGTCGAAGCGACCAGATGCCTGCGAACGTGAGCAACAGAACACAGGCAAAGACGAGAAAGCGATTGCGCGCGCAAAGATCGATAATTTTGGAGAGCACGTTACATCCCTCCTTCTGCGTTTACATGCAGTTGTTTTGTGGCGATGGTTTGTCCGTTCTGCTGCACGGTGACCGTGACCTGCCATGTTCCGCCGGTGTCAAGACTGCCCTGGCCTTCATACAGTCCAGCGCCCTTTGGCAGAAGCCTGGTGGTCGCATTCATCGCCGCCATGCCCATGGCAGGCATCGAAGGCATGAAGAAGGTCACGCTGACATCCGCTCCGGTGAGCGGGTGGTTATGGGCATCCGTGAGTTTCACGCGAAACGTGTTGGACCCTCTGTGTGCTGGGTTCGGATCAGTGGTGAAGTCGACGTTCACCGTTGAAGCCTGCTGCGTTGTATTGCCCATGTTCGATGGCGGTGGAGTGTAGGTTCCTGCAGCCGCCTGTAGCTGACTCTCAGAATCAAGGAGGAAGTTGTCCGAGGTGACGATCTGCTGATGCGCTTCCAGTCCTTTGAGGACAGCAATGTCATCCCCTACGCGCGGCCCGAGAACGACATCCTTCGGTTCCAGGCTTCCATTCCCGTGATCGAGAAAGACGACCTGTCGTGTGCCGGTCTGAAAGACGGCGGAGGCGGGAACCGTAAGCTGCCGTCCTAGTGCCGATTTCAAATCCACATTCACGAACATCCCCGGCTTGAGCTTGACACCTGGATTGCTGATCGCAAGCCGCACCCGCACGGTGCGCGTCGTCATGTCGACCTGGGGAAGGATGTCTTCAATGCGCCCCGAAAAGGTTCGGTCAGGGTAAGCATCGACTGTGATTGCGGCACGATCCCCGGGCTTCAGCCTGCCGATATCGTTTTGAAACACCTGCGCGTTTACCCAGACGCGCGACAGATCGGCCACGGTGTACAGGCGTGTGCTTGGCTCGACGTACATGTTGGGTAAGGCGTTGCGCTCCGTGATGTACCCGGACGCCGGCGCGTCGATCGTCAGATCGGAGATGGCCTTGCCGGTCTCTTTCAGCTTCGCGATCTCGCTTTGCGGAATATCCCATTGTTGCAACCGTTGTTCCGCGGCAGAGGAGAGAGAGGCCGCTCCAGAAGCCACGCCCTCAACGCTGCTGGCACTCATGGCCTTCTGGTTCTGGCGGGCCAGCAGATACTCCTGCTGTGTGGCGACAAGGTCGGGACTGTAGATGGTGAAGAGCGGCTCGCCCTTTCTCACGTATTGGTAGGTGGCATCGGCAAAGACCCTGCGGATGTAGCCCGGAAAGCGCACCTGCACATAGGAGAGAAGCCGCTCGTCGATATCCACGGTGCCGGTTGCCCGGATGTCGTCGCTGAGTTGTTTGTACTCGACGGTGCCGGTCCTCACGCCGATGCTTTGCAGTTGTTCGGTGCTGAGCTGCACGGGGGCCAGCGGTGCTTCCATCTTCTGCGAAGACATGGCCATGCCGTTCTCTGTCTGTGCCATCGCAGGCTGCGGCGACGGGCCGGATGCGATCGGCTGAATGCCCTCAGAGGAGGTTGTGGGTTGTGTCCGTAGATGGGAGCGATAGGCCATGACGCTGAGGACGATGGCGAAGATCAAGAGCCAGATAAGAGAGGTGCGCAGGACGTACTTGTTCATCGGAGTGTCGCTCCAGTCAGCGTTTCAAGGTGAGCCAGGGCTGTCTCGTGATCGAAGAGCGCCTGTTGATAGTCGTGCTCAAACGACAGGACATCGAGCAGCGAAGAGAGAACGGGAGCGAACTGCTGCTTGTTCGATTGGTAGGCCGCTTCCTCTGATCGGAAGGCGGCATCCGCTTGCGGAATCAGGCCTTCCTGGTACTCCTTCAACAGCTCTTCCGTGCTGGTGACCGCGATGTATTGCTTCTGAACTTCAGCAAGCTGCTGCTGCGTTTGAGAGTCGAGTGCCTGCCTGGACTGGTTTAGCCGCTCGGTCGCCTCTGCGACCTCTGCTTCCACTCGCTTATGCCGGGGCAGCCTCATGTTGAGGCTCAGCATGTAATAGTCCCGATAGCCACTGCCTGTTTGCTGGAACATATAGCCGACATTGAAGTCCGGCTTGCCATCTCGTTGGGCGGATTTGAGCTGCGCATTCTGCGTTTGAACGGCGTTTGCATCCTTGTGGACTGCGGGGTTGTGTTCCTGGACCATTGCCTGCAACTCCTCAGAGGTAGAGCGCAACGGTGTAGCTGCAAGTGGCTCCGTGAGGATGTCGGCAGAGTCCTGCGAACGATGCAGCAGCTGCTTGAGATCGGCCTGGAGCTGGCCCATCTCCTGATGGTGCATCGTGACTTCGCGCAGAATCTTTGTGTGTTCAATCTGAGCTTTGAGCACATCGGCCTGGCTGCCTTGCCCCACGCTGTAATGTGCGAGCCCGCTTTGAATCAGCGGCTGCAGAACGGCGTCATTCTGATTCAGAATGGCCAGCGTCGCGTCGAGATAGGCCAGGCGCAGATAGACGAGCTTGATCTGCTCTGCAATGGAGGAGCGCAGGACATCTACTTGTGCGTGTTGCGTGTCTGCCTCCCGGTTGGCCACCTCTCCTTTGAGCCGGAGCTTTCCGGGATAGGGGAGATCCTGCGAGGCGCCCAGACCGATATAGGCAAAGTCGCTGTTGCTGAAGCCCGCGAAGGGCTTCGGGCTGCCCACGCTGAACTGCTGCACCGTGAACTGCGGGTCGGGTAGCGTCGTTACTTGTTGGGCGACGTGGGTTGCCGCCTTCCACGAATGGTCCGCGGCGGAAATCTGTGAGTTGTTCGCCTCTGCTTCAGCGATCAATTGGGCAACGGGTGTTGGCTTGGCGGGCATATCCTGCGCGGATGCGAGGACACCGCTGGCCAGCACCCATGCGGCGGTCCAGTACAAGGCCACCTTCATAGGGAAATCTCCTGTCTCGATAACAGTTCAGACACGAGTGCGCGCACGCAGCTCGAACGAAGTGCGAGAGAGGAGAGGTCTAGATTCTTAGAATGGAAATGGTGGTGGGCGGGGACTGCGGAGGCGAGTAGTCGGGACGTTCAACCCATCCGGGGAGGGCAGAGGTCGGCCTTAGCAGATCGACAGCTGCCAGCCAGATCACCGGAAGCATGACCGGGTGGTATGTCACTGCCTTTGTGCCCAACGCGTTATCGTGGACGCTCGGCGGAGTCGTCTGGCAGCAATTCTGGGATGCCGGCATCTCCATCTGCCCGCACTGATTCTTCATCGCGCGGCAGCAGGCACGCTCTTGCGTGCTCATCTGCGCATCGGGAACCATGCAGGCCATGGCCGGAGCCAGGCAGGTCACCAGCAGCAGAACCAGCACACCGAATTGGCGAAGAAGACGCATTGCCTCTTTCAGACTACGTCTCTACGGGTGTGCAGGGCAAACGCATCTAACTTTGTTGCAAGGACAATGAGTCGTTGTTTTTGCTTTTGTTTTTCTGGCTTGTCATTCCGAGCGTAGCGAGCGAACCTGCTGTCTCCCGTTTTCGTTCGTATTTCCCATAAGGTGTCCAGTCCAAGGTGAGAGGTCGTGGTTTACGTTGCCGCATAACATCTGTAACAGCACAAGCAAAGAACGGGAGACAGCAGGTTCGCTCGCTACGCTCGGAATGACAAGCCAGAAAAGCAGAAGCCAAAGCAAGAACAGAAACAGCAGCGGCAGTGGCAGTGGTGTAACGTCGGTCTAGCGGACCTTCGGAATGGTGGGCATGCTCATACTCGTACTCAACAGCGGTTCTTCCTCGATCAAGTTTTCGATGTTCGACGTCCAGGAGCAAGCCGACCCATGTCTGCTGTACGACGGAGAACTAAGCGGTGTGGGGGGGACGGAGGCTACGCTGGAGATCCATGCGACGGATACATCTGGTCTGAGCCGCGAGCCTTCCGGCGTGAAGGCCCAGACGCTGCAGGAGGCGATCCAACTCGTTCTGGATACCGTGTCCGGGAAGCAGATGCCGGAGGTCGAGGCTGTCGGCTATCGCGTCGTGCATCCCGGGGCGAAGCTCAAGGATCATCAGCAGATTACGCCTGAGGTACTGCGCGATCTGGAGGAGGCCGTGGCCTTTGCGCCACTGCACGATCCTGAGGTCATCGAGATGATTCGCGCAGGCAGGGAGCGATTTCCGGAGGTCGCCCATTACGCCTGCTTCGACACGATGTTTCACCAGACGATGCCGGAGGAGGCTACGACCTATCCGGTACCTGCGGTCTATCGCGAGCAGGGTGCTCGCCGGTACGGCTTTCATGGGCTGAGCTGCGAGTCGATTGTGCGGCAGATGCAGGCCGCCGGAGAACTGCCGAAGCGCATGGTCATTGCGCACCTGGGCAGTGGGTGCAGCGTGACGGCCCTGTTGGAGGGCCGCTCTGTGGATACCACGATGGGCCTTACGCCGACGGGGGGAGTAGTGATGGGCACGCGCCCCGGCGACCTCGATCCAGGCCTGATGCTGTACCTGCTCCGGCAGATGGGTGAGGGGAAAGAGGCTGCCTCAGCGGTCGAGACGATGTTCAACCATGAGTCGGGGATGGTGGCTCTGACCGGAATGGCGAACGACATGAAAGCCGTGCGGAAGGCGGCGGCGGACGGCAATGCGCAAGCCGCGCTGGCGCTGAAGATCTTTACGCGCAGCGTGACGAAGGCCATCGGCGGATTCTGCTGGCTGCTGGGTGGTCTCGATGCCATTGTGTTTGCCGGCGGCATCGGCCAGCACGATGCCCTGACGCGTGCGGAGGTCCTCGGCGGTCTGGACGCTATGGGGATCCTCATCAATTTTCCGTTAAATGCCGGGAAGGCAACGGGTCTGCAACGAATTAGCGCATCACAGTCTAAGACGGAGATTTTTGTCGTACCCGCCCAGGAAGATCTCATGATCGCCGTGCACGTCGACCGCATGGCTCGATCGAAACCGTAATCCACACGACCCAAACACCTGCGCAGGCAGCCATCGAACGAGGGCATCTATGAATAGCACCTCCACTCTTTCTTCTTCGCCAAACTCTTCTCAAACTGCGAACAACCCTCTGGGGGCTGAAGAGCTACGCCTGATCGACGGTTACTGGCGGGCCTGCAACTATCTCTGCGCGGGCATGCTGTACCTCCGCCACAATCCCTTGCTGCGCGAGCCGCTGAAGCCTGAGCACATCAAGAACCGGCTGCTGGGCCACTGGGGCTCCGATCCCGGACAGACGTTCACCTGGGTGCATCTGAACCGGCTGATCAAGAAGTATGACCTCGACCTGATCTACATCTCGGGGCCAGGCCACGGAGCGCCTGCGACGCTTTCGAACAGCTACCTCGAAGGCGTGTACTCCGAGGTCTACCCGGCGATGAGCGAAGACATCACCGGCCTGCAGAAGTTCTTCAAGCAGTTTTCGTTTCCGGGCGGTATCGGAAGCCACTGCACCCCGGAGACTCCGGGTTCGATTCACGAGGGCGGCGAGTTGGGCTACAGCCTCTCGCATGGGTTTGGTGCGGCCTTCGACAATCCCGACCTCATCGTGACGGTGGTGGTGGGCGATGGCGAATCCGAGACGGGGCCACTTGCGACCTCGTGGCACTCAAATAAGTTCCTGAACCCGATCCACGATGGCGCTGTGTTGCCCGTGCTGCACCTGAACGGCTACAAGATCGCCAACCCCACGATCCTCGCCAGAATCTCGCGCGAAGAGCTGGACAGCCTCTTCCGCGGCTATGGCTGGACGCCCTATGTGGTCGAAGGCGACGATCCGGCTCTGATGCACCAGCAGATGGCCAGCGTGATGGAGCAGTGTGTGCTCGAGATTCGTGCGATCCAAGAGAAGGCGCGCAGCGCTCCCGCCGGCACGGCGCCGGAGCGGCCGCGCTGGCCGATGATCATCCTGCGTACGCCGAAGGGCTGGACGTGCCCCAAGGAGGTCGACGGACACAAGCTGGAAGGCTCGTGGCGCGCCCACCAGATGCCCATTCTCGATCCGGTCACCAACCCCGCGCACCTGAAGCAGGTAGAGGCGTGGCTGCGCAGCTACAAGCCGGAGGAGCTGTTCGACGAGAGCGGCAAGCTCCATGCCGAGTTCAGAGAGACGGCTCCGGTAGGACAGCGGCGTATCAGCGGCAATCCGCACGCGAACGGCGGCGAACTGCGCAAGCCGCTGGAGCTGCCGGACTTCCGCAAGTATGGCGTAAAGGTCGAGAAGCCCGGACAGATCGAGGTTTCATCGACGGGTACACTCGGGAAGTTTCTGCGCGATGTCATCCGTCAGAACATGACGAGCTTCCGTGTCTTCGGGCCGGATGAGACCGCCTCCAACAAGCTCGACGCGATGTACGAAGCGAGCGGCAAGGCCTGGATGGCGGAGATGAAGCCGGAGGACGCCGATGGCGGTTTTCTCGCCACCGACGGGCGCGTGATGGAGATGCTCAGCGAGCACACGCTCGAAGGCTGGTTCGAAGGCTACGTGCTCACAGGGCGTCACGGCTTCTTTTCGAGCTATGAGGCGTTCGTCCACATCATCGACTCAATGTTCAACCAGCATGCGAAGTGGCTGGAGAAGAGCAAGCTGGAGCTGCGCTGGCGCGCTCCGATCTCCTCCATCAATCTGCTGATTACCTCATTGGTATGGCGGCAGGACCACAACGGGTTCACGCACCAGGACCCCGGCTTCCTCGACCTGGTGACAAACAAGAGTCCCGAGGTCACGCGCATCTATCTTCCGCCCGATGCGAACTGCCTGCTGAGCGTGGCCGACCACTGCCTGCGCAGCGTGGATTACATCAATGTCATCGTCGCGGATAAGGCGGCGCATCTGCAGTACCTGGACATGGATGCGGCGGTGAACCATTGCACCAAGGGTATCGGCATCTGGGACTTCGCCAGCAACGACGCGGGCCAGGAGCCCGATGTTGTGATGGCGTGCGCGGGAGATATTCCCACCTCAGAGTCGCTGGCGGCGGTTGCGATTCTCCGGGAACGCTGCCCTGAGGTAAAGATCCGCTTCGTCAACGTGGTCGATCTGTTCCGTCTGATGCCGGAGACAGAACATCCGCATGGCCTGTCAGAGCGCGAGTTTGACAGCCTGTTTACGACGGACAAGCCGGTCATCTTCAACTTCCATGCCTATGCTTCGCTGATCCATAAGTTCACGTACCGCAGGAAGAATCACGACAACTTCCACGTGCGCGGCTACAAGGAGAAGGGCAATATCAATACGCCGCTGGAGCTGGCAATTCTGAACCAGATCGACCGCTTCGATCTGGCGATCGATGTGATCGACCGCGTGCCAACGCTGCAGGCGAGCGCCGCGCACGTCAAGGAATGGCTGAAGGACCAGATCATCGAGAGTGTGAGCTACGCGCATGAGAACGGCATTGATAGCCCGGAGATCAACGGGTGGAAGTGGCCCGGCGAAGACGCTTAGAAGTGTCGGGTAGCAGACAGAGTAGTCTAGAGGCCTCCATCTACTGGAGGCCTCTTCCGTTTTTTCGCCTGGGATGACTACTTGCACCCTTGCGGGGAAACTGCGAGGATGTGTCGGATGTCCCCGGCAGAGCAGCACGCGGACACAAGGCTACGCACAAGTTGCCGAATAGTCTTTATACCCTTTGAGGAGAACCCCACTTATGGCGAAGCGCCGCGTTTTATTGGTCGATGATGAAGTCTCTATTTTGCTTACCGTGAAGGCTGTGCTGGAGATCAGCGGCTTCGATGTGGACACTGCCGCGAGCGCGCGGGAGGGGAAGTCGAAGCTCAAGCTGAACGAATACCACATGGTGATTACCGACATGCGCATGGAGCACGATGCCTCCGGGCGTGAGGTCATTCTGGCTGCCCGGTCCGCGCCATACCAGCCCGCAGTGGCGCTGCTTACCGCACTCCCCTTCAGCGAGGAAGACTGGCAGGAGATGGGCGCCGACAAGATGCTGGTGAAGCCCATGCAGACAGGCGCCCTGATCGGGCAGCTTGAGAGGCTGATGGAGAATCACACGGCCAAATTGGCGAGCTCTCCTAAGCCGGTGACGGCTGCGAAGCCTAAGGCTGCAAAGAAGGCGGCTCCAGCGAAAAAGGCAGTGGCGAAGAAAGCTGCTCCCGCTAAGAAAGCCGTCGCGAAGAAGGCGGTGAAGACGTCTGCCGCCAAGCGGCCTGCGTCAAGGACGTTGCCGGTGAAGAAGGTCGCGGTGAAGAAGAAGGCTGCGGTCAAAAAGACTGTTGTGGCGAAGAAGAAGGCCGTAGCCAAGAAGACTGTCGCGAAAAAAGCTAAGCGGTAGCGTAGTCTTTGCCGTTGCTTTTGCTTTTCTGGTTGTCATTCCCGCAGGGAATCTGCTGTTTGCTTGTAGTGGCTCGAATGCTACCCGCAGGCACAAATGAAGGGGGGCACGGTTTAACCGTGTCCCCTTCATTTGTGCCTGCGCCCTTGACCTTATAGGTCCTGCGAGCGGGAAGCAGATTCCCTGCGGGAATGACAACCAGAAAGGCAAAGGCAACAACAGCAACGACCGCAAGGGCACCGCGTCCGCTGTTCTCTTCTCATTCGTGGGCTGCTTAGGACAACAGCGGGTACTTCACCCCGGTAAGCTCCTCGCTTACCGACCACAGCTTCTTCGCTACCGCCTCATCGAGAGCCCGTGGGAGTGGCTGCACCACCTTCGGATAGCCTTTGAACTCCTTGAATCCATCGGGGCCAATGTACTCGCCGCCTTTAGCCTCGGGTGCGGTAGCCGCGTAGAGCGTCGGCAGCGCGCCCATTTTGTCGTCCTGCGTGATGATCGGCGCCAGCAGGCCCAGCAACATGATCTTGAAGTCCTTGCTGCCGGTCCCTGGGCCGTTGCTGACAATGGCTGTTCGGGAGATGCCTGGATGCACCGGCAGGCTGATCAGCCTGCTGCCAGCGGCCTTTGCCCGCCGGTCGAGTTCCCGTGCAAACAGAATATTTGCCAGTTTCGAGTTGTTGTACGCATCCCAGGGCGCGTAGCTGCGCTCGCTCTGGAGATTGTCGAACTCGATCTTGCCGTTGCGGTGTGCCAGGGAAGCCACGGTCACGACGCGCGGTGCAGTCGAAGCCAAGAAACGAGGCAACAACAGGCCTGTGAGTGCAAAATGGCCGAGGTGATTGGTGCCGAACTGGCGTTCGAACCCATCGGGGGTGAGTTCGCGGGTAGGCAAAGCCATGACCCCGGCGTTATTTAGCAGCAAATCCAGCCCGCGCCCGGCGGCTGTAAATTTTTGAGAAAAATCACGGATGGAGGCGAGCGAGGCCATATCCAGCACGGCAAGCTCAGCCTGGGCTCCCGGAACCTCGCGGAGCAGCCGGTCGAGGGCCGCCTGGCCCTTTTCGAGGCTCCGGACACCCAGAAGAACGTGGGCTCCGTGGCGTGCCAGTTCCACCGCCGCCTGGTAGCCGATACCGCTGTTTGCGCCTGTAATCAGGGCTGTTTTGCCCGTTTGTGAAGGAATTTGCTCTGCCGTCCATTTTGTTGCCGACATCTTGTTTCCCCGTGCGGTTGGCCATCCTGAATGGATTTGGATCGATTGCGCCGGTCCGCTCTTTCTCTGGGTTTGATGCTACCAATAGCCTCTTTCTATGCCGTGAACAATAGATCGGAGATTCGCTTGCCTAGGAGCGCAAAATACGAAATGATGCGTAAAGTGTTGTCAGACCGGGGCTCCCTCTGGTAAACCTTCGCCTTCTGCCTTTACAATCGAACGGCAAGGCGATCACTCTCGGCTACGGAACTTTTGCCTCCTGAGAGGGGCCTGCGGCGACATTGTTTGAAGGGGAAAGGTTCTCATGAAGCTTAGCGCACGAATTTCTGTCAGCGCCACGTTGTTGGTAGTGCTGGCGAGCACCGTTGGATGCACCAAATTGCGCGCGCGCGATAGGCTCGTGAAGGGTGTGCAGGAATTTAAGGCCGGCCACTACGAGCAGGCCGTCGACAAGTTCCAGGAGTCCATCGCTCTCGATCCTGATTACGCCACGGCGCGACTGTACCTCGCGACCTCGTATAGCTACCAGGTGGTGCCGAACGACGACACCCCAGGCAACCTGAAGATCGCCCAGAAGGCTATGGACGGCTTCAACGAGGTGCTTGCCAAGGACCCGAACGATATTGGCGCCCTCAAGCAGATCGCCTCGATCCAGCGCAACATCAAGCAGTTGGATCAAGCCAAGGTCACGGAGCAGAAGGTCATCGCTCTTGATCCGAAGGACTCCGAGGCGAACTACACGATCGCCTGGATCGATTGGAATAAGGCTTATAAGAATGCGACAACGATCCTCGCTGCCGCCGGCATGACGGATGATGGCGAAGGCAACGTGAAGAAGTCCAAGGACGTCTGCGCGAAGATCGTGGCAGCCAACACCGATCTCGTGAATGAGGCCCTGCAGTACCTGACGAAGGCTGTCGAGATCAATCCCAACTATGACGACGCTATGTCGTACCTGAACCTTACCTATCGCCGTAAGGCCGACCTGGAGTGCGGCAACGATGCTGCCCGCAAGGACGACCTCGCAAAGGCCGATGAGTGGGTGCAGAAAGCTGCCGGTGCTCGCAAGGCCAATGAAGCGGCCAAGGAGAAGAAGCTGGGCGGCGGCGTCGATATGACGAAGTAAGCTGCGCTTCCTGCTGTACCGCAAGGCCTCCCGCTCGGGAGGCCTTGCTCTTTGCGGTCAGAGTTTCGCCAGCGAGCCCAGGGCGATCTGGCCCGCGCCTGCCGCTCGTGCTTCCGCGACGACCTCGGCTACCTGCTGGACGTTGAGCGTGGGATCGGCTTCGACAAAGAGAGTGAGATTCTGCCGTGTAGCGAAGAGCTGCTGCAGGGCAGGGCGTATGTCCGCGAGCGCCACGTCCTGCTGGCCGATGCGATAGGTTGGGCTGCTGCCGGCGGAGCCTGCTGAGACGCGCACGACCAGAGGAGACTGGGACGCCGCAGACGCCGGAGCGCCTTGCGGGATGGAGCTGTCGAGCCCGCGAGGCCGCACAGGGACGAGAACCATGAAGATGATGAGGAGCACAAGCAGCACGTCGATCAGCGGCGTGACATTGATTTCGGCGGTAGAGTTTGCGGAGAACGCCATGAGGAGCACCTCGATCAGAAGTGGTGGGCGAGCGCTCGGACCTGCGGGGTGGTAGCGGCTGGCGAGAGCCGGGGCCGAAGTCTGATTCGGCTGCTAAGGGCTTAGACACCGGGGAAGGGTGAATTGAGCCGGTGTTTACTTGGTCGTCATTCTGGGCTTTGAATGCTGTATCAGTTTTTGATACGGTTGTCAGGATTATCACTAGAAGGAGGGCTCGTATGCCGATGTTCAACCCCTGCCACCCCGGCGAGATTCTTCGCGAGTACATGGGAGATGCCGTTACCGTCAGTGCTCTTGCGAAGCATCTTGGGATGACCCGGGCCAATCTTTCGATGATTCTGAATGGGCGTCTTGGTATCTCTGCTGCCGTGGCCCTCAAGCTATCGGAGGCTTTTCCGAACTCCAATCCTGAGTTCTGGCTTAACATGCAGACGAACTACGATCTGGCACAGGCTCGCCGCGCAAAGCGCACGAAGATACAGCCTATTTTGCGTGAGGCAGCCTAAGTAGGGCGGAAACAGCGCCACGTTTCAATGACCCGAGTGCTGTTTATGCCGTCGTCGTGTGCTCTTTCGGCTCCATCCATAGCTTGCCCGCGACGATCAGCACCGCCAGCATCCCCGTGCAGAGCAGGAAGACCCGCCGCACGCTGGTGTGATTGGCCAGGATGCCGCTCAGGACCAGCCCCGCGATCTGCGCGCTGAAGATGAACGACATGACTGTCGACCCAACGCGGCCCAGCATCTCCGGCGGGGTCTCCTGCTGGATCATCGTCTGCGAGGGAACGATGATGCCGCCCGCCGAGCAGCCGATCATGAAGCAGCCGACGATGGTGAGCAGGCTATCGACCCCGATGGCGTGGCTTCCGAGCTGGAAGACGATGTGCGGGGCCGTCGCCATCAACAGCGTGGAGAGGGCGATGCCTCCCAGGCCTGAGTAGACGAGGGTGGTGTTCTTCACGTTCTTGGCCACTGCGTTGAGGATCGAGATACCCACGAGCAGGCCGAGCCCGATCATCGCGCTCGAGATGCCGAAGACGTTGGTGGAGGCGTGCAGCGTGTCGCGCACGAAGATGGCGATCAGGGGGCCGAAGCAGGCCATCACAAACAGGCCGGCAGCCAGGGCGACGATCACGAAGAGCAGGGCCGCATGATGCAGGACGAAGCCTGCGCCCTCCTTCATGTCTTCAAGGATGCGGGCGATGCCGGTCTTGCCGTCTTTGGCGGTCGCTTGCTCTTGCTCCGGGGTGACCACGACCGCGCTCTTCTTCGGAACATTGAGCGCAAGCGAGGCGATGAGCGAGCCGGAGGCGATGAAGCTGAGGGAGTCCAGGATGTAGCAGGTCTGCTCGTGGAAGCGCGAGACGACGAAGATTGCAATCGGGCCGCCGATGATGCGCATGATGAACATGACCTGCTGCATCAGAGAGTTGGCTGAACGCAGGCCGTGCTTGGGGACCGCGCTGCGCAGAGCAATGCCCTGCGCGGGCGTGAAGAAGCTCGATACGACGCTGATCGCCGCCAGGACGATGTAGAAGCCGTAGACCGAGTGCACGAGCAGCAGGAGCAGGCAGAGGCCCGCGCGGAGGAAGTCGCTCGAGACCAGCGTGATCTTTACCGGCCAGCGGTCGACGAACACGCCGCTGACGATGCCCAGCAGCGCAATTGGCAGCAGGTAGGCGATTTGTCCGGCGGTTACCTGCTGCGCCGTCGCATGCAGCTTGAAGGTCATGACGGTGATGACCGCGAACAGCGCGAGGAAGTCGCCGAAGACCGAGACGATCTGCGCATACCAGAGCCGCCGCATCGTGACGACGCGCAGCACCGCGCCCATGCTCATGGGCTCCGGTTCGTTGGGCGCAGGCAGAGGAAGACCCTCTGTTGGCTCTGTGAGGACCTGTTCGCTCATGAGGATTGGCTCGGTTTCGTGTGGGATTAGTCCAGCAACTCGACCAGGGTTACCTGTTCGTCGTCGTCGATCTCTCGCAGCTTGACCTCGATGATCTCGCGGCGTGAGGTGGGTACGGTGCGGCCGATAAACCGGGCTTCGATCGGCAGTTCGCGGTGGCCGCGGTCGATCAATACCAACAACTGCACGCTCTTGGGGCGGCCATGGTCGAAGAGCGCGTCCATCGCGGCGCGGATGGTGCGGCCGGTGTAGAGCACGTCGTCCATCAGGATGATGTCGCGGCCGGTGACGTCGAAGCCGATATCGGTTTTTTCGACGACGGGCCGGATATCGCGCGTCGAGAGGTCGTCACGATAGAAGCTGATGTCGAGCATGCCGGTATCGACCGGCTGCTTCTCAATCTTTTCGACCAGCGCCGCGATGCGCTGCGCCAGTGGCACGCCGCGGCGCTTGATGCCGACCAGGCCGAGGTTGTCGCAGCCGTGGTTGCGCTCCACGATCTCGTGCGCAAGCCGCACCAGGGTGCGCTCGATCTCGGAGCCGGACATGAGGCGGCCTTTTTCGCGCAGGCGTGGCGACCGTATGGACTGGGTGGATTCGCTCGTTTCGGTGGCCGGAGAGGATGGGTGATTGTCGCTCATGATAGGTGTTGATGATAGCAGCGGAGCGAGCGGTTGCGTCAGGGCAGGGGCACCATAAAGTGGAACACGGCAAAGATAGCCGTGTGATTTCACACTGCTATCACACGGGCCAAACTGTTCTAAAGAATGGTCTTGGTTTGCCGCGACCGGACAAAGCCCGCAAATGCGCCGCCGGCGGTGGACAGCACCATGAGAATCGCCGCCACCATCGCCAGTCCAGCCAGAAAGAATCCCGCGCGAAACTCGGGAGCGGTCAGGAAGAGATCGAAGATACTGGCCGCTGCCTGCCCTGATTGCGCCACGGCCCGGGTCTTTGCCTCCAGCATCACGGAGTTCATGTTGGCTTCCATCTCGGCCATTCCATGAATTCCAAAGCGCAGGACGAGCATTTGCAGGGCGGTGATGAGCATCAGGCCCAGGGAACAGAGCACCCCGCAGAGCAGTCCGATACGCGCTCCCAGCCCCGTGGTGATGCGTGTCTGGCGGTTCCGGGAGGCGTAGAGGGCGAGCACAATGGACGGCGCCAGCCAGGCCAGCATCTCGGCGGGAGGCACCAGCACGGCGATGGCCGACAGCGCACCGGCGACGATCAGGGCGATGTGGATGGCGGCCTTCCAGTTCACGGCGGAGGGGTCCTGAATCTGGACCGTACTACTACCTTGTGCGCCGGCGGCTGCGTCCTGCATCTGCTGCTCAACCTGATCCAGCAACTCTTCGGAGAGGGTGATTTGCGGGGCTCCGCAGTTCCAACAGAAGACGAGGGTGCCGTGGTCCTCAAAGTGGAGGACAGACCGGCAGCGGGGACAATGGCGTTGAATCACCTCTCGAAGGCTACCGGAGCGGGAGCTTTGCGGCAACTCTCTGGGGCGCTACTCGCTATCTTTGTGATCGTGACCGGTGGGCAGGTCCAGAGCGACGAGTCCGATCCTGGTGCCGCCGTCCTTCGCTGTGAGGCCGACGATGTGCTGGTGCTGCTCGGAGCCGGTGCGTAGATC
The DNA here is from genome assembly GCF_000178955.2 of Granulicella mallensis MP5ACTX8. Lineage (NCBI taxonomy): Bacteria > Pseudomonadati > Acidobacteriota > Terriglobia > Terriglobales > Acidobacteriaceae > Granulicella > Granulicella mallensis. The sequence goes on along the minus strand of NC_016631.1, from coordinate 5,588,059 downwards.
CAGGTCGGAATCGGAGTCGTCCGTGCTGATGTGATTGCCATGTTTCGTGTCGCAGGTCAGGCCCTGGGAGGTTCGCGTGGGCTGGCCGACCGCGCTGCCGTGGCGGCACTCGATCACGTCTCCGTAATGGGCAAGCTCTTTGCGGTAGAAGGCCTCTACCCGGCTCTGGGGATCGCCGGTCTGGTAGCTTGCGGCCTTTACGCCGAGATGGAAGCTGCCGAAGTTCATGTTGATGTCGGCGGAGCCTTCGTCCGAATCTTTGCCGTTATTGCTGACCAGTGTGGCGCCGGGATAGGCTGCGATGCCGATCGCGGTGGTATCGCCCTTACCGTTGGTTTTGACCTGCATCGAGCCGAATGGAGTTCCAATGTCGACATTCTCGTTCTTGCCGTCTTTATGGGTGGAGACGTGGCAGCCGGCGAGCAACAGGGTGGCTAACGAAGCAGGGATCACAAGCGAACGGAGAAGGTGCATTGGAAATCAACCTCGATCGAGAAAGTTTCGTGCATCTCCCGCGCTGCTGGGTGGAGACGTAGTTCTACGCAGACAGGATACGCGCGTTGTGGCTTGTTGGTTCCAACATTGTAATGAACTTGTTACAAAGATGGGAATCTTATGGTGTGCGTCATCCAACTGCTTCTAAGACACAGCGTGAATGCCAGCCCCAAAGGGGCGATATATCCCAGCCCAGGGTGAAGGCGGCTGGCGAGCGCTTTTGCTCGCCCTGTCGCCGGAACCCTGGGGTTACGGAACCCTCAAAAGCTAGAGCCCTGAAGGGGCGACCTATCGTGCAGCCACAATAGGTCGCCCCTTCAGGGCTCAAATTAATTTACGACTTGACCCAGGGTTCCGGCACCGCAGCGAGCAAAAAACGCTCGCTGCGGATGCCTCCACCCTGGGCTGGGATATACCGCCCCTTTGGGGCTGGCATTCACCTAGTGCCCTAGAAGTGGTGTCCTAAAGAAAAGCCGGCACGCCTACTGCTGGCGAGCCTTCTCCTGCGGAATGAAGTGCTCCTCTACAGCCTTTTTCATGAGGCCTGGCGGCAGTAGTCCCTGCGCGAGGATGAAGTCGTGGAAGCGCAGGGCGTTGAACTTCGGTCCTAGCGCGGTTTCGGTCTCCTTGCGCAGCTCCAGCAGCCGCGTAAAGCCGTAGAAGTAGCTGTTCGCCTGTCCCGGAGAGCGAAGGGTGTAGCGTTCGACCTCCTGATTGGCAAACGGCACGGAGAAACACACGTCCTGCGTGAGCACCTTCATCGCGTCTGCGGGCTGAATCTTGCCGGCCTGCAGTTCTGGGTCCAGGAACGCCCGTGCCGCGCGCAGCAGCCGGAACTGAAGGCTGATGAGCTGGCCTTCCTTCGGCATGTAGGGCAGCGTGATGTACTCCGAGTAGAGGCCCCAGCCTTCGGCGTTGGTGGAGTTGAACGCAAACAGCGCGCGCGCCAACGAGACGCCGTGCTCCACCATCGAGTCGAACTGCAGCTCATGTCCCGGACGGGCCTCGTGCGCGATCAGGGTCCACGAGGCGGCGTCGAAGGTATAGTCGTCGACCTTGGCAGCCTTCGCTTCGCCAGGGCCCGCGGGCATGTTGAGCGGCAGCACGAACACGCCGCGCTGTCCGGTGTTGTGCAGGAACGGCGGAGGCACCATGTGCGGCGCGGGCTGCTGCGAGCTCTCGGCCGGTGTGCCCAGGCGAATGATGGCCGGGCGGTTGGGCAGGGTGACGAGCTTGTCGGTGACGATGATCTTCTCGATCTCGTGCAGACGTTTTTCGTAGAACGGCAGAATCGCATCGCCGGTGATCTGCTGCTTCTTGAGCTCGCGGATCACGTCGCGATAGTCGCTCGAAGCGAAGCCATGCTCCTTGGCGATCTCTGCTGCCAGGGGTTGCATCTGGGCCTGATAGTCGAGGAACGCCTTGTGCGCCATCTCGGCGATCTGCGCGGGTGGAATGTCGATGCCGTAGCCCTCGAAGGCGAGCGCGTACTCCTCGGGAAGAAGCCGGAAGTCGGTGCGGGTCTTGGGCAAGAGGTTGGTCTTCACCCAGGAGTCATAGTCGGCGAGCTGGGTCTTCAGCGCGGCATACGCCGGTTCCCATCCGGTCAGCTTGTACTTCTGGAACAGGGAGGCGATCCCGTCCACGATGGCGGCGTTGCGCGATAGCTGCGTCTCCACCTCGGATCTGGAGGGATAGATCATGCCCGGCTTTGCCATCTGCTGTTTCATGCGCTCGATGAGCTGCAGCGTGACGGGCCGGTAGCCCGGCGCCTGTCCGGCATACTTCTTCAAACGCGCGACAGCGGACTCGCGGCGGGACTGCGGAAGCTGGTCGTCGAGCAGTGGCTGCAGGCCGGAGTAGAAGAAGCTGGTGGCGTTGATGAAGGGCACGCGGCGCTTGTGCGAGAAATCCTGCACGCGAAAGCCGAGGCGCTCGTTGTGGATGATGATCTCGAGGTCTTCGGCGACGTTCTGGTCCTGCTCGGTCCTGAGCGCAGCTTCAAGCTTGCCGACTGCTGCTTCCTCTTCCTTGCGCTGCGCCTCTTCCGCGGCCAGCGACACATCGCCGATCTCAGTGTCGTACTTCGCCAGGCCTTCTGAGGAAGCCTGTTCGGGCGAATACTTGATCTGGATGTCGAGGATCTGCTGGGTAAAGGCGTTGGAACGCGCGATCCAGGCAGGCTGAGGCACGTAGGCCGGTCCCGTGGCATGGACAACTCCTTGTTGGGCGAAGACCGGGGAGGCAAGGAGCAGGAGGGCGGCAAGGGGAAGTGAGCGCAAGCAGGAACTCCAGAGGTGACGTTCGAGAATTATATGGAGTATACGCACCACCGCAGCCCGCTTGCGGCAGGGCTCATTCGCAGTTGCAGGTGACTCGATGGATCGCAGGCATCGTCCCATCGAGAGATGGGATGCAGTGCCCATGCGGGTCAAGCTGGGGGTTCCCGAGTTTATCGGCGATGCGCTTCTCGAAGGTCTCGGAGATGAAGTGCTCCAGGCGCTCGGCTTCATCGTGAATCTCGTCGATGGGGTAGTTGAGGACCTCGTAAAGAAAGGTCTCGATGAGCCGATGATGACGAACGATCTCCAGTGCACGTCTCTTCCCGGCACGTGAGAGGCTGACCCCATAGTGCCTCTCGTAGTCGACAAGCGGTGGAGTGGAAGCTGCGAGCTTCTGGATCATGCTCGTCACAGAGGCAGGTGCGACTCCAAGCCGCTCCGCCAGCTCTCCACTGCTGACGCGCTCCTTCTGGCCGCCTCCCAGATGGAAGATCGCCTTCAGATAGTTATCCACGGACTCCGTGTTCGCAAGCTGCTCCCGGCTTCTCGCCATCTCTGATGCGCCCCCTCCTCTAGTTTGACGCAAAGTGAAATTTTAGACGAGCCTAATTTTATAGGTATGTCTAAAGCAGACTTCCCTTAGGGCGTGTCATCAAACTGCACTTGGAGTCCGGTCGAACTGTGCAGCCAGTTTGTTGAGGCAGGGATCGGAAGGGCATGGCTTCAGCCATGCCGCAGAAAGCCGAACTGAATATTCGTACCTCTCTGCCGAAGGCTGGAGTGAAGCCCTCAGGGCGCAACGACTGAATTGCCTTCCTTCGTTCAGCCCAGGCTGCACAAGGACCACCGGGGACACATTTGGGGATGTGGCCACCCATTTCGCCGCAATCAAAGAAAGCAATTCAGTCGCTCCGGCTACGCCTTCGCTTCAGCCTTCAGCAGAGTGGAAAGAGGGCTTTGACCGCGCTTTTCGGCAGGGTTGAAACCCTGCCCTTCCGAGTTCCTGCCTCAACAAGTTGCTTGCATAGCTCAACTTGACGAGGGTTTGCCCTCGGCATGCACCACCCCATATTCCGGCTCATTGACTCCCCCCTCCGCAAGTCCTACCCTTAATCCATGCTCATCACTCCCGTACAACTCGTCGAAGAGCCTCTCAAGCTGGACGAAAGCCTCGCAGCGGGGGCGATCGACTATGCCCAGGATGTCCGCCAGATTGGTCCCTTGAAGCTTCAGGGCCAGGCCGAACTGATCGTTGAACATCGCGGTCCCAAGGACTTTGTCGACGATATCCGTCTGCGTGCGCACTTTGCCGGAACGTTTGAACTGCTCTGCGCCCGGTGCGTCGAACCCGTCGAACAGTTCCTCAGCGGGGACTTCGATCTCATCTTCCGGCCCGGCGGCGTGGATAATCAGCCCGGCGAGCACGCAATTACGGAAGACGAGACCGAAATCGGTTATTATGAAGAGAGCGGCCTGCTGCTGGAGGACGCCGTGCGTGAGCAGGTACTTCTGGCTCTGCCCGGTCGGACGCTCTGCCGGGAGGACTGCAAAGGCCTCTGCCCGCAATGCGGCGCCAATCGCAATACCGCCCCGTGCGGCTGCGAGGAACGGCCGGTAGATCTCCGCTGGCACGCGCTTGCCGGAATCGCCGCTCCGAAAGCCTGAGCCCGTGAGTTTTTGAATATTTTGAACAAGCTTCGGCCACTGGAAGACGCAATAGCGCTTCCCGGCCAACGATGTTGAGAGGAATACCATGCCTAATCCGAAACGGCGCCACTCCAAGCAGCGCACCGCCAAGCGCCGCAGCCACGACTTCCTGACCCCCACCGGTGTTTCCGAGTGCCCGACCTGCCACGAGCGCAAGCTGCCTCACCGCGCTTGCAAGAAGTGCGGCGAGTACAAGGGACGCGCTGTGTTGGCTGTCAAGACCGCCGAGTAACCTTACAAATTCTGAAGAAAGCGTCGTAGCCCGCGCGCGTTTATGCCGATCGACATCGTTCTCGATGCCATGGGATCCGACAAGGCCCCCGAGCCTGAAATTCGCGGGGCCATTCTGGCCTGCCGTCAATTGGACGTTCGCGTTCACCTGACCGGGCCAGAAGATTTGTTGCGTCCCAAACTACGCGAGGCCCTCAAGGCCTACGCCAGGGGCGAGCGTCTGCCCGTTTTCATCTCCCAGGCCAGTGAGTGGATCAACATGGACGACAAGGCCGCGCAGGCGGTCCGTTCCAAGCGTGATTCCTCCATGCGCGTGGGCCTCAAGATGGTGCGCGAAGGCCGTGCCGCGGGCTTTGTGACCGCCGGCAACACCGGCGCCGCCATGGCCACCGCGAAGATGGTTCTGGGCTCGCTCTCGGGCGTCGACCGACCCGCGCTGGCGACCATTGTGCCTACGACGACCGGGCGGCCCTCGCTGCTGCTCGATGTCGGCGCCAACGTCGACTCCGATCCTGAAAATCTGGTGCAGTTCGCCGTGATGGGCCATGTGTACGCGAAGAACGTGCTGCGCATCCCGAATCCCCGCCTGGGCCTGCTCTCCATCGGAGAAGAGGACGGCAAGGGCAACTCGCTCACACGCGACACGCTGCCGCTGTTGCGCGAGCTGAAGGGAATCAACTTCATCGGCAACGTCGAAGGCCGCGATCTCTTCAACGGACATGCCGATGTCATCGTGTGCGACGGATTTGTGGGGAACGTCGCCCTGAAGACCTGCGAAGGCACGGCGAAGCTGTTGACCGTCTCCCTGAAGGAGAGCCTGAAGTCGACGGTTACGTCACAGGTAGGCGCGCTGCTCTCGCGCAAGGCCTTTGCGGACTTCAAGAAGCGGCTCGACTATTCGGAGTACGGTGGAGCGATCCTGTTGGGCGTACGCGGCGTCAGCATCGTCGGCCACGGATCGTCGAACGAGCGCGCCATCATGAACGGCATCCGGGTGGCTGCGGAGTTTGCGCAGGCCGAGGTCAACCAGGGAATCGAAACCGCGCTCAGTGCACGCTAAAGCCACGCGCTCAGCGCAGATTAAAAGCCAAATGATACTATCGGCAGTCATGAATACGGGCTGTCAGCGCACCGTTGCGAGCGGCACCTGACCGGGAGGGTTGTATGAGCAATAAATATTTGGATCCGCCGCCAGCGGCGGTGCGGGACAAGGCATCGTTTGAGTTGTTGCGCGTGTGGGTCGCCGAGCAGGGGCAGCATGTAAGTCTGCGCTCCGGTACGTGGGACGATCCTTTTGCCTGGGGCATTGTGCTTGCGGATCTTGCACGCCACATTGTGAATGCGGAGTCGATGCATCGCAAGGAGTTCGACGCAGACGCGTTTCTTGAGCGAATGCTTGAGGGGTTCCACGCAGAGATTGAGTCGCCGACCGATGATGCCGAAGGCGAGATTTTGCAGTAATTCGTTACATCACCCGTGCTGCAAGCTCCAGGGCCGCCTGAATACGCTCCGCGGTGCAGCCGTAGACTTCAATCTTTGAGGCGGCGTTGCGGGCTTCGTGCGTTGAGCACCCGTAGCCGCGTCCGGTCAGGAAGCTGGCCACGATCTCCGCAGACTGGAAGGAATCCACGCCCGACCGGAGAAGCTCGTTGCGGAGCATGGTGAGATCGTTGGCGCTAAACTTTTCAATTCCGTAGGTGATGTCCTGCTGGTTGAAACTTTCACTCATTCAGAGCACCTCATCTTAGACGCTTATCTCTTGATCTCTGCGCCTGATTAGTTAGATTGATTTGCGCGGCAGGAGATGCATCAATGATGAATTGCTCTGTCGAATATTCCCTATTGAAAAATCTATTCCATTCGTTGAAGAGTGCCATAAGCAGGCGCGGTACGATGGAGTGAGAGCAGTTTCCCCGCTTCCAGGAAGCGAAGGGGGCAAGAAGCGCCGTTTCCCGTGGAAATGGTGCGAGATGAGTGGCTGGCTCTACACCTGTTAGGGGAAATGGTTGAATGCCCGATTTGGATATGAAAACGCGTGTTCTGGATGGCGTAGCGATTGCCGGCGAGATTAAAGCCGAAGTCGCGCGCGAGGTAGTGGCAGCTCGTGAGGCCGGGTATACGCCGGGTCTCGCGGTCGTACTGGTGGGCGATGTGCCCGCGTCGCAAATCTATGTGCGCAGCAAGGTCAAGACCTGCGGGGAGCTCGGTATCTACTCCGAGATGCACACCCCCGACGCCAGCGTCACCACGGAAGAGCTGCTGGAGCTGATCGCCTCGCTGAATGCGCGCGACGAGATCGATGGCATCCTCATTCAGTTGCCGCTGCCGAAGCACGTCGACACCGAGCGCCTGTTGGAAGCCGTCGTGCCGGAGAAGGACGTAGACGGCTTTCATCCGATCAACGCGGGGCGGCTGCTGAGCGGCGCTCCGGACGCGCAGGTGCTTGCACCGTGCACGCCTGCGGGCATCATGGAAGTCCTTCGCCGCAGCGATATTCCTGTTTCGGGGAAGAGAGCAGTCGTGATCGGGCGCTCGAATATTGTGGGTAAGCCTATTGCCGCGATGCTGATCAATGCCTCGGCGACGGTGACGGTCTGCCACTCGCGCACCCAGGGGCTTGCGGAGATCGCGCGTGAGGCCGACATCCTGGTAGCGGCTATCGGGCGCGCGGGATTCGTGACTCCGGAGATGGTGAAGCCCGGCGCGACGTTGATCGATGTCGGCATCAATCGCCTGACCGATGCGGCCGAGGTGGAGAAGTTCTTCCCGAACAATGAAGCGCGCCGCGAAGGCTTTTTGAAGCGCGGCTCCACGGTCATCGGCGACATCGATCCGGCGGCGTTTGCGCTATCGGGGGCTTACACTCCCGTACCGGGTGGAGTTGGAGCCCTGACCATCGCCATGTTGATGAGCAATACCGTGAAGGCCGCGAAGATGCGGCGCAGCGGAAAGTAGCACGATGCTGCGCGTCGGTCTGACGGGCGATCTTGGCAGCGGCAAGTCGACCGTCGCGCGGATGTTCGCCGAGCGCGGCGCCGTGGTGTTTTCGTCCGACGAGATGGGGCGCAGGTTGATGCAGCCCGGTCAACCTGTCTACACCGCCATCGTCGAGCATTTCGGAGGGGCCGTCGTCGCGGAGGACGGCTCTCTCGATCGCCGCGTTCTGGCGCGGCTGGCCTTTACCGAAGGCCGAGTAGAAGAATTGAACGCAATTGTGCATCCGGCGGTGATTGCCGAGCAGGCCCGCCTGATAAAAGGGCTTGCTCGCAAACATCCGGATGCTATGGTCATCGTCGAGTCCGCTCTGCTGTTCACGACAAAGTACGGCAACTCCAGCCACCCCTGGCGTGATCGCTTCGACCGCATGGTGCTGGTGACCGCGCCGGAGGAGCAGAAGATTGCGCGGTTTGTGGAGCGTGCTGCCGCAGGCCGCCTGCTCGACCCTCAAGAGCGGGCAGCGCTCGAAGCCGATGCGCGTGCGCGCCTCGCGATGCAGACGGCGAACGAGGCGCATGCCGCGGAGTGCCTTGTGATTCAGAACGACGGGGATCTCGTAACGTTGCTGCAGCGGGTTGGCGCCGTTTGGCGGGAGTTGTGTCAGGTGGCTCGATTTGAACCGTAACTCTACTCGCAACCGCCGAAAACGCTAAAATTCTAGTAGCGCGCTCTTCCCAGGGCGCAGCCAAGGTTAATGCCGATGAAACTGCGTCCTGTTCTGCTCGTAATTCTGATTGTCTGCGGCTTTTACTACCTCACCACCCGCATGATGCCGGTGGGAGCGCTTGCTGGCCTGCTGCATCACTCCCTGCCCCTCGATGGCACGACAACCTCCACTCTTAGCGGCCCGGCAGGTAGCCTCTCTCTGACCGAAGCGAATGCAGCTCCGGCCTTCGACGCCGAGGAGCAGCAGAACATCGCTGTCTATAAGCGTGCGCTTCCTTCAGTGGTCAACATCACCAGCACTGCGGTCGCGTTCGACTTCTTCTACGGGCCAGTTCCGCAGCAGGGACAGGGGTCCGGCTTCATCCTGAACAAGGAAGGCCTCATCCTGACCAACAACCACGTCATCGACAACGCCCAGCGCGTCGAGGTGACTCTCTCTGACAAGCACCAGTACAAGGCGAAGGTGCTGACGACCGACAAGGCCCACGATCTTGCCCTCATCAAGATCGAAAATGCACCCAATCTTGTCCCGGCCACCCTGGCTGGTTCGCAGGGGCTTACGGTAGGCCAGCGTGTCTACGCCATCGGCAATCCCTTTGGTCTCTCTGGAACGATGACGCGCGGCATCATCTCGGCGATTCGTTCCATCCGCGGGCAGGAGGGCAATCCCATTGAGGACGCCATCCAGACCGACGCCGCTGTGAACCCCGGCAACTCTGGGGGGCCTCTATTGAACTCGCGCGGCGAGGTCATCGGGATCACGACACTGATCGCCTCGAACCCCAATGGCGGTGCGGATCAATCTGCCGGCATCGGCTTTGCGATCCCCATTGATACAGCCAAGGCGGTGCTGGACGACTTCGCGAAGTATGGCCACGTTCGCCGTCCTTCGCTCGATATCGTTACGCTGCCCATCGGCCCGGATATCGCGGATCAGATCGGTCTGCCTGCGGAATACGGCATTCTGATTGAGCGCGTGCTTCCCGGCGGCGCAGCGGAACGAGCTGGACTGCATGGCGGTACGCAGAAGGCCTGGGAGGGCAATACGCCGGTCATGCTGGGTGGCGATCTGATCGTCGAAGCCGACGGCCAAACCATCACGACGCCCCAGGACCTGTCGAACGTGCTCAATGCGCATCATGCGGGCGATACGATCTCGTTGGCCATCTTTCGGGGACATCAGAAGATGAGTGTGAAAGTTACGCTCTCGGATGCCAAGGAAGCTGCAAGCGGGCAGTCGGTATAGAGAGCTTGTACGGACCTCTTCCTGTAAGTTGGTAAAACCACGATCAAAGCTCATCTGCAAAAACAGGTAGTATCCGAGGAATCGGAACTACCTGTTTTTTGTTTTTGTCAGTGTTTTTGTTGTCATTTGGTTTTTGTTCTTAGTTACAGCCTTTGCTTTGAAAGGGCGGGACTTTAGTCCCGCCGTCCCAACCCTGTTGCTGGTGTGGCTTTAGCCACAGAGGGAATGCTTGCTTAGCAAAGAGTTTCTTTGCGGCTGAAGCCCCTGTTGTACATGTCCGTACCTCAGTAAAACCCCACATTAAAGACAATTTTCTAACCTGCGATTCACATTGGCTTGGTAGTCATTAACGCATCCGCGTTCACGATTGCAATAAGTAGTGCCTTTTATTCCCTTGCAATATTTTTAGGAGAGTTCAGTCATGCAGAAATTTCTTTTGTTATTTTGTGCTCTATGTCTATTTGCGCTGCCTTTAAGCGCCCAGCAGACATTGAGTTCCATTAATGGAACGGTCACGGACACCTCCGGCGCAGCAGTGCCGGACGCAGCGGTGACCGCGACAGAAGAGCACACCTCGCTCAAGCGTTCGGCCACCAGTGCGAAGGATGGCTACTTTCAGATGCTGAACCTTCCGATCGGCACCTATACCGTGCGCGTTACACGGGATGGCTTCGAAACCCTTCTCCTGCCTCACATCAACGTCGTGGAGACTCGTGCTTCCACCGTCTCCGCCGCGCTCAAAGTCGGCGAGGTAACGACTAACGTGACCGTGACGGAAAACCCGCTGCTCAATGCGACCGACGCGACCAATGGATATACGCTCGACCATCAGCAGATTCAGAACCTCCCGCTGGCTACGGGCAGCTTCACCCAGGCAGCAGTGCTTGCGCCGGGTGTAAGCGCAGAACTTCTCCCCGGCATCGGAACCAACGCGGGCTTGGGCAACCAGGCGATCTGGGCCAACGGCCAGCGTGACACCAGCAACTCCTTCCGCGTCGATGGCGTAGACGTGACGAACCTCTTCAACGGCAAGAGCTCCAGCCAGGACGCCTCACAGCGCTACGCCTTCAACATCGGCCAGGGAGCCAGCCTCGGCGGCCAGGCGCAGACGAACAACTCCGTAGCCGGATCGAACGGCAACAGCCTCGCGACTCCTCCTCCCGAGTTCATTCAGGAGATCAGCGTCCAGACTTCCATGTACGACGCGCAGAGCGGAACCAACAGTGGCGCACACGTAGAAGTCAGCACCTCTGCGGGAACCAACCAGTACCACGGCCAGCTCTATGGCACTCGCGCGACCAACTTCGCCAATGCCGCTCCGTTCTTCTTCAAACAGGATTCTCTTGGTCCCAATGCCAATATCCCACTCTCTGAGGTCAACCCGCAGCTCCATAAGGAGTTGATTGGCGGCTCGGCAAGTGGCCCTATTATTCGGAATAAGCTCTTCTTCTTTGCCGGCTATCAGTTCATGCACGATAGCGATCAGTTCAAGGGCTTTTCAACCCTTACGGTGCCCATCGGTCTGACCGACGATCGCAGCACGGCAGGTCTGACATCAGCTGCCAACTCTTATCTGCTCGCATCTGCCTGCTATACCGCGAACGGAACAACCAGTGCACGGGCAAGCTGCTATGGAAACGGCTCGTCTACCTTCACTCCATTCAATGGCATCGTCGATCCGATAGCCGCCAACCTCTTCAACGCCAAGCTGCCAAACGGACAGTACCTGATTCCGTCGGTGCAGAATACAAGCGCCAGCGCTCTCTACGGCGGCGGCGGCAACGTCTTCCTGCCGGGCTCCTCGATCTTTGACACTCACATGGTTGTCGGCGATCTGGACTATAACGTGACCCAGCGCGATCGTCTCTCGGCGAAGTACTTCTATCAGCACGCGCCGGTTACCTCACCCTTCACGATCGCCAACACTGGTGGTTTTCCTGAGTCGACAGACAACGGAGCGCAGGTGGCGGCATTGAGCAATACCATCACCATCGGCTCGCGCATCAACTGGGAACAGCTCTTCGGCTTCTCGCGCCAGAAATCCTATGCCGCCTTCAATCCGCAGATCAACAGCAACCTGGGCATCGGCTTTCCCACCAACAGCCTTCCGGGTCTGACGCTCAGCAAGTTCGGCTACTCCAATGGCGGCACGGTCACGACCGGACCGCAAAGCGCCTTTGTGGATGCCGGCTACTTCCAGAGCCGCTGGAATCCCTCCACCAACCTCTTCTATACGGCAGGTAAGCACAGCCTGGCTATCGGAGCGTCCTACGCCTATACGCAGCTCAACATCCGTAACGAGCGCGGCGGCCAGGGTACGTTGACCACGACGAACTTTACAAGTTTGCTGGCCGGTCAGGTAAGCAAGAGCACCTTTCTGGTGGGCGATGCGAACCGCTACTATCGCACTAACGAGCTTGGCTCTTACGTCCAGGATAAGTGGCAGCTACTGTCCAATCTTTCAATCACCGCAGGTATTCGCTACGACTACAACGGACCGTTCTCGGAGAAGAACGGCGATATGTTCAACTTCGATCCATCACTCTACAGTGCAACCGATACGTCTGTAACCAATAGCGGATTCGTGGTGGCAGGCAACAACAAGTTCTTCCCAACGGCGGGTGTCAGCAACTCGACTCTTACCGGCCGTCAATGGGGTATCGGACCGCGTTTCGGCTTTGCTTTCTCCCCCAAAAAGGACAGCGGCAAGGTGGTCTTCCGCGGCGGCACTGGCTTCTACTATGACCGCGGAGAACTCTTCAGCTATCTCTCGCAGCCTGCGGGTGGCAGTATCGGTGGTCCCTTCGGCGCGACCGAAGCTCCGCCGCTCGTAGACTACCTCACCGGCACCGGTACCAGGTCACTGGAGAAGCCGCTGGGTACCGAATCGATTCCCGTACCCTCTTCAAATCCGGCGTTCTTTACCTCGCAGTTGACGACCGCAGCCGCAATTCGTCAGGCTTGCACTGCCGTTGCAAACCAGCAAAACTTCGAGTGCGATATTTCGCCTTTCAACTTCGGTGCCTATGACCGCACCAACAAGCTGCCTTACTCCATCAACTACTCCTTCAATGTTCAGTGGCAGCCGACCAACGATATGGCTATCACTATCGGTTATGTTGGCAATGTCGGCCGCCACGGCGTGATTCCGGTCCCGTTCAACGAGCCCGGCATTGCCACCCCGAATAACCCCATCCATGGCGAGACTTCGAGCTACGGTTACCAGGTGCTCAATACCCAGTCTCCCATTGCAGGCACGAAATATCTCAACGCCATCTCAACCGAACCTTACAACACGTTCGACGGCGGCAACATCGATCTGCGTGTTCCTTACATCGGCTACAGTGATAACGCAGCGCTCTTCAAGGCTGCGGGCGTTTCGGCCTATAACTCCCTTCAGACGCAGATCGAAAAGCGCATGTCACGCCACGTACAGGCGACTGTGGCTTACACCTGGAGCCATGCCCTCGATGAACAGAGCGATGTCGGTCTGTTCTTTACGGGCGACAACCCGAACAAGCTGCGTGACTCGTATGCGTCTGCTGACTTCGACCGCACCCACACCCTGACTGCCCAGTTCGTCGTTACCTCGCCGGATTTTGCACCGAAGTCCAGCATTCTTGGTATGTTCGTCAACGACTGGCAGTTGAGCGGCATCGTAGTGGCGGAGAGCGGCCAACCCTACAGCCTGTATGAGTTCGATGGCGCTGTGGGTAGCTTGTACTTTGGCAACTTTCCCACCCTGGCCAACCCCGTCCTCGGCATCAAGAACGGAGGCAATCCGAAATCGGCTTTCACCGGCCATGTGGGTGCCTTCCAGACAGCGGGTGGTGGGTACATCGGCGCAATCGATGTCTCACAGGTTCAGGTCCCGCTGCTGCAGCCAGGCCAGAAGGGCATTCCTGCCTGTACGGCAACGGAACCATGCGATGACTTTGAGACCGACTTTACTCCGGGTCAACGCAATATCTTCCGTCAGTCCTTCCAGAAGCGCGCCGATCTGTCCTTGTCGAAGAGCATCCGTGTCGCAGGGCGTTACTCCGCGATGTACTCCTTCAACGTTTACAACGTTACCAACACACCGAGCTTCGACGTTCCCCAAAATCAGGCCAATATCGCTCAGGGGTTTGTCGGTGGACAGGAAGTGTTTGGTCAGGTTGCGACCGCGAAGGGTTCAGAGGGAAGCCTTACGGGTGGACCTACTGGAATTGGTACAGGCGCATTGGCCAGTCTCTACAAGCTGCCGACCAAGAACTCGGATGGCTCCACTACGTCCACGTTCGGCGCCGTTCGCAATACGATCGGCGGCTCGCGTGCTGTCGAAATGTCATTGCATCTCAACTTCTAACCCTCAGCGCAGCAAAACGAACGGCCCGGAGCGATCCGGGCCGTTCGTTTTGTTTGAGGATTTATCCGTTCGATCTACACTCCGAAGCTTAGTGCAGGGTCTCGGGGATGACGGCGAACTGCAGCAGAATATCGAAAGGTACGATCTCGAGCGTGGCCTCGTGCGTGGCTTCCAGAACAACCGGGCAGGCAGCTCCGGCTTGTTGTACCTGCAGCCATCTTGCCGCGCAGACGCACCAGCGGTCGCCCGGCTTTAATCCCGGAAAGCCGTAGTGCGGCATCGGTGTCGAGAGGTCGTTGCCCAGCCGCGCGGAGGCCGCGAGGAAGGTCTCCGTTACGATGCAGCACACCGTGTGTACGCCAAGATCGTTCGGTCCGGTATTGCAGCAGCCGTCGCGATAGAAGCCGGTCAGAGGATCAAGGCCGCAGGCTTCTATCGGCTGGCCGAGAACATTCTTTTGGGGCGAGAGCTGGTAGCTTTGTGCCATGGCACGATTCTACTGCCTGTTGTGTTCGGATTCATGAAGTACATGGACCATAAGGGCACAATGCAAACATCATCGCCAAAGGCAGGGCGAGAAAAGGGTACGAAGATCAGCCATGACCTTCCGTTTCCGACCTCAACAGGCTGACTGCACGGTTCGACCGGACTCCAGGTGCAATCGGCGACACATCCCAGGCTCGACCGATCTCAAATCACAATAGCGCTGGAATGATTTTGGCCGGTGCATTGATCGGTAGTCGAATGCGGATCGTTGTACCTCGTTTGCCCGAGATGCAGGAACGCAGCCGCAACGTTCCGCCCTGTTCTTCGACGATGCCACGCGTCACCCAGAGCCCAAGTCCGGTGCCGCGTTCGCCCTTGGTGGTAAAGAACGGTTCGAAGATCGCTTGCAGATTAGCCTGGTCGATGCCATGTCCAGTATCGGAGACGGTCACCGCGGCGAAGCCGCCTGCCAGGCGGGCGCGCACGGTAATGCTGCCGCTGCGTCCTTCCATGGCCTCCAGGGCGTTGCCGACCAGGTTAGCGAAGACCTGTCGCAGCGCCGGATCGTAGTGCACGGAACTCGTGTCGTCCGCATAGCGAGTGTTGATCTTTACATTGTGCTGGCGCGCGCGCGACTGGAAGAGCTGGACGACCTCTTCGAGCATGGTGCGCAGATCGATGGTGCGACCGGGTAGCTTGCGATAGAAGCTCAGCGTCGAGCGCGTAATATGACCCACGCGTTCGATCTCTCTCGCGGCGATCTCGACCAGCTCGCGTGATTGTGAGGGCAGGTCTTCATGCGTCTGCAGCAGGTAGAAGAGGTTGGTCAGCGCTTCGAGAGGATTGTTGATCTCGTGCGCGAGCGTGTTGGCCATGCGCCCGGCGGCAGCCAATCGCTCGGAGTTGATGAGCCTCGTCATCAGCTCGGTGGTCTCTTTCTCCGCGGCCTTACGCGCGGAGATATCTTCCACGACCCACAGCACCGTGGGGTGAAGATGGCCGTCCGGTTTGAGCAGGGAAGCGGTCAGTTGCGCGGGAAAGGTCGAGCCATCGTGGCGGATGAGGGTGCGCTCCACGCGATAGCCGCTTCTTCCTCCCGAGATCAGTTCGGCATGGATGGTGCGGTCCAGCTCGCGTTCGGATGCCAGCAGGAAGTCACGCAACTGCAGTGCCAGCAGCTTGTCGATGGGCTCTCCCAGCATGCCGGCTAAACGCTGATTGACCAGCAGGAAGCGTCCTTCGATGGAGGTGTGGGCCATGCCGACCGCAGCCTGATTGAAGGTCGCCGAGAAGCGCTGCTGGGCGAGGCGCAACTCCGCCTCGGTGCGCAGCCGCTCCTGGCGCAGGGCCGAATCCGCCAGTTCGCGTTCGATGGCCGGGAGCAGGCGTTCGAGGTGGCCCTTCAGCACATAGTCGTGTGCCCCGGCGCGCATGGCATTGACGGCCGAGACCTCGTCGATCGTGCCCGACACGATGATGAAGGGAAGGTCTATGCCGCTCTTCTGAATCAGCTTCAGGGCATCGCGCGCGCCGAAGGTCGGCAGCGTGTAGTCGGCGATAACGAGATCCCAGGCCGCGGGCTCTTCCAGGGCGGCCTTCAGCTCCGCAGCCGTCTCGATGCGGCGCGCGTCGACCTTATATCCCGCGCGTGCGAGATGGCGTTGGAGCAACAGCGCGTCCTCTTCGTAGTCCTCGATGATGAGGACACGTAGCAGCGCTTCGGGGTTTATTGCGACGGTGGGCATTGATTCAGCAACAACCAATACATGCCGAGCTGTTTCGTTGCCTCGGCGAAGTCGGTAAAGTTTACGGGCTTGCGGATATAGCTGTTCACGCCAAGGCGATAGCTGGCGACGATGTCGCGCTCTTCGTCCGACGAGGTCAGCACGACCACGGGCAAAATGGCTGTCTTATCGGACGCGCGAATGGTGCGCAGCACCTCGAGGCCATCGACCTTGGGCAGCTTGAGGTCGAGCAGCACAAGCTGGGGTATGGGGTTTCCGGTGGCGATGCCGTTGAGATATTCGATGGCTTCGGTGCCATCGCGCGCAACGCGAATCTCATTGGCCACGTTGGCTTTGCGAAGCGCTCTCATGGCCAGTGCTTCGTGGTCCGGATCGTCTTCTACCAGGAGAATCATAGCCAATCAAATCCCTTCCTATAACGGTGCGCGCCGCGGGGCCCAGAGGGCATCACGCGGCGAGGCTGAAGAAAAAGGTTGCGCCGTGGCCAAGTTCGCTCTCAGCCCAGATCGAACCCTGATGCCGGCGGATAATACGTGAGACGGTCGCCAGGCCGATACCGGAGCCTTTAAAATCGCGATCCCCGTGCAGGCGCTGGAAGGCTGTGAACAGACGGTCGACGTATTGCATGTCGAAGCCCGCACCGTTGTCCCGAATGAAGTATACGGTGACGTCCTCCCGCACGTCACTGCCGAACTCGATGCGTGCGTCTGTGGTCCGTGAGGTAAATTTCCAGGCGTTGCCGATCAGGTTTTCCAGCGCAATACGCACCAAGCGCGGATCGGCTTGTGCCAGGACTCCCGGCTGGGGGATGAACTGAATCTTTCGGTCGGGATCGCCGGCGGCCAGCTCATCGAACACCAGGGTGGCAAGCTGGGAGAGATCGATGCGCTCGCGATGGACCTCGGAACGGGTCACGCGCGAGAGCTGCAGCAGGGAATCGATCAGCATGCCCATGCGCTGTACTCCATTGCGGATGCGCGCGATGTAGTCACGGCCTTCATCGTTCAGGTTCTCAGCAAAGTCCTCCATCAGCGCCAGGGAAAATCCATCGATGGTGCGCAGGGGAGCGCGCAGGTCGTGCGAGACGGAATAGCTGAAGGCCTCAAGCTCCTGGTTGGACTGGGCCAACTCCTGGGTCCTCTCCTCCACGCGGGCTTCGAGTTCGGTGTTGACCCGCGTCAGTTCATTGTTGAGAGCCTCGATGGAGGCCGCTCCTTCGGCGATCTGGAGATGGCTGCGGTGGGCGCGGACCAGTTGTTCGAAGGCGGCTGCGATCAGAAGGATGTCGAGCAGGGAGATAGCGATAAAGCTGATCCACACCTCCTGGCTGGCATTCTTCGTCTCACGCGTGCGGTCGATGAGCAGGCGATGCTCTTCGGATTCGATCTGGCTGATAGCGTAGGAGACGCTCTGGCCACCGCCGGGAAAGTCGGTGAGCAGGGGCTCGAGCAGTGCCGGTTCGATTGGGGCTCGAGCGTTGCCGGTGCGCATTGCATTGGCCGCGTCGAGCGTTCCCATCTTGGCAGCCACACGGGTGCGCAGGAACGCGATGCGCTGCTGCTGTGTAACGCTGTCGGCCGTGAGGCGTTGGACCTGGTCGAGCTCCGCGAACACGCCCTGGGACGAGGCATGATACTGCCTCTCGAAGGTGGGTGAGCCCGTGAGGATATATCCTCGGACAGCGCTATCGGCCGAGCGCATATTCAGGGCCAGGTTCTCGGTGTGCGACAAAACGTCCAGGGTCTGCGACAGCCAGCCCTGCGTCGTGAACAGCTTATTCAGCGCCCGTCCGACCATCCACGTATTCAGCGCTACAACAAGGATCGCGCCCGTCATCAAGAGGCGGTATACGCTGCTCTTCTTCATACAGGTTCCAAGCTATCAGACTGCTGGAACGCGGCAACGGTTGTGCGGGGAGGGGCGAAGAATCAGGTGGCGATGTCTTTGCTGTTGCTTTTCTAGTTGTTGCTTTTCTGGTTGTCATTCCCGGAGGGAATCTGCTGTTTGTTCGTACCCTGACAATTCTTCCTGCATGCATAGAGGACCAGGGCATGGTGCGAGCCTTGCCCTGGCCAACGTTTTCACAAAATATCGGTGTTGTGCCGACAGACAGCAGATTCCCTGCGGGAATGACAACCAGAAAAACAACAACAAGAACAGGTCTACTGCGCAGACCTGTTCTTGCAGAAGGGGTAGGAGTTATTTCGCAGTCATCTTGAGCTGCTCTTGATACTCCTCGTACGGTCCCTTGTGATCGGTGATGCGGAAGTCGGTGGGGCCGCCTTCGAAGTGCCAGATGCGCGTACCCGCCTCTTCGATCAGGTCTTGATCGTGCGTGACGAGGAAGACCGTGCCTTCGTACTTCTGGATCGCCTGGTTGAGCGCGTTGATGCTCTCTAGGTCAAGATGGTTCGTCGGTTCGTCGAGCACCAGCACGTTCGGCTTCTGCAGCATGATCTTGCAGAAGAGCAGGCGCGCGGCCTCGCCGCCGGAGAGGGCGTCGGTCTTCTTCAGGCCTTCCTCGCCGCGGAAGAGCATCTGGCCGAGGATGCCGCGAATGTCTTCCTTCGTGGCCTTCGGATCGTACTGGTGCAGCCAGTCGCTGGCCGTCATGCCGAGCTGGATGGAACCCTTGTGGTCCTGCGCGAAGTAGCCGATCTGTACCTCGTGGCCCCACTTCACGGTGCCCGAGTCGATCGAGACGTCCTTCTCCTCAACACCCGGACCGTTGGCCAGCAGGGCCTTTAGCAGCGTGGTCTTGCCCTGGCCGTTACGGCCGATGAGAACCACCTTGTCGCCACGGTTTACAGACGCCGTGAAGTTGTTAATGACGTGCTCGGTCTTGCCGTCCGGCTGCGAGTAGGACTTGTTGACCTTCTCGAACTCGAGAACGTTCTTGCCGGAGGGCCGCTCCATCTTGAAGGCAATGAAGGGGCGCGCGATGTTGGAGCGAGCCAGTTCGCTGGTAGCCAGGCGCTCGACTTCCTTCTTACGCGAGTTCACCTGCGAGGAGCGCGTACCGGCCGAGAAGCGGGCGATGAAGTCGTTGAGTTGAGCGATCTTCTTTTCGCGCTGCTCGTTCTGGCTCTCGATGCGGGTGCGGACGCTGGTCTTCTGCAGCACCATGTCGTCGTAGCCGCCGTTGTAGGTGATGATCGTCTCGTAGTCGATGTCGGCGATGTGTGTGCAGACATTATTGAGGAAGTGCCGATCATGCGAGATGGTGATGACGGTGCCGTCGTAGCGATTGAGAAACTCCTCGAGCCAGTGGATGGATTCGAGATCGAGATAGTTCGTAGGCTCGTCCAGCAGCAAGGCCTGAGGATTGCCGAACAACGCCTGCGCCAGCAGCACGCGCACCTTCTGGCCGCCCTGCAGTTCGCTCATCTTGCGGTCATGGAGCTCATCGGGGATGTCCAGACCCTGGAGCAGGACGGCGGCGTTGGCCTCGGCCTCATAGCCGTCCTCATCGCCGACGATGCCTTCGAGCTCACCCAGCCGCGAGCCGTCTTCATCGGTCATCTCAGGCTTGTTGTAGATGATCTCGCGCTCTTCCATCGCCGCCCATAGGGACTTGTTGCCCATAATGACGGTGTCGACGACGCGATAGGCGTCGAACTCGTACTGGTTCTGCTTCAGCACGCCGAGCTTCTTGGGGCGGACGACGGTGCCCTTCTGGGCATCGATCTCGCCGGTCAGAACCTTCATGAAGGTGGATTTACCAGCGCCGTTGGGGCCGGTCAGGCCGTAGCGACGGCCGGTGGTGAACGTCACGGAGACGTCCTCGAAGAGCAGCTTTGCGCCGTAGCGCATGGTCACATTAGAGACGGAAATCATCAACTATATTTTCTCATGGCGACTGTGGGATAGACAGGGCTGAGACCTGAAACTCCCCAGTTATCTCAGGAAATTGACGAAGCCGCGATCTCAACTCTGGTATTCTTCGCTGCAACCGCCATGTCCCTCACTCCTCCGACCTTCGATCAAGCAGAGTACCTCGGTCCGCCCGCTGTTCCTCCGGCCTTCGATTCGGCGATTTTTCTTCGCGCGATTGCTTTTGGCATCGCCGGCGCCATTGCGGGGGCAATCGTCTACGCTGCGTTTATCGGGATTACGCATATCCAGATCGGATATCTCTCCATTGGCGTGGCTTACCTCGTCGCCAAGGCGATGACGATGGGCTCCAATGGCCGCGGCGGGCGTCCTTACCAGGTGGCAGCGCTCATCCTGACCTGTCTTGCAGTAGCCTTTGGCAACTCGCTTCTGCTGTGGTGGGAGATCAAAGACCAAGGGATTCTCCTGTCGCCGCGCGTCCTGTACTTCCTTGGGCGCTTTGGCTTGATGAAACCGTTTCTCGAGTTCCAGCATTCCCCCGGTGGCGCGATCCTCGGCCTGTTCATCCTCTTTATCGGACTCCGCGCGGCCTGGCGCATGACCTCTGGCGAGCCGGGAGCCGTGCGGCATCCGTTTGCCCGGTAACATCAACTGATGCCCCTCGATTCCCTTAACTTCCATCGCGCCGAGTACGGTAGCGCCGCTCCCCTCGCAGAGAACTGCGAGTTCTGCACCCGCGGGCTGGCTGGTGAGTACTTCAGCGTGGACCAGCACCGTGTCTGTGGTCCGTGTGCTGCGCGCGTGGGTGCCATGCAGGCTGCGAATACCTCGGGCGTGTTCCTGCGGTCCATCGCTACCGGAGTCCTTGCCGCCGCGATGTCAGGTCTCGTCTATTTCTCGCTCTACCGGCTTACCGGCGGCTCGTGGATGGTCTTCGCCGCGATCGGTGTCGGCTATGCCATTGGCAAGGCGATGCGCGTTGGCTCCTATGGCTTCGGTGGACGCCGTTACCAGGTGATGGCCGCGTTGTTGACCTATATGGCGGTCGTTCTGGCTTCGACCATGGTTCTCGTCGGATCGCATGAAGTGCCTCTTTGGTTCTATCCGCTGTTCTTGTTTGCGCCGCTGATCCAACTCTTTGTCGGGCATTTCAGCCTTGCGGCGCTGCAACTCTTGTTCGCTATCGTTGGAATGCGCTATGCCTGGATACTCATGGCCGGCAAATCCTGGAAGATCACCGGGCCCCACCCGTTTGGCGAATAATCGAACCGGATCGTTGCAGGACAGAGGGGAGCAGTGTTCCTACGCGCTGTAACTCCAACGGATTTCCCGGGTAATTTATGAAGAAATCCCGCAGGTTTTCCTTGAATTCGCCAACCTCTTTCGGGTACAAGGTACAAGATCAGGAAATTTATGCTGTTTGTCCGGGCTTCCACTACGGTGGACTTAAGACCGTTGCCTGCATGGATCTTGACGATATTTCACCCAAGGAATGAAAAGTGAAAAATAGCGCCTCTGTATCGGCATCAGTCATGTTCCCTGCAAGATCCGGTCTCTCCCCCAGGTTGGCTGCTCCGGCCTTGGCGTGCATGGTGCTCTCCTTGAGCGGATGCTCTGCGAACTTCGGCGGTTCCGCTGCCACTTCTACCGCGACCTCGTTCAGTATCAAAGGCATCGCCCACGGAGGGCAGCAGCCGCTCTTTGGCAGCCACGTCCATTTACTGGCGGCTGGAACCAGTGGTTACGCCTCCGCTGCAACGGACGTGCTGACCCTGGGCAGCTTGCCGACCGATTTGTTTGGCCACTACGTTACTACGGACGCCGGTGGCAACTTCAGCCTTGCCGGGGCGGTCAACTGCACGGCAACCGCAGGCAATGATCAGTTGCTTTATCTTTACTCCACGGAGGGCGATCCGCAGCCGGGTGGTGAAGGAACGGATCCCACTCCCGTCCCCAATCCGTCGGCGAGCCTGTTGGCTGTAGTCGGCGCGTGCAGCACTATCGGCAACATTCCGTTCGTCTACATGAACGAAGTGACAACCGTCGCTGCCGCCTACGCTCTCTCGGGCTTTGCTATCGATGGCGCTCATATCGGTGCCCCTAGTGCTGTAGCGGGACACGCTCTGGCGGGAACCGGCATCACCAACGCCTTCAACACCGCGCTCAACATCGTGGGGCAGACGACAGGGCAGCCGTTGGCGACCACCCCGGCGGGCAACGGCACCGTTCCGGTGACCGAGATCAACACGCTGGCGGACATCCTGGCAGGCTGCGTCAACTCAACCGGTCCTGGTTCCAGTGGCTGCGCTACGCTCTTCACGGATACCAATACTTCGGCATCGAGCGATACGGTGGCGGCGGCGATGAATATTGCGCACAATCCGGCAGTCCAGGTCTCCAGCCTGCTGGGCCTGGCAAATAATGGCAGTCCCTTCCAGCCGTTCCTGACTACAGCCAATGACTTCACCCTGACGGTCTCCTACACCGGCGGCGGTCTCAACCAACCCTTTTGTGTCGCGATCGATGGCTCCGGAAATGTCTGGGCAGCCAATCTGGTCAATAGCTTGAGCAAACTCAGTCCTTTGGGGGCGGCGATCTCCGGCTCCGCGGGCTACAGCGGTGCTGGCGTTCTCAATCTCCCGACCAGCATTGCGATCGATAACTCCGGGACTGTCTGGGTCACAAGCAACATTGGCAACGACCTGGCCAAGTTTACGTCTTCGGGGGCGGTCATCTCTGAGATCACTGGCGCAGGTATAGCCGGCCCGACCAGCATTGCAATCGATGGGCTCGGCAATCATTGGACGGCAAACCTTTCTAACAGCACCCTGACCGAGCTCGATTTCTCCGAAACGGTCGGCATCCCGCACGCCGGCAACAATGTCAATCTCCCCGACGGCGTCGCGATCGATGGCTCTAATAACGTGTGGGCCGCAAACATGGGTAGCGGCACCGTGAGCGAGTTCAACTCCGCAGGCATGGCCGTATCCAATTACAGCGGTGGTGGTCTCGTCGATCCGATCGCGATTGCAGTCGATGGCTCCAATGAGGTCTGGGTCGCAAACGGGACCGGCAGCGTGAGCGAGTTCAACTCCTCCGGTGTGGCCCTCTCCGGTAGCGCGGGCTATACCGGTGGAGGCCTCAACGAGCCGGAAGCCATCGCGATCGATGGTGCCGGGAATGTGTGGGTTTCAAACATAGGTAACGACGTTCTGAGCGAGTTCAACCCTTCCGGTGTGGCTCTCTCCGGCTCCACGGGCTATACCGGAGGTCTCAAATCGCCGCAAAGCCTTGCGATCGATGGTGCCGGGAATGTGTGGGTCACAAACACACGTAACAACGCTCTGACCGAGTTCATCGGAGCTGCAGCGCCGGTTGTGACTCCGATGCAGGCGAATCTCACCACTGGCACGAAGCAACCCGCTCAGAAGCCGTAACGGCTGATGAGGGTAGAGCCGCGCCGCGGAACTTCGGCGGCGCGGCGCTCTCAAACACCAGCGGCCTGCCTTGAATTCGGCAATCTCTTTCGCGTACAAGATAGAGCATCAGGGAATCTTTATGTTAGTCGTCGGGGCTCCTGCCCCTTTTGGACTCACTACGGCTCCCTGCATGGATCTTGACGATATTTCACACCCAAGGAATTGAAAAGTGAAAAATAGCGCCTCTGTATCGGCATCAATCATGTTCCCTGCAAGATCGGGTCTCTTTCCCAGGTTGGCTGTTCCGGCCCTGGTTGGCGTGGTGCTGTCCTTGAGCGGATGCTCTGCTAACTTCGGCGGTTCCGCTGACTCTTCTACCGCGACTTCCTTCAGTATCAAAGGCGTCACGCATGGAGGCCAGCAGCCTCTCTTTGGGTCTCATGTCCATCTGCTTGCAGCCGGAACCAGCGGTTACGCTTCGGCTGCGACGGATGTGCTGACCTCGGGCAGCTTGCCGTCCGATTCGTTCGGCCACTATGTGACTACGGACGCTAGCGGGAACTTCAGTCTTGCCGGGACGATCAACTGCACGGCAACCGCAGGCAACGACCAGTTGCTGTATCTGTATTCCACGGAGGGCGACCCGCAACCGGACCCCACCCCAGTCCCCAACACCTCAGTGGGTCTGATGGCTGTGGTCGGTGCGTGCAGCACGATCGCCAACATCCCGTTCGTGTTTATGAACGAGGTCACAACCGTCGCCGCAGCCTATGCCCTGGCGGGTTTTGCGGTCGATCCGACTCATATTGGAGCACCCAGTGCCGTAACAGGACATGCCCTGGCGGGGACCGGCATCACCAATGCCTTCAACACTGCGTTGAACATCGTCGGGCAGACGACAGGTCAGCCGCTGACGACGACCCCAGCGGGGAACGGTACCGTTCCGGTGAGCGAGATCAACACCCTGGCGGATATCCTCGCGTCCTGCATCAACTCCACCGGCGGCAGCGCCTGCACCCCGCTCTTCAGTAATGCTCTGAGTGGCGGCACGACAGGTGCGACGCCCACCGATACGGCCATGGCGGCGATCAATATCGCGCACAATCCGACCGTCCAGATTACCAACCTGCTCGGTCTGGCAAATAACGGAAGCCCTTTCCAGCCCTTCCTTACTTCCACTAACAACTTCACTCTCGGCGTCGCATTCGTAGGCGGCGGTCTACAATTCCCGGGCCCTGTGGCGATCGACGGCGCCGGGAATGTCTGGATTGCAAACGGCAATGCCGCCAGCCTGAGCGAGTTCAGCTCTTTGGGAGCGGTTCTCTCCGGCCCCACGGGCTATACCGGCGGCGGCCTCAGTGGCGATGGCTTTCTGGCGATCGAGACTTCCGGGAATGTCTGGGTCAGCAATCCCTTGAACACGAGCCTGAGCGAGTTCAGCTCCTCCGGGACCGCGATCACCGGTCCCGCAGGCATTAGCGGTGGCGGTATCAACGACCCGCAAGGTATCGCGATCGACGGCTTTGGCAATATCTGGGTTGCGGAGACTGGTGGCAACAGCCTGACCGAGTTCAACCCTTCTACGCGGACGCCCATCTCCCAGATCACCGGTGGCGGTCTCAACGATCCTGAAGCGCTGGCGATCGACGGCTCCGGGAATATTTGGGTCACAAACATCTTTGGCAGCAGCGCAAGCGAGTTCAACGCCTCTGGGCAACCCATCGCCAGTCCTTCGGGCGTCGGCGGTCTCAACGAGCCGGAAGCCGTGGCGATCGATGATTCCGGGAATGCCTGGATCGCAAACTTCGGTAACAGCTTCAGCGAATTTAATTCTTCGGGGGTTGCTCTCTCTGGAGGCTACGGCGGCGGTGGTCTCAACGGACCGGATGACGTGGCGATCGACGGCTCCGGGAATGTCTGGGCCGCAAACCGCCTTGGCGCCACCCTAAGCGAGTTCAACTCCACGGGGACGCCCATCTCTCCTCCGGGCGGCTACACCGGCGGAGGTCTCAACGAGCCCACCCACGTCGCAATCGATGGCTCGGGGAATGTCTGGACTGGAAACGGAGCTGGCAACAGCCTGACCGAGTTGATCGGGGCCGCAACCCCGGTTGTTACCCCACTTGCCGCGAACCTCAGCACTGGCACGAAGCAGCCCGCTCAGAAGCCGTAACGGCCGATGATTTCAGAGCCCCGCGCCGTCGAGGCGTCGGCGGCGCGGGGCTCTGAAATCGAATTTAGGGCGTTTCCACGCCCTTCGGCCGAGATGATACTTCTGGGGCCTTCCTGTTCCAATACCGTTTAGATATCAGGCCCTAATGCTTGCCTCCACTCGGCGCAGGCGCAGGGTGAACGACCGGCTGAGGCATGGGATGGGGCGGAGGAGGCGCGAAGTGCGGCGCCTGCTGCTGCGGTAACCCGACTGGCCGATTCTCGCGAACATTCTCCATCTGCCGAGGACTCAGAGGACGTCCCGGCTCGGTGGTTTCCATAGCCTGCCGCTGCTGCTCGAAGCTCGGGCTGGGCGGCGGAGGAACTGCGCGATTGACCAGCGGGCGGGCCGCAGGCACGGCATGCAGTTCGGAGTTGTTCGAAGGTGCAGCAGGCTGCCTGCCTCCCGTTGTATACAACTCACTCGCCGAAGATGCAGCCGGAGAGGAGGTCGGTTGACTCTGCGGAGCGCGCGTTTCGAGCGCAGGCCGCGCAATCTGACGTGGCACTGCACGCGCAGGAGTTGAAGCTACGATCTCCCGTGTCGGCGTGACCTGCGGATGAGACAGCAGCGGAGCCGACGCCAGTTGCGGTGGCAGCGTCCGTAGTGCGTTGCGGGCTACCGGTTGACCGCTCGCAAAGGACTGCTGAGGCATGGCCACCGTCGCAATCTGCCGATTGACGTAGACATGATTGGCGGCAGCGGGCTGTCCAGTGCCGTGTGGATTGAAGAAGGTCGTCCCCCCATTGCCGGCAAGGTTTTCGTTGACGCGATTCTGATACCGCACGCTGGCGTGATACCACGGCTCATAGTGCTCGTGCGGCCCCAGGGGGAACCACGCGGTAACACCCGCGCCGCCCACGAACATCACCAGGGCAGGAGCATAGACAGGACGTCTCACCCGCGGCCCCGGCGTCCATCCCCAGCGATTGCCGAAGCGTGCCCAGCGGCCATAGTGAAAGGGAGCGAATCCCCAGGGCTCAGCCTCGACCCAGGTCCATCCCCAGGGCGCGATCCAGGCCCAGCGCCCGTTGCGATAGGGCTGCCAATCCACGGCGACTCCGGTCGGATACCACACAGGTCCGCCGTCGGCAGCGGAGTTGTCCCAGTCTCCGTAGCCGTTGAGGTCTTCCGCCCCGATGGTGTTCGGATCGACATAGGCCTCTTCGCTGGAGGCAGCGTCCTGGTAGCTGTCGTCGCGTTCGGCGGAGAAGCTGTCGAGGTCATCCGGCTGCGTGCGCTCTACCTCTTGCGGGGTCACCGGGTTAGCTCCGGTAAGCTGCAACGACTCGCCCGGCTGCAGTGTCTGCCGGAAGCCCTGGGCTTCGACCTGGGCCTGTCCGGTGAGCAGGGTGAAGACGGCGGTGTCGGTATCGGGGTTGACGTCGACCCGCACATCGCCTGCCCCGAGTACCGTTACAGCGGCGTTGGGGGTGTCGAGTTCGAGCGTCGTTCCCTGGTCGAGCGTAAAGGTGCGCAGATGCACGCTGCCCTGTGCCAGCCCGAACTGCTCGAGCTGATCGGTCATGGCGGTGACGGTGAGATCGGTCTGCGAGCCCAGCCGGACGGAAACCTGTCCGGTTTCGAGTTCGGCATCGGCGCCGTTGTCGGTATAGAGGCGGTCCCCGGTCGTCAGCGGATAGTTGAGGCCGGCGGGGGTGAAGTCGGTAACGCTCGCTGGTTGCAGCGAGACATTTCCGTTGAGCACGCTAATCCGAGCCACGACCGACGGTGGATCGGGCTGCGCGGCATCGACCGTGTCCTGGGGAAGGGGCGCAATCTGTGCCTCCTGCGCCTGAACGGTCATCGGGGCCAGAAAAAGTGCAAAGGCGAGTGGCCATACCCGGCGACTTTTAGGGAGGGGTAGCGAAAAGCGCTGGGTCGACGGCATGACTTTCTCCTTTGTGCTCGCTGGCACAATGCTCAAAAGTGTAAACCCGCTTTCTGGAGAAAGATTTGTGCTTATTGTCATGTCTTTGTCGTGGTTTGTATCGCAGTGGCTTACGTAATGGACGGTTTCATCACGATTTGGTTTTTAGTCGTTGCCGAACTTCAACCAAACAGCCGAATCCCCGCGATTCCCGCCGCTCCAGCCTCAACACAAGCCCCGGCATTCTCAGGGGTCACTCCCCCCAGCGCAAGCACTGGGATGTTCCTGGCCACTGCACACGCCTGCCGCAAACTATCGATTCCACGGCCTTCCGTCACGACAACCTTACCGACACGCTTCTCGAACACCGGTCCGAACAGGATCAGGCTGGCACCCAGGGCACAAGCCTGCTCGACCTCAACAAGGCTGTGGCACGACATACTGACGATCGCCGCGCGCGCATAAATCTGTCGCACCTGTGAGGGTGTCAGGCCCTCGTGCTGTCCCGTCAGATGAACGCCGTCAGCCCTTGCGGCGATGGCCACATCCACGCGGCTGTTGATCAGCAGTTTTGTGTGACCGCCCTCTTCGCGGAAGATCGCCACCATCGCCTCCGCCAACGCCAGAAGTTCTCCGGCTTCGATCGTCTTCTCGCGAAGTTGCACGAAATCAATCTCTTGGCTGGCCCATCGCCGTGCATCGGCGATCAACTCGTCATGCCGGGTCACGGCATCTTCGAAACGCGAACCGTCGGTAATGGCGTAGCGGAGCACTTCGCACAGTGTATTCACAAAGTCTCCTCGCACGAAGGCATATGATAGACACCGGTGGCAAAGGTTTGCCCGCAGTTCAGCGCTTAACAATAATTTTTGGAGATATTCAAGACGCCTATGGGCACTGTTTACGACCTCATCGTCATCGGCTCCGGCCCTGCAGGGCAGCGTGCCGCCATTTACGGCGCCAAATTGGGCAAAAGGATCGCCCTCGTCGAGATGCGCGAGGTGGTCGGCGGCGCTTGCATCAACACCGGCACCATTCCCTCGAAGACGATGCGCGAGGCGGTTCTTCATCTCTCCGGGTACAACTACAAGTCGATCTACGGCATGAACTACCGGGTGAAGGAGCGCATCACGATGGCCGATCTGGCCTTCCGGGTGCAGCACGTCATCAAGACCGAGATCGATGTGACCGAAGCGCAGCTCTCGCGCAACAACATCGAGATGCTGGTCGGCGTCGCCAGCTTTGAAGACGCCACGCACGTCAAGGTCACCAATACCAAGGGCTCGACGATCTACGAGGCGAAGAACATCCTGATCGCCACCGGGACCAAGCCCGCCACCTCCGCGAAGGTCCCCATCAACGGGACGACCATCATCAACTCCGACCTGGTGCTCAACCTTACGACCCTACCCAAGACGATGATTATCGTTGGCGGCGGCGTGATCGGCGTCGAGTACTGTTGCATGTTTGCCGCACTCGGCGTTCGGGTCACGCTGATTGAGCGCCGCCCCCGGCTACTGGAGTTTGCCGACCAGGAGATCATCGAAGCCCTCAGCTACCACCTTCGCGATGCCCGCGTGACCATGCGGCTCAACGAAGAGGTGGAGTCGGTAGAAGAGATGGCCGACGGCACCGTGGTCGCCAACCTCGAGTCGAAGAAGAAGGTCCAGGCCGATGCGCTGCTGTACGCTGTCGGTCGACAGGGCAACGTCGACGAACTGAACCTGGCGATGGTGGGCGTGGACTCCGACTCTCGCGGCCGCATCCCGGTCGACAAGGACTTCCGCACCAAGCAGCCGACGGTCTTCGCGGTGGGCGACGTGATCGGTTTCCCCTCGCTGGCGTCTGTAAGCATGGAGCAGGGCCGTATCGCCGCTGCCCGCGCCTTCGGCGACGAGAGCATCGTCTCCAACCCAAGCTTTTACCCCTACGGCATCTACACCATCCCCGAGATCAGCTTCATCGGCAAGACCGAGGAGCAACTCACCGAGGAAGACGTGCCGTACGAGGTGGGCGTCGCGTACTACCGTGAGATCGCCCGCGGCCAGATCCGGGGAGATACGACCGGACGCCTGAAGATCATCTTCCATCGCGAAAGCCACGCACTGCTTGGCGTTCACATCATAGGGGAGGGAGCCAGCGAACTGCTGCACATCGGGCAGGCCGTGATGGCTCTTGGAGGCAAACTCGACTACTTTGTCGAGACTGTCTTCAACTACCCGACGCTGGCCGAGTGCTACAAGGTAGCGGCCTTTAACGGTCTCAATCGTGTCGCCAACGTCTGACGCGTTTGACGGACGAGCCTTCGTCCAGCTAATGTCTCAGAACTTAAGGGTTTGATGGTGGGACGTGAACTCCCCTCAGCGAAAGGCAGCAAACGATGGCGAAATCCCAGGATGATTCATTGCAGACCGTAGGCGTCATCCTTTCCGAACGCGTTTATGCAGGTCTGATCGTGGGCCACAAGCTTACCGGTGAGCTGATGAGCTATCCGGCGGGCGATGCTTCAGCTGTCTCCGCCGATTCTGAGGATGAGGGCACCCTGATAGAGTTGCCCACGGAGTCCATCGTCAAGGCGATCTGCCGTGTGGTCTCCGAGGTGGCGAAGGGGAACGAGAAGTCGATCTCGGCGGTCGGAATCGCCCTGCCCGGACTGATTCGCAACGGCGTCGTCGAAGAGGCTCCCAATCTTCCGCAGCTCAAGGGCGCGCGTATTCAGGAGCTGGTTTCGACCGGGCTGGCTGCGTACGGTATCTCGGCATCGGTCTCTGTTCTGAACGACGCGGACGCCATGGCTGCGGGCCTGGCCTCGCAGCATGACAAGCTCGACCACTTTATCCGCGTCTGGACGCTGGGCACAGGCATCGGCTACGGCCGCTACCCGTTTGCCGAGGGCGTCTGGGAGGGCGGGCACTCGGTGGTGACGCTCGACGAGAAGGAAAATTACTGCGGCTGCGGGGGCCGTGGGCACATGGAAGGCATCATGGGCCACCGGTCGATGCGGCTCAGGTTCCTGGACATGGAACCTGAAGAGGTCTTCGAGGCCGCCAATCGCCGCGTAAATCCCGACCCACGCTGCGTTGAGTTCAAGCACCTGTGGCACAAGGCCCTGGCCGCGGCGACCGCCAGTTCGATCCATATGGCTGGCTCGGGCAAGTTCTTCATCACGGGCTATAACGTGCGGTTCCTGGACCTGAAGATGTTGAAAGACTATTTGCACCAGATGGTGAAGATGAGCCCGATCCAGGGGTATTCCATCGAGGTTGTCGATGACGAGCAGCTTAGCCGGGTGATTGGTGCGGCGGTGGCGGCGGAGCAGGCTCACGGGCGGTAGGCCCTATAACTTGTAATGCTACTGACAAAGAAAAAGCCGGTATCTGCAGGGACCTTGCTTGTCGAGGAGTTTCTTGAGCCTCTGGGCCTCACCCAGACCGAACTGGTTGAGCTCTCTGGTCTGCCGCGCAGGCAGGTGAATGAACTCTGCCGCGATTGCCGAGCCATTACCGCCGATACAGCACTCATTCTGGCGAAGGTTTTTGGCAATGCTCCGGATTTCTGGTTGAATACACAGCTGCGTGCAGACCTGTGGGCGGTCATGAACACACCTCAACAAGGTTGAATATATCCACGAGCTTGCCCTTAGCTCTATAGCGTGCCATTGCGCGAAGCGCGTTCCGTGATGCTGAAGCATCGGGGAACGTGCTCCGCACTATTGGGTGAGACATCCTAAAGATAAGATCATCATCTTTAAACTGGTTCTCACTTACCGCTGGCACGTCGGGCAATACACCGTTGTTCGCCCACCGACGACAATCTTCTTAAGCCCCGCCCCGCAATCTTTGCAATCCTCGCCCGCACGGCTGTAGACCTTGTGCTCGAGCTGAAAGAACCCGCGCACCCCATCCGCGTCTACGTAATCCGACACCGACGATCCGCCCAGCTTGATGGCATGCGCCAGTACCTGCTGCAAAGCCTCATGCAGACGTCCGAGCTCTGCCCGCGTCAGCTTGCCGGCCTGTTTCCGTGGCCGGATGCCTGCGCGAAACAGGCTCTCATCCGCATAGATATTCCCCACCCCATGCAGGATCGACTGGTTCAGGAGCGCGGCTTTGATCGCCAGCTTGCGCCCCTTGAACAGCCCGGCAAACTCCTCTTCGCTAACGGTCGTAGGTTCGACACCCGGCCCGGTGTAACCCTCTTCTGTAGTCACCACCGAGAGCCGCCCGAACCGCCGCGGATCGACAAACCGCACCTCGCGGCCATCGGCGAGCGCAAGCACTGCATGGGTATGCGGCGGCAGCGGAACCTCCGCCTGCGACACCAGCAGCCGTCCGGTCATCCCAAGATGAACTAGAAACTGCGCCGTATCCTTCGTGCCCGCGTCTTTGTCTTTGTCCTTGCTTTTCTTGTTGTCATTCCCGGAGGGAATCTGCTTTCCGGCAGCGCCACCACGCACCAGGTCCATCACAATCGTCTTGCCGACCCGCCGTACTTTCTCAATCTTTGTTCCAGTCAGCGTCTCGACGATCTCCGTCTCTGGCGACTTGAACGTCTGGGGCTTCCCACTCGTCCACACACTTACGATTCGCTGTCCACGGACGCGGGCATCGACCCCATTGGCAACGGTTTCGACCTCAGGTAACTCCGGCATAGCTATCAGAGTAAAGGGGCTGGGCCCGTCCGCGATAGACTAACCCCAAAGCCGGATAGATAGACCCCTGCCGGAAGTGACGGAGACCTCAGCCTCGATGGGCCCATTTCAGCGAATCCTCAAAAACCTGGGTGCCATGTTCGCGGGCAAGATCATCTCCATCATTCAACAGGTGGTGATCCCGCCGATCTTCATCTACCGCTACAGCACTGCCGGATTCGGCGAATGGCTCGCTCTCTCCGGAGCGGTCTCCGCGCTCGGGATGCTCAACTTCGGCGTCCAGACCTACATGAACCAGGACCTTGCCGTCCGCTTCCAGCGCGGCGAGACCCAGGGCTACCATATTCGCCAGTCGACCGCGCTGCGGCTGCTCATCGGCGTCGTCTTCACGGCTGCCGTCCTGCTGCTCGCTTTCTTCGCGATTCCGTTCGACACGCTCCTCAAGCTCCACATCTCACGCTCCGCCGCACAGTGGGCGCTCTACCTCCTCGCCCTGCAGGTGCTGTTCATGATCCTCTTCGGATACCTGAGCGGCATCTTCATGGGAGTGGCCATGGCCCACCGGGGAGCCCACTGGAACAACGCGCAGGCCCTGGCCAGTTCGTTGGGATTGCTGGTCGGCGTTGTGCTCCACGCGCCGTTTCCGGTGTTGGCAGGGATCCAGCTCTCCTGCCTCCTCATCTGTTCCGTGGGCGTCCTCATCGACCTTCGCCGCACCGCGCCTGAGCTCTTTCCCAGCCTCCGCTTCTGGGACGGCCCCGCGGTCAAGGACATCCTCAAGGGCAGCGGCTACTTCGGCCTCATCGAGATGAGCACGTTCCTCACCTACTCGGCTCCGCTGCTCCTGCTGCAGCGCATGGCCGGCCCGGTGGCCGTGGCGGGCTTCGGCCTGATGCGAATCATCTTCTCCATGTGCCGGCAGGTGCTGGCGATGTTTACGCAGTCCATGGGGCCAGAGATTACCAACCTCTTCGGCCGCCGCGACTGGCCCGCTCTCACGCGTCTCTATGACTACTCCGAGCGGCTGATCTTCTTCCTCATCTCGCTGGTGAATCTCAGCGTCCTGATGCTTTCGCCGGTCATTATTACGCTCTGGGTGCATAAGAAGGCCATTGCGGGAGCGCCGCACCATAACGTCAGCGAACTCTTCGCGGTCTACCCTTATGTGCTGTCTTCGGCGCTTTCCATCGTGATCAGCCTCAAGGAGCACAAGTTCCAGTTCCAGTTCTCCACGAACACCCACGTTGAACTGGCCAAGGTGATGTTCTTCAGCTATCTCGGGATGGTGGTCGTCTCCGTCGGGACCATCTACTATGGCGGAGTCACCGGCTTCCTCTGGACGTGGCTCGCGGTCGAGACCCTGCAGACGGTGCGCCTCATCCGGCTGAACGAAAAGCTCTTTGCCCACATCGAGAAGATCGACACCGTCTACATCACCCGGCTGCTAATGATTTGCATCGCCTGCCTCTTCGCGGCGTTTGCCGCTTTGACCCGGACTTCGACCCTTCCGCTGGTGACTCAAACCCTGATCGCGGTCCTATCGGCTGTGTTGATCGGGGGGCTCGGTTGGCAGGTCTTCCATGTCCGGGAGGTCTTCTCCAGCATGATGGGACGCCTGACGAAGCGTTTTGCCTGAGGTCTCTCCTCGGAGACTCTTTAGCTTTGCTGGAGGGAGCCAGGAATAGGATGGAGAACATGCCAAACAACGCTGTAGCCGAAAACTTTCTCGCCTTTGCGGTCAAGCGTCTGCGCCTTTCGGTACAGGATATCGATCGCTGTCTCGACAGGCTGACTCCAGCGCAGATTTGGCAGCGTGGCGGGGACTACGAAAACTCCATCGCCAACCTGTTGCTGCATCTCGAAGGCAATACGCGTCAGTGGATCCTGCACGGAATCGACGGCCAGCCCGATGTGCGGCAGCGGGACGACGAGTTCGCCCTGCAGCCCACCGCTGCGGTCCGAGAGGTCCGTGCCCGATTCTCGGCGACGCTCGAAGAGGCCTGCACGGTCATCGCTGCGCTCTCCGGTGGCTCTCCAGAGCGGCTGCTTACGGTCATCGATCCGCAACCCAACAGCATGTGGCGTAATCCGACCATCCTGGAGGCGATCTCTCTGGTCGCCGGGCATATTCAGCTGCATACCGGCCAGATCATCCTGCTGACTAAGCAGCTTGTGGCCGATGACCTCGATCTCTCCATGCCGCGCAAACGGTAGAGGGAGTGGGGGGCGATTGGGCATGTGCTCACTTGCTAATGCGATGAGTTGGTAATGGCCGAGGAATAGGAACTTGCAGATAGCGCGAAGCGCAAATCGTGACGCTTTAGCGTCACGGGCGGAGGGAGCCGTAGCCTTTAGGCTACGGAATCAAGGTTCGGAAGGATTTGGCCTTTAGGCCCGGGCCTTCTTTCGCTGCGAACAAAAAGGCCCGGGGCTAAAGCCCAATTCTTGCCTGATCCGTATTCCGTAGCCTAAAGGCTACGGCTCCCTCCGTCTCTGACGCTGAAGCGTCAGGGAGCGCGCTGCGCGCGGTGGCGAACAGTATAAAATGACTCATGGGCGCGAGTGGAAACCCGCACGCGCACTCCCACCAGCAGTACATCCGGAGCAACCAC
This sequence comes from Granulicella mallensis MP5ACTX8, assembly GCF_000178955.2. NCBI lineage: Bacteria > Pseudomonadati > Acidobacteriota > Terriglobia > Terriglobales > Acidobacteriaceae > Granulicella > Granulicella mallensis. The sequence continues at coordinate 5,553,258 of NC_016631.1, read as the reverse complement.
CCCGTGAGTCAATCCCAGAACAAGAGCCAGCGTCCGTCCGCCGTCATCCTTGGAGCCCAATGGGGCGATGAAGGTAAGGGCAAGATCGTCGATGTTCTCAGCGAAAAGTTCGACATCGTCGCCCGTTATGCCGGAGGCCACAACGCCGGTCACACCGTCATCATCCACGGCAAGAAGTTTGTCCTGCAGCTCATCCCGTGCGGCGTACTGCGTCCCGGCTGCAAGGGCGTCATCGGCAACGGCGTCGTGCTCGACCCGCAGGCCTTCCTCAACGAGGTCAAGAAGCTTCGCGAGGCCGGTCTCCCTGTCGACGAGCAGCTCTTCGTCTCGAACCGCGCCCAGGTCATCCTGCCGTACCACCGCATGATCGAGCTGGCGGCGGAGACCGCTCCCGGCCGCCAGACCATCGGCACCACGCGCCGCGGCATCGGTCCGGCGTATGAAGACAAGATCCACCGCAACGGGCTTCGGGTCATCGACCTGCTGAACAACTCGCTGCTGCGCACGCACATCAACAACGCCTGCCACGAGAAGAACACCATCGCTCATGCACTCTTCGGCACCGAGCCGCTCGACCCCCGGCAGATGTACGAGGAGTACGCCCGCCTCGCCGAGCAGATTGCTCCGTTCGTCACCGATACCGCCTACCTGCTCAACAACGCCATCGACCAGGGCCAGAACGTGATGTTTGAGGGCGCGCAGGGTGCGCTGCTCGACATCGACCACGGGACCTATCCGTTCGTTACCAGCTCCTCCTCGACCGCCGGCGGAGCCGTTACCGGCACCGGCGTCGGCCCGACGAAGATCGGCACGGTCATCGGCGTCACCAAGGCCTACGTCACGCGCGTCGGCGAAGGGCCGTTCCCGACCGAGATCTCGGACGCCTCCGGCGAACTGCTTCGCGCTCGCGGACAGGAGTACGGAGCCGTAACGGGCCGTCCGCGCCGCTGCGGCTGGCTGGATATCCCGTTGCTGCGCTACTCCAACATGATCAACGCGACCGAGTGGCTCGTCGTCACCAAGATGGACGTCATGGACGAGTGCCCGGAGATTCCGGTCTGCACCAGCTACAAGATCGACGGCAAGGTCACGGACATCATCCCGGCCGACATCCGGGGCTTCGAGAAGATCGAGCCCATCTACACCACGCTGAAGGGCTGGATGGCTCCGACCGAGGGCATCACCGAGTACGACAAGCTGCCGAAGCTGGCACAGGAGTACCTGGAGTTCGTCTCGCGCGAGAGCGGAGCGAAGATCGGCATGATCTCCACCGGCCCCGACCGTGTACAGACCATGACACAGCCCGGCTTCGACGAAGCGCTCGGCTAAACAGACCACCAGTAGAGGGTAGGCAGCGCCGCAAAGCTCTCCGTCTACCCTCTACCGGCTTTACCCATGATTTTTACGTTGTACCCATAGGCCCTTATGATCAGCTTTATTGTCCGTCTGCGTTTCTCTCCGGAAGACCACGATTCCATCGAGAACATCCTGCGCGAGCTCACGCGCGAGTCGCGTCTCGAGCCCGGCTGCGTCACCTATGTTCCTCATTTTGTGGATGGAGACGCCAATACCGTCGTCATCTACGAGCAGTATCGCGACGAAGCCGCGGTCGAGCATCATCGCGCGACGCCGCACTTCGCCCAGTTCGCTATCGGGGGTCTTTACCAGAAGATGCTCGAGCGCGAGGTCGAGAACCTGACCTTTATTGCCTAATCTCCCGGGACAGTGTTCATGCAATTCAGACAAGACGAACCCATTCTTGTTGCCCCGGCCTTGCATCCAACCTCCCATGAGGCCTTCGCATATCGCTGCCTTTGACTCGCGCCCGACTTCCGGTCTACTATCCGGTACGTCCATGCGTCGTTGCGTCGTGCATACAAGATCTGTCGCCCTCGTCCTTCTCCTTGCAACGGCGGTGCCCCTGCGGCTGGCTGCTGCGCCCCAACACAAGCGCGAAACCCGCGAACAGGTGGTCGCCCTGGAGCAGCAGTGGCGTCAGGCTGAGCTGGGCAACGATGTTCCGGCGATGGATAAGCTGCTCTCCGACGACTACCTGGGCATCACCGGAACCGGCGAGGTCCTGACCAAGGCCCAGCAGCTCGATCACATGCGATTACGTCAGATCGTCATCACCTCGCTCGATCTCTCCGATATCAAGGTCAAGGTGATTGGCCACATCGCCATCGTCAACTCTCTGGCGAAGCTCGAAGGGTCGGTCGACGGCCATTCCATGGACGGCAGCTATCGTTACACGCGCGTCTACCAACACCTGCCCGGCGGGATGTGGAAGATTACGAGTTTTGAGGCTACGCGCATTCTTGGGGGGAAGAAGGCTCAGGAGATACCCGCAGCAACGGATAAGGCTGAGTCGCCCGGTTCGAAGTAGCGTTCACCAAGGTCTTGTCTTCAACCTTGAATCCAACCCCAAATTTGTCATCTCGACCGAAGGCGGCGTTTTTTGCCGCCGCAGTGGAGAGACCTGCAGGTTGCCTGTGCGTGCAATATTGCCTCCATGGGCGAGCCTGCAGGTCTCTCCACTCCGCATGACATAAAGCCGTCATGCTCCGGTCGAGATGACAATCTCTTGGGGATCTTTGGCGCAAGCAAAAGGGCCCGAAGGCCCTTTGTTTTGAATTCATCCCAATCGCTTACGCGGCTACGCGACCTGGGACTGGCTGGCAACCGGGAGTACACTCTGAACGGGTTTTGCAGTCAAAGCTCTCCGGGGCATGATGTTCAACCCGGTAAGCCGACGGCTCAGGGAGCGTGTTCCCCCCGTAATCTGTGCGTCTTCGGGTTCATCCAGGAAGCTGATCACTTCCATGGTTCCGGTGTTTAGGCGTGTGTTGATCTCCGTAATGCGGGCCTGGGTTCCGAGAGCTCCGTCCTGAGGCTGGGACATCTCCGAGGTCCTGGCCCAGGGGGTCCCGCCGTGCCCATTCCGCCGAAACGCAGAAGCGAAGCGGCTCCAGGGAATCTCAACGTTTTTCAGGCTGGAAATCGTCCGTCTCATCGCAATGACCTCACAGGAGAAGTAGCACCTGTTGGTGAGATGGCTGTTACAGAAAGAGAGTTGCACAAAAAGATTCCGCTTCTTCGAATCACTCCGCAGGTTCGGCCAGGAGTGCTAGGCGCAATCGCTGATAGCTCTCCGTGAGCATCTCCGGAAGGATGCGAGTCTCTCCGAGCACACTCATGAAGTTGTTGTCTCCTGACCAACGAGGGACCGCGTGAAGATGCAGATGCTCAGCCACACCTGCGCCCGCCGACTCGCCCAGGTTCAGACCCAGATTCAATCCATCGGGCCGATAGACCTTGCGCAGAACCCGCTCCGCCCGCCGTGCCAGCGTCATCAGCTCGGCGGCTGTCTCCGCCGGCAGCGCGGCGAGGCTGGCCTCGTGCTGGTAGGGAAGCACCATGAGATGTCCGGCGTTGTAGGGAAAGGCGTTGAGCACCAGGAAGCAGGTCCGGCCGCGCTCCAGGATATAGACGGCGGCATCGGCTTCGTCCTGTGCCATGCCATGGGCCACGGCGTACTCTGTTGCCGCGAGCATATTGCAGAAGACGCAATGGGTCTCGCCCGGCCACGCCGACAGGGCAGCCGGAACGCCGCGTTTCGATGTCCCTTTGTCCTGGCCGGTAACGTAAGAGTAGCGCCACGGCGTCCATAGCCTGTCCATCCCGAAAGTATAGGGGACAGCGTTGTGGGTCGATTTGCCCGTTTCCTTCCGAAAGAACACGGGGGCTGAAACTCTTTGTTACTTTTTGCTCGTCCATTCATCGAAGTTTTATGCAATCGGACGGCAAAACCAACGTAGTCTTGTCCGATCATCGTTGTGATTCATTGACCCTTACTTGTACCACTGCTACACTTCTAATTGAGCTACTGTGTGCGGGAACCAGTCACGGCGGCTTCTGAAAGATGCTTTACCTCACTCCATCCGACATCATCGACTAGGAATACGTCCACAGCAGACGGCGACTTGCCGCCCCTGTAGCCTTTCCAGCCGAAGCCGGCCAAGTGAATCACTGGATCCCGGAGCACACGCATTCCCATGTCCGACCACAATCCTTCGAACCCCGAGAGTACAGCCCTGAACACCACATTGGAACCCACCGCGCCCGAAACGTCGGCCGAGCAGTTGACGGCCCCCACCGACCACACCTCCAACCCTGAAGTCCAGCCTCACGAGACTGCCGCAGCCAGTGCACAAAGCGAGCAGACCGTGTCTGAGGCTACGGCCATCGCTGCTGTCTCCGCTGAAGCAGACGAGCCCGAGTACGACGCTGAAGACTTTGCCCGTGCGCTCGAGAGCTTCGACCGCGAACAGGCAGCCGAGAAAGACGCCGCTCAATCCCTGACCGCCGAGGAAGCCGTTGTTACCGGCACCGTCGTCAAGATCACGGATAAGCATGTTGTCGTCGATATCGGGCTCAAGTCCGAGGGTCTCATTCCTCTGGAGCAGGTTCTGGATCACGCCGGAACGCCGAAGTTCAATATCGGCGATCAGGTTGAGGTCGTTGTCGAGCGCGAAGAGCAGGAAGGCGGCTATCTCGTCAGCTACGAGAAGGCCCTCCGTCACAAGGTCTGGGACAAGCTCGAAGAAGCCGCGAACACCAAGACGCCCGTCAAGGGCATGGTGCTCTCGCGCGTCAAGGGCGGTTTGACTGTCGATATCGGCATCAAGGCGTTCCTGCCCGGTTCGCAGGTTGAGGTTCGCCCCGTGCGCAATCTCGACGGCTATATCGGCACCGAGATCGAAGTTCGCGTCATCAAGCTCAACAAGAAGCGCGGCAACGTCGTCATCTCCCGCAAGGAGCTGCTCGAGGAAGATCAGAACGCCAAGAAGGCTGTCACCCTTTCGACTCTCGAAGAGGGCTCGGTCTTCACCGGCGTCGTCAAGAACCTGACCGACTACGGCGCATTCGTCGACATGGGCGGCCTCGACGGCCTGCTCCACATCACCGACATGAGCTGGGGCCGTCTGACCCACCCCCGCGACCTCGTCAACGTTGGCGACGAGATCCAGGTCAAGGTCCTCAAGTTCGACAAGGAAAAGCAGCGCGTCTCGCTGGGCTTCAAGCAGTTGACGCCTGACCCATGGCTTGACGCGACCGAGCGCTACCCGATCGGTGCGCAGGTTCGTGGCCGCGTTCTCTCGGTCACCGACTACGGCGCATTCGTCGAGCTGGAGCAGGGCATCGAAGGCCTGGTCCACGTCAGCGAAATGACCTGGTCCAAGCGGATGAAGCACCCCTCGAAGATGGTCAAGCCCGGCGACATCGTGGACACCATCATCCTGAGTGTGAATCCGAACGATCGCCGCATCTCGCTCGGCATGAAGCAGCTTCAGGATAATCCGTGGGAAGCTCTCGAGGACAAGTACCCGATCGGTGCTGTCATCGAAGGCCGCGTCCGCAACCTGACCGACTTCGGCGCCTTCATCGAGATCGAAGACGGCATCGACGGCCTTGTCCACGTCTCGAACCTGAGCTGGACCAAGCGCATCAAGCATCCCTCTGAAGTTCTGAAGAAGGGTGAGAAGGTCAAGGCGATCGTTCTGGGCGTTGAGCCCGAGAACCGCCGCCTGTCGCTCGGCGTCAAGCAGCTTCAGCCTGATGTCTGGGATACCTTCTTCGCGCAGCACCGTGTTGGCGACGTCATCAAGGGCAAGACTCTGCGTACCGCGCAGTTTGGAGCCTTTGTCGAGATCGCCGAAGGAGTCGAGGGCCTGTGCCACGTCTCCGAAGCGGTGGACGAGACCGGCAAGCAGATCACCCTGGAAGTCGGCGACGAGCACGAGTTCAAGATCGTCAAGATGAACCAGGAAGAGAAGAAGGTCGGACTGTCGATCAAGGCCGTTGGCGAAGAAGCCAGCCGCGCCGAGGTCGAGAGCTACAAGGAATCGAACAAGGGCAAGGGAAACCACGGCCAGAGCAGCAGCTCGAGCTCGTCGTCCTCCACCACCCTCGGCGACCTCCTCAAGTGGAAGCAGTCCGAGAACGAAGACAACAACTAGCTCATATCATCGAGCCACGAGAAAGGCCGCCCATTTGGGCGGCCTTTCTCGTGGCTCGATGCTTTTCTGACTTATCTCAGAAGCGTCATTCTGAGCGGAGTAGCTCGCGTACTTTGCGAGCTACGCAGTCGAAGAACCCCGAAGCTCTATACGTTGCCATAATCTTCTGCACCTTTTCCACCTCGAACTCCCGTGCGACAGCGCTTCGGTTGGAACGGCCGTACGGTAGGGGCAAGACGAACTTCTTCGGGGTCCTTCGACTGCGTGTCTCGCAAAAGCGCGAGACACTTCGCTCAGGATGACGATTTTTGGGTTAGATCAAGTGAGAGGCATTGCTCCTTCTTCCCCCGCCTCCACAGGCCTGCTATCCTCCATCCAGCCATGCGCACTCTTCTCGCCGCTGCTCTGCTAGCAGCCACCGCCGCCCACGCCCAGCTCCCCGCCGAAACCGAAGCCAAGATCGCCGCCGCCGCCGAAAAGACCCTCCATGACACGGGTGTTCCCTCTGTCTCGATCGGCATCGTGCAGCACGGCAAGATCGTCTACACCCACGCCTTCGGCCTGGCGCAGCTTCAGCCGGCGACACCTGCCACCGCGACGATGGCCTACCCCATCGGCTCGATCAGCAAGCAGTTCACCGCGACGGCGATCCTGCTCCTCCAGCAGGAGGGCAAGCTCTCCATCGACGATCCCGTTGGCAAATACTTCCCCGAGCTCACGCGCGCCAACGACGTCAAGCTGCGCAACCTGATGACCATGACCTCCGGCTACGAGGACTTCGCCCCGCAGGACTACATCATCCCCGCCTGGCGCAAGCCGATAGCGCCGATCGATAACGTGCACGAGTGGGCGGAGAAGCCGCTCGACTTCGAGCCTGGCACACAGTGGCAGTACTCCAACACGAACTACGTTCTGCTCGGCCTGGTCGTCGAGAAGGTCAGCGGAGAGCCCCTGGGCAAATTTATCCGGGAGCGCGTGCTCGACCCGCTGCACCTCCAGGGAGTCTTCAACACCTATACGCAGCGCGAGAAGCTGCAGGTCCTAGGCTACGTCTCCTACGCAATGGCCACGCCCCGCGTGCAGCCTCTGGAGGCTCCCGGCTGGTACTTTGGCGACGGCGATCTGGCCATGCCCGCGGCCACTCTGCTGGCGTGGGATCTCGGCATCATGAACAAGTCGCTGCTCTCTCCCGCAAGCTACGCCGAGTTCGAGACCGCCTACAAGCTCCAGAGCGGTGCAAGCTCCGGCTATGGGCTGGGCACGTTCGTTCATGAGAAGAACGGCCATCGCGAGCTGGAGCATAGCGGCGAGGTCGGCGGGTATGTCGCCGAGAACGTCGTCTATCCCGACGACGGACTGGCCATCGTCGCTCTTACGAACGAAGTCGCCTCGAGTGCTGCCAGCGAGGTCGTCAACGCCATCACCCCGCTGCTGCTGCCCGCCGCCGCGCCAGTGGAGGAAGCCTCCGCCGATCCTTTTGTAGCGCAGTTGAAGACCATCCTGACCGGCCTGCAGCATAGCCAGATCGACCGCTCACTCTTTACGTCCGACACCAACGACTACTTCAACCAGGATGCGCTGAGCGACTTCCAGTCGACGCTCAGCCCGCTCGGCACGATCACGGACATTACGCGTACCCGTACCGCCCTTCGCGGCGGTATGACCTTCGGCCTGTACCGCGTGGCTTTTTCCGGGGGCACGACCCTGTTGGTCGATGTGTACCTGAAGCCGGACGGCAAGATCGAGCAGCTGCTGGTGGTGGGCAAAGCTTGATTTATCGACTTACCTTGAAGGAGTGTCGTCCCAGTACGAGCCTTGGCATCTAGGGAATCGCACTTGGATGAGACCGGCACCGAACTAAGCCCCGAAGGGGCGACGCTATCACAGCCCAGGGTGAAACCCTGGGTTAGGGTGCCCAACGAGAGACGAGCCCTGTAAGGGCGATCCATCTTGGTTGGCCCTGATAGCTCGCCCTTTCAGGGCTATACCTTTTCCTCGTTCTATAACCCAGGGTTTCACCCTGGGCTGTGATGGTGCCGCCCCTTCGGGGCTTAGATTCACCCTGTGAAAGATCCCTGCTCCCTCCGTTTTCGCAACGCTGAAGCGTCACGGAATGCACTTCGTGCAAATTGATTGATGTTCCCAATAAACGGGGCCGTTCGTATGATTGCCGCTTCCATTACCCACAACTCCTAAGAACTTAGTTGACAAGTCCAGAAGGTGCGGCGTAATGTCCTAACTCAATAGGAGGTGGCCGTGGGAGAACAAGAGAAAAACGCATTAACCAAGCTCGAACTGCAGATCATGCAGGTGATCTGGAAGCGCGGGCCCAGCAACGTAAGCGCAGTCCAGGAGGGCCTGGAGCAGGAGTTGGCCTATACGACGGTGCAGACGATGCTGAACATCCTGCAGCGAAAGGGCAAGCTGAAGCGTGAGCTGCGAGGACGAGCCTTTGAGTACAGCGCGACCGTCACCGAAGCCAAGGCCCTGGGCCATGCCGTAAAAGACCTGGTGGATCGGATGTTCGGCGGATCGAGCGAAGACCTCGTAATGAGCCTGATCAAGAGCCGGCAGATCGACGCGAAAAAGATCGCGGAGTTGAGCAAGCGGTTGGAGGAGAAGGGCGGTGACGTATGAGAGCCTTCGAGACCTGGTTGCTGGCCTATCTGCTGAACTCGCTGTGGCAGATTCCTCTTGTCTTCCTCGTGGCCTGGGTCACGGCGCGAGCCGTCCGGCGCAACGGCCCCCGGATGGAACATCGTATCTGGGCAGTAGCGCTGGCTCTCGAAGCTCTTCTACCGGCGTGTTCCGTGCAGCCTGCTCAACTGCTGCGCGAGGTATGGCAATTCCTGCCCGGAATCTGGGGAACGGACACGGCGAAGGCCGGGGTAAGGGTTACGGTGGCGTTTGGCGAGGGTGCTGAACACGGAGCCCTCAGGCTGCCGGTAGCCATGCTGGCGGGAGTTGCGCTGGTGTATGCCGGCAGCGTGGTCTACTTCGCCGGGCGATTGCTCTGGGGCTGGTGGCGGACGGACGCGATCCACGACCTGTCAGAGCCTCTGGTTCTGACAGGAGAGGAGGCCGAGAGTTGGGAGCGCTCCTGCCGCGTCTTCAGAGTCAAGAATGCGGAGATCAGGGTGTCCCGAGATATTGCCGGACCCATGACGATGGGTATCTTCCGCCGAGCAATTCTGCTGCCGGTCGACTTGCAGGGGCATCTGTTGGACGAGGACTTCGACGCCGTAATCGCGCACGAGTTCGCGCACATGCACCGGCGGGACTTCGCGAAGAACCTGCTGTACGAGGCGCTGGCCTTGCCGGTGGCCTACCATCCGCTGCTGTGGCTGACGCGCACACGGATGGTGGGGAGTCGAGAGATGGTATGCGACGCTATGGCCGCGGAGACTGTCGCGGGAAGAGAGAACTATGCACGATCGCTGCTGCGGTTGGCCTCCCTGCTGGTGCACGGGACGCCGGCCAGGACCCTTCACGCCATCGGAATCTTCGATGCCAACATCTTTGAGAGGAGAGTTATGAACTTGACTGAGAAGTATGTGGAACTGAGGGGCGTGCGTCGGCTGGCAACGGTGGTGGCGTGTGTGGTGTTGGGACTTGGAACCTGTGCGTCCGCGCTGGCTCTGCGGATGAATGTATCGGCACCGGTGACACAGAGTGAAACGCCCTCGGCCTCCGGTAAGACCGTTCGGGTCTCTGGCAACGTGATGGCAGGCAACATCTTGACCAAGGTGCAGCCGGTCTATCCGCAAGAGGCAAAGGACGCAGGAATTCAGGGCACGGTTGTGCTACGCGCGGTCATCGGAAAGGATGGTGAGTTCCGGGCGCTACAGATCGTTTCCGGGCCGGAGGAACTCAAGAAAGCAGCGTGGGCTGCTGTCAAGCAGTGGACGTATAAACCCTATCTCCTCAATGGTGAACCGACCGAAGTGGAAACAAACATTATGGTGAACTTCATATTGAATGGATCAAACGCTGAATCGGCGCCGCAAAAACTGTAGGTCATTGTCACCGTTAGTACGATGAGTCGTTCATTTAATTAATGCGAAGGGTGTGATACCCCGCCGCTTGCGGCGGGGTTCTTCATTGGCGAAGAAGTATGGGGTGTTGAGCGCGGCGCGAAGCGCAAACCGCGACGCTTTAGCGTCAGGGAGACGGAGGGAGCCGTGGCTTTTAGGCTACGGAATCAAGGGCAGGTAAGAATTGGGCTTTAGCCCCGGGCCTTTTGTTCGCCGCCGAAAGAAGGCCCGGGCCTAAAGGCCAATTCTCGTTAGGCCTCCAATTCCGTAGCCTAAAGGCTACGGCTCCCTCCGTCTCCCTGACGCTAAAGCGTCAGGGAACGCACTTTGCGCTGTGTTCAGCGGGGCATCCGTCTTCACCGTAATGAAGAACTCCGCCGCGAGTGTTGGGTATCAGACCCTTCTGGCCGAATCATCCAACCTACCGCCGTCCCTTGTTCTTCTTGTTCCGTGCTCGTGTCTTCGTCTTCCCACTACGCTTTGGAGACAGGGGCCTCTCCGCCTTCGGTTCAGCCTTTGTACGCGTACGCAGCGAAGTAGCTTTCGGCTCCGTGCCGGGCAGCAAGGCGAACTGCAGCCTCCGTTGCTGGCGATCAATGCGGTCGAGAATCACCTCTACCTTTTGCCCAATACCAAACACATGCCCGGTGCGTGCCCCGACGATGGTGCGGTCGGTGTCGCGGAAGCTGTAGAAGTCGCCGACGAGCGAGGCCAGCGGCACCAGCCCTTCGATGAACATGTCGTCGAGCTCGACGAAGAACCCATACTTCGTCGCGGACAGGATCACCGCATGGAAGTCTTCGCCGACCTTGTCGGCCATGAACTTCATCTTCTTCCACTCGATGAGTTCGCGTTCGGCGTCAGCCGCACGGCGCTCGGCCTGCGAGCTCTCAGAGGCGATGTCGTTCAGCTCCTCTGCTGCAATCGGGCCTTCGGCGCTTGTTTTTCTTTCTGTCATTCCCGTAGGGAATCTGCTTTTCGCTCCCCGCGAACGATCGAACTCACCCTGCCACGGCTGCAGATCGGTCGATAGAATCGCACCACCGCGCTCATCCGCGCCGCGCCGCAGCATCGCGCGCACCAATCGATGCACGATCAAATCCGGATATCTCCGAATCGGCGAGGTGAAGTGCGTATACGAAGGCGACGCCAGCGCAAAGTGGCCTTCATTCTTCTCGGCGTAGCGAGCCTGCTTCAGCGAACGCAGCATCAGGTACGCGAGGATGCGCTCGGTCGGCGTGCCGGAGATGCGCCGCACCAGCTTCTGATACATCTGTGGCGTCACCGGAATGCTGTCTGGAATCTCGTGCTGCTGCGGCGGGCGTGAGTCGCGGCCGCGCGCACTCTTGCGCTGCGCATCGCGGCGATCGGTCTTCATCGTGAGCTTGCGCACCGGCAGGTTTCCCAATCCCAGCGAGTGCCCAAAGCCCGACGCCGTCTCTTCAAATTCGACGATGCGCTTCGGGTCGGGCATCTCGTGGATGCGATAGATCGACGGAATCCCCTGCCGCTCCAGCCAAGTCGCGACGCACTCGTTGGCCGAGAGCATGAACTCTTCGATCAGCCGGTGCGACCATCCGCGCTCCGAGCGTACGATGGCCTTCATGTTGCCGTCGGGATCGAACTCGACGACCGGCTCCGGCAGGTCGAAGTCGATCGAGCCACGTCGTACGCGCTTCGCATTCAGCCGGAGAGCGAGCTCCAGCATCGCGTCGAACGCCGCCGGAAGCTCCGGTTGCTCGGCGGCAATGCGCTCTCGCTCGGCGATATCTTCGGCGCTGGCGGCAGCGGTAATCTGTTTGTCCTGGTTCCAGGTCTTCGCATTCGGCGAAGCGTTGAGGCAGTTCTGAACGCTCGTGTAGGTCATGCGTCGCACGCTGCGAATCACACCCTCCGCCACGCGATAGCCGGCGATCTCGCCGCGCGGATCGATCTCCATTACGCAGCTCAGGACGAGGCGGTCTTCGTTCGGCAGCAGGCTGCACATGCCGCTCGAGAGCGCATGCGGCAGCATCGGCACGGCGCGGTCGGGGAAGTAGACGCTGGTCCCGCGCAGCCGGGCTTCGGTGTCGAGCGCGGAGCCGGGCCGCACATACCAACTCACATCGGCGATGTGGACCTGAAGCTCGGTGTTGCCGTTCGTGAGTTCGCGCACCAGCACGGCATCGTCGAAGTCGCGCGCAGTCTCGCCATCGATGGTGACGATGGGCAGGCCGCGAAAATCTTCACGTAGATCGAGGTCTTCAGCGGGCAGGGAAGCGACGGTCTCCTGCGCCTGCTCAGTGGCTTCAGCGAGCACCGCCGCTGGAAACGCATGCGGCAGATGGTGCTTGCGAATGATGATCTCGACATCGACGCCGAAGGCATCGGGAGGGCCTAGCACCTCGATCAAGCGCCCGCGCGCGGGCCTGCCGGCAGAGGGGAAACTCGTAATCTCGACATCGACCGCCAAACCTTCGAGCGGCCACTGCGAATCAATATCGTTTTTGCTGTCACCTTTGTTTTTCTTGTTGTCATTCCCGAAGGGAATCTGCTTCTCGCCCCCACTCCACTCCAGGGCCTGCTTCCGCGCTTCATCGCCAAGCATCCGGTGCGGCGAGTCGACCGTCGAAGCCACAACCTCCGCGCCTTCAGGAATCGCAATCATTCCGCTAATGCGCTCGTCGAGCGGCGTCACGTAGTTCTCGCTCATGCCCGCGTCGCTGAAGTCGTGATCGCGGCCACCACGCCGCCCCTGGGGCCGCGCATAGTGAAAAATTCCGACCACAGTCGGATTACGCCGCGTCAGCACCCGTGCAATCCGGCCCGAGCGCCGCCCGTCGCGTCCCGGAGGAGCTTCGTCCACGAGCACCAGGTCGCCCTGCATGGCGCCGTTGATCTCGTTCGGCGGGATGAAGATATCTTCGAGCTTCTGGGCGCTTGCCGAACCGGCTTCAGGCCGCACGAATCCAAAGCCATCGCGATGCAGATCGAGCCGCCCGCTCAACAGGCGGTCCCGTCCCGAACGCGCGGCAGCCTCCATCCCATCCCACTTCGGGCGTCCCGTGTCTCGACTCTGGGGTGTGGAGGTGATCGTGCTCTCCGGCTTGGGGATGGCCCACAGGCCCTCGCGCAGCGCTACCAGTTCGCCGCGTGCCACCATGGCGGTCAACTGCTCTACCAGCAGGCGGCGTTCGTGTCCGCCGCCGAGTCCAAGCTCGCGGATGAGTTGTTTGTAGCCGGCTTTGCCGCCGGGTGAGCGGGTGATCCTGGCGAGTAGATCGCGGTCACTGCGGGGATGAGGAGTACGGGACATCGTCTTCCATGAGCATACGCGGAGCCGGTCATGCTCCGCCTCTTCCCTCGCGAGCGCGCTCAAGATAGACTGCGCGAATGGAACCGGTCACCCACATCCTTACCGGAGCCTGCCTGGCGCGCACCGGCTTCAACCGCCGAGCCGCCTATACGACGCTGGCCATGGCCGTCGCGGCAGAACTACCCGACATCGACACGCTCTGGAGCTTGCGCGGCCCGGTCGAGGGCTTCCAGCACCATCGCGGTATCACGCATACGTTTCTCGGCCTCCCCTTTGAGGCCGCGCTGGTCGTGGCGGCGATCTACGGCCTGCATCGCTGGCGCCTGGCCAGAAGCCAGCGCATCACCGGGGAGAGCTCATCTCCCCGAAAGCCCCTGACCGCCGCCCCGGTCCGCTGGGGCCTGCTCTATCTCTTCACGCTGCTCGCGCTGCTCAGCCACCTGTTACTGGACTACACCAACAACTACGGCCTCCGGCCGTTCTTCCCGTTCAACTCCCACTGGTATGCGGCTTCCATCGTCTTCATCTTCGACCCGCTGATCTTTGCTTTGCTGCTGGGGGCTCTGGTGCTTCCTGCTCTCTTCCGCCTGGTCGGATCAGAGGTCGGCGCACGACGTCAGCCGTTTCCGGGACGAGGCCTCGCCATTGCTGCCTTGCTGGGCATTGTGTCCCTGTGGACGTTGCGTGAGGTGGAGCATACCCGTGCGATCCAGTTGGCATTGGCGCAGAGCACGGTGGCTCCGTCAGCGCCAGTCGTAGACACGTCCGCATCCGCAGACGGCCCCCTGGCCCCACCTGCGCCCCCTCAGACCTATCTCGCTCCGCAGCATGTACTTGCCAATCCCGATCCTCTCAGCCCGTTCCACTGGTCGGCGGTGCTCGACTATGGGCCGTTCTATCAGCTTGCGGAGATCAACACGCGCAACGGGGTGGTCAATCCTGCCGACCATACACTGCCCAAGCCGGATCGCAGCGCCGCTGTGCTGGCCGCCGAGGCCAGCCCGCTAGGCCGCGCCTTCATCGACTGGTCGCCGTTGCCGTTGGTCGATACCAGCCAGCCCGAGCCCTTCGCTCCGACGCGGGTGATCTTCCGCGACCCGCGCTTTATGGGCGATGTCCCCATGCTGCGCTCGGAAGCGCACACACCGCTTACGGCGGTGGTCGAAGTGGACTCACACAACCACGTCGTCGGGCAGATCATGGATGGACGAGAGCAGAAGTAGAGGCGTCGCAGTGACGATAGCTGGGCAACGACTTTAATCAGACATTTTCACACCCCACACAGAAGCGTCATCCTGAGCGAAGCGCCTCGCGTTTTTTTGCGAGGCGCGCAGTCGAAGGACCCCGAGGGCCTTTATCTCACCCAGGATATTGAGACCTTTTCCAGCACGAAAACCTGGGCTCGAGCGCTCGAGGTAGAAAAGGGGCGAAGGGCATGGGCAAGATTGCAACCCTCGGGGTCCTTCGGTCCTGAGCGTAGTCGAACGGACGCGTCCCCAAATGACGGGACGCTACGCTCAGGATGACGATTTTGTGGGGAAATAAGCAAAATGCCAGGAATGCGTCTCTGGCTGCTGGACTACAATCATCGGACAGGCTGTTTTCGCGCCAACTTCTCCTTTGGGAGGTCCCCATGCTAGCCATTCTCGTTCTTCTGCTTGCCGCGCTTAGCCGACTTCTTCCGCACGCGATGCACGCCGTGGGGTTGAACTTTACGGCTGTGGGTGCGGGTCTGCTCTTCTTCGGTTCGCGCCGTCCGCGCTGGCAGGCTGTTGTAGCCGCTGCCGTCATGGCACTTACCGATATCTACCTGACAAAGGCTGTCTACGGCCTCCCGTTCCACGTGAGCGCCTACCTGGTGACATGGGCGTGGTATGCGGCGGTCTGCCTCATCGGCAGCAGCCTTCTGCGCAAAGTAACAGCATTGCGTGTCGTTGCGAGTGTCTTCGCTTCGGCGACCAGCTTCTTCCTGCTGAGCAACTTTGTGGTGTGGGTCAGCTCCGACATGTACGCGCACAGCCTCACAGGTCTGAGCGCCTGCTATGCGTCGGCTGTCCCGTTCTATGCCAACGATCTTGCTTCGACGGGCCTGGTCTCCGCCGCTCTGTTCGGTCTCCCTGTTCTCGCCGCGCGCACAGTAGAGATACTGCACGCCACCCAACATCGCAATCAGCCGTTGGCCTAGATACCAATAGTCGTCTCTTCGTAATCAGCATCAGCACGAATAACCGGCTTGGTAATTCGCTTATAAACGCTCCATTTTCTCCGCAACTTCCCCGGCGTATATACGTCTGATTGAGAAAAGAACGAGGCATCCCTCGTTGGGAGTTCGAGCATGAACAGTACCAGGAAGTACTTATTTACGATCGTCGGCGGTCTTATGCTGGCCGCAACCCTTTCCGCCGGAGCACAGGTGGTTGTACGCATCGGCCCACCGCCTCCGCGCCCTGTTGAGCGTGTTCCGCCTCCACCCTTCGAGCATCGCGGCTGGGTTTGGCAGGAGGGCTATCACCGCTGGGACGGTCATGGTTATATCTGGGTTCCGGGCCATTATGCTGAGCCTCCCTATGAGCACGCGCATTGGGTCCCCGGTCACTGGGCCAATCGCGGCGGCGGCTATGTCTGGGTCGAAGGACACTGGCACCGGTAAGAAACAGGGATGAGGGCACAGGGATTAGGGATTAGGTTGGGTATGTGGCAGTTCCTAATCCCTAATCCCTGTGCCCTCATCCCTTGTATCATCGCCTCATGTCTGCTGTGATGCTGTCTCCTGAAGATCGTGCCCGTCGCGTCAAAGTTCTGCTCTTCGATGTCGATGGTGTTCTCACCAACGGCGAAATCACGATCATTCCTAACATTGCGCCCAATACCGAACTCAAGGGTGTCGAGGTCAAGAGCTTCTCCGCGCATGATGGCCTGGGGATCTCCCTGGCACGGCTGGCTGGGCTGAAGATCGGCTTCGTCACTAAGCGTAACTCGCAGGTTGTGGCTATCCGCGCACGAGACCTCAAGATCGACCACGTGTACCAGGGACAGGCGCACAAGATGGAAGCCATCGCGAAGATCCTCGTCACTGAAGGCTGCACGCTCGACGATCTGGCCTATGTGGGCGACGACATCATCGACCTTCCTGTCATGCGTCGTGTAGGCTTTGCGATTGCGACGGCCAATGCGCGTCCCCAGGTCAAGGCTGCCGCGCACTACACGACGCCGATGTCCGGCGGCTTCGGTGCGGGCCGCGATGCCATCGACTTCATCCTCAATGCACGCGGCATTCTCGATGAGATGATCGAGCAATATCTCGATGCCGAAAATCCCGAGTCGCAACGCGCCGATATCGGCGTCGGCAATATGTAGTTTCTCGCTATTCCGTTACGTGTTCCATCCACACCACGTCGACGCCGTTGTCATCGGTCTCCTGCATCGCCAGGTGCACCATCGTGCGTCCAGGCGCGGCGCCATGCCAGTGAACTTCGCCGGCCTCGATCCAGACGGAGTCTCCGGATGCGATCTCCTGCACGGGCTCGCCGCGCAGTTGCACGTGGCAGACTCCGCTGAGTACATGCAGGGCCTGACCGCGGGGATGCGTGTGCCACGCCGTCCGCGCGCCGGGCCCGAACGAGACACGCGTAGCCTTCAAACGCGAGGGCGCTTCTCCCGCAACCACGGGGTCGAGCCATACCGTTCCGCTGAACCAATCGGCGGGACCTTGTTTCGTGCTGCGTGTTTCTTCCTTGAAAATCTTCATGGATTCAAACTACAGCAATTCCCGAGTGACACGATAGGAGGCCTGAAGCCATGCCTTTAACGAAACGCTCCTCCTTCAGCATTTTCTTAAGCCCTCGAAGATCGCCTGAAATTTCTGTTTAAATCGCTACCCTCAAGGCGAACAAACTGCGAACAGCTACAATATCCCCATGCACCTCGGGCCTCCTAGTACGGATACCGCCACGCATGAGGCTCTCGCCTGGGCGCACCCGGTCGTGCAGGAGTGGTTCCTTGCGAAGTTCGGTTCCCCCACTGAGCCGCAGATCGCCGGCTGGCCCGCGATCCTCCGTGGCGAAGCGACGCTGATCTCCGCGCCCACCGGCTCTGGTAAGACGCTCACCGCGTTTCTCGTCTGCATCGACACGCTGCTACGCAAGGCCATCGAAGGCCGTCTCTCGCAGCAGACGGAGGTGGTGTACGTCTCTCCGCTCAAGGCACTCTCAAACGATGTGCAGAAGAACCTCGACGGGCCGCTGGCGGAGATTCAGCAACTGGCCCTCGAGCGCGGCTATCTTTGTCCCGAGATCCGCACCGGCGTGCGCACCGGTGACACTCTCGCGAAGGACCGCACGGCGATGCTCAAGCATCCGCCGCACATTCTCGTCACCACGCCGGAGTCGCTCTACATTCTGCTCACGGCAGGCAAACCACGTGAGAATCTCACGCGCGTGCGAACGGTCATCGTCGACGAGATCCACGCCATCGCCGACGACAAGCGCGGCGCGCATCTCGCGCTCTCTCTGGAGAGACTGGACGCGCTGGTCTGCGGCGAGAATCGCCTGTCGCCAGGCACGTTTGTAACCGGTCTCTCGCAACCTCCGCAACGCATCGGCCTTTCCGCTACGCAGAACCCCATCGAACTCGTCGCGAACTTCCTGGTTGGCGTGAACTCGGGTGCTGCATCGCCTGAAAGACAAGGGGCTTTAGCCCCGGAGGGAATGCGCCAGCCTGCGACGATCATCCAGGTAGGCCAACGCCGCACACTCGACCTCGCTCTCGAAGTTCCCTCCGATGAACTCAGCGCTGTTACGAGCACTGCGATGTGGAGCGAGATCTTCGACAAGCTCGCAGGCCTGGCAAATCAACATCGCTCGACGCTGGTCTTCGTCAACACGCGCAAGCTCGTCGAAAAGATCAGCTTTGAACTCGCCCAGCGCCTGGGCGAAGACGTTGTCGCGGCCCATCACGGCAGCCTCTCCCGCGCTCTGCGTCTGGACGCCGAGCAGCGCCTGAAGAACGGCGAGATCAAGATTCTCATTGCCACCGCCTCGCTTGAACTCGGCATCGATATCGGCAGCGTCGACCTCGTCTGCCAGATTGCAACCACTCGCGCCATTGCTGTTGCGATGCAGCGCGTAGGCCGCGCGGGCCACTGGCGCGGAGCCATCCCCAAGGGCCGCTTCTTCGCTACGACTCGTGACGATCTACTCGAGCAGGCCGCGCTGTTGCGCAAGATGGTGGCCGGCGAGCTCGATCTTCTCGAAGTCCCTGAGCTTCCCATCGATGTGCTGATGCAGCAGATCGTCGCGGCCTGCGGTGCGGAGTCCTGGGACGAGACCGCGCTCTACGAGGTACTGCGCCGCGCGTGGCCGTATCGCAATCTCACGCGCGAGCACTACGACGAACTCCTCGGCCTGCTGCATAACGGCATCGAGAGCTCACGCGGACGCTACGGCGCGTACCTGCTGCGCGACCGCGTGCAGGGCCAGCTCCATGCCCGCCGTGGCGCGCGCATGATCGCCATCTCCAACGGCGGCGCCATTCCTGACACCGCTCTTTACAGCGTGATGCTGCAACCTGAGAACGTGCAGATCGCCACGCTCGACGAGCACTTCGCGGTAGACTCTTCTCCCGGCGATGTCGTCCTGCTGGGCAATACGAGCTGGCGCATCCAGCGCGTGGACCCCGCCGGCAAGGTGCTGGTCGAAGACGCGCACGGCGCACCACCAAGCATTCCGTTCTGGGAAGGCGAAGCGCCGCAGCGCACGTCTGTCCTCTGCGATGGCGTAGGCGATCTGCGCGGAGAGATCGACGCGCGCACGCGCGGCGTTGTACCGAGCGCCATCAGCGCCATGCATCCGGAGGTCGCGGAGTGCATCTTCTGGCTGCAGCAGAACTGCTTCGTCAGTGAATCCGCCGCGCTGCAGCTCATCACCTACATTGTCTCGGGCCGCGCTGCGCTGGGAGCCGTGCCGACCAAGACCACCATCATCGCTGAGCGCTTCTTCGACGAGGGAGGCGGCCAGCAGCTCATCCTGCACGCTCCCTTCGGCGGCCGCATCAACAAGGCCTGGGGGCTCGCGCTGCGCAAGCGCTTCTGCCGAGGCTTCAACTTCGAGTTGCAGGCTGCAGCGACCGACAACGGTATCAACATCTCACTCGCGGAGCAACACAGCTTTCCGCTCGCAGATGTCTTCCAGTTCCTCACCGAGCACACGGCCAAAGAACTATTGGAGCAGGCCTCGATTCCTTCGCCGCTCTTCAAGAATCGTTGGCGCTGGGCCGCGGGTCGCTCCCTGCAACTGCTGCGCATGCAGAAGGGCAAGCGCGTCGCGCCGCAGATCCAGCGCACCCGCTCGGACGATCTCCTCGCGAGTGTCTTCCCGCACGCCTCAGCCTGTCCTGAGACGATGGTCGGCGATATCGAAATCCCCGATCATCCGCTCGTCCGCGAGGTGATGAAAGACACACTCGGCGAGGCGATGGACCTCGAAGGCCTGCTGGAAATTCTGCGCAGCATCGAGTCGGGTACGATCCAGTGCATCGCTGTCGATACGCCGGTGCCGTCGCTGTTCGCGCATGAACTTATCAACGCGATGCCGTATGCGTTCCTCGACGAGGCAGGAACTGAAGAGCGCCGCGCGCGATCCGTCATGCTGCGCCGTTCCTTGCCGGATGCGGTCTCTGACGGTGCGGGACGCCTGGATCAAGCGGCGATCGACACGGTGCGCCAACAGCTCTGGCCGGACATTCGTGACGAACACGAGCTCCACGATCTGTTGCTGCAACTCGTCGCACTGCCCGTCGCGTTTGTCGAAGCAGCAGGGAAGGCACAGCCGTTGCAGCACTGGCCGCTGTACTTCGAGCGTCTCGCCGCAAAGGGGCGCGTACACGTCGCCGAACTCGACGGCTCTCCCGCATGGATCGCCTCTGAGCGCCTCGCCGATGCCGCCCTTCTCTGGCCTGAAGATTCTGTGCCGCACTCGTCGCTCGCAACCTCGCAGCTCGTAGCTCTTAAAACCCCCGAAACCCCGTCATCCTCAGTCGCCCCACGGGACGCCGCGACGACCCAACTCACACAAGGCTGGCTGCAAATCCTCGGTCCAACCACTGCAGCGCGCCTCGCGACGATTACGCATCTGCATCCGCGCTCGCTGCATCAGTCACTGCTCGCGATGGAGATGCAGGGCCTGACGATGCGCGGCGTCTTCGAACACGCAAAGCCCGCAGACGACGCGCCGCACGAGATCGAGTGGTGCGAGCGCCGCATCCTGCAGCGCATTCATCGCCTCACGCTCGGCACGCTGCGCAAGCAGGTCGAGCCTGTTGCTCCGAATGTCTTCATGCGCTGGCTGCTGGACTGGCACCACGTAGCGCCGCAGACACAACTCACAGGGGAAGAGGGCGTGCTCGCAGCGCTCGAACAACTGGAAGGCTTCGAGGCTCCGGCTGTCGAGTGGGAACGCACGCTGCTGCCCGCGCGCGTCGCGAACTACGATCCTCGCTGGCTCGACAACCTGTGCCTCGCGGGCGTCGTTGGCTGGGGACGCATCTCGCCGCATCCTGCGTGGCTCTCCACGACAGATGCCACCGCACCACGCCGCGTCATTCCCACGACAGCCGCGCCGATTACGTTCTTCCTGCGCGAGTCTGCCGAGTGGCTTCATCATGCCCTCGCAGCGAAGTGTGTCGAGGAGCAGGTCCTCACACAATCCCTCTCTCCGGAAGCCCAGCAGCTTCGCGCCCTGCTTAGCGAACGCGGTGCGGCCTTCACCGCCGATCTGCAGCGTCTCAGCGGCCTCACCAAGCTGCAGACCACAACCGCGCTCTGGGAGCTCGCGACTGCCGGCCTGGCCTCCGCCGACGGCTTCGATCAACTCCGCGCCATGATGGACCCGCGCCGCAAGTCCGCTGCCGTTGCGCAAACCGCTGCCACCAGCCTGCGCAAACGCACCGCTGCCCGCACCACCGCAGGGCGATGGTCGCTGCTCTGTGAGCCCGTCAACGCATCGACAGAGCTGGGACCGCAAGGCGCGATCGCCCGCGCCAAACAGGCTGCCGTGGCGCTCGATGCCCATGCCCGCATCCTGCTCTGCCGCTACGGTGTGCTCTTCCGCGACCTGCTGGCCCGCGAATCAAACGCCCCTAAATGGCGCGACCTCTTACCCGTGTTGCGCCGCCTCGAAGCCCGGGGCGAAATACGCGGAGGCCGCTTTGTGAGCGGTCCCTTCGGTGAGCAGTATGCTCTTCCTGAAGCCGTCGAGTCGCTTCGCACGGCGCGCCGTGAGGCCACTGCACGCGCCGAGGAAGCGCCGCTGGTCGTTGCCGCTGCCGACCCACTCAATCTTGCAGGCATCATCGTCCCCGGCGAGCGCGTGTCTGCGGTTCCCGGCCGCGAAGTCTCCTTCCGCAATGGAGTGGTGGTGGAAGAGGAGGGCGCTGTCGTTGTTCCCACTGCGCCAAAACGTAAGCGTTCCATCTCCGACATCCTTCGCGCCGCGGCGGTTTCCCCGCGTGCGGCACAGTCGGTGGTTTCGCCAGGACTCTTCCCATGAGCGACACACCGGAATCCAACAGGGAAGCGGAGCAGATCCAAATTGCTTCCGCCGAGGCAGAGAACGGTCCTCTGCGTCCCGAAGACTTTTACATGGAAGGACCATACATGGTCTTTACCGCGGCCTATCATCTGCGCCGCGGTTACTGCTGCAACTCCAGCTGCCGTCATTGCCCTTACAAGTAATCTGGGGCACAAAAAAAGCCCCACCCTGCAGCGCGAAAATTACGCGCCGAGGGTGGGGTAGTAGGTGGATAGGGGACTACCGTCCGTTTTGGCTGCCGCTCTGCGGGGCCTCTCCGAGGCCTGGCGCTGAGGGTTCCATTCCTTTAGCTCTAAGTTGTGCCGCATTGTCCAGCATCAACTTTAACTGTGGGTCTTTCTCATAGGCCTGCAGGACGGCATCGTTGCGCAGGCCATTGCGCACATCGAAGCCGCTTTCGCTGGCCTTGGCCAGCCACAGCCGTGTCTCAGCCTCGTTATGCTCTTTTGCGTACAGCCTGGCGATCTCGAAGCAGAGCTGGCTGTAGTTCTCGGTGCCGATGAGTTGTGCTGTGGTCCCGCTATTATCGCGATGCTGCAGCACTTCCGGGTCTAACTGGATAGCCAGCGCAAACTGCTTGCGTGCGCTTTCCATATCCTTGCCGCCGAAGTACGCCATCCCCAGGTTCGAGTGGTATACCGCCGACTTCGAGTCCAGCTTCGACGCGCGTTTGTAATCCGAGATTGCCGCTCGGTAGTTGCCTGTGGCGTACTCCGTCACGCCGAGGTTGTTCCAGGCAATGGAGTCCTTCTTGTGCAGCCGCACGGTGCGCAGGAACATCTCGTGGGCCAGGGCGTTTTGGCGCAGCTCCAGTCTGGTGACGCCCATCTTGTTGAGTAGCACGCTCACGTCTCCACCGCGAGCCATGGCATAACCGTAGTAGTCCAGGGCGTCTTCGGGAAAGCGGCGAGCACGCAGCACATCGCCTGCTGTTTCGAGGTCCTTGGCGCTGGCTGTTTCGGGGTTGGGAAGATGCGGCGCAATCATGGCCCACACCGGACTACTGTGCTGCAACGCACGGGTCG
Source organism: Granulicella mallensis MP5ACTX8 (assembly GCF_000178955.2). Classification (NCBI taxonomy): domain Bacteria; kingdom Pseudomonadati; phylum Acidobacteriota; class Terriglobia; order Terriglobales; family Acidobacteriaceae; genus Granulicella; species Granulicella mallensis. The sequence continues at coordinate 5,530,299 of NC_016631.1, read as the reverse complement.
CCGGAGAGGTCATGGGTGCATCTTTGGCTGAGATAGTTTGTTGAGCGAAGAGTGCGGCCGATGGGAGTGTTACGGCCAAAAGCGAAGCTAGAGCTATAGTGTGCAGGCGCATCACAAAGCCCCTCCTTTGAGCGGCATCCATAATGCACCTGCAAGGTGCCATCGTCAAGTGGCCGAGTCCAGAAGGTGCAGAAAAAGATACGCCCAGGGTGCGAAGGGGCCCCAGATGGACCCCCTTCACACCGGAAATCAGGGCTGGGAGTAGTAGCCATCGCGGGTGCGTGCGACGAGTTCCGGCCTGGACAGCTTGATTTCAATATGGTGATACTCGTTGGGACGCTCCGCCGGAGCCGCCTTGAAGGTGATCTCGTAGTAGGCCGTTGTGTCCTCCAGACACCGCTTCAGCAGCGCGGAGATGTCGTTGCTGGCGTCGGCGACAAGGCCGCCGCTTTGTGCCGCAAGCACCTGCAGGCTGAGGTTCCCGATGTTGACCTGGCTGGGTTTACTGACTCCCTTGAGAAATTCTTCGTAATAGCTGGAACGGCCAACACCCTCGGCGGTACCGAGCGGATTAACGGCATAGAGCGTGATGCGATTCTCGCGAAGCTGGGTCGACAGGCTTACGATGTCGTTGAAGATCCCCTGCTCCTGCTTGCTATCGAGTTCAATGCCGGGGCCGGAGAGGATCGGCCAGCCCGGCGAGACCCACAGGATGAGCTTGCGTCCGGGAACGGTGGCCTCATGCGCCGCAATCTGATGGAGCGCCGTGAGCGAGATCTGAAAACGGTCGTCGGCTCCGTAGAAGCCTGAAGAGCGGCGAAGCGTCCGCAGCCCGATGGAGTAGCTATCGAGACTGGCGCTGAGCGCATTCCCATCCTTCGAAAATCCATTCTGCAGCTTCACCCCTTCGTCCGACAGGAAGGCGAGCGCGGTGGGATGGTCGAGCTTACCGCCGTTGGCATGCAGGACCTTGTCGATCTGGTCGCGAATGTAGGCAACATTTGTATAGTTCGTATTGACCGAATCGACGAGAATGATGGTCTCTACCGGAACCTCATCGCTGCCGATTGCCCGGAAAGAAGTGATCGGCTGCGGATTCTTGTTATCGAGCAGCGTGAAGTCCTTCTCCTGCAGCCCTCCAAAGGGAGGACCGCCACCCTTGACCGTAGTAACGACATCGAGGTGGATCGTGCCGTTGTCGATCTTGGCAGGCGGGTGGACTGGCAGGAGTTGTTGTGCGGAGACTGTTGCCAGGGATAGAAGCGGGGCAAAAAGAAGAAGACCGAGACGTGACCGCATGAACATAAGTTCCTTTGTTCGATCGGAGATGCAAGTTATCTCCGTCGCATAGCCCCGTCGCAGGAAAGATACGAGGTCTGGAAGGATTAGACGCTAACGGCGGCCAGCAAGTCTCTCCATCTTGTCACTGTTGTCTCTTCATCTTGTCACTGCAGGGCCCCTCTTCGCCAAGCAGGATGGGACCCTGCGAATCTACTGAGCAGGCGTCTTAGGCGCGTCTACTGGAGTTGCCGTTACCGCCGCGGGCGTAACCCGCAGCGCTATACGTGGGAAGCTGAAGCTACCGTCCGCGTCGTCGATCACGTTTACTTGGCAGATGTACGTTCCGGCCTTCAACTGCGCGAGTGGAACGTCGAACTGGAACGCCACGGCTCCACGGTCCGGAGTATTGACGATATTCGCCGTTACCAGGGGCGTCTCGTAGACCTTGGTGCCGCCGCTCAGGAACTCGATGCTGGTCAGTACATGCACCGGGCCTCCCTCGCGGCGCCCCAGCCCAGGAGAGGCCGCAGGCTCTGCTGCGCCCTTCTGCCTCGAAGGATCGTAGACCTCGTAGAGGAAGTACAGGTGCTGGTCCTGCCGGAAGACATGGGCTACATTCGGCACCCACTCCAGGCCATCGCGCACCAGCAGGTTCTTCGAGTTCTTGACCGTGTTGGGAGTGCGCTGGCTGGCCAGCACCACCGAACTCAGCTTCAGCGGAACCTTCTTCAGGTCGGGTACGTTGATGTCCGTCTCAAAGCTGCCCAGATTGCCGGTCTGGTTTTCGCGCACCACGAACTTCAGGTGATACTTGCCCGGAGCGAGCGAGAAGCCGGTCGAGTACTGAATGTTCTTCCGCTGTACCTGTTGCGACTGATCGAGCGCCAGCTTGACCGTGTCGCGCACATTGCCCACGGCAATGCCCTGGCCATTCCGTACCTGGCCGAGAATGTCGAGGCTCGCCTTATCGCGCTCGCCATTCTTCTCAAACGGAATCTGCGAGCCCGGAACGAGCAGGCTGACGGGGACGTAGAAAAGATTCTCGCTCTGCCGGAAGTAGAGCGCCTGGAGATAGACCGCAACATCGGTCGCCGGAAGGTCGCTGCGCATCTGTTCGGTCAGTGCGAGTTCGCGGTCCTCGGTCTTCTGGTGCTGGAAGTCGGCTGGAGCGAAGTACCCCGGACGGAAATCGATCTTCACGTCTTTGCGGTTGACCGTGATGGTGAGATGGCGGAACGTTCCATCGTGCGCCTGGTTGGTAGAGTGGAAGCCCAGGATGTAGTAAGCCTCGGTGTCGTGCTGCACCTGCTGAAACGCCGGACCAAAATCGTTCGAGTCGAAGAAGGCCTTGCCGCCCGTATCCGCGCTCAGGGTAGACAGCGTCTCCTGGGAGCCGTAGTTGGCGCTGAACTGTGCCGTCACGGCTGCGCCGCTATAAGCCGAGTTGCCGCGAAGACTGCCCTTGCTGGCATCGCCGACCGGCGGCAGTGCCTGCAGGCCGCGCGTGTCGACGCTGTAGATCGCAAGATTCGCCTTGGCGGCTTCGTTGGTGGCGGCACGCAGGCTGGCCTGATTCTCGATGCCGTTGCGTGTCAGTCCGCCCGAGAAATACAGCATGGACTTGCGTTGATCGACGCGCTCCAGGCTCTTGGAGATGGCGCGAATGGCCAGCAGCTCGCGATCCGTGTTCAGGCTGTTGTACTCCGTGTCGTCCGCGGCGAAGGCCGTGGTGTCGTCGCTGGTGCCGTCGGTCGATCCTGTGCCGCCATTGGCAAAGCCCGTCTCGTCGCTGCCGTTGTACTTGGCGAGTCCCTTCAGCAGGGCGGCTTTGTCGTTGGTGAAATCCTGGTCCATGGTCAGGCCGGTCGACATGCTGACCAGCGCGACAAGATCCGCAGGCTCCATCTTCTTGTTCACATAGTCGTTCGCCGCATCCACCGCGCGGTCGATATCTTCATCCTGCATGGAGCTCAGGTCGAAGAACATTACGATCAGGCGATGGTCGTGCAACTGCTTGGGGCTGGCCGCAAAGTTGTTTTCCAGCAGGTCGGCGATCGAGGCTTTGCCCGTAGCTGTCGTCTTCTCCGCGAGCACCGCGGCCTGATCGACGTTCTGGTAGTCGAAGCTGGCGATGGTCTGTGCCTTCTTGTCTTCGACGATATGGAAGTCGCTGGCCTTCAGCCCCTTCACCAGTTCGCCGGTCTTCTTGTCGCGGACCACCACGTTGGTCAGTACGATATTGGCGTTCACCGTCATCGTGTACTGACCCTGGGAGTTTTGCTGCGGAGCATTCTGCGCAGCAATGCCCATCGGGTTTCCCAACCCAAGTCCTACCACCGTCAAAGCCGCTACAAGACGCCGCATACTAAACTCCTGACCAACTCAAAAACCTCATCGCTAAATCCCTCATCGCTCGTAGCTGACTAAAACTCATTATTAGCCGCCACCCTGAAACACGAGAGCAAAAACTAGAACCGATATCTCGCCTGCACCAGCAATGAGCGCATGGTCGCGGCGCTGGTGACCTCGCCAAAGTTCGCGCTGTTCTCCGTCGTGTTGATGCCGTTGTACTGCACGGTGTTGAACACATTGCTTGCCGTCACGCGGGCCTCGAATGAGTTGGTGCCGCCGAGCTGCACGGTGCGTGATAGAGAGGCGTTGACCGACACCGTTCCAGGGCCTTCGATCGAACCTTGGGAGGCGGTTCCGTACTGGCCTGAGGCAGGTGCTGTGAATGCGGCTTTGTTGAAGAACTCCTGGACTGCTCCAGGGCCCTTCAACGGTTGATTGAAGTTGCGGTCCGGGCGCTGTATGAAGGTATTGCCCGACGCGGCTTCCGCCTGGTTGCCGGAGTATGTCGGTGTGTAATAGGTTCCGGTCGCGAAGGTGAATGTACCGCTCAGCGAGAAGCCATCCAGCAGCTTGGAGGACATGCCGCCCTTGTTGAAGAACGCACGGTTCGGTCCGAATGGAAGCTCAAGCACCCAGTTGCCCGTCAGGTTGTGCCGCTGATCGAAACTCGAGTTGCCCTCTTCGAGGTCGAGGCGATAGAAGTTCTGGATCGGAGTGCCAACAGCTCCGCCGACGCCCGAGGCGTTGTCGATGGTGTGCGAATACGTATAGGTAAAGCCCAGCGCAATGCCCTTCTGCTGCCGCTTCTGCGCGCTGACGACCAGTTGGCTGGAGCGCGACTCCGCCGCGGCCTGTTCAAAGTCGAACGGCGCAATCCCCGGCGTGGTAGTGCCGGAAGGCGTTCCATTTGGCGAGCCCACTACGTCCAGCTTGCTTCCCTTGGAGCCGTTGTAGCCGATGTTGAACACGATGCCCAGCGGGAAGGTCCGCTGAATATTCAGGTTGTAGACCTGCACCATGCCCAGCCGGTAGTTCTTGTCCACGGCCCAGTTGTTCTGGATCGTCTCCGACGTCGAGCAGCCGAATCCGTTCGCCAGGGTAAGGGTTGGGTTGGGCGTTGAAGGTGTAAGCGTGGTGCAGCCTGTAGGCGTTGGATTCGGATTGGTTTCGGTGGGCGTCGGCACATCGTTGGTCTGCGTGTTTGCAAAGGGGACCTGGTGAGAGAGCGATCTCGCGAAGGTCGCAAACTGCCCGGTGTTGTAGTTGATGCCGTAGCCGCCGCGCACCACGGTCTCCTTGACGAACTTAGGCTTCCAGGCGATGCCGAAGCGCGGAGAGAACATCGTGCGGTCAGGATTGACGAGGCTGGTGGGAAATCCCGGAGCCCCCGGCTGTACAGGGTGAATCGAAGCCGCGGAGAAGGTTGCGTCGTGATCCAGGTTCACAAGCCGGTTGTTCTTCTCGGTGTAGGGCGCGAAGTACTCGTAGCGCAGGCCGGCGTTGATTGTTACATCGGCCGATACGCGGTAGTCATCCTGGGCATAGCCGTCATATGCGTTCTCGCGCAGATAGATCTTGTACAGCCCGGCCTGCAGGCTGGTGCTTCCGGGCAGGCCAAGCAGGAAGTCGGCGAAGCCATCGCCGCTGGCGTTCGCCTGTCCCGCGGTTCCGGCGCGTTGATCCGCGGGGCTTGCCGTCGCAAAGCCGGTAAAGGTGTACGAGCCCAGGGGATTATTGCCGCCAATAGAATCCGCGTGAACTCGGCGAATGTCGAACCCATAGCGCATGTTGTGCTTCTTATGCCGCCAGGCCACAAAGTCCGAGAAGCTGATGGTCTGGTTGATGGTCTGGCTGGGCGTCTGGTTTGAGAGCGTCTGGAAATTGCTGATGCTGAAGCTTGGCAGGCCGTTATAGAAACGCGGATCGGCAAAGCCTCCGGCCTGGTTCGGAACGTTCAGGCCTACGGTCGCCGACGGATTGTTCGCCGTGTCCGTGAAGTAGTTGCGTGTCTTCGAGTCCAGCCGGTTCCAGTTCAGGCTGGCATTGTTGGAGAGCCTTCCATAGCCGATCGTGTAGCCCGCATTCAGCCCATTGCCGTCGGTCTCACTCGCGCCGCCCAGCGCCAGGAAGATGTTCCGGTTATCCTGCGCGGAGTGCGAGTAGTTGTAGCCGATATTGACGTTCTGCCGCAGGGCGGGCGGGGCATTCGTGTTGCCGCCGCGCCTTCCACCACCACCGCTGCCTCGTCCAAAGCTTGGGGCGTTGCCAATCGTCCGAATGTAACGCGTGTTGATCGCGACGTTGTTGCTGCCTGCATTCGAGATCGTCTGGTAGTTGTAGGCCTGGGAGTTTTCCGGAATGTTCGGCGCAGGATAGTAGTTCAACAACTGCTGGGCCACGGGAGAGATGGGAAGACTAGTATTGGCCAGGTTGTTTCCCGATATGGGGTTTCCGGTCGTTGGATCAAAGAGCTCTACTGGGGTGGCATTGTTGCCCGAGCCCAGCGTCGACTGCGAAAAGTCTCCCTCACGCTCCAGCGCTGTCGGTACCCGGCCTGTGGCGAGAAACGCATTCAGGTTCTTCTGCCCAGTCAGATTGATGAAGACAAACTGTTTGGTGCTTGGCTTCGTCAGCCCTGGAATATAGGGAGACCCGGCGATACTCAGGCCAAACCGATTGGAATACGCGGAAGGATTGGTCAGGGGTTGCAGCGAGGGAGACCACGGTGCCGAGTTCAGCGACGAGTTGCTGCCCTGGTAGAAGATGCTGCCATGAGGCTGTGCGGGATTGAAGTTGCGGAATCCTCCGCTTCCAAATCCACCGCCGCCACCACCGCCTCCGCCACGTCCGCCGCGACCACCGCCGCCTCCACTCCCTCGGCCACCGCCACCACCTGCTCCGCCACCCATCATGCCGCCGAACATGCCTACGATGACATTGGTCGGATCGGAACCGGAAGGAAGTTGTCCATTGGCTTTGGCTTGATCGACGGCATCCTGTACGCGTTGCCGAATCTCATCTTCGCTGTAGTTCGCCAGCGGATTCGTCTGGCCCTGCTGGCCGCTCACCGCAATGGAATCAGCCCCGCCGCTATCCCCAAGCCCCCCAAGGGAAGGGGGAGCTTCACCCGCACCGCCTCCTGCATTGCCGGTCGTCGCGCTGGCATCGACGGTGTCCTGTTCTCCTGCGCTCAGGCTCAGGCTTTGTACGCCACGCGCCAGGTTCGCTCCTCTTGCGCCTGTTCCCTGCAAGGACGTTGTGGCCGCCTCCTGCTTGGCTGCGGCAGCCTCGGCGCGGCTGGCCAACTGCATACCGAAGTCGGTCGGCTTTGCCACGATGGTGATGGCTTTTTCCGCTGCCTCCGCCTCTACGCCGGTCAAGACCGTCTCCTGGGTTGTCGTGGCAAATCCAGCCAGCTCTGCGCGCACTACATAACGTCCGTTGCGAGGAATCTTCATCGCATAGGCCCCGTCGATGTCCGTCGAGGTCGTGTACTTCTTGCCCGTCAAGGTATTGGTCGCTGTGATGGCGACTCCCGGCAGGGGAACCCCGCCCGCCTTGCCCGCTGTTCCGGCTACGACGGTGCCGTGAATTGTGCCACCCTGGGCGGAAGGCGCGCTGGCAGTGTTCTGTGCGGGAGCAGGTGTAGAGGAGGTCTGAGGAGTAGTGCTGTTTGCATCCGGCGAAGCCGGGTTCTGCGCCTCGGCGGTTACAACCAGAGTCAGCGCTGCGAGTCCCATCGCCGCCCGTCGTTTCGTTATCCAAACAGCCACGTACACTCCCTCTGTCGCCGAACTCTTCGGCGGATCACAATCGAACTGGCCCCATCCTGTGTGGATGATGATTCGCGCAGGTTAGCTGGTCTGCGCTATTTGGCTCCTGGCCCTGGTGTCTCTGCAGGTGTGCTCTGGGGCTGGCCTTCGCGACGCCGTCCCTGTCCGGGTGCGCCCACTGTCAGTTGAGCCGGTACGAAGACGCCACTCTTTACAGACCCGGTTCCGCTCACCGTGTCGCCAACTTTTATATCGGCCAGGGTGATGCTCTCACCTGTAGCTGCGGGGGCGTTGGCCGCTGCGTTGCCAGTACCGGCATCTCCCATGCCCATGCCGCGCCCGATGCGACCGCGTTTGAAAGAGGTCGTCTCATCGAAGCCAATCGTCTGCGAGACGCCATCCAGCCGTTGCACCGTCATCTTCGCGTTGTCCGCATCGATGGCCGTCACCTTGCCCAGGATGTAGGTCTTGCCGAGGTTCTCTTTCATGGTCTTCAGCTGCGCGGCATCGGTGGCCATCACCATCGCCGCGTGCAAGGTCTTGTTCGGCGCATCGAGATTGCCCATCGCCAGCACGCCATCGCCCGCCTTCAGGTCGGTGATTTTGACGGTGACGCCGCGGCCCTTCATCACCCGCGTATTGGGAGTGGTCGTGATCTGGACGGTCTCCCCCTCGGTGGTCTTGACGGTCACGTTCGTGCCTGAAACCGCCGTGATCTCACCACTGACGCGCTGCATACCGGCAAACTGCCCTCTTTGCGAGCCTTGCTCCGCCGGCTCCTGCGCCCGCGCCGAAAAGGCAGGGAAGAGCATCGCGCTTGCCAATATCGTCAACACTGCCGCCCCGGCTAATCCTTGCCGCATCGTCCGTCCCTCCAGCCTTTGGGTAACCCTTATCGATAGAGACGGAAATGCGCGGCAGAAGACGCGGTAGCGGAGAGAATTATTCTTGAGGCGCCGATGTCATCCCTTTTAGAGAAGCCCACGTCTCTTTCTATATAGACGCGTCGATTATTCGCTAATAAAACAGGTGTTGGTTTGATCGATTATTGGTTGTAAAGCTCCAAGCCGACAGGGACGACATTATCCTCACCCAGGTCGCAAGGCTTGGAAGTGCGACGCTGAGTTAGACCGAGTGCAAAGCCCCAAAGGGGCGTTCTATACCAGCCCAGGGCGTAGCCCTGGGTAATTGGGTAAGTAAAGCAGAGGGCTGAAGGCCCGACTCATCGGTTGCGCCACGATGGTTGATCTTTCAGTCCTCTGCGTGCCCTTGTTTCGTCTTTGCACTTGCTTTTCTGGTTGTCATTCCGAGCGTAGCGAGCGAACCTGCTGTCTCCCGCTTTTCGCCAGTATCACCGCAAATGTTATGCGTCCGTTCAAAACTGCCCGTTTTAGCTCGTGCGCTTCTGGGTGATACGAACGAAGAACGGGAGACAGCAGGTTCGCTCGCTACGCTCGGAATGACAACCAGAAAAGCAAAAGCGTCTCTCCACGTCCAGTCATTCTCTTTCCCCAATAACCAGAAGCGGCGTGAGATCTGCTCTCACGCCGCTTCTGGTTACGCGTCTTGGGCTACGCCCTGGGCTGGTATGAATCGCCCCTTCGGGGCTTTTATCCTGCTACGCCTTAACCTCAGCTTCCACCAAACTCTGCGCCTTCAACAATCCCCGATTCGCATAGCTCGCCTTCACAAACGAATGAAACAGCGGATGCGGCTCCAGCGGCTTCGACTTGAACTCCGGATGGAACTGGCAGCCGAGGAAGAACGGATGGTCCGGAATTTCCACGATCTCGACATAAGTCGCATCGGGAGTCGTTCCCGTCAGCCGCAGGCCCGCAGCCGTTAGGGCCGGTTCGTACTCGCGGTTGAACTCGTAGCGATGCCGATGCCGCTCTGAGATCTCTGTCGTTCCGTAAGCCTTGGCGGCGAGCGAGTCCGGCTCCATCACGCAGGTCCACGCGCCCAGACGCATCGTCCCGCCCATCTCCTCCACGCCGATCAGCTCGCGCAGCTTATAGATGATGCGATGCGGAGTGGCCGGGTCGAACTCACCCGAGTTGGCGTCCGTCAGACCGCACACGTTGCGCGCATACTCAATACACGCCGTCTGCATGCCGAGGCAGATACCAAAGTAGGGCACCTTGTTCTCGCGCGCATAGCGAATCGCGTTCAGCATGCCTTCGATGCCGCGCTTGCCGAAGCCACCCGGGACAAGGATGCCGTCCAGGCCCTCAAGCTGAGAAGAGTAGTTCTCCACTTCGAGGCCCTCGGCCTCCAGCCACGTCACCTTCAGCTTCAGGTTTTCGGCCAGCGCTCCGTGTACCAGCGCTTCCTTCAGCGACTTATAGCTGTCTTCATACTCGACATACTTTCCGACGATGCCGATCGACACCTCGTCCTTCGGGTTATAGGCCCGGTGCACGATATCGACCCACTGCGACATATCCGGAGTCTTCGTCTCCAGCCGCAGATACTTCATCGCCAGCGTGTCGACGTTTTCGGCCGCAAGGTTCAGAGGAACCTCATAGATCGAAGGCACATCCCGCGCGACGACAACGGCAGCTTCTTCGACGTTGCAGAAGGCCGCGATCTTCGACCGCATCTCCTGCGGCACTGCGCGGTCGGCGCGGCAGAGCAGGATGTCCGGCTGGATGCCGATGCTGAGCATCTCCTTCACGGAGTGCTGCGTCGGCTTGGTCTTCAGCTCCTGCGCGGCGGCGATCCACGGAATCAGCGTGACGTGCACGAAGCAGGTATTGTCCCGGCCCAGCTCCTGCCGCATCTGGCGAATGGCCTCGAGGAAGGGAAGCGACTCGATATCGCCCACCGTTCCGCCGATCTCGACAATGGCGACATCGCAGTCCGCGCCGATCTTCTTGGCCGCGTTCTTAATCTCATTCGTCACGTGCGGAATCACCTGCACCGTCTTGCCGAGGTAGTCGCCACGACGTTCCTTGGTGATGATCTGCTCGTAGATGCGGCCCGTCGTCAGGTTGTTATCGCGCGACAGCTTCGCGTGCGTGAACCGTTCGTAGTGGCCGAGATCCAGATCGGTCTCCGCGCCATCGTCGGTGACGAAGACCTCGCCGTGCTGGAACGGTGACATGGTGCCCGGATCGACGTTCAGATACGGGTCAAATTTCATCAGATTGATGCGTAGTCCACGCGCTTCGAGTAAACAACCGATCGAGGCTGCTGCGAGCCCCTTACCCAGCGATGACACAACACCGCCCGTCACAAAGATGTACTTTGCTGACATAGCCGCGACCTCATTCAAATGGTGGTTTGGGTTGTGCTTGGTGTGCACATCCAAGTATATCGCTGAACCTGTGCAAGACTCGCCCGCGCGGGATTATATTGGGCTCTATCCGGCGATTCGTGCGATATTTTGGGCCTTTTTGCGAAGAGTCCCGTCACAAACGCCCCATTCTCGCGTTATTCTCTCCGCATGAGCCTTGCCACGTTCACGCTCGGCCTGGAACGCCGTGCCTACCTTGCGCTGCAGCGTCTGGCTGCGCGCAACTCCAACGGCAGTCCCAGGCCTCAGCATCTTCTTACCGGAGAACAAGGCGAAGATGCAGCCTGCTTCCACCTCCGCTCGCTGGGATATACGATCGTCGCGCGCCGCTGGAAGGCCGACCGCATCAAGGGAGACCTCGACCTCGTTGCCTGGGACGGAGACACGCTCGTGATCTTCGAGATCAAGACCCGCACGGCCCGGGACCTCGCCACCGCCGAGAGCCAGGTCGACCTCTACAAGCAGCGCGTCCTCCGCCGCATGGCCGCGGCGTACCTTCGCCAGATCCCCGAACCCCATCGTGATCGCATCCCGATCCGCTTCGATGTGCTCTCGGTCTACCTGCTGCCCGAGGGGGCGGCGTTCGAACACTTTCGCGATGCTTTCTCCGCCCATGCCGAATTACGCCACTCCGGTGTCTAATATTCCAGAAGAGGAAACCGAATCATGAGCCTGCTGGACGCCCCTGCCTACAATGCCCGCCGCGAAAACCTGAACCGCAACCTGCTGATCGCCGGCGGTGTGCTTATTCTGCTCTTCGTCGTGCTGACGCTTGCCGGCTTCATGCTGGGCCACGGATGGCTCTTC